>NZ_JBEZYL010000002.1:0-660261 GCF_040638465.1 Streptomyces sp. NPDC026206
GCCCGCGTAACCCGCCGGGTCGCTGCTGGGTTCCGTCCCCGCGGCGGGCCCGTCCCCGTCCCACCCCATCCGCCCCGCCCCTACGTGGTGGGGGCGGGCCTCTTGCGTTCGTTCTGCTACCGCCTGTGGGCGAACTACTGCTTGTTCGCGAACTTCTGGCTGAGCGCGTCGTAGACGCCCTTCGCCTCCGGACCCAGGCGCGGGCCCGCCAGCCAGGTGCTGTTGGAGGGGCCGATCGAGGTGTTCGAGACGAGCACCACCTTGCCGTCGGCGCCCTTGGCGAACCAGCCGCCACCGGACGAACCACCGGTCATCGTGCAGCCGATGCGGTACATCGTCGGCTGCGAGGGCTCGATGGTCAGACGGCCCGGCTTGTCGACGCAGTCGTACATCTTCTGGCCGTCGAAGGGCGGGGCGGCCGGGTAGCCCCAGGCACCCATGCTCTGGATGGACTTCACCTGCGGGGTGCTGAAGTCGACGGTCAGGGCGTTGCCGACCGTCTCCTCCAGCGACTTGCCGTTGCCGTTCTCCGACTTCACGTGCAGGACGGAGAAGTCGTAGGGGGCGCCGGCGCCACCGGTCTCGGCGCCCTGCGTGATCCACTGCGCGGACGTCTGCGCCCAGTCCGCCCACCACACGCCGTACGGAGCGACGTCCGTCACCGGCGCGCTGTTGACCTGCGCGCCCGGCAGGCCCTTGTCGTTGTACGACGGCACGAAGGCGATGTTGCGGTACCAGCCGCCCTTCTTGCCGGCGTGCACGCAGTGACCCGCGGTCCACACCATGTTCGACTTGCCGGGGTGTGCCGGGTCCTTGACGACCGTCGCCGAGCAGACCATGTGGCCCTCGGGGCCGTCGAAGAAGACCTTGCCGACCGGGGCGGCGTTGTTGTGGTACGGCAGGCCGACGGCCTTGGCCTGGACCGGCCGCGGCTCGGCGTCGGTGACGCCCTGATCGGTGGAACCGCCGCCCGGTACCGTGCCCGGGGCGCCCTGGGTGGCGAGCGTCTTGTCGCTGGCGCGCGCGTCCTTCATCGTGTCGGGCTTCCAGTGGCCCTCGATGATGGGGTTGATGAAGTCGCGGGCCTCACGCAGCCACTGGTCCTTGTCCCAGTTCTTCCAGGCCCCGTCCTTCCACTTCTTCTTCCACTTCTCCAGGTCCTGGGTGGGGATCCCCTTGGGAAGGCTGGGGAAGTCGTCGCCCTTCTGACCGGCGGTCGCGCTGGGCTTCGCCTCGCCGGTGGCCTTGTCGTCGGACGGGCCGCACGCGGTGGCGGTCAGCGCCAGAGCGGCGGCGAGGGCGGCGGCCGCCAGGGCCGGCCGGCGTTTCGATGGCATGGAGTGGACTCCCCCTGTGATGTGCACTCGCTCTGGGCGAATGTCCGCTATGTGCGCGGAATGTTGTGAACTTGTCATGCACCGCCCCGGCGCGGGGCAGGGCCCCACTATGCCGGTGCCGAGGGAGACGGGCACGGGCGGGTCCACGGTTCCGCAATGAAGGATCTTGATCCGGGCCGTGATCCGCAGCTCTCGGCGTCGTTGGTACGTACGGGGGACACCCGACCATCGTTCAGCGGCAGGAGGAGGTACCCGAGCCATGGCCCCGACCCGACTACCGCCGCCCACGCCCTTAGCGGCTCCGCCCGCAGGTCATGCGGGCATCCTGCGGCGGCAGTCCGCACGCGAGCCCGCGGCCCGTACGTACGCGAGGTCGCTGCCCATCGTGCCGGTGCGCGCCCGGGGGCTGACGATCGAGGGCGCCGACGGCCGCCGCTACCTCGACTGCCTGTCGGGAGCGGGCACACTGGCGCTCGGCCACAACCACCCGGTGGTGCTCGAAGCCATCCGCTCCGTCCTCGATTCCGGTGCACCGCTGCAGGCCCTGGACCTGGCCACCCCCGTGCGGGACGCCTTCACCGGCGAGCTGTTCGCCACGCTCCCGCGCGGCCTCGCCGACTCGGCCCGGATCCGGTTCTGCGGACCGGCCGGCACCGACGCGCTGGAGGCCGCGCTCGACCTCGTACGGGCCGCGACCGGCCGCGACGGCCTGCTGGCGTTCTCCGGCGCCTGCCACGGGACGTCCGGCGGGTCACCGGCCGCGGCGCCAGGCGTGCGGGCCGCGCGGCTGCCGTTCCCGCAGGACTACCGCTGCCCGTTCGGGGTCGGCGGCGAGGCCGGCCGACAGCTGTCGGCGCGCTGGGCGGCGTCCCTGCTCGACGATCCCGGCAGCGGCCTGTACGACCCGGCCGCGGTGATCGTCGAGCCGGTGCAGGGCGAGGGCGGGGTCCTTCCCGCACCCGACGCCTGGCTGCGCGCCATGCGCGAGATCACCACGGCCCGGGCCATCGCCCTGATCGCCGACGAGACGCTGACGGGGGTCGGCCGGACGGGAGCTTTCTGGGCCGTCGAGCACAGCGGGATCGTCCCGGACGTGATGGTCATGTCCAAGGCCATCGGCGGCAGTCTCCCCCTCGCCGTCATCGTCCACCACGAGGACCTCGGCGCCGGGCGTCCCGGCGACCGGGCCGACACCTTCCGCGGCAATCAGCTCGCCATGGCCGCGGGCACCGCGACCCTCAAGTACGTCCGGGAGAACGCACTGGCCGGGCGCGCGGCCCTGCTCGGCGAGCGCATGCTCGACCGGCTCCGGCCGCTGGTACGGGAACACGACTGCGTCGGCGACGTACGGGGCCGGGGCCTGATGACCGGCATCGAGCTCGTCGACGCCGCGGCGGCGCCGGGTCCCGGCTCCCCGGCCACCGGTCCGCTCCCCGCCGCCCCCGCGCTGGCCGCCGCCGTGCAGCAGGAGTGTCTGCGGCGCGGGCTGATCGTCGAACTGGGCGGCCGTCACTCCTGCGTCGTCCGCCTGCTGCCGCCCCTCACCATCACCGACGAACAGGCGGAAGCCGTCCTCGACCGGCTGTGCGACGCCATCGCCGAGGTCTCCCGCACAGCCCACCGGATCACCGCCCCGAGAACGCCGAAGGAGGAAGGCGCCGCATCCCCGGCCGGAACGCCGCGACATGCCCGCCGCACAACCGCATGAACGCACCCCGCCCCGCCGACGCGTCCACCGCGGGCCCCGACCGGTCCCTGGTGGTGCCCCGTCCGGCCGGCCACCGCGGCGGGACTCCGGACCCCGGCTTCCCCGGCGCCGGCGACCCCCTGGACCACCCCGACCCGCGCACCGCCGGCGACGCCGCCGCCGTGGAGAGCCTGCTGCGCTGCTGGGTGCGGGAGAACGGCATCCCCCGTCCCCACGGCGACATCCTGTACCTGCCGCTCAACGCCAGCGGCATCCCCCTGACCGTCCCCGTGCGCTACTGGTCGGCCACCGGCTGGCACCGCTTCGGCCGGGTCACCCTCACCGGCGGCCCCGACGACGCCCCCGCCTTCGACGCCGTCACCCTGGCCGCCCTGCTCGGCCGCGAGGCCGCCCACCGGTCAGCACAGACCGGCCGGGCGCCCGCAGAGGACGGTGCCGACCTCGTGGCCCGGGTCGCCGACTCGGCGCGGCGCACCGCCCTGTTCCTCGCGCACCGGCGCCAACGGCCCGCCGACCCGGACGCCGGAGACCTCTTCCTCTACAGCGAACAGTCCCTGCTCCTCGGGCACCCCCTGCACCCCGCCCCCAAGAGCCGCGAGGGCCTCTCCGACGCCGAAGCGTTCGACTACTCACCCGAACTGCGCGGCCGCTTCCCCCTGCACTGGCTCGCCGTCCACCGTTCCGTACTGGCCACGGACTCGGCGTGGACCGAGCGCGGCCGCGCCGTCGACGCCCCCACCCTGGCCGCCCGCCTAGCCGGACCCGGCCTGGAACTGGAACTTCCGCCCGACACCGTGGCCCTGCCGGCCCACCCCTGGCAGGCCCGCGACCTCCACCACCGCCCAGCCGTGGCCGCGCTCTTCGAGGCCGGGCTGCTCCACGACCTCGGCGCCCGCGGCGAGCCCTGGTACCCCACGTCATCCGTACGCACGGTGCACCGGCCCGGCGCGCCCGCCATGCTCAAGCTCTCCCTCGGCCTGCGCATCACCAACTCGCGCCGGGAGAACCTCCGCAAGGAGCTGTGGCGCGGCGTCGAGGTGCACCGCCTGCTGCGCGGCGGCCTCGCCGAGCGGTGGCGGGCAGCCTGCCCCGGCGGCCTCGGCTTCGACATCGTCCGCGACCCCGCCTGGCTGGCGGTCGACGCCCCCGACGGCACGCCCCTGCCCGGCATCGACGCCGTCATCCGGCACAACCCCTTCGGCCCCGGCGACGACGCCGTGTGCGTCGCCGGGCTCGCCTCCCCCCGGCCGTGGCCCGGCGAGCAGGGCCAGAGCGGGCAGCCGGCCATGTCCTCCCGCCTCGCGCACACCATCGGCCGGCTCGCCTACCGCACCGGGCGCCCCACCGGTGCCGTCGCCGCCGAGTGGTTCCTGCGCTACCTGGACGCCGTCGTACGGCCCATGCTCTGGCTGGACGGCGAGGCGGGCATCGCGCTGGAGGCGCACCAGCAGAACACGCTCGTCCTGCTGGACGCCGACGGCTGGCCGGTCGGCGGGCGTTTCCGCGACAACCAGGGTTACTACTTCCGTGAGTCCCAGCGTGCCGCCCTCGACCAAAGGCTTCCCGGCATCGGCCGGGAGAGCGACACCTTCGTGGCCGACGAGGTCGTGGACGAGCGGTTCTTCTACTACCTCGGCATCAACAACGTCCTCGGGCTGATCGGTGCGTTCGGCTCGCAGAGCCTGGCCGACGAGCAGGTCCTGCTCGCCGCCCTGCGCCGCTTCTTCAAGGAGGCCGCCACCGGACCCGCCCGGACCAGCTCCACCCTGGCCGAGCGCTTCCTCCACGCACCCACCCTGCGCTGCAAGGCCAACATGCTGACCAGGCTTCGGGGGCTCGACGAGCTCGTCGGACCGGTGGACACCCAGTCCGTGTACGTCACCATCGCCAACCCTCTTGCCCAGACGGCGGGGTGAGGGGCATGAGCACCGAGTGGAACGAGGCAGCGGGTGTGCCGGCCTTCGACCCGCTGACGGACCCCCTCCCCGGCTGCTCCCACAGCGAGGACAGCATCGACACGGTCGACCTCCGGCTGACCGAGGAACTCATCGAGTTCATCGCCTGCGACCACCCGGGGGCCGCCCCTGCGCCGGGCCCGCCCCACGGGTCCGACCTTCTGGACGGCCTCGCCGACTGGGGACCTGTCAGCACGGACGCGGGTCCGTTCCAGCTCGTACCGGTGCGCATCGAGCGTGACCTGGGGCTGGTCACGCAGTGGATGAACGATCCGGCAGTCGAGGCGTTCTGGGGCCTGGCCGGGCCCGACACCGCCACCGCGGGCCATCTGCGCGCGCAGCTCGACGGCGACGGGCGCAGCGTTCCCTGCCTGGGGGTGCTCGGGGGAGTCCCCATGAGCTACTGGGAGCTCTACCGCGCCGATCTCGACCCGATCGCCCGCCACTATCCGGCCCGGCCGCACGACACGGGGATCCACTTCCTCATCGGCAGGACCGCCGACCGTGGCCACGGCCTGGGCACCCTCCTGCTGCGCACTGTCGCCGATCTCGTCCTCGACCGCCGGCCGCCCTGCGGCCGCGTCGTCGGGGAACCGGATCTGCGCAACGTCCCCTCCGCGGCGGCCTTCCTCGGCGCGGGGTTCCGGATGACGGGCGAGGTGGAGCTGCCCGACAAGCGGGCGGCTCTGATGATCCGCGACCGCGCCCTGCGTGCCGTCCTCTAGACGTCCACCGGGGTCCGCTGGTGCCCATCCAGGTCCACTGGGCTCCGGTCGCGTCGGCCGCTGCGGCCCGCCTCCGCCTTGCGGGGACGCTCCGTCGGCTGCCCTTGGAACGTATCGACGGGGGCACCGGGAGAGCCATCACGGCCCGCGATGTCAGTGCCGCCCCGTAGGCTGGCAACGCTATGACTGCCACCTCCTCGCCTTCCCTCCCCGACCTGCTGCACGCCGCCGTCACCGCCGTCGGGGGCACCGAGCGGCCCGGCCAGGTCGCCATGGCCGAAGCCGTCGCCGCCGCCATCGACGGCAACTCCCACCTGCTCGTACAGGCGGGTACCGGCACCGGTAAGTCGCTCGGCTATCTCGTCCCGGCGCTCGCCCACGGCGAGCGCGTGGTCGTCGCGACGGCCACGCTCGCGCTGCAGCGCCAGCTCGTCGAGCGCGACCTTCCGCGCACGGTCGACGCGCTGCATCCGCAGCTGCGCCGCCGCCCGGAGTTCGCCATGCTCAAGGGCCGCTCCAACTACCTCTGCCTGCACCGGCTCCACGAGGGCGTGCCCCAGGAAGAGGAGGAGGGGCTCTTTGATCCCTTCGAGGCGGCGGCACCCTCCAGCAAGCTGGGCAAGGACCTGCTGCGGCTGCGCGACTGGTCGGACGAGACCGAGACCGGCGACCGCGATGATCTCACGCCCGGCGTCTCGGACCGCGCCTGGTCGCAGGTGTCCGTCACCTCCCGTGAGTGCCTGGGCGCGTCGAAGTGCGCGTACGGCGCCGAGTGCTTCGCCGAGGCCGCCCGTGAGCGGGCCAAGCTCGCCGACGTCGTGGTCACCAATCACGCGCTGCTCGCCATCGACGCGATCGAGGGCGCGCCGGTGCTCCCCAGCCACGAGGTCCTGATCGTCGATGAGGCCCACGAGCTGGTCTCCCGGGTCACCGGTGTCGCCACCGGCGAGCTCACCCCGGGCCAGGTCAACCGGGCCGTGCGGCGGGCCGCCAAGCTCGTCGACGAGAAGGCGGCGGACGCCCTGCAGACGGCGGCCGAGAGCTTCGAGCGGCTGATGGAGCTGGCCCTGCCCGGCCGGCTGGAGGAGGTCCCCGAGGAGCTCGGTTACTGCCTGATGGCGCTGCGTGACGCGGCGCGCACGGTCATCACGGCTCTGGGCAACACCCGGGACAAGTCCGTCCAGGACGAGGACGCGGTCCGCAAGCAGGCCCTCGCCGCAGTGGAGAGCATCCACGCGGTCGCCGAGCGCATCGTGGAGGGATCGGAGTACGACGTCGTCTGGTACGAGCGCCACGACCGCTTCGGGGCTTCGCTGCGGGTCGCGCCGCTCTCGGTCTCGGGGCTGCTGCGGGAGAAACTCTTCAGCGAGCGGTCGGTGGTGCTCACCTCGGCCACGCTCAAGCTCGGCGGCGACTTCAACGGCGTCGGCGCCTCCCTGGGCCTCGCGCCCGAGGGCGTCGAGGGTGAGGACTGCCCGGAGTGGAAGGGCGTCGACGTCGGCTCGCCGTTCGACTATCCGAAGCAGGGCATCCTGTATGTCGCCAGGCACCTGGCGCAGCCGGGCCGTGAGGGCAGCCGGACGGACATGCTCGACGAGCTCGCGGAGCTCATCGAGGCCGCCGGCGGCCGCACGCTCGGCCTCTTCTCCTCGATGCGGGCGGCGCAGGCCGCCGCCGAGGAGCTGCGTGGCCGGCTGGACATGCCGATCCTGCTGCAGGGCGAGGAAACGCTGGGCGAGCTCATCCGGACCTTCGCCGCGGACACCCGTACATGCCTCTTCGGCACTCTGTCCCTGTGGCAGGGCGTGGACGTTCCCGGCCCGAGCTGCCAGCTCGTCGTGATGGACCGGGTGCCGTTCCCGCGGCCGGACGATCCGCTGATGAGCGCTCGCCAGCGGGCGGTGGAGGACGCGGGCGGCAACGGCTTCATGGCCGTGGCCGCGACGCACGCGGCGCTGCTCATGGCGCAGGGGGCGGGCCGGCTGGTGCGCGCGTCGGGGGACCGGGGTGTGGTCGCGGTGCTCGACCCCAGACTCGCCACGGCCCGCTACGGCTCGTTCCTGCGGGCCTCGATGCCGGACTTCTGGTACACCACGGACCGTAACCAGGTGCGGCGCTCCCTGGCCGCGATCGACGCGGCGGCGAAGGCCGACGGGCGTTAGGGGCGGGGTTTCACCGGCGGTCCGGTAACCGCGGCCGCCGATGGAGCGACCCCGCCGCGCCGATCTGGCACGCTCGCGAAAGCAGCGGCGGCTAAGGCGCAACACAAAGCGCTGACCGGGCGTAACGCACAAGGCATTCAAAAGGCAGGCCCCGGAACCGGCGCAGTGGTTCCGGGGCCCGGTCTTGCCGTGCGTGGCTTCACACCCGCCGCAGTACCGCCACGACCTTGCCCAGGATGGTGGCCTCGTCGCCGGGAATCGGCTGGTAGGCGGCGTTGTGCGGGAGCAGCCAGACGTGGCCGTCCTCGCGCTTGAATCGCTTGACGGTCGCCTCGCCGTCGAGCATGGCGGCCACGATGTCACCGTTCTCCGCGACCGGCTGGCGGCGTACGGTCACCCAGTCGCCGTCACAGATGGCGGCCTCGATCATGGAGTCGCCGACGACCTTCAGGACGAACAGCTCGCCGTCACCCACCAGTTGGCGAGGGAGGGGGAAGACGTCCTCCACCGACTCCTCGGCCAGGATGGGGCCACCTGCGGCGATCCGGCCGACCAGCGGGACGTACGAGGCCGCGGGCTTGCCGGTGGTGTCGGTCGGCTGCGTGCTCGGCTGATCGGAGCCGCGCACCTCGTAGGCCCGGGGGCGGTGGGGGTCCCTGCGCAGGAACCCCTTCCGTTCGAGAGCCATGAGCTGGTGGGCGACCGAGGATGTGCTGGAGAGCCCCACCGCCTGGCCGATCTCACGCATGGATGGTGGGTACCCACGGCGCTGGACGGAGTCCCGGATCACCTCGATCACACGGCGCTGCCGGTCGGTGAGCCCGGAGCTGTCCGCCCGGATGCCCGGGGGCCGTCCAGGGAGCGAGCGGGCCGGCTTCTGCCCCTCGGCGTTCATGGCTGCGTCGTTCATCGGGTGTGCCTGGTCGAGTCGGTTCTGGGAGCGGTCCTGGGCGGTGATGGTGGCGCTGTCTGCGGTGGTGGTCACGTCGGCCCCTCTCGAGATGTTCTCTCCCTAGCTGGACAACGGTAGTTGCTTTCGAAAGGTTGCGCCAAACACACGTTCGAGTGAAATATCGGGGATTCGCTGACGTGATCAGTTGGGAGGGTGTACGGACGGAGATCAATTCGTCCCATTACGGTACTCTTCGGTGCTGAGCCGCCCCGGTTTGTCGGCGTCCGTCCAAGCCGGACGGTAGCCGGTCGGGAGGGTCCGTCCGATACCGCGCGGGAACGCCGCGCCGTGGTGCCAGTGTGACACCCGCGCCCCGCTGGGGCTGCCTTCGGGGCCCCTTCGTAGGGTCGTGTCCGGCTTTCCCGGGGCGACACGCGGTGGAGACGGTTCGCCGCCCGGCACCAGATCTAGTGGTTTGATGGCGACAGCTACCCACAAGTTGTGGTCGATGGGCCCTCCCGGTCATTCGGGGCCGCGGCCATCGCCTATGCTGGGGGCTGCTCGGCGAGAGCCCCTGCGGGCCCGCCGTGGCCGAGGCTTGTGCACGTTTTTTTCGAGGTTTCTCGAGGGTGAAGGAGGGTGGAGAGCCATGCACTGCCCCTTCTGCAGGCACCCCGACAGTCGAGTCGTCGACAGCCGGACCACCGATGACGGCTGTTCGATCCGTAGACGCCGCCAGTGCCCCGACTGCTCCCGTCGGTTCACGACCGTGGAGACCGCGTCACTCATGGTGATCAAGCGGAGCGGGGTCACCGAGCCCTTCTCGCGCAACAAGGTGATCTCCGGGGTGCGTAAGGCGTGCCAGGGCCGCCCGGTCACCGAGGACGCCCTGGCCCAGCTCGGCCAGCGGGTCGAGGAGGCGGTGCGCGCCACGGGCAGCGCCGAGCTCTCCACGCACGACGTCGGGCTCGCCATACTCGGCCCGCTCAAGGACCTCGACCTCGTCGCGTATCTGCGGTTCGCGTCGGTGTACCAGGCGTTCGACTCGCTCGAGGACTTCGAGGCCGCCGTCGCGGAGCTCCGCGACGGTGTCCGCCGCGCCGAGGGTGCGTCCGCGGCGGACCCGGACGGTCCCGTCGCGGATGCCGAAGTCCCGGCGCCCGCCGTGGCCGTCGACTGAGCGGCCGCACATCAGACCTGCCCGGCGCGCTGAGCGCAGCCGGGTGACAGAACACATCGCGCCCCGGAAGAATTAGGCGCATAAGGGCGTTTTGCCCGTAGAGGGAGGCGGCATGACCGAGACGACGAGCGGCCCGGCACGAGGTTCCCGCTCCAAGGGAAACAAGGGCGGCAAGGGTCTGCGCATCGAACGCATCCACACGACCCCCGGCGTGCACCCGTACGACGAGGTGGTCTGGGAGCGTCGTGACGTCGTCATGACCAACTGGCGCGACGGCTCGATCAACTTCGAGCAGCGCGGCGTGAAGTTCCCCGACTTCTGGTCGGTGAACGCGGTCAACATCGTCACCAGCAAGTACTTCCGTGGCGCCACCGGTTCGCCCGAGCGCGAGTCCAGCCTCCGCCAGCTCATCGACCGCGTCGTGAAGACCTACCGCGCGGCCGGCGAGGAGCACGGTTACTTCGCCTCCCCCGCGGACGCCGAGATCTTCGACCACGAGCTGACCTACGCCCTGCTGCACCAGGTCTTCAGCTTCAACTCGCCGGTCTGGTTCAACGTCGGCACCAAGCAGCCGCAGCAGGTCTCCGCCTGCTTCATCCTGTCCGTCGACGACTCCATGGAGTCGATTCTCGACTGGTACAAGGAAGAGGGGATGATCTTCAAGGGCGGCTCCGGCGCCGGCCTGAACCTCTCCCGCATCCGCTCCTCCAAGGAGCTGCTCTCCTCCGGCGGCAACGCCTCCGGTCCCGTCTCCTTCATGCGCGGCGCCGACGCCTCCGCCGGAACGATCAAGTCGGGTGGTGCTACCCGCCGCGCGGCCAAGATGGTCGTGCTCGACGTCGACCACCCGGACGTCGAGGCCTTCATCGAGACCAAGGTGAAGGAGGAGGAGAAGGTCCGCGCCCTGCGCGACGCCGGCTTCGACATGGACCTGGGCGGGGACGACATCACCTCCGTCCAGTACCAGAACGCCAACAACTCGGTCCGGGTCAACGACGAGTTCATGAAGGCCGTCGAGAGCGGCTCGACGTTCGGTCTGCGCGCCCGGATGACCGGCGAGGTCATCGAGGAGATCGACGCCAAGGGCCTCTTCCGCAAGATGGCCGAGGCGGCCTGGGCCTGCGCCGACCCGGGCATCCAGTACGACGACACGATCAACCACTGGCACACTTCGCCGGAGTCGGGCCGGATCACCGCGTCCAACCCGTGCAGCGAGTACATGCATCTGGACAACTCCTCGTGCAACCTCGCCTCGCTCAACCTCATGAAGTTCCTGCGCGACGACGACAATGGCAACCAGTCGTTCGACGCCGAGCGCTTCGCCAAGGTCGTCGAGCTCGTCATCACGGCGATGGACATCTCCATCTGCTTCGCCGACTTCCCGACCGAGAAGATCGGCGAGACCACCCGCGCCTTCCGCCAGCTGGGCATCGGCTACGCCAACCTCGGCGCCCTGCTGATGGCCACCGGTCACGCCTACGACAGCGACGGCGGCCGCGCGCTCGCCGGTGCCATCACCTCGCTGATGACCGGCACCTCCTACAAGCGCTCCGCCGAGCTGGCCGAGGTCGTCGGCCCGTACGAGGGCTACGCCCGCAACGCCGACGCCCACAAGCGCGTCATGAAGCAGCACGCCGACGCCAATGGCGCCGCCCTGCGCATGGACGACCTGGACACCCCGGTCTGGGCCGCGGCGACGGAGGCGTGGCAGGACGTCGTCCGTCTCGGTGAGAAGAACGGCTTCCGGAACGCCCAGGCCTCGGTGCTGGCCCCCACGGGCACCATCGGCCTGATGATGGACTGCGACACCACGGGCGTCGAGCCGGACCTGGCCCTGGTCAAGTTCAAGAAGCTCGTCGGCGGCGGCTCGATGCAGATCGTGAACAACACGGTTCCCAAGGCGCTCAAGCGCCTCGGCTACCAGCCGGAGCAGGTCGAGGCGATCGTCGCCCACATCGCCGAGCACGGCAACGTGATCGACGCTCCGGGCCTGAAGAGCGGGCACTACGAGGTCTTCGACTGCGCGATGGGCGAGCGCGCGATCTCCGCCATGGGTCACGTGCGCATGATGGCCGCCGCGCAGCCGTTCCTGTCGGGTGCGATCTCCAAGACCGTGAACCTGCCGGAGTCGGCCACCGTCGAGGAGGTCGAGGAGGTCTACTTCGAGGGCTGGAAGTTCGGGCTGAAGGCGCTCGCGATCTACCGCGACAACTGCAAGGTCGGTCAGCCGCTCTCCGCCAAGAAGAAGGAGCAGGCCAAGGCCCCCGAGGCTGCTGCCCCCGCCGCCGCGGAGAAGGTCGTCGAGTACCGCCCGGTCCGCAAGCGCCTGCCCAAGGGCCGCCCGGGGATCACTACCTCCTTCACGGTGGGTGGTGCCGAGGGCTACATGACCGCCAACTCCTACCCGGACGACGGGCTGGGCGAGGTCTTCCTGAAGATGTCCAAGCAGGGCTCGACCCTCGCGGGCATGATGGACGCCTTCTCGATCGCCGTCTCGGTCGGTCTGCAGTACGGCGTGCCGCTGGAGACATACGTCTCGAAGTTCACGAACATGCGCTTCGAGCCGGCCGGTATGACGGACGACCCGGACGTGCGGATGGCGCAGTCGATCGTCGACTACATCTTCCGCCGCCTGGCGCTGGACTTCCTGCCCTTCGAGACGCGCTCGGCGCTCGGCATCCACTCCGCCGAGGAGCGTCAGCGTCACCTGGACACCGGGTCGTACGAGGCGGCCGACGACGAGGTCGACGTGGAGGGGCTCGCCCAGTCCGCTCCGCGTCACGTCGAGGCTCCCAAGCCCGAGGTCCCGGCCCAGCCCGCCGCGGCGGCCCCGGCCCCGAAGCAGGTGCACAACTCCACCGAGCTGGTGGAGATGCAGCTCGGCCTGAGTGCGGACGCGCCGCTGTGCTTCTCGTGCGGCACCAAGATGCGCCGTGCGGGAAGCTGCTACCTCTGCGAGGGCTGCGGCTCGACCAGCGGCTGCAGCTGATCGCCCGGTCAGCGCTCCGCCCGAGCGACTGACCGTCGTGTGACCGATGGGGGAGCCGGCTTTTGCCGGCTCCCCCATCGGTGTACCCGGCCCCGCACCAGGGTGTGAATACTAGTGAGGTGATCAACTGGAAGGCGGTGGCAGGGAATGAGTAATTCCATATGGTGCGGCGAGGAATTGGACCTCGATGCCTACTTGGCCCGTATCGGGTTCGAGGGGACCTTCCGGCCGGACCTGGAGACGCTGCGGGCGGTGCATCGCAGTCATGTGGCGGCGATTCCCTTCGAGAATCTCGAGGTGATCCTCGGCCGCCCGGTTCTGCTGGACATCAAGGCACTGCAGGACAAGATGGTGACGCGCAGGCGCGGCGGCTACTGCTACGAGCAGAATTCCCTGCTGGCCGCGGCTCTCGAACGCATGGGTTTCTCCGTCTCCGGGCTCGGCGCGCGGGTGCGGGCGAGCAGCGAGACCCTGCGTCCGGTCACGCACATGGCGCTGAGCGTGGAGGCCGACAGCGAGGAGTGGCTGTGCGATGTCGGCTTCGGTGGTGAGGGCTTGATGGAGCCGCTGCCGCTGCGGGACGGTGCGGAAGCCGGGCAGGGGGAGTGGAGGTTTGGAATGGGGCGTGAAGAGAAGGGCGTACGGGTCCTGCGCACGCTCCGGTCGGACGGTTGGGCCGACCTTTACGCCATCGGTCCAGAGGACCGCTTTCCCGTGGACTACGTCCTGATGAACCACTTCACTTCGACGCACCCGCGTTCGCCGTTCGTCTCCAGGCCGGTCGTCCAGCAGGCGCAGCCGGCCCTACGACGGACGCTCGTGGGTTCGATGCTCACGAACGTACGTCCCGACGGTTCCATGGAACAACGGAAAGTCGGGGAAGGGGAGTTGACGGAGGTGCTGCGGAGCGAGTTCCGGATCGAACTGGACGAGCGGGAGGCCGCGACGCTCGCCCGCGTGTACTCCTGCGGTACGTGACCCGGGCCACTTCCTGAGCCGTACGATGGGTCGGTGCTGGTCAAGTGGATTCGCTGCACCGTGGTGGACCGCCGCGGCTTCGAGCGGGGGCAGCGGAAGTGGGCGGGGTTGCTCGGTGAGCCCGGGTTCCGGGGGCAGGGAGGAGGGTGGAGCCGGGCGCGCTCCGATGTGGTGCACCTCTTCGGATTCTGGGAGAGCCGGGCGTTCTACGACTCCTTCATGGCGCGCTCGCATGACAGGCTGGCGGCTTCGCAGGCCGGCACGTTCAAGAACGCCCAGGTACGGCTCTTCGAGCATCGCTTCGATGTGAAGGTCGGTTTCCGGCCACAGTTCACCGACGCGGACGTCGTGCGCTTCGCCCACTGCAGGGTCCGTGAGGACCGGGTCGAGCACTTCACCCTGATGCAGGAGAAGGTGTGGAATCCGGCGATGGCCGGCTCCCCCGGAATGCTGCGCGGCGTCTTCGGCGAGGCGCCCGGCCAGGAGTTCCTGGTGTTGTCGATGTGGAACTCCGTGGCCGAGCACGGCAAATACCGCGCGGACCGGGTGGAGAGGCTCGGCTTGCGGGCGCAGACCGAGGCCGACGTCGCGGCGATCACGGGCGACGTCGTGGAGATAGAACAGGCCTGGACGGTCTGACGGCCGGCCCGGGGTTGTCCCCGGGCCGACCGCGGTCAGGCCGCCGACGGGGCGTAGACCCCGGCACGGACGGCCGCGAGCACACTGTCGGCGGCCTCTTCCGCGACGGCCGTGTCGACGGGCTCACGGGTGATGAACAGCCGGAAGAACAGTGGGGCGGACACGCTTCGCGCGACGGCGCCCGCGTCGGTGCCGGGCGGGGCCTCGCCACGCTCCACGGCGCGTGCGATCAGTGGCGCGCAGCGACCGAAGCGCTCGGCATAGAAGCCGCGCAGCGCTTGTGCGGCCCGTTCGGACTGGAAGGCGGCGGTGATGAAGGCGGTGGGGGCGGCCGCGCCCGCAGGGTCTGTGAAAGTGTCGACGACCTCTTGGGCCAGAGCCAGCAGGTCCTCGCGCAGCGAGCCTGTGTCGGGCGGGGTCCAGCTGTCCTCGCCCGCCAGGTCGAGGGCGTCCGCCACCAGTCCTTCGACGCCGCCCCAGCGCCGGTAGAGCGTGGTCTTGTGCACGCCGGAGTGCTCGGCCACATATTCGACGCTCAGCCCGGGATAGCCGTGCTCGACGAGGCCGGCAAGGACGGCGTCACGCACCGCGGCGCGGGTGCGGGCGGTGCGTCCGCCGGGACGCACGGTGCCGGGGGCGCTGGAGGAGGGGGCATCCGCAGGCAAATGCAACTCCTGTTGCGTTAATGGGGTGGACTCTGTCATGCTGAGCGTAACGCAACGTGGGTTGCGTTTGACGTCTCGTCGTCGACCTGTGGCCGGCTGCCGCTCCGGAGGTCCGTCTATGCCTACTCAGCTCTCCCTGCGAGAGGTGACCGTGTCCCGCGGTGATCGCCTCCTCCTCGACCGGGTGTCCCTCTCGGTGCGGGCGGGTGAACGGATCGGTGTCGTCGGGGAGAACGGCGCGGGGAAGTCCACTCTGCTCAAGCTCCTGGCAGGAGCCGACAGACCCGACGACGGCGCGGTGGTGGCCTCGGCCGACGGCGGCATCGGGTACCTCGCGCAGACGCCCGGCCTGCCCCCGGACGCGACTGTCGGCCAGGCGATCGACGCCTCCCTCGCCGCACTGCGCACCATGGAAGCCCGCCTTCGCGAGCTCGAGACCGGGCTCGCCGGCGCCGGCACCGGGGCACTCGACGAATACGGGGAACTGCTCACGGCCTTCGAGGACCGAGGCGGTTACGAGGCCGATGCCCGGGTCGACAAGGCCCTGCACGGGTTGGGCGTCGGCCACCTCGGGCGCGACTGGCGCCTGGGCAGCCTGTCGGGCGGCGAACAGGCCCGGCTCGGCCTGGCTTGCACCGTCGCCGCCGCACCCGAGGTCATGCTCCTGGACGAACCGACCAACCATCTGGACGGCACCGCCCTGACCTGGCTGGAGGACATCCTGCGGGCCCACCGCGGCACGGTGGTGGCCATCACCCACGACCGGGTGTTCCTCGAACGCGTCGCCACCGCCGTGGTCGAGGTCGATGCCGACCGGCGCACCCTCGTCCGCTACGGCGGCGGCTACGCCGGTTTCCTCGCGGAGCGGACGGCCGCCCGCCGCCGGTGGGAGCAGGCGTACGAGCGGTGGTGCGCGGAGACCGAGGCGCTCGCCGGGGCCGCCGAGACCACTGCCCGGGTAGTGGCCCCCGGTCGCGCCATCAAGGACGGCAACAAGATGGCGTACGACCGGGACAAGGGGCGCGTGCAGTCCTCCGTCTCGACCCGCGTGCGCAACGCCCGGGAACGGCTGCGCAGGCTCCACGAGGATCCCGTGCCGCGTCCCCCGGAGCCCTTGCGCTTCACCGCCCGGCCGGCGGCCGGCGCCACCGAAGGGGCCCTCGTCGCACTCGACGGCGTACGGGTCGCCGACCGGCTCACCGTAGAGGCGCTCCAGGTCCGGGCGGGCGAGCGGCTGCTGGTGCACGGCCCCAACGGCGCCGGGAAGTCCACGCTGCTGCGCCTGATGGCGGGTGTCGCCCAGCCCGAAGCCGGCACCGTTCGCAGGAGAGGCCGTATCGGCTACCTCGCCCAGGAGATCCCGGTGAGCCGGCCGGGGGAGAGACTGCTGGACGCCTTCCGGCGCGGGCTGCCGGGAACGGATGAGGAGCAGCGGGCGCTTCTGCTGTCCTACGGACTGTTCCACGACCGCGACCTCCACGTACCCGTCGGTTCACTCTCCGCGGGGCAGCGCCGCCGCCTCGCCCTCGGCCGGCTGCTCGCCCGCCCCGCCGACCTGCTGCTGCTCGACGAACCCGCCAACCACCTCGCCCTTGCTCTGGTCGAGCAGCTGGAACAGGCGCTGGCCGAGTGGCCCGGCGCCGTGGTGGTCGTTTCCCACGACCGGGCGCTGCACCGCCGCTTCACCGGTCGCCGGTGCGAGATACGCGCCGGCCGGGCGCTGATCACGGAGGACCGCGAGGCATCCGGACACGGCTCGATCTAGGGTGGCGGCATGTCACGGCCCCGGCGCATCGTCCTCATCCGGCACGGAGAGTCCGAAGGCAATGTCGACGACACCGTCTACGAACGGGAACCCGACCATGCCCTGGCCCTGACGGCGGCCGGCCGTAAGCAGGCCGAGAAGGCCGGGGCCCACCTGCGGGAGCTCTTCGGGGATGAGCAGGTCTCCGCGTACGTCTCGCCGTACCGCCGCACCCATCAGACCTTCCACGCCCTCGGTCTCGACCCCAGCCGGGTCCGCGTCCGCGAGGAGCCGCGCCTGCGCGAGCAGGACTGGGGAAACTGGCAGGAGCGGGAGGACGTGCGCCGGCAGAAGGCCTACCGGGACGCCTACGGCCACTTCTTCTACCGCTTCGCGCAGGGCGAGTCGGGCGCCGATGTCTACGACCGGGTCGGCGCCTTCCTGGAGAGTCTGTGGCGCAGCTTCGACGACCCCGACCACCCGCCGAACGTCCTGCTTGTGACACACGGCCTGACCATGAGGCTGTTCTGTATGCGGTGGCTGCACTGGACCGTCGCTGAGTTCGAGTGCCTGTCGAATCCCGGCAACGGCGAAACCCGGATGCTCCTGCTCGGACCCGACGGCAGGTATCACCTGGACCGGCCATTCGAGCGCTGGTGCACCCCCGAATCGTACGGCTTCACCGGTTAGAGTTCGCTGCGATGACAGCTGACCGATTCCCCCGAGCCCTGGCGAGCCTGCGCGGGCTGGCCGTGGGCGACGCCCTCGGCTCCCAGTTCTTCGTCCCCGCCAACTATCCGTCGCTGAGGCGCCGCGAGCTGCCGCCCGGTCCCTGGCGGTGGACCGACGACACCGAGATGGCCTGCTCCGTGCTGACCGTCCTCGCCGAGCACGGCCGCATCGACCAGGACGCCCTCGCCCGCTCCTTCGCCGAGCGCCATGACGCCGCCCGGGGGTACGGTCCGGCGGTCAACCGGATGCTGCGCCTGGTCAGGGAAGGCGCCGACTGGCGCGAGCTGGCTGCCGCGCTGTTCAAGGGCCAGGGGTCCTGGGGCAACGGCGCCGCCATGCGCATCGCCCCGCTCGGCGCCTGGTACGCCGACGACCCCGAGCAGGCGACACACCAGGCTGAGATCTCGGCGTACACCACGCACCAGCACCGCGAGGCGGTGGCGGGGACCATGGCCGTGGCCGCCGCCTCGGCCATCGCCGCCGGTCCGGCCGGTTCCGTCACCCCCGAGGACCTGCTGGACGGTGTGATCGCGCTCGTGCCGCGCAGCGCGGTCCAGGCGGGTCTGCGCCGCGCCCGCGACATGCTCGACTACGGCAACGCCACCACAGTCGCCGCAGTCCTGGGCTGCGGCCGCCGCACCAGCGCGCACGACACCGTGCCGTTCGCGCTGTGGGCCGCCGCCCGCCATCTCGGCTCGTTCGAGGAGGTGTTCTGGACGACGGCGCAGGCCGGCGGCGATGTGGACACCACCTCGGCCATCGCCGGCGGAGTGGTCGCCGCGGCGGAGCGAGGCGCTCCGCCGGCGGACTGGCTGCGGCACACCGAGCCGCTCCCCGACTGGCTGCCGGACGCCGCGCGCTGACCGGAGGGCAAGAGGTGGGGGCGGGGCGGGACAGCCCGGCCGCGGGGGCGTAACCTTACAGGCGCCATGCCCTACCAACCGCCTACCCACAGCGTCGAGCGCTCGCTCCGAGCGACGACGGGAGCAAAGATCGTCGCCGGTGTGGACGAGGTCGGCCGGGGCGCCTGGGCCGGACCCGTCACCGTGTGCGCGGCCGTCACCGGTTTGCGCCGTCCCCCCGAGGGCCTCACGGACTCCAAGCTGCTGACGCTCAAGCGGCGCACCGCGCTCGCCGAGACCCTGGAGACGTGGGTCACGGCCTACGCTCTGGGCCACTCCTCCCCGCAGGAGATCGACGAACTGGGCATGACGGCAGCCCTGCGGCTGGCCGCGACGCGCGCCCTGGAAGCGTTGCCGGTACGGCCGGACGCGGTGATTCTCGACGGTAAGCACGACTACCTGGGGGAGCCCTGGAAGGTCCGCACGGTCATCAAGGGCGACCAGTCCTGTGTGGCCGTGGCCGCGGCCTCAGTGATCGCCAAGGTGCGGCGTGACACACTGATGTCCGAACTGGGCATGGGCCACGCCGACTTCGGGTTCTGCGACAACGCCGGATACCCCTCGCCGGTGCACCGCGCCGCCCTGGAGGAGCTGGGTCCGACCCCGCACCACCGGTTGTCCTGGTCCTACCTGGACACGTTGCCCAGGTGGCAGCACCTCAAGCGACCACGGATCGCCCCCGAAACCATGGCTTTGGAGGCCGGAGGCCAGCTCGGCTTCGACTTCTGAGTGGCCCAAAACGCCACCCGCCGACGCGACTCGCACCGGCGTTTGATAAATATCACCCCATGCCTCTCATCCCCGAGGAGCCTCAGATTCACGAGAGTGTCCCGGGTCCCCGCGCAGTTCCGGCCGCCGGCCGCCCCGCGATGACCCCCCGCCCTGTCCCTGGTCCCCGCCCGGTCCCGTCGCGGTCCGGTATTCCCGGCCCGCGCAGCGGTCCGGTGCCGTCCCCACGCGCCCCGCGCACCACGGTGGCGGACGCCCCGGCGGCCACCCCGCAGATCCAGCTGATACCCGCCTCCCCGCAGGGCGCCCTGGGCGCCGCGGACGAGGCCGTCGACCTGCTCCTGGACACCGGCCGGGCGCCCGGCGAAGTCCTGGTGTTCACCACCGGCGAGCCGCACCCGTGGGCGGCGCACGAGCTGTCCTTCGGTGAGGCGTCCTACTGGGCGCAGCACGACGCCGGGGACGACGTCTTCTACGCGGCCGCCGACGCGGACCGTGCCTCGGCCCGCCCGGTCGTGGTCGTCGCCGTCAACGGCGGTTCGGACGCGGCGGTGACCGGCGCTCTTTCCGCGGCCGTGGCCCGCGCCGGTGCGCTGCTGATCGTCTGCGGTGACCCGCAGAGCGTCAACGCCCTTCTGCCCGCCGGCGTCTGACGGGCGAGCCCGGTGGCCGGCCGCCCCTGGTGGGCGCGTCGGCCGCCGTGTCCCGTCATGTCACCGGGCAGCCGTCTGGCGGTGCGCCGCGGGCGTCCCGCCGCCGAAGACGACTGACGTGGCCGGGTAGGCGGGCAAGCGAGGGTGGCGCCCGCTGCGGCCCTCGCCGAGGATCCGCCAGCCGGCCGCGGTGAGGGTGATGTACGCGCCGCAGCGCAGCCCGTGCAGGGTGCAGGCGTCGCGCAACCCCCACATCCATGCGCCGTCCTCCTCGGTCCAATGGGCCCCGCCCTCACGGCAGTAGAGCAGCACGGCCGTGCGGACCGCAGTGCGTCTGCGCAGGTCGTGCGGGATCACCAGGCGGAGCCGGGTGAGGAGCGCGTTGCGCAGCTCCCAGCCGTCGGCGGCGCCCGCCCGCATGGTCCGCCGGGCGAAGGAGGCGCTCGCCGCGAGCCGTTCGTCCGGGTGGAACACGGCGATGACGGCCGTGGACAGTGTCGGCAGATGTCTGGCGTGCAGACCGGTGACGACCTCGCGCGGATTGCGCAGCAGGGGGACGCCCGAGGCGACCCACTCCTCGGGCTCCAGCAGCCTGCGCAGACGGGAAGCGGAGCCGGCGGACGGCGGAGCGGAGCCGAAGGCCATGGTTCTCCCTTCGTCTGCACGCCCGCTGTTCCGGGCGGGAGGGGCAGGCAGGGCGGACATGCCGTTAATGGCAGTCCCGGCATGCCGCGAACGGGCGGGAGTGGGGAGTCGGCCCAATTCTCGCGGCCTCACCGGCCGGGCGGCAACGATCAATTGCCGCCACTGACCGGTATATGGCGGTCCGCCGACTGAATTCTCCTTCGCCCCCTAGGCCTGCCTGTGCTTACCCCTGCATGGCCAGCACCAGGGGAAGCACCTCTTTCGCCCCCGATCGCCGCAACAGGCGCGCGGCCACCGCGAGAGTCCAGCCCGTGTCCGCCAGGTCGTCCACGAGCAGCACCGGTCCGCCGCCCGAGGCAAGCGCCTCGGCGAGGGCCGGAGGAACGGTCAGTGCCCCGTCCAACGCCCGCAGTCGCTGGGCGCTGTTGGTGCGCGGCACCCGGGTGTCCGTTTCCCCCGGCCGGTACTCGACCGTGCCCAGGAGCGGCATGCGGCCGATCCGGGCGATGTGTTCGCCCAGGGAACGGATCAGCCGCGGACGGGTGCGGGAGGCGATGGTGACGACACCGACCGGCCGGGCGGCCGCGTCCGGCGCTCCGGACGCCCAACCGCCGGGCCCCCGGGCCCAGTCGGCCAGGACGGTGACCACCGCATCCGCCACATCGTCCGGAACGTCGGCGTCCGGCGCCTGCGGGGCGAGGAGCGGCCGCAGCCGGTTGCCCCAGCCGATGTCGGAGAGCCGTCCGAGCGCCCGGCCGGGAGCGGCCTGCTCGCCCGCGGGGATGCGGCCCTTGAGGTCCACGCCGACCGCGGGCATGCCCGTCGGCCACATCCGCCGCGGCTCCACCTCAACGCCCGGGCGGCCCAGCTCGCCCCGGGAGGCATCCAGAGACCCGGAGGACACATCGGCGGTGAACCGGGGGGCCGCGCAGTTGTCGCACCGGCCGCAAGGGGCGGCCTGCTCGTCGTCCAACTGGCGTCGCAGGAAATCCATCCGGCATTGCGTCGTCGTGGCGTACTCACGCATGGCCTGTTGCTCCGCCTCGCGCTGGCGCGCGACCCAGGCGTACCGCTCCGTGTCGTACACCCATGGTTCACCCGTCGAGGTCCAGCCGCCGCGTACGCGGTGGACGGCTCCGTCCACATCGAGGACCTTGAGCATGGTCTCCAGACGAGAACGGCGCAGCTCCACCTGGGGTTCGAGAGCAGGCAGCGACACGGGGCGCCCGGCGGCGGCCAGCACGTCCAGCGTGCGGCGGACCTGGTCCTCCGGCGGGAAGGCCAGTGAGGCGAAGTACTTCCAGATCGCCTCGTCCTCACGGCCCGGCAGCAGCAGCACCTCCGCGTGCCGCACGCCACGCCCCGCACGTCCCACCTGCTGGTAGTAGGCGATGGGGGAGGAGGGCGAGCCCAGGTGGACGACGAAACCGAGGTCCGGCTTGTCGAAGCCCATGCCCAGCGCGGAGGTGGCCACCAGTGCCTTGACCTTGTTGGCGAGCAGGTCCTCCTCCGCCTGCTGCCGGTCGGCGTTCTCCGTCTTGCCGGTGTACGAGGCCACGATGTGGCCGCGCCGGCGCAGGAACGCCGTCACCTCTTCGGCTGCGGCGACGGTCAGGGTGTAGATGATCCCGGAGCCCGGCAGCTCGTCGAGGTGATCGGCGAGCCAGGCCAGGCGGTGCGCGGCGTCCGGCAGGGTCAGGACGTTCAGGCTCAGGCTCTCCCGGTCCAGCGGGCCGCGCAGGACCAGTGCCTCTTCCGTGCCCTCGCCCGTTCCCAGCTGCTCGGCGACGTCGGCGGTGACGCGGGCATTGGCCGTGGCGGTGGTCGCCAGCACGGGCACGCCGGGCGGCAGGTCGGCCAGCATGGTGCGCAGCCTGCGGTAATCCGGGCGGAAGTCGTGGCCCCAGTCGGAGATGCAGTGCGCCTCGTCGACGACCAGCAGGCCGGTGGCCGCGGCGAGCTTGGGCAGAACCTGGTCGCGGAAGTCGGGATTGTTCAGTCGCTCGGGGCTCACCAGCAGGACATCGACCTCACCCGCCGCCACCTCGGCCTGCACGGTCTCCCACTCCTCGGTGTTGGAGGAGTTGATCGTGCGCGCGCGGATGCCTGCCCGGGCGGCCGCGTCCACCTGGTTGCGCATGAGCGCGAGCAGCGGGGAAACGATCACGGTCGGGCCGCTGCCGCGCTCGCGCAGCAGCGCGGTCGCGACGAAATACACCGCGGACTTGCCCCATCCGGTGCGCTGTACGACCAGCGCGCGGCGGTGGTCGGCGACGAGCGCTTCGATTGCGCGCCACTGGTCCTCGCGCAGTCTCGCCGTGCCCGTGGTGTCTCCGACGAGGCGGGCTAGGACAGTGTCCGCCGAGGTGCGGAGGGCTTCGTTGGTCATGCCCCCATGCAACACGAGGGCACTGACAAAGCGCGAATGGGCGGCGGGGCCTGTGGAAAACTCGAAGGGCGCGATTGTCCACAGGATTAGTACGACAATATTCCGGAGTTATCCACAGGGCTGGCGGGCTTCGCCGGGCTCGCGGGACTCTCGGGGCATGACCCAGCACGATGAATCGGCCCCCACGTCCGCCTCCTCCGCCGCCGCCTCTGTTCCCGCCTGGGAATCCCGGACGGAGACACAGATCACCCTGCGCAGCCCCGCCGAACTCGCCGACGCCCTTCCGTACCTGATGGGCTTTCACCCGACCGACTCCGTGATCATGCTGGCGCTGCACGGTGAGCGCGGCCGCTTCGGCGGCCGGCTCAGGCTCGGCATTCCTGACAACGCAGAGGAATGGTCCGACGTCAGCGACCAGCTCGCCGAAACGCTCGTCGCGGGATGCGGCAAGCGGGGCCCCCGGCCCGACGGCATCGTCCTCTTCCTCTGCCAGGATCCCGCGAAGGGCGAGACCGCGCGACAGGTGATGGAACGGCTCCGCCCGCTCGCCCAGAGCCTGCGCCTGGCGTGCGGCGGGCTCGACGTGCCGGTGTACGAGGCGCTGTGCATCTCGGATGGCCGGTTCTGGTCCTACTGCTGCCCCGACGAGCGCTGCTGCCCGCGGGAAGGCACGCCCCTGGCGCTGCCGGGCACCTCGGTGATGGCCGCGGCCGCCGCCTACGCGGGCATCCAGGTGCGCGGAACGCTGCGCGAAATGGAGGCCCGCTACGCCCCGCTCACCGGCCGCCGGGCCGACGAGCAGGAATCGGCGCTGGACGCGGCCGCCGCGGATCTGGTCCCGCGCATCCTCAGGGGCACGGACTGCGAGACGGTCCGCCAGGAGACCCTCGACCTCGCGCGCCTGGTAGTGGAGCGCTTCCACGAGGCCCGGCCCGCCGCCCGGCCGGAAGCCGATGCGAGGGACGACTCCCTTCTGGCTGCCGACGAGGCGGCGGCGATCATTCTGGGGCTGCAGGACCGCACCACACGTGACCGGGCCGCGGAATGGATGGAAGGGCCGCAGGCCCCGGCGGCGCTGCGGGTCTGGCGCGCCCTCGCCCGGCGCTGCGTCGGGCCGTACATCGAACACGCGGCGGCGCCGCTCACCCTCGCCGGTTGGGTCGCCTGGTCGACAGGTGAGCATCCCGAGGCCCGCGTCGCCCTGAGCCGGGCCCTGAGCGCCGATCCCGAGTACCTCTTCGCGCAGCTCCTGCACCGTGCCTGCAACGAGGGCATGGACCCCGAGCTCCTGCGCCGCTGTCTGCGCCGTGAGCGCACCGGCCGCGTGGTGGACCACGAAAGGGCCGAGACCGGCACCGACCGGCCCGAGGCCTTGCATGCAACGGCTCCACTCGGCGCACCGGGGGAGAGGAACCCGTTGGAGGAACCGGAGGAGAAGAGCTCACGGGAGACGGCTGAGGCGCAGCAGTCGCGAGAGGCGCTGAAGACGGTCGATGCCCAGAGCGCCACTCCCGCCCCCGCCCCCGCGACAGGGGCGCGCCGCCACGCCACCACCGGTGCGAGCGGCGCGGGCGGCCCGGGGGGAACGGGCGGCCCGGGCGCGACAAGCCGCCGGGGCGGGCCGTCCGGTGGGAACGGACCCGCAGGCAAGGCACGCACGCGGCGCCGCACAGGGCGCGGGGTCCGCGGACGGCAGTGAGGGCCGCCACAGGCGGGCCACCGTGACCTCGGCGGGTTCCGCGACGTTCACGTGAGTGGCCCGCAGTCGTTGCCGGTCGTCCAGGTCCGTGACGCCCACAGGGAGCGCAGACAAGTGCAAGGCATTGCCCCCAATGGTCCTTCGCTCCGCCAGCCATCCGAACAGAGGCGGGCCTCCGCCCCGCGGCCCCAGGCGCCGCAGCCCGTGCACGAGGCGCTGATCTGCGTCGCGCTTCCCTCGCTCGCCATCTCCGAGCAGCACGGGCAGCTCACCGGGCACGGACTCGACGGGTTCTACCGGGGAGGTCGCCGCCTGCTGGCGAAGTGCCGGGTGAAGGTCGCCGGTGCCGAGCCGGTGCCAGTCCAGGGGCGCATGCTCGCCGCGGACCGCGCGCGCTTCATCGGCACAGTGCGCACCCCTGCCGACGCGGGACCCGACCCGGCCGTCACGGTCGAGCGGGTGCGGGAGGCCGACGGCATCGAGCGGATCACCGTCCGCAGCGCGGCTGTTCAGGAGCTTCGGCTGGTGGTCGAGGTGTGTCTCGGTACCGATCTCGCCGAGCTGGCGGCCATCGCCGCCGGGCTGGCCGGGCCGGAGCTCCCGGCGGCTGTGCACGCCTCCGGACTGCGCTGGTCGGCGCCGGGGATGCACGCGGTGGTCACGGCCACCCCCCAGCCCGGGGATGTGCTCGCCTCCTCCGGATTGCTGTGCTGGGAGATACAGCTGCCCCCCGGCGGCAGCCGCACCATCGAACTGCGGATCCGGCCGGAACTGCCGGGCAGGCCCGCCGCCCCCGAGCCGGCCGCCCACGGACGCGGAGGGGCCGCGCCGCCCTGGGGTGATGCGGGAGCCGAAGGCGACGACCCACGGGCCGCCGCCCTGCTGGTGACGAGCCTCGACGATCTCCGGGCCCTGCTCGTGCGCGACCCTGCGCACCCCGGCGACGTCCACCTCGCCGCGGGCATCCCGTGGCGCTGTGGTCACCTCGCGCCCGCCGAGGCGCTGTGGGCCGCCCGGATGACGCTGCCCCTTGGAGTACGGCTGGCCGCCGGGACGCTGCGCACCCTGGCCCGTACACAGCTGGCCGGTCCGGGCCCCGACCGCGGCCGCATTCCCGGCGCCCTGCGGCACTCCGGAGCTCATCTGCCGCCCGGCTGCACGGGAGTCGAGGCGACGCTGCTGTTCCCGGCCGTGCTCGCGGAAGCCAGGCGCTGGGGCCTGTCCACGCAGGAGACGGAATCCCTGCTGCCGGCCGCCGAGCGGTGCCTGGGCTGGCTGCGGGCGGCCGTCGGGGAGGGGACGTATCTCGCGGACCCGGTGCCGGCAGGCCCGTACCGCTGCGAGGTCCAGGCGCACGCTCACCGGGCCGCCCTGCTCGGCGCGGACATGCTGGAGTCCTACGGCCGCCCCGGGGCGGCCGGCCTGCGGGAGTGGGCGGCCGGCCTGCGCCGCCGGTTCCGGGAGGACTTCTGGGCCGACGACCCGGGCGGCGGCCGTCCCGTGGCGGCGCGCACGCCCGACGGCCGGCGGATATCTCACCTCGGGAGCGCCGCCGCTCACCTGCTCGACACGGGGTTGCTCGGCGGCGGGACGTACGCGCCGGGACTACTCGACAGGGTGCAGACGGAGCAGCTGGCCCGCATGCTCGGCGGTCCCGCGCTCGACTCCGGCTGGGGCCTGCGCAGCCTGGGGGTCAAGGAGCCCGGGCACAATCCGTTCGGCCACCGAAGCGGCGCCGTACGCGTCCATGAGACGGCCGTCGCCGTGGCCGGGCTCATGGCGGCCGGTTACGAGAAGGAGGCGGGTGGCCTGTTGCGCGGTGCGCTGGACGCCGCCGCGGCCTTCGGTCACCGGCTGCCCGAGATGTACGCGGGGGAGCAGCGCACCGCCGGTGGTGCCCCGCTTCCGCACCCGGCGGCGTGCCGGCCGGCCGCCGTCTCGGCGGCCGGCGCGGTCCAGCTGCTGGCCGCGCTCGCCGGGGTGCGCCCCGACGTGCCAGGGGGCAGCGTGGCGGTCCGGCCGCCGCGCACCACACCGCTCGGCGAACTGCGGTTCACCGGGTTCCGCGTCGCGGAGCAGCCGTTCGCCGTGCGGATCAGCAGGCTCGGGCTGGGCATGGTCGAGGAGGCCGCCGACGGCCTGCAGTTGAGGGCGTGAACGTCATGCGTGTCAGGTTGTCCGACAGCCTTCTGGCGGGCGGTGCCCAAGACCCTGTTTATCGTCAGGCAGACGACTATGATCGCGTCATGCCCTACGACCCGTCGGCCTTCCCGCCCTTCGCAGTCACCGTCGACCTGGTCGTGCTCACCGTGCGGCGGCACGCGCTGTGCGCGTTGGCCGTGCGGCGTGGCGAACCCCCGTACCAGGGCCGCTGGGCGCTGCCCGGCGGGTTCGTGCGGGGCGACGAGGACTTGGCGACCGCGGCCGCCCGCGAGCTGGCCGAGGAGACGGGGCTGCACGCCCACGCCCCGGCGGCGCCCGCTGTCGCCAACGCCGCCCACCTCGAACAGCTCGCCACCTACGGCGATCCCAAGCGCGACCCCCGCATGCGCGTGGTCAGCGTCGCGCACCTCGTCCTCGCGCCCGACCTGCCGGCGCCACGCCCGGGCGGCGACGCGCGCAGCGTGCGCTGGGCGCCGGTCGAGGACCTGCTGGATCAGGAGGTCGGCTACGGCCGCGAGGACGAGCAGGCGGCGCCGCTCGCCTTCGACCACGCCCGCATCCTCGCGGACGGCGTCGAGCGCGCCCGCTCCAAGATCGAGTACTCCTCGCTCGCCACGGCGTTCTGTCCCCAGGAGTTCACCGTCGGGGAGCTGCGCCGGGTCTACGAAGCGGTGTGGGGAGTTGTCCTCGACCCCCGGAACTTCCACCGCAAGGTCACCGGCACTCCCGGTTTCCTGGTGCCCACGGGCGGAACGACGACACGCCAGGGCGGCCGCCCTGCGCAGCTTTTCCGGGCGGGCGGGGCCACCCTCCTCAACCCGCCGATGCTCCGCCCCGAGGCCTAGCTCCAGGGCCGGGCGAACCGGTGGCGCAATGAGCTCACTGATGTGACACGCGTGCCAGAAGATGTCTGCGTTGCGTAGCAAATAGGACATATCGGGTTACGGTGCTGCGGTACGGTCCCGCCGTCCCGCGAGTGAAGCCATGATTCAGGCCATCGGACTGACCAGTGTCCCCCGCCGCCAACAGCCTCCCGTCGTCGACGACCTCACCTTCGAGGCCCGGCCCGGGCGCGTCACCGTCCTGCTCGGCGAGCCCGGAGCGGGCAAGACCACCGCCCTGCGCCTCATGCTGCGACTCGACCCCGGCCGCGGCGTCGCGCTCTTCCGCGGCCGCACCCTGGACCGCATCGCCCACCCCACCCGCGAGATCGGTGTCCTGCTGGGCGACGTCCCGGGCCACCCCGCGCGCACCGCCCGCGGGCACCTGCGCATGCTCAGCGCGGCCGCCGGAGTCCCCGTCGAACGTGCCGACGAGGTACTCGAGGTCGTCGGGCTCAGCGGCCTCGCCGACCAGCGCCTCGGCGACTTCTCGCTCGGCATGGACCGCCGCCTCGGCCTCGCCTCCGCCCTCCTCGGCGACCCCCACACCCTCGTGCTCGACGATCCCGCCCACGGCCTCTCGCCGCGCGAGACCGCATGGCTCCACGGGCTGCTGCGCGGCTACGCGGCACAGGGCGGGGCCGTGCTCGTCACCTCCCAGCACGCCAAGGAGGCGGGCCGCATCGGCGACCAGGTGGTCACCATCGACCAGGGCCGGCTCATCGCCGACCAGCCGGCCGCCGCCTTCGCCGGCAGCCGGCTGCGCCCCCGGGTCGCCGTCCAGTCACCGCTGGCGAACCGGCTCGCCCACGTCCTCGCCACGGAGGCCGACACAGCCGGTGAGGTGACGGACGGCCCTCCGGTCGAGGTGGTGCACGAAGGCGGCAGCCGCATCTTCGTCTACGGCAGCAGCTGCGCGGCCGTCGGCGAGACCGCGTTCCGTCACGGCATCCTCGTGCACCGCCTGACCGAGGAGGCCGCGGACACCGGGCCCGTGACTCCTCTGCAGCGCGCCGACGGCCGCCGGGCCGACGCCGCGGACCGGGAGGCCGGGGCCGAGGAGGAGGCCGCCGAGCAAGCCGCCCCTGAGGTCCTCGCCGGCCTCAGCGC
Source organism: Streptomyces sp. NPDC026206 (assembly GCF_040638465.1). Classification (NCBI taxonomy): domain Bacteria; kingdom Bacillati; phylum Actinomycetota; class Actinomycetes; order Kitasatosporales; family Streptomycetaceae; genus Streptomyces; species Streptomyces sp. NPDC026206. Next base: position 28,878 of record NZ_JBEZYL010000002.1, read on the forward strand.
CCGCCTCGCCGCACCCGGCCCCGTGTGGCCCCTGCGGTACGAACTGCGTCGCGCCACGGGCGTACGGACCGGCTGGACCGTGTCCGCCGCTGCGCTGGCCGCCGCGCTGGTCGCCTCCGTACTCCTCGCCCGGACCGGAGCCTCTCCGGCGCTACGTCTGCTCACCGGCTGGCCGGCCTGGCTGCCCTTGCCTCCGGCGGCGTTCGGCGCCGGGCTGCTCGGGGCGCTCGCTTTCGGGCAGGAGTTCCGCTACCCCGCCCTCGCCCCGGACCAGGGCACCGTGCCGCGCCGGCTCGGTCTCCTCGGCGCGAAGCTCGCCGTCACGGCGATGGCCGCGTTGCTCCTGGCTCTTGCGTCCATCGCCCTGGATGCCGCGGTCGTCCGGCTCCTCTTCGGCCGGTCCGTCGCGCTCTTCCCCGACGGCTGGGGCACCCCGCTCGCGGGCTGGGCCGGGCTCACCCTCGGGTGCGCCTGGGCGGGACTGCTCGCCGCCGGGCTCTTCCGGTCCACCGCCCTGGGGCTGGTGGCGGTGCTGGCCGTGCCCACGCTGGTGGTACCCGTGCTGGGCGGACTGCTCTCCCAGCCGGCCGCCCGTTCGCTGATCGGGCTCCCCGACCGATTGCGCGCGGCCGCCGTGGTGCAGTGGCCGTCCGGCCTGGACCAGGGCATCTCAGCGGCCTTGCGACTGATGTCGCAGCCCATCGGATGGGCTCTCGCCCTGTCGCTGACGGGACTGCTCGCCGCGTACGTCCTCACCGTGTTCCGTGGCCGGCCGAGGTGATGGGTGTGCTATTGCGCTACGCCGGGCGGCAGCGAACGCAGAGTGACAATAGGTCTGGAGTGGCCGGAGAAAGAGACTCGCTCCCATTACTCTCCGCAATCACCCGTTCTCGAGCGGTGCCCGGTTCTGTCCGTTTAGACGTCAATTGCGAGGTAATGGGCGATCACCCTTTCGTGTGCTTTTCACCAAAGACCTCAAGGGGCTTCGACGTGTCGCCGACAAAGGAAGCGTGAGTACCCTTGCGCACACCATGATGACCGCGGCTCGCCCCGCCGACTCCGGCCTCGCCGGCCCGGGCGAGCTTGACCGCTACTCCTACGTGGAGGGCCCCGGGCCCGACCGCGTCGCCCCGCCCGCCTGGGACGGCGAGGCGGAGCTGAGCCGGGCCGGCCGTCGCGCCGCCGGCAGCCGTGGCCGAGGGCTGCACGGCCAGCTCGTCCAGCAACTGGGCCAGATGATCGTCTCCGGTGACCTGGGCGCCGACCGCCCGCTGGTGCCGGAGGAGATCGGGCAGCGCTTCGAGGTCTCCCGCACCGTCGTCCGCGAATCCCTGCGCGTCCTCGAGGCGAAGGGCCTGGTCAGCGCGCGGCCCAACGTCGGCACCCGCGTCCGCCCCGTCAGCGACTGGAACCTGCTCGACCCGGACATCATCGAATGGCGGGCCTTCGGGCCACAGCGCGACGACCAGCGCCGCGAGCTCTGCGAGCTGCGCTGGACCATCGAGCCGCTGGCCGCCCGGCTCGCCGCCGGTCACGGCCGCGAGGACGTCCAGCAGCGGCTGGCCGACATGGCCGAGATCATGGGACACGCCCTCGCCCAGGGCGACTCCCTCACCTTCGCCCGCGCCGACGCCGAGTTCCACTCGCTGCTGCTGCAGGTCGCGGGCAACCGGATGCTGGAGCACCTCTCGGGCATCGTCTCCGCCGCCCTGCACGTCTCCGGCGCCGCGACCGGCGGCTGCGACCGTCCCACCGAAGCGGGCGTCGGCCAGCACCTGCGGATCGTCGACGCCGTGGCCGCTGGTGACGCCGCCGGGGCGGAGGCGGCGATGCGGCAACTGCTCGTCACCCACCCGGAGGTCGAGCGCGTGGTGCCCGCGCCGCGCGAGCACTGATCGCGGAAGGCACCGGACGGGGGCGGTGCGTGCGGGACCGCTCGTCCAGCGCGCGCGTACGGCCGTACGCGCGAGCCGGATGAGCCGTTCCGTACGGCCGCAAGCGGCGACCAAAGTAGACGATCTGTCCACTTCAGTGGCTATTCGCTCCCATATGTGGTGTGACTCGGGCCACGAGGATTGGGCGTAACGCTCCTTGAGGCAGCGCGATGACTAAAGAGGTGGTGGCTGCGGAGGGAATACAGGCCTCGTTCGAGACGCTGTGTTGCTCTGCACTATCGCCCGCGCCGTCGGTTCATCCTTTGCCGACGGTCGTCGGAACCGGTCGTCCGTCCAGGACGGGCCGGGACCGGAAGCCGTTTCCATCGTTCCGAGAGGTTGTTCGTGTCGGCCAGCACATCCCGTACGCTCCCGCCGGAGATCGCCGAATCCGAGTCTCTGATGGCGCTCATCGAGCAGGGAAAGGCCGAGGGGCAGATCGCCGGCGACGACGTGCGTCGGGCCTTCGAGGCTGACCAGATTCCGCCAACCCAGTGGAAGAACGTTCTGCGCAGCCTCAACCAGGTCCTCGACGAGGAGGGTGTGACGCTGATGGTCAGTGCCGCAGAGGCGCCCAAGCGCACCCGCAAGAGCGTCGCAGCGAAGAGCCCGGCGAAGCGCACCGCCACCAAGGCCGTTTCCTCCAAGACGGTCACGGCCCGGCAGTCGTCTTCCTCGGCGTCCGGCACGTCCGCCCAGGGCGAGTACGACGCCGAGGCCGATGAGGCCGTGGCGCCCGCCAAGAAGACCGCCGCCAAGAAGGCGGTCGCCAAGAAGACGGTGGCGAAGAAGGCCACCGCGAAGAAGACGACGGCCAAGAAGACCGCGTCCAAGAAGGACGCCGACGAGGTCCTCGAAGACGAGCTTCTCGAAGAGACTCCCACCCCGGGCAAGGGTGACGACGAGGACGAGAGCGGCGAGACCAAGGGCTTCGTCCTGTCCGACGAGGATGAGGACGACGCTCCCGCGCAGCAGGTCGCGGTGGCCGGTGCCACCGCCGACCCGGTGAAGGACTACCTGAAGCAGATCGGCAAGGTCCCCCTGCTCAACGCCGAGCAGGAGGTCGAGCTCGCCAAGCGCATCGAGGCCGGCCTGTTCGCCGAGGACAAGCTGGCGAACTCCGACAAGCTGGCCCCGAAGCTCAAGCGCGAGCTGGAGATCATCGCCGAGGACGGCCGGCGTGCCAAGAACCACCTCCTGGAGGCCAACCTCCGTCTGGTGGTCTCCCTGGCCAAGCGCTACACCGGCCGCGGCATGCTCTTCCTGGACCTCATCCAGGAGGGCAACCTCGGTCTGATCCGCGCGGTGGAGAAGTTCGACTACACCAAGGGCTACAAGTTCTCCACGTATGCGACCTGGTGGATCCGCCAGGCCATCACGCGCGCGATGGCCGACCAGGCCCGCACCATCCGTATCCCGGTGCACATGGTCGAGGTCATCAACAAGCTCGCGCGTGTCCAGCGCCAGATGCTCCAGGACCTGGGCCGTGAGCCCACCCCGGAGGAGCTGGCCAAGGAGCTCGACATGACCCCTGAAAAGGTCATCGAGGTCCAGAAGTACGGCCGTGAGCCGATCTCCCTCCATACCCCCCTGGGTGAGGACGGCGACAGCGAGTTCGGTGACCTCATCGAGGACTCCGAGGCGGTCGTGCCGGCCGACGCGGTCAGCTTCACGCTCCTGCAGGAGCAGCTGCACTCCGTCCTGGACACGCTCAGCGAGCGCGAGGCGGGCGTGGTCTCCATGCGCTTCGGTCTCACCGACGGTCAGCCGAAGACCCTCGACGAAATCGGCAAGGTCTACGGCGTCACCCGCGAGCGGATCCGTCAGATCGAGTCCAAGACGATGTCCAAGCTGCGTCACCCGTCGCGCTCCCAGGTTCTGCGCGACTACCTCGACTGACAGGGCGTCGCGGCACCGCGCACATCGATCCGGCAGGGCCCGGTTCCTCTCCGGAGGGGCCGGGCCCTGCGGCCTTCCGGATGCGAGGACGGCCGCGACAGGTGACGCTGGGTAGGCAAGGAACTCCGCTGTGTCGGGAGAGTGTATGCGCGTCCTGAGGTACCCGCTGGCCGTGGCCTTCGCGCTGCTGCTGGCGGCCGCCGGCCCCGCGGTGCGGGCTGAGGACCGCGAGGTGGTCGGGGGGCAGGTCGTGAAGGTGGCTGACGCGCCCTGGATGGTGGCTCTGGCGAGCCGGGAGCGGTTCGGCGGCGTACGGTCCGGGCACTTCTGCGGCGGGGCCCTGGTGGGCCACAGGACCGTTGTCACCGCTGCGCATTGTCTGAGCCGTGAGGTGCTCGGGGTCGACGTGGCCTCCGCGACGGATCTGCGGGCGATTTTGGGCCGGGACGATCTACGAGGTTCCGCGGGAACCGAGGTGCCGATCCAGAGCATCTGGGTCAACCCGGCGTTCGACATGGAGACCAATACCGGCGACGTGGCGGTCCTCACCCTCGCGGACCCCATGCCGGCCGCGCGCTCGATCCCCATGGCGCCGGCGGGTGACGCGGCGTACGAACCGGGCACGGCGGCCGGTGTCTACGGCTGGGGCGATCTGATCGGCAACGGTACGTATGCCGAGACGCTGCGCGGCGCACGCGTTCTGGTGCTGGATGACACGCTGTGCAAGCAGGCGTATCCAGGCGGCCCGGAAGGGATGTACGCCCCGGCGACGATGCTCTGCGGCGGGCTGCCGCAAGGTGGACGGGACGCCTGCCAGGGCGACAGTGGAGGGCCGCTCGTGGCGCGGGGGCGCCTGGTCGGGCTGGTGTCCTGGGGGAGCGGGTGTGCGCAGCCGGGGCGCCCGGGGGTCTATACGCGGATCTCCGCGGTGGCCGCGCTGGTGCGGGCACACAGCGTCGACGCCTTGCCCGCGAAGGCCCCTCCTGCGCCGCAGCCGCCCCTGCCGCCGGCCTCTTCGGCGTCGGGGCCGCGGTCTGCGCCGAAGGCCGCCCAGCGGCCGCACGGGGGTCCGCGATGACCAGCTCGCGGGTCAGGGTGTCACGCGCGGGTGCGGGGGAGTACGAGAGCGGGCGGCCTCCCCGGTGGTGGGGGAGCCGCCCGCGGCTGTCCAGCCCTGGATGGCGGGACCTCGCTCGTCGTGGGATGCGATGTGTCAGCGTTCCACTGCGGACTCAGTGGTCCTCGTCGGACGCGGACGCCGGGACGGCCGTCAACCGCTCCGTCTCGTCCTGTATCTCCGCGGCGATCTTCTTGAGTTCTGGCTCGAACTTGCGCCCGTGGTGGGCGCAGAAGAGCAGTTCACCGCCGCTCATGAGAACGACGCGCAGGTATGCCTGAGCGCCGCACCGGTCGCAGCGGTCAGCGGCCGTCAGCGGGCTCGCGGGGGTCAGAACAGTAGTCACGTCGCCTCTTCTCTAGCTCGACGAGCTGTCGTACCAGGGTCAACATCCAACCAGGCCGAAAACGTTCCCGCTCGTGGCTTTTCCTCGAAAGTTCCTTCCGAGTGAGCCGGATCTTGACGTTTGGCGGCGAATGAGCCGTATTGCGTGGGCTTACGGTTTCACATCGCTGGGGGCTGTCGTCCTCCCGGCCGGCTTGCCGGGTTGTTCTTGAGGACGTGCCCGGAGCCTAAATGGTTCATGCCTCGAAGGGAACGTGATGTGCACGTCACCCCATCGGGGTATCGAACGCTTGATCGATTCTCGATTAGGATGGTTGTTCTCAAGGGTGGCGGCACAAAGGCTCTACCAGGCCTCGGTACCCTCTGAACGGCAACCGAGCCACTCATGTGCCCGCAGTCGGGGCAAACAGAAATTCAGCGAGGAGCGAACCGCGTGACCGCCGATACGTCCGTGCCGTCCACCGCATTGCTGACCGGGGCAGACCGGGACGGATCCAATTACACCGCGCGGCACCTGCTCGTCCTCGAGGGCCTGGAAGCCGTTCGCAAGCGGCCCGGCATGTACATCGGCTCGACGGACAGCCGCGGCCTGATGCACTGCCTCTGGGAGATCATCGACAACTCGGTAGATGAGGCCCTGGGCGGGTACTGCGACCGCATCGAGGTGATCCTTCACGACGACGGCTCGGTGGAGGTGCGGGACAACGGCCGCGGCATCCCCGTGGACGTCGAGCCCAAGACCGGCCTGTCCGGCGTCGAGGTCGTGATGACCAAGCTGCACGCGGGCGGCAAGTTCGGCGGCGGTTCGTACGCCGCGTCCGGCGGTCTGCACGGTGTCGGCGCCTCCGTCGTCAACGCGCTGTCGGCGCGGTTGGACGTCGAGGTCGACCGCAACAGCAGAACCCATTCGATCAGCTTCCGCCGCGGGGTTCCCGGAATCTTCACCGAGTCCGGCCCGGACGCCCCCTTCGACCCCGCCAACGGCCTGCTCAAGGGGAAGAAGGTCCCGAAGGCCCGCACCGGTACCCGCGTCCGGTACTGGACGGACCGCCAGATCTTCCTCAAGGACGCCAAGCTCTCCCTGGAGAACCTTTACGGCCGTGCCCGCCAGACGGCGTTCCTGGTGCCGGGGCTGACGATCGTGGTCCGGGACGAGCGCGGTCTCGACGGGCAGGACAGCACCGAGGAGATCTTCCGCTACGACGGCGGCATCAGCGAGTTCTGCGAGTATCTCGCCCAGGACAAGGCCGTCTGTGACGTCCTCAGGCTGAGCGGGCAGGGCACGTTCAAGGAGACCGTGCCGGTTCTCGACGACCGCGGCCACATGACGCCCACCGAGGTCACCCGCGAGCTCGGCGTGGACATCGCCCTGCGCTGGGGCACGGGGTACGACGCCACGGTGAAGTCCTTCGTCAATATCATCGCCACCCCCAAGGGCGGCACGCATGTGGCCGGATTCGAGCGTTCGATCACCAAGACCGTCAACGAGGTGCTGCGTTCGAGCAAGCTGCTGCGGGTCGCCGAGGACGACGTCGTCAAGGACGACGCCATGGAGGGACTCACGGCGGTCGTGACCGTGCGGCTGGCCGAGCCGCAGTTCGAGGGGCAGACCAAAGAGGTGCTGGGCACCTCGGCTGCCTCGCGGATCGTGGCCAATGTGCTCGCCAAGGAGCTCAAGGCGTTCCTGACCTCCACCAAGCGCGACGCGAAGCAGCAGGCGCGCGCCATCCTGGAGAAGGTCGTGGCCGCGGCCCGCACGCGCATCGCGGCCCGCCAGCACAAGGAGGCACAGCGGCGGAAGACGGCGCTGGAGTCCTCGTCGCTGCCGGCCAAGCTCGCCGACTGCCGCAGTGACGACGTCGAGCGCAGCGAGCTGTTCATCGTCGAGGGCGACTCGGCGCTCGGCACCGCGAAGCTGGCGCGGAACTCGGAATTCCAGGCGCTGCTGCCGATCCGCGGCAAGATCCTCAACGTCCAGAAGTCGTCGGTCTCCGACATGCTCAAGAACGCCGAGTGCGGCGCGATCATCCAGGTGATAGGAGCCGGGTCCGGCCGCACCTTCGACATCGACGCCGCGCGGTACGGGAAGGTCATCTTCCTGGCCGACGCCGATGTGGACGGCGCGCACATCCGTTGCCTGCTGCTCACACTGTTCCAGCGCTACATGCGGCCGATGGTGGAGGAGGGCCGGGTCTTCTCGGCAGTGCCGCCGCTGCACCGGGTGGAGCTCACCCACCCCAAGAAGGGGCAGGACAAGTACATCTACACGTACTCCGACAGCGAGCTGCGGCAGACGCTGCTGGAGCTGGACCGCAAGGGTGTCCGCTACAAGGACGGCATCCAGCGCTACAAGGGTCTCGGTGAGATGGACGCCGACCAGCTCGCGGAGACCACGATGGACCCGCGCCACCGCACTCTGAGGCGGATCAACATCAGCGACCTGGAGACGGCGGAGCGCGCCTTCGACCTCCTGATGGGCAACGAGGTGGCGCCGCGCAAGGAGTTCATCACCAATTCCGCGGCGACGCTGGACCGCTCGCGCATCGACGCCTGATCCACCTCTGATCCACGCCTGACCGCCGCCCCGCCGCCCCGCGGCGGGGCGGCGACCTGTCCACCGGTCAGGGGCGTGCCGCTGCCCGGTGGCGTGCCCTGGCCGGGGGCCGGGGCAGTCGGACCCGGCAGGCGTCCACCCCCGGGTGGAGAAGATCTCCACCCGGCCTCCACCCCGGATCCACCCGTGCTCCGATCCGGGCCGGGAGCCGACTCCGTAGCGTCGGATGCGTTGGTCATCCACGCACCTTCGCGGTTCGTCCGCGTTCCCACGGAGGCATTCCATGTCCGGTCCGCTCGACCTCGCGGTGATCGCCGGGGTTTGCGCGCTCGTTCTCGCGCGGCAACTGAAGGCGCAGAAGGTGGTCTCCGACGCCAAGGGCTGGGCGATCCTGCCGGCTGTCCTGATCTTCATGTCGGTGCGTGAGCCGGGTCTGATCGACCCGGACCACCGGGCGGTCTCCGTGGCATTGCTCGCGGCCGGGACGCTGGCCGGGCTCGCGACCGGAGCGGGATGGGCGTGGACCACCCGAATATGGGCCGACGCCTCCGGAGCGGTCTGGGCCAAGGGCAACGGTGCGACGGCGGCGATATGGCTCGGCGGGGTGGCTCTCAGGCTGGGCCTGTCCGGCCTCGGTGCGCTGGCCGGGGTCCATCAGGGCGGCCCCGCCACCATGCTGATGATGGCGGCCACGCTGCTCGCCCGCACCGGGGTGGTGGTGTACCGGGCCCAGGACATACGCCCGGCGTACCGTGTCCCTGCCGGTGGCTGAGACCGACGCCCCGGTGGAGGGACAGCACGTGCCGACCGAGAACTGGAGCGAGTGGCCCGCACGTGAGGCGCTCGCCAAGGTAGGGGTGCCCCGGCGCCGCCAGGTGATCGCCTGGGTGACGCGGATCGTCCTGATCGGGGCGTTCCTGTGGGGGGTGTTGCGGGAGGACACCATCCGTGGGTGGGGGTACGCCGCTGTCACCGCGGGCTTCCTGATCTGCGTCGCCGCGGTGTGGCGCTGCTACCACTCGACGCTCGCCCGGCGACTGTGGACGTCGCTGGGGCTGCTGGGGGTGCTCGCGGTAGTGGGGGCCGCCGCGGAGCTGGGCGGTTCGCACGCCGCCTCGACGGGGCTGTGGTGCCTGTGCGCGGCCCTCGCGGTGGAGCGGCTTCCGCTCGGGTACGGACTGGCGGCCGCGGGCGTCTGCATGGGGGCGTACGTCCTGGCGAGCGAGAACCGCTCACTGGCGACCGCCGGGACGGTGGCCGGGGTGCTGCTCATTGGGTACGCGCTCAGGCTGGACGAGGAGGCGCGGGGTGCCGGATTCCGGCTGCTGGCCCAGGAGAGGGCGGCCCGGCAGGCAGAGGCGGAGTCGGCGGCGCTGGCCGAGCGGGCACGGATCGCCCGGGAGATCCACGACGTGCTCGCGCACAGCCTCTCCGCGCAGCTGGTGCACCTGGAGGCGGCCCGGTTGCTGATCGAGAGCGGGGCGGAGCGGCAGCGGGTCCTGGAGCGGGTGTCGGCGGCCAGGGGGATGGCCCGTGAGGGGCTGGCCGAGACCCGGCAGGCGCTGTCGGCCCTGCGCGGGGAGCTGACACAGGCGGAGGACTTCCTGCGGGAAGCGGCGGCGTCGGAGGGGGCGCGACTGGAAGTGACGGGGGAGCCGCGCAGGTTGCCCGCCGAGGCCGGGCTGGCGGTGCGCAGGGTCGCGCAGGAGGCGCTGACCAATGTGCGCAAGCACGCTCCGGGGGCTCGGGTGGAGATGGGATTCGCCTATCTGGACGGGGAGGTGGAGTTGTGCGTCCGTGACGGTGGCGGGCACGGGATCGTCGGTGGGCCGGCGGTCTCCGGCGCCGGGTACGGTCTGCTGGGAATGCGGGAGCGCGCCGAGCTGCTGGGCGGCACGCTGGAGGCCGGTCCGGCCGGACCTGACCAGGAGGGCTTTATGGTGCGTCTGCGGGTGCCCGCGTGACGGGCAGTACGGACGGTGCGGGGGGAGCGGAGGGCACGGGCGGCGTCGCCGGCCCGAGGGCGGCACGGGTGGTGGTGGCCGACGACCAGACGGTGGTGCGTGAGGGCATCGTGATGCTCCTGGGGCTGTTGCCGGGCATCGAGGTGGTCGGGGCGGCGGCCGACGGCCTGGAGGCGGTGCGGCTGGTCGCCGAACACGCCCCGGATGTGGTGCTGATGGACCTGAGGATGCCGCGGTGCGACGGGGTGGAGGCGACGCGGCGCATCCGGGCCCAGTACCCGGCCACCCAGGTGGTGATCCTCACCACCTACGCCGACGACGACTCGCTCTTTCCCGCCCTGCAGGCGGGCGCCCGCGGCTACCTCACCAAGGACGCCGGCGGGGAGGAGATCGTACGGGCCGTGGAGCATGTGATGTCCGGGGAGGCGGGGCTGTCGCCGAAGGTGCAACTGCGGCTGCTGGAACGGCTTTCGGCACCATGGGTCGAAAGCCCGCCCGCCGGGTCCGCGGCCCCTCGCGAGCTGCCGGACGGGCTCACGGCACGTGAGGCGGAGGTGCTCTCCCTCGTGGCCGAGGGGATGACCAACGCGGAGATCGGCCGCAGGCTACATGTGAGCACCGCGACGGTGAAGACGCATATCAACAACCTGTTCGCCAAGACAGGCGTGCGGGACCGGGCGCAGGCCGTGCGGTACGCCTTCCGGTACGGCCTCGCCCGGCCGCCCGGGACGCCCATCACCTGATGGAGTGAACGTCCGCCTGTGCGCGGGGCTGGATCTTTCCGGTCTGTCCATTCTTGGGCACGCGGCCAACGGGGTCGGCGACCAGGGAGAGTTCTGTGAGAGAGAGCGACGGGCGCGCTGCCGTAACGGTTCAGCGGACGGCCGGGACGGAGCCCGCGCGGGATGCGGCCGGAATCTACCGGGAAGTCCAGGGCAGTGCGGCGTTCCGGGAAGTGCGCCGCCGCTACCGCCGGTTCGCCTTTCCCGTGACCGTCGTCTTCCTCGGCTGGTACCTGGCGTATGTGCTGGCGGCGATCGCGGCGCCGGGGGTGATGGCCAGGCCCGTGGCGGGCGCGCTCAACGTGGCGATGGTCGCCGGACTCGCCCAGTTCGCCACGACCTTCCTGCTGACTTGGGCCTACGCGCGCCACGCCCGGCTGCGCCGCGACCCCGCCGCGATGGAGCTGCGCTGGACGGTCACGCTGGAGACGCTGCAGGGCGGCGTGCGGCAGGAGCGGCTGGCGCTCACCGCCGGGCAGGCGCAAGGTCCGGGCGCCTCGTCGCGGAGCCTGGGTGAGATCCGGTGAGCGGGTCCCATCAGGGCCTGGCCATGACTCTGTTCCTCGTCTTCGTCGCCGTGGCCCTCGCCATCGCCACCTGGGCGGGGCGTGAACGGCAGGGCTCACCCGAGGAGTTCTACGCGGGCGGCCGGCTGTTCTCCCCCCTGGAGAACGGTTTCGCCATCGCCGGCGACTATATGTCCGCCGCGTCCTTCCTCGGCATCTCCGGCCTCATCGCCCTCTACGGCTATGACGGAATGCTCTACTCCGTCGGCTTCCTCGTCGCCTGGCTGGTCGTACTGTTCCTCGTCGCCGAACTGGTCCGCAACTGCGGGCGGTTCACCCTCGCCGACGTCCTGGTCGCCCGCCTGCGCGAGCGCCCGGTCCGTATCGCCGCCGGCATCTCCTCCATCACCGTCTCCGTTCTCTACCTCGTCGCCCAGATGGTCGGCGCGGGCAGCCTGGTGGCCCTGTTGCTGGGCGGCACCGGCGAGCGGGCCCGCGGCTGGACGGTGATCGCCGTCGGGGCCCTGATGGTCGTCTACGTCACGCTGGGCGGGATGCGGGCCACCACGTGGATCCAGATCGTCAAGGCTGTGCTGCTGATGGGCGGCACGATCGCGCTGACCGTCCTCGTCCTGCTCCGCTTCCACGGCGACGTCTCCGCGCTGCTCACCACGGCCGCCGACCGCAGCGGTCACGGCCGCGACTTCCTCGCACCGGGCCTGAAGTACGGCCACGACCTGACCTCCCGGCTGGACTTCATCAGCCTCGGCCTCGCCCTCGTCCTCGGCACCGCCGGTCTGCCGCACATCCTCGCGCGCTTCTACACCGTGCCCACTGCCCGGGCCGCACGCAGGTCGGTCGTGTGGGCCATCGCCCTCATCGGCGGCTTCTACCTCATGACCATCGTCCTCGGCTTCGGCGCCGCGGCGGTGCTCGGCAGCGACGCGGTGCGGGCTGCCAGCCCGGCCGGTAACACGGCCGTGCCCCTGCTCGCCCTCGACCTGGGAGGCGGCGCGGGCTCCACAGGAGGAACGATCCTGTTCGCTGTGGTCGCGGCCGTTGCCTTCGCCACCATCCTCGCCGTCGTCGCCGGGGTCACCCTGGCCTCCTCCGCCTCGGTCGCCCACGACCTCCACGCCACGCTGAGCCGCCGCGGCAGCGCCGGCCGCCGTGCACGTGCCGGCCACGCACCCCGCGGCGAGGTCACCGTCGCGCGCGTCGCGGCGGCCGGCACCGGAGTGGTCGCCATCGGGCTCGGGCTGCTCGCCCAGAACCTCAACGTCGCCTTCCTGGTCGGCCTGGCCTTCGCCGTCGCCGCCTCGGCCAACCTTCCGGTGCTGCTCTACTCGCTGTTCTGGCAGCGCTTCACCACACGGGGCGCGGTCTGGTCCGTCTACGGCGGGCTGATTCCTGCCGTGCTTCTCGTCGTCGTCTCCCCGGTCGTCTCCGGCAGCCCGGATGCGATCTTCCCCGGCCTGGACTTCCGGCTGTTCCCCCTGGAGAACCCCGGCCTGGTCTCCGTGCCGCTCGGCTTCCTCGCCGGCTGGCTCGGCACCGTCACCTCGCCCGAGCCCGCCGACGGAGCCGGATACGCCGAAGCGGAGGTGCGCTCCCTCACCGGCGCCGGGGCGGCATGAGGGCGGTTCACCGGCCCGCCCAGGTGTAGCGGTGCTCGGGGCGGCCCGTCTCGCCGTACTTGAGCGTCAGACTGAGCCTTCCCGACTCCTCCAGCCGCTTGAGGTAGCGCTGGGCCGTCGACCGGCTCAGCCCCGACCGCTCCGCCACCTCGTGCGCCGACAGCGGTCGCGTCGCGTCCGAGAGCACCCGCCGGATCAGTTCGGCGGTCGGCGCGGAGTGGCCCTTGGGCAGCGGAGCGGTGGCCGAGGCGGTGCGCAGGGCACCGAAGATCCGGTCGACCTGGTCCTGTTCCGCCTCCTCGGCGCCCTCGAACGTCCGGCGCAGCCGCGCGTACGCCTCCAGCTTCGCCCGCAGCCCCGCGAAGGAGAACGGCTTCACCAGATACTGCAGGGCGCCGTAACGCATCGCCGTCCGCACGGTCGCGATGTCGCGGGCGGCCGTGACCATGATGACGTCCGTGTGGTGGCCCAGCTGCCGGATGCGGCGGACCAGCGACAGTCCGGTCTCGTCCGGCAGGTAGTGATCCAGCAGCACCAGGTCGATGCCGCCGCGCTCCAGCAGCGCCAGGGCCTGCGCCGCGTTGTGGGCTGTCGCCCGCACGCGGAAGCCCGGCACCCTGGCGACGTACGCCGCGTTGATCTCGGCGACGCGGAAGTCGTCGTCCACGACCAGGACCTCGATCATCCGTTCACTCCTTCGAGGGATCGCGGCGCATCCGGTGTCAGGGCCGGTGCGCGCAGCGCCTCCGGCAGCTCCACCGTGAACACCGCGCCGCCGCCGTCCCGTTCGCCGGCCCGGGCCGAGCCTCCGTAGCGCTCGGCCAGCCGCCGCACGAGCGAGAGGCCCAGGCCCCGGGGGCGGTGCGGGGCGGCCTCCTTGGTGGACCATCCGTCGGCGAACACCAGCTCCCGGACCTCCACCGGGACCCCCGGGCCGTTGTCCGAGACGCTCACCACGACAGCGGTGCCCGCGGCCCGCACCTCGACCTCCACGAACGCGTCCGCCCGGTGCCGGCTCGCCGCGTCCAGCGCGTTGTCGACGAGGTTGCCGAGCACCGTGACGAGGTCCCGCGGGTCCACCACCCCGTCCGGCAGGTACGTCCCCTCGCTCACTCGCAGGGCTACCCCGCGCTCCGCCGCGACCGCGCTCTTGCCCACGAGCAGGGCACTGACCAGCGGTTCGTGCACCCGCTCGGTCACCTGCTCGGCGGTCGCCCGGTGGGCGCCCGTCACCTCCGCCACAAAATCGACGGCCTCCTCGTAGAGCCCCAGCTCCAACAGCCCGACGATGGTGTGCAGCCGGTTCGCGTGCTCGTGGTCCTGTGCGCGCAGTGCCTCCGTCAGCCCCCGGGTGCCGTCCAGCTCCCGGCCCAGTTGCTCCAGTTCGGTACGGTCGCGCAGCGTGGCCACCGTGCCGCCGTCGGTGGTGTCCATGCGGTTGGCGAGCAGTACCCGCCCGTCCCGGACGGTGAGCAGGTCCGTGCCGGCCACGCGGCCCGTCAGGACGTCGGTGGTCCGGCCGGGCGGCAGGACGGCGTCCAGCGGCTGCCCGATGGCGTCGGGCCCGAGGCCCAGGAGCCGCTGCGCCTCGTCGTTGACCAGCCGCACGCGACCGCGCCGGTCGAGTGCGACCACGCCCTCGCGGATGCCGTGCAGGATCGCCTCGCGCTCGTCGAGGAGGGCGGAGATCTCCGAGAGTTCGATGCCGTGGGTGCGCTTGCGCAGTCGCCACGAGACGGCGAACGCGGCCAGAGCACCGGCCGCGAGCGCGGCGCCGGCGTACACGAGGAGGCCGGGCAGCGCCTGCAGGAGGACGTCGCGCACGTCGTCGTAGGCGATGCCGACCGAGACGGCGCCGACGATGGCACCCTCCGTGTCGCGCAGGGGCACCTTGCCCCGGGCCGAGCGGCCGAGGGTGCCGTTCTCGATGCCCGTCCACTCGTGGCCCGTCAGGGCGGGGCCGGGGTCGGTGCTGACGTGCCGGCCGATCTCGCCGGGCGTGGTGTGGGAGTAGCGGATGCCCTGGGTGTCGACCACCACGACGTAGCTGGCGGCCGTGGCCAGGCGGATGCGCTCGGATGCGGCCTGGACCGGTCCGTCGGGCCCGGGGCGGCCGGCGAGTACGGCGTGGGCGATGCCGGGCTGCGCGGCCGTGGCCTGGGCGATGGCCAGGGCCCGCTGCTCGGCCTGCTCGTCGAGCTGGGCACCGAGGGGCTGGAGGAACAGGCCGGCGGTGAGCGCGATGACGCCCGTGGTGATCAGGAGCTGGACGGAGAGGACCTGCGCGAAGACGCGGCGGGGCCACCGGAGGCGCATGCGTGTCCCTTTCGTCTTCTTCGTCTTCAGGCTCGTCGTCCGGGCCGTCGGCTCGGCGCGCATGCCCTGCAGGGCCTGGCGCGCGGATCGCCGCAGGTCGCTGCCATGAACATGAACGCCGCTGATATGAACCGAACGTAGCCGGATGATGGCCTCTTGTGTCGCCCCTGTGTCACTTTTGTTGTTCTATCGCGAGCAAAACGAGCAGAACAGGCTTCGTGCACTCAAGTCGCACAGCGCTCACAAGACTGCCCCTGTGGTGCACGCCATACCTAACCTCCAGCACCGGTTGCCCCGCACGGGATGGCGGGGCCGGACACCCGGGCAGCGGAGGCGGACGGATGAACAGCGGCACCCCACGTGACAACCCCCCGGACAGCCCTCCGGGCACCTCGTCCAGCACCTTGTCGAGCACCTCCTGGAGCACTCCTTCCGGAACATTTCCGGCCATCGAACTGCGCAGCGCGAGCAAGGTGTTCCGCACGCCGTCGGGCGGAGAGCACACGGCTGTGCGTGATCTTGATCTGACCGTCGCCCAGGGCGAGTTCGTGGCGGTCGTCGGCCCGACAGGTTGCGGCAAGTCGACCACCCTCACGCTCGTGAGCGGCCTGGAGGAGCCCACCGAGGGCGAGGTGCTGGTCGGCGGCGAGGCGGTGACCGGGATCAGGCCCGAGGTCGGCTTCGTCTTCCAGCAGGACGCGGTCTTTCCCTGGCGCACGGTGCTGTCCAACGTGATGGCCGGCCCGCGCTTCCGCGGTGCGCCGAAGGCGGAGGCGCGCGAGCGGGCCCGCGACTGGCTCGGCCGGGTGGGGCTCGCGGCGTTCGAGGACCGCTATCCGCATCAGCTCTCCGGGGGCATGCGCAAGCGCGTGGCGCTCGCGCAGACCTTCGTCAACGACCCGGCGATCCTTCTCATGGACGAGCCGTTCTCGGCGCTGGACGTGCAGACCCGGGCGCTGATGTCGGACGAACTGCTGGAGCTGTGGGGCGGCGGCTCCCGCGAGAGCGGCGGGAAGGCCGCCGCCGAGAGGGCGTCCGTCGTCTTCGTCACCCACGACCTGGAGGAGGCCATCGCGCTCGCCGACAAGGTCGTGGTGATGACCGCCGGCCCGGCCACCGTGAAGAAGATCTTCCCGATCGGCCTTCCCCGGCCGCGCAAGGTCGAATCCGTCCGCCTGGAACCGGAGTTCATCGAGATCTACCGGGAGATCTGGTCCTCCCTCGGTGAGGAAGTCCGTATCACCCGTGAGAGGGGTGCCGCCCATGTCGCTTGAGTCCGCTGAGTCTGTCGGTGCTTACACCGCCCTGCCCAGAAGCACCGGCCGGACCAAGGCCCGCGCGAAGGCGGCCCGTAGCCGCCGGCTCGTGATCCTCGGCGCCCGCGTGCTGCTGCTCGTCGTGCTGCTGGCCGCCTGGGAGGTGCTGTCCCGCACCAAGGTCATCGACCCGTTCAACTTCTCGATGCCGTCGAAGATCTGGGACCAGATCGCGCAGTGGACGCTGCACGGCACCCCGTACGGATCGCTCGGGGAACAGATCTGGTGCACGCTTCACGAGGCCCTGCTCGGCTGGGCCATCGGCGTGACGGCCGGAGTGGTGCTCGGCATCGTGCTCGGCCGCGCCCCCTTCCTCGCCGACGTCCTCGGTCCGTACATCAAGGTGCTCAACGCGCTGCCGCGCATCGTCCTCGCGCCGATCTTCCTGATCTGGTTCGGCCTCGGGCCCGCCTCCAAGATCGCCTCGGCCGTGGTGCTGGTCTTCTTCCCCGTCTTCTTCAACGCCTTCCAGGGGGCCCGCGAGGTGGACCGCAACCTCGTCGCCAACGCCCGCATCCTGGGCGCGAGCAATCGCCGGGTGACCCTACAGGTCGTCATCCCCTCCGCCACCTCGTGGATCTTCACCAGCCTGCACGTCAGCTTCGGCTTCGCCCTCATCGGCGCCATCGTCGGCGAGTACATGGGCGCGGCCAAGGGCATCGGACTGCTGGTCGCCGCCTCGCAGAGCACCTTCAACACGGCCGGCGTGTATGCGGCGATGACCATCCTCGCCGTCGTCGCCCTCCTCGCCGAGGGCCTGCTGACCTTCGCCGAGAAGCGGCTCTTCCGCTGGAAGCCCGGCGGGCACTGACCGGTACGGCGGGCACTGACCCGTACGGCCTGCCCCCCACCTCCTCCCGCCTCCCCCCACCACCCCACACCCCCCGACTTCCGCCCGAAATCGATCGTAAGGAACGGATCATGCGTACGTACGGCAGGATCGCCAAGGTCTCCGCGACGGCCGTCGCGGGGGTGATGTGCCTGTCCCTCTCCGGATGCGCCGATGAATCCTCGGCCGACACCTCGGGGAGCGAATCGTTCAAGGGCGACACCGTCAAGATCATGGTCGGCGGCCTGGACAAGGTCATCTACCTGCCCGCGGTGCTCACCCAGCGACTGGGCTACTTCCAGCAGGAGGGCGTGACGGTCAAGCTCCTCAGCGAGCCCGCGGGCGTGCAGGCCACCACCTCGCTGGTGTCCGGCGACGTCCAGGGGGTCGTCGGCTTCTACGACCACACCCTCGACCTGCAGGTCAAGGGCAAGCAGGTGGAGTCCGTGGTCCAACTCGCCCAGACGCCGGGGGAGGTGGAGATCGTCTCCAAGCAGGCCGCCTCCGGCCTCTCCTCGCCCAAGGACTTCAAGGGCAAGAAGCTGGGCGTCACCGGTCTCGGCTCGTCCACCGACTTCCTGACGAAGTACCTCGCGGTGAAGAACGGCGTGCCGGTCAGCGACTTCACGCCGGTGGCCGTCGGTGCGGGCCAGACCTTCATCGCGGCCCTGGAGAAGGGCGCCATCGACGGCGGCATGACCACCGACCCGACCGTCGCCCAGGTCCTCGCCAAGGACCTCGGCAAGGTCCTCGTCGACATGCGGACCCCCGAGGGTTCCAGAGCGGCGCTCGGCGGCCTCTACCCCGCGTCGAGCCTGTACATGAACACCGACTGGGTCAACACCCACAAGGAGACCGTCCAGAAGCTCGCCAACGCCATGGTCAAGACTCTGAAGTGGATGTCGGAGCACACGCCCGAGGAGATCATGGCCCAGATGCCCGCCGACTACGCCAAGGGCGGCAAGGAGCTCTACGCGAAGGCCATCGAGAACACCCTGCCGATGTTCACCAAGGACGGCGTGATGCCCGCCGACGGGCCCAAGACGGTCCTGGAGGTCCTCAAGGCCTTCAACCCCAACCTCAAGAACGCCTCGGTGGACCTCAAGAAGACCTACACCACGGAGTTCGTGGAGAAGTCCGGCTGAGTGATCAGCCGAGCGCGGTGACGGCGACGACGTCCATGCGGGCCGGCGTGCCGAGCGCCCTGCCGCAGCTCTCCGGCCGGGGCGGCTGCGCCGCACCCTGCTCGACCTCGACCCGCCAGGACCGCCCGTCGGTGTGCGCGACGGTCACGCTCCAGCGGGGTGCGCCGCCGTCGGTCGCGGTGATGTCCAGTGCGTCCGCGCTCTCCTCGCCGGTCAGCGCGCGCACCGCCAGCTCGGCGGCCTGGCCGGGGCGCTCCCACGCCGAGCGGCCCCGGCAGTTGGCGGTGGCGACGCGGCCCTCGCGCGCCGCTTCGAGCGCCTCCTTGACGGCGTGCGCGGTGGCCCGCCCGTAGGCGTAGCCGTAGGGCAGGACGAAGAGGGTCGGCGAGAAGCGGTGCCCACCGATATGGGTGACCTCCCAGACCTCGGTGCCGCCCGCGGCGGTCAGCTCCGCGGCGAGGGGCCGGCCCAGCAGCGCGCAGCAGCGGTCGCGCTTGCCGTTGGTGCAGACGAGCGCGAGCGGATCCCCGTCGTACGGATCCCACAGCCCGCCGTGCTCGCCGGCACCCAGTGCCGCGAGGTCCAGCTCCAGCAGCCGCGCGGGGTCGGCGAGCAGCGTCGTACGGATCCAGGAGCGGCCGGGTGCGGTGTGGGCGGCGAAGACCCGCTGGACGGACGCCTCGCGGCAGTCGGCGTGCCGCCCGGGGCGCCGGATCAGCGCGATGCGCACACCGGTGCCCGCGACCGACTCGTCCAGGGCGCGGCCGACTGCGGGGTCGAGGTGACTGGAGGTGAGCGCGTCGGCTCCCCACGGACCGGGCTGCTCGATCAGCAGCCACGTCCGCGCGGGTGCGGCGGTGCCGGCCAACGGCTCGGTCAACAGGCGGGAGGCGGTCGCGCACGTGCTCACGTAGGTAAGCCTAACCTGAGTGTGCTTGGCGCTGTGTACCGGCCTGATCCACCCGGGCGACGGGCGGCCCCAAGGGCGGCAGGCCCGCCGCCCCTATCCTGGGGCAGGTGAAATCCTGGGGCAGGTGAAATCCTGGGGCAGGCGAAGGACCCGCTCGACTCATGATGGAGGCGCTCACCCTTGGCCAAGCGACAGATCCCGGTCATCGTGCTCGCCGGCTTCCTGGGCTCCGGCAAGACGACCCTGCTCAATCACCTTCTCGGGCGCAGCGGGGGCAGCCGGATCGGGGCGATCGTCAACGACTTCGGCAGCATCGAGATCGACGCGATGAGCGTCGCCGGACAGGTCGACTCCATGGTGTCGCTGGGCAACGGCTGCCTGTGCTGCGCCGTGGACACCAGCGAGCTGGACGGCTTCCTGGACCGGCTGGCCCGGCCGGCGGCCCGGATCGACGTGATCGTCATCGAGGCCAGCGGACTGGCCGAGCCGCAGGAACTCATCCGGATGATCCTGGCCAGCGACAACAGGAACATCGTCTACGGCGGGCTGGTCGAGGTCATCGACGCGGCGGAGTTCTCCGGCACGCGCGAGCGGCACCCGGAGATCGACCGGCATGTGGCCATCGCCGATCTCGTGGTCCTCAACAAGACCGACCGCATCGGGGACGAGGCACGCGAGAGCCTCACGGCGACGCTCACCGGGCTCGCCCCCGGCACGCCCGTGGTGACGGCCTCGCACGGGCGCGTCGACCCGGACCTGCTGTTCGACCGCAAGCCCAGGCAGGAGCGGACCGAGGCGATCCGGCAGCTCTCCTTCGAGGACCTGTGCACGGGGGAGCGCGACGAGGACCTCGGCCACCATGGTCATCTGCACGCCGCCTACGAGAGCGTGGAATTCATATCCGACGACCCGATGCACCCGCGCCGGCTGATGGAATTCCTCGACAGCCGGCCGGAGGGGCTCTACCGCATCAAGGGCTTCGTCCACTTCGGGGTGGCCGGGCACCGGCACAAGTTCGCCGTGCACGCCGTCGGTGACTTCCTGCGCTTCTACCCGTCGGCGTGGGCGCGCTCCGAGAAGCGCGCCACCCAGCTCGTCATGATCGGTGCCGGAATCGACGCCCGGGCCTTGCGGGACGGGCTCGACGCGTGCCGGGACACCGCCGCGCCGTCCTCCGGGGAGGACGACCGCAGCATGTGGGGCGTCCTGCGGTACGCGCAGTCCTGAGCCGGCGGTACGCGCAGTCCTGAGCCGCCCGGTGGGCCGGCCCGGACCGCGCACCGGCCCCGGGTGCGGGTCCGGGGCCTACACCGGCCCCGCCACCGTGGCCACCGGCTTGGGCAGAGGCGTACCCGAACCGTCACGGCGCGGGTCGGTCTCCGGCAGGTCGACGGGGGTGCCGTTGGCGGCCGCGGCGCGGGCCGGGGTGGCCCCCGCCCAGCCCAGGACCAGGCAGTCCTCGCCCTTCAGGAAGCGCTGGCAGCGCACACCGCCCGTCGCCCTGCCCTTGCGCGGGTACTGGTCGAACGGCGTCAGCTTCGCCGTCGCCTCCGAAGCGGCGCCCGGCAGGCCGCCACGGGCCCCGGCCACCGTGAAGACGACCGCGTCCTCCGCCGGATCGACGGCCGTGAACGAGATGACCTTCGTGCCGGACGCCAGCTTGATGCCCGCCATGCCGCCCGCCGGGCGGCCCTGCGGGCGCACCTGGGAGGCCTGGTAGCGCAGCAGCTGGGCGTCGTCCGTGATGAAGACCAGATCCTCCTCGCCCGTCCGCAGCTCGACCGCGCCGACGATGCTGTCCCCGTCCTTGAGGGAGATGACCTCCAACTCGTCCTTGTTGGCCGGATAGTCGGGGACCACGCGCTTGACGATGCCCTGCTCCGTACCGATCGCCAGGCCGGGCGAGGACTCGTCCAGGGTGGTCAGGCAGGCCACCCGCTCGCCGTCCGCCAGGGACAGGAACTCCGCGACCGGCGCACCGCCCGCCAGGCTCGGGGCTGCCGCCGTCTCCGGCAGCTGCGGCAGATCGATCACCCGCAGCCGCAGCAGCCGCCCGGCCGAGGTCACCGCTCCCACCTCGCCCAGGGCCGTCGCCGGGACCGCGGAGACGATCACGTCGTGCTTGACGCGCTTGGTCTCGCCCGCCCCCGGCGGGAACGGCTCACCCGTGGCCGTACGGGCCAGCAGCCCGGTCGAGGACAGCAGCACCCGGCACGGGTCGTCCGCGACCTGCAGCGGCACCGCCGACGCCGGGGCGCCCGCCGACTCCAGCAGGACCGTGCGCCGGTCGGTGCCGAACTTCTTCGCCACATCGGCCAGTTCGGAGGAGACGAGCTTACGGAGCTCGGCGTCCGACTCCAGGATCCGGGTGAGCTCCTCGATCTCCCGGTTGAGCTTGTCCCGCTCCGACTCCAGCTCGATCCGGTCGAACTTCGTCAGGCGGCGCAGCGGGGTGTCGAGGATGTACTGCGTCTGCACCTCGGAGAGCGAGAACCGCTCGACGAGTGACCCCTTCGCCTCAGCGGCGTTCTCACTCGATCGAATGATTCGGATGACCTCGTCGATGTCGACGAGCGCCACCAGCAGACCCTCGACCAGGTGCAGCCGGTCGCGCCGCTTGCCGCGCCGGAACTCGCTGCGTCTGCGCACCACCTCGAAGCGGTGGTCGACGTAGACCTCCAGCAGTTCCTTGAGGCCCAGCGTCAGCGGCTGGCCGTCCACCAGCGCGACGTTGTTGATGCCGAAGGACTCCTCCATCGGCGTCAGCTTGTAGAGCTGCTCCAGGACGGCCTCGGGGTTGAAACCGTTCTTGATCTCGATGACCAGGCGCAGGCCGTGGGCGCGGTCGGTGAGGTCCTTGACGTCGGCGATGCCCTGCAGCTTCTTCGAACCGACCAGGTCCTTGATCTTGGAGATCACCTTCTCCGGACCCACCGCGAAGGGCAGCTCGGTGACCACCAGGCCCTTGCGGCGGGCCGTCACGTTCTCCACGGCGACGGTCGCCCGGATCTTGAAGGTGCCGCGGCCCGTCTCGTACGCGTCGCGCACCCCGCTCAGGCCGACGATCCGGCCGCCCGTGGGCAGGTCCGGGCCCGGGATGTACTTCATCAGCGTGTCGAGATCGGCGCCGGGGTGCCTGATCAGATGCCGGGCGGCGGCGATGACCTCGCCCAGGTTGTGCGGCGGCATGTTCGTCGCCATGCCGACCGCGATCCCGGACGTGCCGTTGACCAGCAGGTTCGGGTACGCGGCGGGGAGTGTGACCGGCTCCTGCTCGCTGCCGTCGTAGTTCGGCGTGAAGTCGACGGTGTCCTCGTCGATCGACTCGGTCATCAGCGACGTGGCCGCCGCCATCCGGGCCTCGGTGTACCGCATGGCCGCGGGCGGGTCGTCGTTGCCCAGCGAGCCGAAGTTGCCGTGGCCGTCGACCAGCGGCACCCGCATCGAGAAGGGCTGTGCCATTCTCACCAGCGCGTCGTAGATCGACGCGTCGCCGTGCGGGTGGAGCTTTCCCATCACCTCGCCGACGACGCGGGCGCACTTGACGTACGAGCGCTCGGGGCGCAGCCCCATCTCGTTCATCTGGAACAGGATGCGGCGGTGGACGGGCTTGAGGCCGTCCCGGGCATCGGGCAGGGCGCGGGAGTAGATGACGGAGTAGGCGTACTCAAGGAAGGAGCCCTGCATCTCGTCGACGACGTCGATGTCGAGGATGCGCTCCTCGAAGTCTTCCGGCGGCGGGGTCTTCGTGCTGCGGCGGGCCATCGCGGCTGCTGCTCCTTCGATCGGGTGCCGAGGCGGTTCTGACGCCGACCATTGTGGACCGCGCCACTGACAACCCTGACCGCGACCCGTCCCGGGCGTGTACAGCGGGCCGGGAACTTCGCCAGATGTCAGCGCGCTTGCATACAGTGACAGCACTGTTCATCACGCGAGTCGTCGCGAGGCACCGCGAGATCTCAAGAGATCGAAGGGACGTACATGCCCATGGGTCACACGGCCACGCAACAGGCCGGTTCCGGCGGCCTGACAGCGACCGAGCACCGCCTGGCCAATGGCCTCAGGGTCGTGCTCTCCGAGGACCATCTGACCCCGGTGGCGGCCGTCTGCCTCTGGTACGACGTCGGCTCGCGCCACGAGGTCAAGGGCCGCACCGGCCTCGCCCACCTCTTCGAGCACCTTATGTTCCAGGGCTCGGCGCAGGTCAAGGGCAATGGCCACTTCGAGCTGGTGCAGGGCGCCGGCGGTTCGCTCAACGGCACCACCAGCTTCGAGCGCACCAACTACTTCGAGACCATGCCCACCCACCAGGTGGAGCTGGCCCTGTGGCTGGAAGCCGACCGGATGGGCTCGCTGCTCACCGCGCTCGACGACGAGTCGATGGAGAACCAGCGCGACGTCGTCAAGAACGAGCGCCGCCAGCGGTACGACAATGTGCCCTACGGCACGGCCTTCGAAAAGCTGACGGCCATGGCCTACCCCGACGGCCACCCGTACCACCACAC
Source organism: Streptomyces sp. NPDC026206 (assembly GCF_040638465.1). Classification (NCBI taxonomy): domain Bacteria; kingdom Bacillati; phylum Actinomycetota; class Actinomycetes; order Kitasatosporales; family Streptomycetaceae; genus Streptomyces; species Streptomyces sp. NPDC026206. Next base: position 52,637 of record NZ_JBEZYL010000002.1, read on the forward strand.
GCCCATCGGCTCGATGGCCGACCTGGACGCCGCGTCCCTGGAGGACGCGCGCGCCTTCTTCCGCACCTACTACGCGCCCGGCAACGCCGTCCTCGCGGTCGTCGGCGACATCGACCCCGAGCAGACGCTCGCCTGGATCGAGAGGTACTTCGGCTCCATCCCCTCGCACGACGGCAAGCAGACCCCGCGCGACGGCTCCCTCCCCGACACCATCGGCGAGGAGGTGCGCCAGGTCCTGCGCGAGGAGGTGCCCGCCCGCGCGCTGATGGCCGCCTACCGCCTGCCGCACGACGGCTCCCGCGAGGCCGACGCCGCCGACCTGGCCCTGACCATCCTCGGCGGCGGCGAGTCCTCCCGCCTGCACAACCGCCTGGTCCGCCACGACCGCTCGGCCGTCGCCGCCGGCTTCGGCCTGCTGCGCCTCGCCGGCGCCCCCTCGCTCGGCTGGCTGGACGTCAAGGCGTCCGGCGGCGTCGAGGTGCCCGCCATCGAGGCCGCCGTCGACGAGGAGCTGGCCCGCTTCGCCGTCGAGGGACCGACACCGCAGGAGATGGAGCGCGCCCAGGCCCAGCTGGAGCGCGAGTGGCTGGACCGGCTCGCCACCGTCAGCGGCCGCGCCGACGAACTGTGCCGCTTCGCCGTGCTGTTCGGTGACCCGCAGCTCGCGCTGACCGCCGTGCAGCGCGTCCTGGAGATCACCCCCGAGGAGGTGCAGGCCGTCGCCAAGGCCCGTCTGCACCCCGGCAACCGCGCCGTGCTGGTGTACGAGCCGACCTCCGCGCAGTCCGACGCCGGCGCCGACCGGCACGCCGACCAGAACGAAGAGGAGACGGACCGGTGAGCGACGCCGCATCCGCCAGCACCACCACCGCGACGATGGAATTCCACCCGCAGCCCAAGCCCGGGCAGGCCACCCCCTGGGCCTTCCCCGCCCCCGAGCGCGGGCAGCTGCCCAACGGCCTCACCGTGCTCCGCTGCCACCGCCCCGGCCAGCAGGTCATCGCCGTCGAGATCAGCCTGGACGCGCCCCTGGAGGCCGAGCCCGAGGGCCTGGACGGCGTGGCCACGATCATGGCGCGCGCCTTCTCCGAGGGCACCGACAAGCTCAGCGCCGAGGACTTCACCGCCGAGCTGGAGCGCTGCGGCGCCACCCTCGACGCGCACGCCGACCACCCCGCCGTGCGCGTCTCCCTGGAGGTCCCGGCGTCCCGGCTGGCCAAGGCCCTCGGCCTGCTCGCCGACGCGCTGCGCGTCCCCGCCTTCCCCGACAACGAGGTCGAGCGCCTCGTCGCCAACCGGCTGGACGAGATCCCGCACGAGCTCGCCAACCCCGCCCGCCGGGCGGCCATGGCGCTCTCCGCCGAGCTCTTCCCGGCCGGCTCCCGGCTCTCCCGCCCCCGCCAGGGCACCGAGGAGACCGTCAAGCGCATCGACGCCGCGGCCGTGCGTGCCTTCTACGAGGACCACGTCCGCCCCGCCACGGCGACCGCCGTCATCGTCGGCGACTTCACCGGCATCGACCTCGACGAGGCCCTGGCCGAGTCGCTGGGCACCTGGACCGGACCGGGCGCCGAGCCCCGGCCCGTACCGGCGGTCACCGCGGACGACACCGGCCGCGTCGTGATCGTGGACCGCCCCGGCGCGGTCCAGACGCAGCTGCTCATCGGCCGCGTCGGCCCCGACCGGCACGACCGGCTCTGGCCCGCCCAGGTGCTCGGCACGTACTGCCTCGGCGGCACCCTCACCTCCCGCCTGGACCGCGTCCTGCGCGAGGAGAAGGGCTACACCTACGGCGTCCGGGCCTTCGGTCAGGTGCTGCGCTCGGTGCCCCCGTCCGAGGGCGCCACGGGCACGGGCCTGCTCGCCATCAGCGGCTCCGTGGACACCCCCAACACCGGCCCGGCGCTGGAGGACCTGTGGGCCGTGCTGCGCACGCTGGCCGCGGAGGGACTGACCGAGGCCGAGCGTGACGTCGCCGTGCAGAACCTGGTCGGCGTCGCACCGCTGAAGTACGAGACGGCGGCCGCCGTCGCGGCCACCCTCGCCGACCAGGTGGAGCAGTACCTCCCGGACGACTTCCAGGCGCGGCTGTACGAACGCCTCGCGGAGACCGGCACGGTGGAGGCCACCGCGGCCGCCGTCAGCGCGTTCCCCGTGGACCGCATGGTCACCGTCCTCGTCGGTGACGCCGCCGAGATCACCGAGCCGGTCAAGGCCCTCGGTATCGGCGCGGTGACCGTCATCCCCGCCTGACGGGTGCTCAACACCCGGCATCCCCTGTGCCGATGTGCCGGATATGAGTGGACAAGGGAGGCGCGTGAGCCCGCAGAGGCGCACGCGCCTCCCTTATGTCCAGTTTCATGCAGTGGTTGCACGTTGGTCGTGTGGCGTACGTCATAAAAGCCCCGTTCTGTTTGCCGTTCGAATCTGACGCCGTTTAGCGTCAGGGCGGCAGTCCGTCAGATCGGAGCCGCAACCGCGGTCCCGGACAGCCATCGCCGAGTTCCCGAGGCGCGAGCCGAGGGGAGCCGGGGACCCAAACGTCCCTGGGGTGAATCGGGTCCCTTTCACGAGGGAGCCGTAGGAGACCTTCCTGCTCCGAACCCGTCAGCTAACCCGGTAGGCGAGAAGGAAGGAAAGGATCGCCCAGCCATGGGTAAACACCGTCGTCCGAGCCGAGCCGTGCGTGTCAGCGCCAATGTGGCGGGCATAGCCACCCTCGCCGCCGCGGGTGTGGTCGCCGGTGTCGCCGCCCCGGCGTTCGCCGCCACCGACGACAACCACCGCCTTGAGGACACCGGCCTGACCCAGGCCATCGTCATCGGCGACGTCATGGCCGACAACGTCGACGCCCAGGCCGAGACCCAGCGCAGCGCCGCCGACGAGGCCGCCATCCGGCTCCAGGCCGAGGCCACGGCCAAGCAGCGGGCCGCCGACGCCAAGCAGCGCGCCGAAGAGGCCAAGCGCAAGCTCGAGGAGGAGCGCGCCGCCAAGGAGCGCGCCGCCCGCGACGAGGAGCGCAAGCGCCTGGGCACCTTCGTGAGCCCGATCGACGGCTCCTACGTCTCCACCTCCTACAAGGCCTCCAGCGGCCTGTGGTCCTCCGGCAGCCACACCGGCATCGACATGCACGCCGAGACGGGCACCTCGGTGCGCGCGGTCGGCTCCGGCACCATCGTCGAGGCCGGCTGGGGCGGCGCGTACGGCAACAACGTCGTCATCAAGATGTCGGACGGCACCTACACGCAGTACGGCCACCTCTCCTCGATCGACGTCTCCGTCGGCCAGACGGTCACCCCGGGCCAGCAGATCGGCCTCTCCGGCGCCACCGGCAACGTCACCGGCCCGCACCTGCACTTCGAGGCCCGTACCGGCGCCACCTACGGCACCGACATCGACCCGGTCGCCTACATGGGCGCCCACGGCGTCAGCCTGTAGGACCGCGCAGGCGGCGCACCAAGCTTTCCGAAAGACCCCGGCCCCTGGCCGGGGTCTTCGCGTTTGGCCAAAAAATATCCATGAACCGGCTGACCCATCGGAAATCCCACCCGATTGCCATAGAGTCGCTGAACGGTCGTCAATCGTCCGTGATTCACGGGGGTCAGGTCATAAGTCGGAGGTACAGCCATGCGGGGCCGTACGTGAACGGCGATGGCGAGGCGGTGCACAGCGGCCGCCGCATTTCCGCGCACGCCGTGTGCACCGCGATCCGCGACGACATCGTCTCCGGTGCGTTCCCGCCCGGCAGCCGGCTCATCGAGGAACTCCTGGCCCGCCGTTACGGGGTCTCCCGGGTGCCGGTGCGCGAAGCGCTGCGCACCCTGGCCTCCGAGGGCTTCGTGACCACCCGGCGGCACGCCGGCGCCTGTGTCGCCGAGCCCACCGAGCGGGAGGCGGCCGACCTGCTCGACGTCCGTGCCCTGCTGGAGCCGCTGGGCGCCGCCAGGGCCGCGCAGCGGCGCACCGAGGCGCATCTGAAGGTGCTGCGCGGGCTGGTCAGGCTCGGTCAGGAGCGGGCGCGCACGGGCCGTACGGGCGAACTGCGCCCGCTGGGCGACTGGTTCGACGAGACGCTCGCCCAGGCCTCCGGCAGCCCCAGCCTCGCGGCGCTCCTCACCCAGCTGCGGCGCAAGATCGCCTGGGTGTACGCGGCGGAGCCGCCGGTGCGGCCGCTGGAGAGCTGGGAGGCGTGCGGGGCGCTCGTGGACGCCGTGGCCCGCGGTGACGCCGAGCGGGCGCGTGCCCTGGCCGTCGCCCGGGCCGGCCGTTCGCCCGGGGAATTCCGGCTGCGGCGGCCGGCAGGCCCGCGCCGGGCGCCGTCCCCGAAACAATCCGTAAACACGGCGGGCGCCCGTTCTTAACAATGAGCCGCTATTCGTGCGCGAATAGCGGCCCGGCAATTTCTGCTTTTCCGCGGCAGTGGGGCCGCGGCGGCTTCTTGCGGCTGCCACGGCCCCACTGAATCAAGCTGCCACGTACCCGCCGCATCACAGCGGGCCCGGTGGGTCAGACGGTCTCGGGGAGCTCCTCGAGGCCCTCGGCGACCAGCTTGGCCAGACGGTCGAGCGCGGCCTCGGCACCCTCGGCCTCGGTGGCCAGGACGATCTCCTCGCCACCCTGGGCGCCCAGGCCCAGCACGGCGAGCATGGACGCGGCGTTGACCGGGTTGCCGTCGGCCTTGGCGATCGTCATGGGGACGCCGGCGGCCGTCGCCGCACGGACGAAGATCGACGCGGGCCGGGCGTGCAGGCCCTCGGCCCAGCCGACGTTTACGCGGCGCTCAACCATGGTGTTGCCCTTCAAGTCGATATTGGTTGTCTAGACCATTGTCGCATGGGGCGCGCGGTGCCCATGCGCGCGCCCGCGCAGGGCCGTACGGCCCGCTCCCATGGGCCGGACGCCGCCACCGGCTGTCGGTGCCCGGCCTTACGCTGGCCCCATGCAGACGCCGCCCGAGCATGCGTACCCGGCCCACTGGGAAGCCGATGTCGTGCTGCGCGACGGGGGCACCGCGCAGATCCGGCCCATCACGCCCGACGACGCTCAGCGCCTGGTCAGCTTCTACGAACAGGTCTCGGACGAGTCCAAGTACTACCGCTTCTTCGCCCCTTACCCCCGCCTCTCCGACCGGGACGTGCACCGCTTCACCCACCACGACTACGTCGACCGGGTGGGCCTGGCCGCAACCGTCGGCGGCGAGTTCATCGCCACGGTCCGCTACGACCGCATCGACGGCCACGGCATGCCCGCCTCGGGCCCCGCCGACGAGGCCGAGGTCGCCTTCCTCGTGCAGGACGCCCACCAGGGCCGGGGCGTGGCCTCCGCACTGCTGGAACACATCGCGGCCGTCGCGCGCGAACGCTCCATCGGGCGCTTCGCCGCCGAGGTGCTGCCCGCCAACACGAAGATGATCAAAGTCTTCACGGATGCCGGCTACACGCAGAAGCGCAGCTTCGAGGACGGCGTCGTGCGCCTGGAGCTCGACCTCGAACCGACCGACCGGTCCCTCGCCGTCCAGCGCGCCCGTGAGCAGCGCGCCGAGGCCCGCTCGGTGCAGCGGCTGCTCGCCCCCGGCTCCGTCGCCGTCGTCGGCACCGGCCGTGAGCCGGGCGGCCTGGGCCGCACCGTCCTGCGCAACGTCCTGGCCGGTGGCTTCACCGGGCGCACATACGCGGTCAACCACGCCTTCCCCGAAGACCTTTCGGTGCTGGAGCCCGAGGGGGTCCCCGCCCACCGTTCCGTCCTGGGGATCGAGGGCCCCGTGGACCTCGCCGTCATCGCCGTGCCCGCCGCCCACGTGCCCGCCGTCGTCGCCGACTGCGGCGAGCACGGCGTCCAGGGACTCGTCGTGCTGTCCGCCGGATACGCCGAGAGCGGGGCCGAGGGCCGCGAGCGGCAGCGCGAGCTGGTGCGGCAGGCCCGCTCGTACGGCATGCGCGTCATCGGGCCCAATGCCCTCGGCCTGATCAACACCGCCGGCGGCGTCCGGCTCAACGCCTCCCTGTCGCCCGAACTGCCGGCCGCCGGGCGCGTCGGGCTCTTCAGCCAGTCCGGCGCGATCGGCATCGCCCTGCTCGGCGGGCTGCACCGGCGCGCGGCCGGCCTGGTGGGCATCTCCACGTTCGTCTCCGCCGGGAACCGCGCCGACGTCTCCGGCAACGACTTCCTGCAGTACTGGCACGACGATCCGGACACCGACGTCGCCCTGATGTACCTGGAGTCGATCGGCAACCCGCGAAAGTTCGCGCGCCTGGCCAAGCGGACGGCCGCCCGCAAGCCGCTCGTCGTCGTCAAGGCCGCCCGCCACGGCTCCGCCGCGCCCGCCGGCCATGCCGTGCCCACCACCCGCATCCCCGACGCCACCGTCTCCGGACTGCTGCGGCAGGCCGGCGTCATCCGGGTCGACACGGTCACCGAGCTGGCCGACGCGGGCCTGCTCCTGGCCTCCCAGCCCCTGCCGGCCGGCCCCCGCGTCGCCATCCTCGGCAACTCCGAGTCCCTCGCCCTCCTCACCTACGACGCCTGCCTCACGGACGGCCTGCATCCGCTGATGCCGCGGGACCTGACCACCGCCGCCGCACCGGCCGACTTCCACGCCGCCCTGGCCGAGGCCCTCGCCGACCGGGCCTGCGACGCCGTCGTCGTCACCGCCATCCCCCGGGTCGGCGACGCCTCGGCCGCGGACCTCGCGAACGCCCTCCGCCGGGCGGTCGCCGAAGCCCCGGCACCCAAGCCGGTGGCCGTGGTCCACCTGGAGATCCCCGGCCTGGCCGAGGCGCTCGCCGCCCCGGCACCGGACACGGGCGGGACCACGGCACCCGCCGCACAGGAAGGCGCCGCCGACCACGGCCCCGCCCCCGCTGTCCGCATCCCCGCCTACCCCGCCGCCGAGCGGGCCGTCCGCGCGCTCGCCGAGGCAGTGCGGTATGCCCGGTGGCGGCGGCAGGCCGTGGCCCCCGGGCGGGTGCCCGAGTACGAGGACATCGACGAGGCGGGCGCCGCCGCCGACATCGGCGTCCTGCTCAAGGCCCACGGCGCCACCGCGCCCCGGGCCGTGACGCTCTCCGCCGCCGACACCCAGCGCCTCCTCGCCCGCTACGGGATCGCCGTGCTGCCCGCACTGCCCGCGCCCGACCCCGGCAGCGCCGTGCGCGCCGCGCACCGGCTGGGCTTCCCTGTCGCGCTCAAGCCCACCGCGCCCCACCTGCGACACCGCGCCGACCTCGGCGGGGTCCGGCTCGACCTCGGCGGCGAAGCGGAACTGCGCCGCGCCTACGCCGAGTTGACGGAGCTGCTCGGCAAGCCGGAGGAGATCCGGCTCGTCGTGCAGTCGATGGCCCCCCGCGGCGTCGACACGGTGGTGAGGGCCACCATCGACCCCGCCGCCGGAGCCGTGCTGTCCTTCGGGCTGGCGGGCGCGCCGTCCCTGCTGCTCGGCGACACCGCCCACCGCCTCGTACCGGCCACCGACCGGGACGCCGCCGAGCTCATCCGCTCGATCCGCACCGCGCCCCTGCTGTTCGGCTGGCGCGGCTCCGCGCCCGTCGACACCCCGGCCCTCGAGGAGCTGCTGCTGCGCGTCTCGCGACTCGTCGACGATCATCCCGAAGTCGTGGGCGCCGACCTGGAGCCGGTGATCGTCGCCCAGCACGGGGTGCACGTCCTCGGCGCCTCCATACGGCTCGCGCCGCCACCGGCCCGCACGGACCTCGGCCCGCGCAGCCTGCCACCGTACTGAGCGCCCTGCCCGGGGATGGGCGGCAGCCGTGCCCCGTACGCCCCGTAGGATGGGCGTATGGCGAAGACCGGTACGACGACCCAGGGGCTGCGCGCGGCTATCGAGCGCAGCGGCTACTACCCGGCTCTCGTGGCCGAGGCGGTGGAGGCCGCCGTGGGCGGGGAGGCGGTCGTGTCGTACCTGGTCCACCAGGAGACGACGTTCGACTCCAACGAGGTCCGCCGCCATGTCACGGTCCTCGTCCTGACCGGCACCCGATTCATCGTCAGCCACACCGACGAGCAGGCCGCCGACGGCACGTCCCCGTCCCCGTACGCGACGACGTCCACGGAGTCCGTGAAGCTCGACCGGATCTCCTCGGTCGTGCTCAGCCGGGTCGTCGCCAACCCCGAGGCCTACACCCCGGGCACGCTGCCGCGCGAGGTCGTCCTGACCATCGGCTGGGGCGCCGTCTCCCGCATCGACCTGGAGCCCGCCGCCTGCGGCGACCCCAACTGCGACGCCGACCACGGCTACACCGGCTCCTCCACCGCCGACGACCTGAGCCTGCGGGTCAGCGAGGCGGGCGACGGCCCCGACACCGTCCGGCAGACCCTCGCCTTCGCCCAGGCACTCTCCGAGGCCACGGCAGCCACGGCAGCGACCGCCCACTGATGTCCGGATACCCCGCCGGCCACACGGCCGCAGGCTCCGCCTGGCACGATCCGGCCCCGCTCGACCCCCGCTCCGCCCCACTGCCCCGCTACGGCACCGGCTCGCTCGCCGACCTGCTGCCCACGATCGCGGCCGGCATGGGCGTGCCCGGCCTCGGCTCGGGCATGGAGCTGGCGCCCGCCGACCGCGTGTGCGTCTTCCTCATCGACGGCCTGGGCTGGGAGCTGCTGCGTGCCCACCCCGCCGAGGCGCCGTTCCTGCACTCGCTGCTGCCGAGCTCGATGAACGGCACCGGCACGCCCATGACCGCCGGCTTCCCCTCGACCACCGCGACGTCCCTCGCCTCGGTCGGCACGGGCCTGCCGCCCGGCGCCCACGGCCTGCCCGGCTACACCGTCGCCGACCCGGCCACCGGGCAGCTGATGAACCAGCTGCGCTGGCGCCCCTGGACCGATCCGCACGCCTGGCAGCCGTACCCGACGGTCTTCCAGCTCGCGGATGCCGCCGGGGTCGCCACCTGCCAGGTCTCGGCCCCCGACTTCCAGCACACCCCGCTGACGAAGATCGCGTTGAGTGGCGGCACCTTCCACGGCCGCCTCTCCGGCGAGGAGCGGATGGATCTCGCCGCCGACCGGCTCGGCGCCGCCGACCGCTCGCTCGTCTACACCTACTACAGCGAGGTCGACGGCAAGGGCCACCGCTTCGGCGTCGACTCCGAGGAGTGGCGCGGCCAGCTGATGTACGTGGACCTGCTCGCCCAGCGCCTGGCCGAGCAACTGCCCCCACGCTCCGCGCTCTACGTCACCGCCGACCACGGCATGATCGACATCCCGTTCGACCCGGAGTCGCGCATCGACTTCGACGAGGACTGGGAGCTGCGCGCCGGCGTGGCACTCCTCGGCGGCGAGGCCAGGGCCCGCCACGTCTACGCCGTGCCCGGCGCGGCGGGCGACGTGCTGGCCGTCTGGCGCGAGGTGCTCGGCGAGCAGATGTGGGTCGCCGGGCGCGACGAGGCGATCGAGGCGGGCTGGTTCGGCCCGCCCGGCGAGGGCGTCGACGACCGGGTGTACGGGCGGATCGGCGACGTCGTCGCGGCCGCCCGCGACGACATCGCGATCGTCGCCACCGAGACCGAGCCGAACGAATCGAAGATGGTCGGACTGCACGGCTCCATGACGCCCGTCGAGCAGCTCGTGCCGCTCCTCGAAGTCCGTTCCTGACTCCGTCCCCACCCCCACGACACAACGAAAGGCCCTGGCTTCCCCATGCCCGAGCTGGTGTTCTTCTCCGGAACCATGGACTGTGGAAAGAGCACCCTCGCTCTGCAGATCGAGCACAACCGCTCGGCCCGCGGACTGCAAGGCATGATCTTCACCCGCAACGACCGCGCGGGCGCGGGCAAGCTCTCCTCCCGGCTCGGCCTGGTCACCGACTCCGTCGAGGCGGGGGAGGAGTTCGACTTCTACGCGCACGTCGTCGCGCACCTCTCGGCGGGCGGGCGTGCCGACTACGTCATCGCCGACGAGGCGCAGTTCCTGGCCCCGGAACAGGTGGACCAGCTGGCCCGGATCGTCGACGACCTCGAACTCGACGTCTTCGCCTTCGGCATCACCACCGACTTCCGTACCAGGCTCTTCCCCGGCTCCCGCCGCCTGATGGAGCTCGCCGACCGCATAGAGGTGCTGCAGGTCGAAGCGCTGTGCTGGTGCGGGGCGCGGGCCACTCACAACGCCCGTACGATCGGCGGACAGATGGTCGTCGAGGGGGCTCAGGTCGTCGTCGGTGACGTCAACCAGCCCGAGACCGTGGTGGGTTACGAGGTGCTGTGCCGGCGCCACCACCGCCGCCGGCTGACGGCCGCCGCGGCCCGTGCCGCCGCGCTGTCGCCCGATGTGCTGCCGGTGGACCCCGACGGCTGCGACTAACGGGCCGTCCGCAGCAGGGTGAAGACCGCACCCTCCGGGTCCTCGACCGTCGCCACCCGTCCGGCCTGCGCCTCCTCGGGGCCGCCGACCACCCGTCCGCCCAGCTCACCGACGCGCCGCGCGGTGGCGTCCACGTCCGCCACCTCGAAGTACGTCATCCAGTGCGGATGCAGCAACGAGGGCCCGGCGCCACGGATCGAGGCGACCGGACGGCCCTCCACGTGCAGCGTGAACATGTCCGAGTCCACCGCTCCGGCCGCCTTCGTCTCGTACCCGAACAGGGCGCGGTAGAACTTCAGCACCGCGGACGCGTCATGGGTCACCAGTTCGTGCCAGACCGGCGTGCCGGGAACGCCCCGGACCCCCGTCGGCCGGGGGCACAGCAGCCGCTGCCCCTGCCAGACGCCGAAGGGTGCCCCCGCCGGGTCGGTGGCCAGCACCAGCCGCCCGGCCTCCTCGGCCGCCAGCGGGCCCACCCCGACCGTGCCGCCGGAGCAGCGGATCCACTCCGCGGAGACGTCCGCGTCGTCGCTCGCCAGATAGGTGGTCCAGGCGTTGGCGAGTTGACGGTTCGCCGGCAGCTCACCGATTCCGGCCACGTTGCGGCCGTCGAGCGTGGCGCGGACGTACGGGCCCAGCTCGCGCGGACCGGGGCTGTAGTACGACCAGCCGAACAGACTGCCGTAGAACTCCTTGATCGCCTCCAGGTCGTGCACCAGGAGGCTGGTCCAGCAAGGAGTGCCCGGTGTGTGATGCCGTGTCTCCTCCTCGCCGGTCTCGGAGGATCCCCATACCTCGGTCATCGTCAGTTGTCTCCTCGGACCCTCGTGGTGGCCGCGCGTCCCGCTCCGGTCGCGCGCGGGGTTGGTACAGGACGGTGCCCGACCAGATGTTTGCACCACCTGTCGTGAGACGCCCCCCGGCCGCGCCGGACTTCATGGGTTCCCGCAGGAGAATGCCCGCATTCGCGTCCGCTTCCCCGCCCGCGCCATTGCGGTCCAGTATCGATCAGCATCGCAGGGTCTGGCCAGGGGGCCATTCGGCGCAGCGCCGGCTGCGCCAGGATGGGGTCATGGACACCATCATCACCGCGAAGGAATGGGCGAGCGCGTCGGACGGCGGGCAGCCGCCGGCCCTCCTGGACATCCGGTACCGGCCGGGCGGCCCGCCCGGCCTGCCGCAGTACGAGGCCGGGCACATCCCCGGCGCGGTCTTTGTGGACCTGGAGACCGCACTGGCGGGGCCCGCGGGACCGAGGGGCCGTCACCCGCTGCCCGATCTCGCGGAGTTCGGCGCGGCGATGCGGCGCGCCGGAGTCCGCTCGGACCGCCCGGTCGTCGTGTACGACGACGGGCTGGGCTGGGCCGCCGCCCGTGCCTGGTGGATGCTGCGCTGGGCGGGGCACCCGGACGTACGGGTGCTCGACGGCGGGCTCGCCGCGTGGACGGCGTGGGGCGGGCGGCTGACGGCGGAGGTGGCGCCGGTGGCCGAGGGCGACTTCGAGCCGGAGCCGGGCGCGCTGCCGCTTCTCGACGCGGACGGCGCGGCGCAGCTGGCGCGCCGGGGACTGCTGCTGGACGCCAGGGCGGGGGAGCGCTACAGGGGAGAGGTCGAGCCGCTCGATGCCGTCGCCGGCCATGTCCCCGGCGCGGTCTCCGCGCCCACAACCGGCAATGTGACTGCCGACGGCTGCTTCCGTCCTGCCGGGGAGCTCGCGGAACGGTTCGCTGCGCTCGGCGCGTCGGGCGGTGCGGAGGTGGGGGTCTACTGCGGCTCGGGCGTCTCCGCCGCCCAGCAGGTGCTCGCGCTGGCGATCGCGGGCATTCCGGCGAGCCTGTACGTCGGTTCGTGGAGCGAATGGTCCTCCGACCCGGGCCGGCCGGTGGCCACGGGCCCGCAGCCGGGCTGAGGTGCCGCCCCCGGGGTGGGCTCGGCCGAGCCCACCCCGGGGGCGTGACCCCGGCTAGTCCTGTTTCTTGCGGCGGGTGCCGAAGACGATCTCGTCCCAGCTCGGGACCGCCGCGCGGCGGCCCGGCCGGACGCCGTCCGCTTCGGCCTGGCGGTCCGTGGTGCCGGTCAGGCGGTCGCGGTGACCGGCCACCGAACGGGGCATGAGCACATCGGCGTACGCGGATCCCGCACTGGCGGCGGGGGCCGGCGGCTCCACGGCGTCCGCATCCTCGGGCGGCGGCTCGGAGGCCGGCGCGGCGATCGGAGCCGTGGTGGCGCTCTCCGGCACGACCATGTCGCCCCGGAAGCTGGGCACCGCCTCCAGCAGGCTCGTCAGCGAGTCCCGCTCCTTGGCGGGCTCCTCCGCCGGCGCCTCGTCGGAGGACGCCTCCGGATCCGTGGGGGGAGCGGACGTCTGCCGGTCCCGGTCCAGGGAGCGGTCCAGCGGCCGGTCGCGCGGCAGCCGTGCGATCCGTGGCACGAACGGGAAGCTCGGCTCGGGCGTTTCGTCGGTCTCGCCGATGAGCGCCCGGGCCTCGTCGTCCAGCGCCTGAACGATCCGGCGCGGCGGATCGTAGGTCCAGCTGGCCGCGTGCGGCTCACCGGCCGCGCGGTAGACGAGCAGGACTTCCCAGGTGCCGTCGTCGCGGCGCCACGAGTCCCACTGTGCGGTTTCCTTGTCCGCGCCGCGCAGCAGCAGCCGCTCCGCCACGGTCTCGCCGAGCGGCGGGCCGGTGTTCTCACCGGGCCGGCGCACGGGTGTCTTGCGGGCCCGCTCCGCCATGAACGCGCGCTCGGCGAGGACGGGGCCCTCGAAGCGCCGGACCCGCTCCACGGGGATGCCCGCGAGCTGCGCGACTTCCTCCGCCGACGCTCCGGCCCGGATACGGGCCTGGATGTCGCGGGGGCGGAGGTGGCTCTCCACTTCGATCTCGATCTGGCCGAGACGCGCACGGTCGTTGCGCACGGCGGCACGCAGCCGCTCGTCGATGGGAAGCGTGTACTCCGTGCTGTCCGCAGCCTTGAGCACCAGCCGTGTGCCGTCGTTGGAGACTGCCACGACACGCAGTTCGGGCATGGGGACCTCCCGGGTGGTGCCTGCCGACGTCACCTGCGTCGCTGCTTCCGCTAGTCGAGTGTGGCCTGCCCGGGTAGCAGCCTGCCACAACATTGCCGAGTTGACGGGGCCAGAGCCGCCCGGGCCCCTCCCGTTGGGTCCGGTTCGTTCCGGGCAGCCGGACGGGATATTGGGGCCAGGGCTCGTCACAGTACTCCATTCGGGCCACTGGGGGTGGATCGGCGCGCCAGCGAAGTTCACCTGGGACAAGGGAGTTGAAATGCGCCCCTTGTGGCGGAGCGCCTACCCGTGGGTGGCGAGGTTCACACAATCGCCTGATCCGGAACTGTTCGTTAGGCTCGAATGTCTCTTCTGACTACAAGAGGGACCGAAGGGACCAACAGGGGCTGGAGATGGACGACAAAGCCGAAAGCGAGGCAAAACCCCAGGGGAAGCGTCTCGACTTGAGCGTCGCACAAGTGTCCGGCAGTGCACTGGCAGCGGTGATTGCCGCGCTGCTCGCAGGCAAACTCGGTGTATATGGCACGGTGATTGGTGCCGGTGTTGTCAGCGTGGTGGCCACCACGGGTGGCACAGTTTTTCACCACGTGTTCAAACGTACGGGTGAGCAGTTCCGCGACGCGACGCTCCCGCAGGAGCCCGGGCTTCGCCGGGTTCCCGTACGGGGCACGGTCGAAGCGGCCCGGGTGCCGCCGCGGGCCGAGGATCGCAGGCACCATCCGCACCAGGCGCCCGACCCGGGTGCAAACCCGGCGCAACCAGAGGCGCACGCCGGTGCGTACACCGGCGCACCTGATCACGCGCACTTCCACGGCCATTCCGAGGAGTACACGCAGGGCACGACCCACGGCACCAGGCTGCGCGGCTGGAAGCGCCCGCTCCTGGCGGCCGCCGCCGTCTTCGCGCTGGCGATGGGCACGGTGACCGCCGTGGAGCTGGTCTCCGGCTCCAGCGCGGACGGCAGCAAGGACGGCACGACGGTCAGCCGCCTGTTCCAGCCCGGGAGGCAGGAGCAGGAGCAGGACCGGGATCCCTCGCGCTCGCCGGGGCCCGGCCGTTCCCAGGGCGGCGACGAGGACACGGGCGGGACCCACGGCCCGGTGCCCTCTCCCGGTGCCTCGCAGGGCGGCGGTACCGACAAGCAGTCGCCGGGGCCGAAGCCCTCCCCGCCCGCCGGCGGCGGGTCCTCGCCGTCGCCGAACCCCGGCACCCCCGGCCCCAGCCCGTCGCCCGGCGGCGGCAAGGGCGGGGACGACGGCAAGGGCACCACCACCGGTGGCCAGGGCACCGGCGGTACCGTCGGCGGCCAGTCCGCCGCACCGCCGCCGGGCCAGAACGCGGCGGCGGGCACGGGTGCGGGCACCGTCGCCGGCACGGCCTCGTAGGCCCGGCCACCGGCGGCCTCACTCCCCGAGGACGCGCCGCAGATAGTCGTTGCCGAAGACGCGGTGCGGGTCCAGCCGGTCCCGCACCGCACGGAACCGCGCGAAACGCGGGTAGACGCGGGCCAGATACGCCGCGTCACGGCTGTGCAGCTTCCCCCAGTGGGGCCGGCCCCCGTGGGCCGTCATGATCTGCTCGGCCGCCGTGAAATACGCCCGGTGCGGTGTCCCCTTGTACATGTGTACGGCGATGTAGGCGGTCTCCCGCCCGGAAGCCGTGGAGAGCGGAATGTCGTCCGCCGGGGCCGTCCGTACCTCTACGGGGAAGGCGGTCCGCAGCCGTTTGCGCTCGATGACCTCCCGCAGTTCCCGCAGCGCCGCCATCGCGGCCTCGCGCGGCAGCGCGTACTCCATCTCCAGGAAGCGGACCCGCCGGGGGCTGGTGAAGACCTTGTACGGCACGTCGGTGTACGTACGGGCCGACAGCGCCCGGGCGGCGAGAGCGGCGATGCCGGGGACGGCGGCCGGCACGGCCCGGCCCAGCGCGCAGGCGGCCCCGAAAACGCCGTTGGACAGCAGCTCGTCTTCCACCCAGGCGCCGACGCGGCCGTTCGGCGCGGCGGGGCCCGCGCTGCGGTTGTTGCGCTTGGTGGTGCAGCTTTCGGTATGCGGAAACCAGTAGAACTCGAAGTGTTCGTTCTCGGCGACCAGCTGATCGAACTCCGCCGTCACCCGGCCGAGGGGCATCGGCTCCTCGCGGGCCCTGAGCAGGAACTCCGGCTCCACCGCGAAGGTGATCGCGGTGATCACGCCGAGCGCGCCCAGGCCCACCCGGGCCGCCGCGAAGACGTCCGCGTTCTTGCGCGCGGAGCAGGTCAGCACCGAGCCGTCGGCCGTCACCAGCTCCAGGCCGGTGATCTGGGCGGCGAGCGAGCCCGACGCGCGGCCGGTGCCGTGGGTGCCGGTGCTGACGGCCCCCGAGACGGTCTGCTCCATGATGTCGCCCATGTTCGTCAGCGACAGACCGTGGGCCGACAGCGCGGTGTTCAGGTGTTTGAGTGTCGTGCCCGCGGCGACGGTCACCGTCCCGGCCGCCCGGTCGATCGCGCGAACGCCGGTCAGCCGTTCGGGGCGTATCAGCAGGCCGTCCGTGGCGGCGGCGCCGGTGAAGGAGTGACCGGTGCCCACCGCCTTCACCTTCAGTCCGTCCGAGGCGGCCCGCACGACCGCGTCGGCCAGCTCCCGCGCCGTGGCCGGAGCCACCGTCCGCTGGGGACGGGCGGTGACATTGCCCGCCCAGTTACGCCAGGCACTGCTCGTCCTCGTCCTTGTCGTCGCGGTCATCAGCGCCAACCCCCACCCGCTCAGGCGCCGGCCGGAGCCGGCGGTACCCGAGGAACGCGCCGGCGGCCGCGAGCAGCCCCGCCGTGCCGGGCACCGCGTACCCCGCCCCGGCACCGGCGGCGTCCACCACCATGCCGGCGGCCGACGAGCCGAGCGCCACCCCGACCGCGAGCCCGGTGCTCGTCCAGGTCATGCCCTCGGTCAGCTTCGCGCGCGGTACGTGCTGCTCGACGAGGGCCATCGTGGTCACCATCGTCGGCGCGATGGCCAGGCCCGCGACAAAGAGCGCCACGGCCAGGAACGGCAGGTTCCCGACCAGTTGGAGGGGGATCATACTCACGGCCATCGCACATACGCCCAGAACCCAGCGGCGTGCGGCGTCGCCCCTGAGGTGCAGCAGGCCGAAGACCAGCCCCGCCAGGCCGGAGCCCAGTGCGTACACGGCGAGCACCAGGCTCGACGCCGCCTTGTGGCCCTGGTCCTCGGCGAACGCCACGGTGACGACCTCGACCGAGCCGAAGAGGGCGCCCGTGGCCACGAAGACGACCACCAGGACCTGCAGCCCGGCGGAGCGCAGGGGAGAACCGCCCCCGTGGTCACCGCGCGGATGCGGCCTGGGCTCGGTGGCCCGCTGCGCAGTCAGCCACAGGATGCCGGCGGCCAGGAAGCAGGCGGCCAGCAGCGGACCCGCCTCCGGGAACCACCGCGTGGACAGGCCGATCGACAGGATCGGGCCGACGATGAAGACCACCTCGTCGATGACGGACTCGGCGGCGTAGGCCGTGTGCAGCTCGCGGGGCGAGCCGCTGTAGATCGCCGCCCAGCGGGCCCGCACCATCGACCCCACGCTCGGCACGCAGCCCGCACCCGCCGCGAAGACGAACAGCGTCCACTCCGGCCACCGCTGGTGCGCACTCACCAGCAACCCGGCCACCGCCATCAGGGAGACGGCCGTCGCCGGGCGCAGTATCCGCCGCTGCCCATGCCGGTCGACCAGGCGTGAGACCTGCGGGCCGAGCAGGGCCGCGGAGAGCGCGAGGGTCGCCGCGACGGCACCCGCCAGCCCGTACCGGTGCGTGAGCTGCGAGATCATCGTGACGACACCGATGCCCAGCATGGACAGCGGCAGCCGGCCGAGGAGGCCCGCGGCGGCGAAGCCCTTGGTGCCGGGGGCGGCGAATATCGCACTGTACGGACTGGACAAGGACGGCTCCCATGAGCTCGGAGGGGGACGGGACGAGGGTGCCGTAAGGGACGTAGGTAGCCGATACAGCTTACGGCCGGACGTTCGCTCGACGCACTCGCATTTCCGGCTGTCAGTGCCGGGTGGCAGGATCGGAGCCATGTCGGATCAGCCAGCCCACGCCCCCTATGACGCCCTGCTGTTGCTCTCCTTCGGCGGGCCCGAAGGACCGGACGACGTCGTCCCGTTCCTGGAGAATGTGACCCGCGGCCGCGGCATTCCCCGCGAGCGGCTCAAGGAGGTCGGGCAGCACTACTTCCTCTTCGGCGGCGTCAGCCCCATCAACGACCAGAACCGCGAGCTCCTGCGCGCCCTGCGCGAGGACTTCGCCGCCCAGGGCATGGACCTCCCGGTCTACTGGGGCAACCGCAACTGGGCGCCGTATCTGACCGACACCCTGCGCGAGCTGGTCGCCGACGGCCGCCGCCGCGTGCTCACGCTGGCCACCAGCGCCTACGCCTCCTACTCCGGCTGCCGGCAGTACCGGGAGAACCTCGCCGACGCGCTGGCCGCACTGGAGGCCGAGGGCCTGCCCCTGCCGCGCGTCGACAAGCTGCGGCACTACTTCAACCACCCCGGCTTCATCCGGCCGATGGCCGAGTCGACCCTGGCCGCGCTGGCGCGGCTGCCCGCGGACGCACGGGCCGGGGCGCACCTGGCCTTCACCACGCACTCCATCCCGACGGCCGCCGCGGACACCTCCGGCCCGGCCGAGGGCCACGGCGACGGCGGGGCGTACGTCGCCGAGCACCTGGACGTGGCCCGGCTCGTCGCGGAGGCGGTGCGCGAGGAGACCGGCGTGGACCGGCCGTGGCGCCTGGTCTACCAGTCGCGCAGCGGCGCCCCGCACATCCCCTGGCTCGAGCCCGACATCTGCGACCACCTGGAGAGCCTGCACGGCCAGGGCGCGCCGGGCGTGGTCATGGTGCCGGTCGGCTTCGTCTCCGACCACATGGAGGTCAAGTACGACCTCGATACCGAAGCCACGGCCAAGGCCGCGGAGCTCGGTCTGCCGGTGGCCCGCGCCGCCACGGTCGGCGCCGACCCGCGCTTCGCCGCCGCCGTGCGCGAGATGGTCCTGGAGCGTGCCGCGAGCGAACGGGGCGAGCTGCCCGAGCGCTGCGCGCTGGGCGCCCTCGGGCCCGCCCACGACCTCTGCCCCGTGGGCTGCTGCCCGGCCCGCGCGCCGCGCCCGGCCGCCGCGGGCGCCGACAGTCCGTACGCGTAAGGAGCACCTGCACCGTGAGCGACACCCTGATGGCCGAACTCCTGGCCGTGGCCCTGGAGGCCGCGGACCGGGCCGGCACCATGCTGAGGGACGGCCGCCCGGCCGGCCTGGGCGTGGCCGCCACCAAGACCAGCCCCATCGACATCGTGACCGAGATGGACATCGCCGCCGAGAAGCTGATCACGGGCTTCCTCACGGAGCGGCGCCCGCACGACGGCCTGCTGGGGGAGGAAGGCGCCAGCAGCGAGGGCACCAGCGGCGTGCGGTGGGTGATCGACCCGGTCGACGGGACGGTCAACTATCTGTACGGGCTGCCGGCCTGGGCCGTGTCCATCGCCGCCGAGATCGACGGCGAGGCGGTCGTCGGGGTCGTGGCGGCGCCGGTGCGCGGCGAGACCTACCGGGCAGTGCGCGGGCAGGGCGCGTTCATGGGCGACCGGCCGTTGCGGTGCCGGCCCGCGCCGGCCTTCGAGCAGGCCCTGCTCGGCACCGGCTTCGGCTACCTGACCGCCCGCCGGGCCGCGCAGGCGGAGGTGGTGCGCTCGCTGCTGCCGGAGGTGCGCGACATCCGGCGCAGCGGGTCGGCCGCCATCGACCTGTGCGACGTGGCCTGCGGCCGGCTGGACGCGTACTACGAGCGGGGGCTCAACCCGTGGGACTTCGCGGCCGGGGCGCTGATCGCGCGCGAGGCGGGGGCGATGACGGGTGGACGCCCGGGCTCCGAGGCCTCGGGCGAGCTCACCGTGGCGGCGCCGCCGGGGCTCTTCGAACCGCTCCAGGGCCGCCTGGAGGCGCTGGGCGCCTGGCACGACTGAGCCGGGTACGGGGGGCGACGTCGAACGCCGTAGGGGCTGAGGATCCAGCCCGTACGGCGTCCGAGGACCGCGGCCGGGGCGGGGCCCCGGGTGGGATCAGGCGGCGCTGATCGGTACGCCGTGCTCGGCGGCCAGGCGGTGGAGGTCCTCCAGCTCCGCCTGTTCGACGTCGGCGAGGTAGTCGTCGCCCGTCCGGCGGGCGTGGTCCAGGTCGGACCGGGTGCTCTCTATGCGCTGCAGAATGCCGGCAGTGAACGCGTCCATGGTGCTGCGCCCCCTCGTCGTGGATAGGCGGCACGGGGGTGTGCCACGGCGAAAACGATCACGTGCGTGGGTATCCGCGTACGCGTATACGTACGGAGAAGCGTGATCGCGGGTGTGCAGACGTCTTCCCCACCCGCGCCGCGTGGGAAACCTGCGATCGCCGAGCAATCCGGAATCCCTTCCCCTCCTGGCCGCAGGCCACCCCTTACGGCCGGTTTATCGACATCCGAGGCAGGATGGAGTGACCCACCGGGGTTCAACCAAGCCGCCCATCAGGGCTCAACAGGAAGGAACAGCGCCGTGCGCGTACTCGTCGTCGAGGACGAGCAGCTGCTCGCAGACGCCGTAGCCACCGGACTGCGCCGGGAGGCCATGGCCGTCGACGTCGTGTACGACGGGGCCGCCGCCCTGGAGCGTATCGCCGTCAACGACTACGACGTCATCGTGCTCGACCGTGACCTGCCGGTCGTCCACGGCGACGACGTCTGCCGCAAGGTCGTCGAGCTCGGCATTCCCACGCGCGTGCTGATGCTGACCGCCTCCGGCGACGTCAGCGACCGCGTGGAGGGCCTGGAGCTCGGGGCCGACGACTACCTCCCCAAGCCGTTCGCGTTCACCGAGCTGACCGCCCGCGTGAGGGCCCTGGGCCGGCGTACGACCGTCGCCCTGCCGCCCGTCCTGGAGCGGGCCGGCATCAAGCTGGACCCCAACCGCCGGGAGGTCTTCCGCGAGGGCAAGGAGGTCCAGCTGGCGCCCAAGGAGTTCGCCGTGCTGGAGGTGCTGATGCGCAGCGAGGGCGCGGTGGTCTCCGCCGAGCAGCTGCTGGAGAAGGCCTGGGACGAGAACACCGACCCGTTCACCAACGTCGTGCGGGTCACCGTGATGACGCTGCGCCGCAAGCTCGGGGAGCCCCCTGTGATCGTCACCGTTCCCGGCTCCGGATACCGGATCTGACCCGCGATGCCACCCACCCCCGCCACCCCGGCACCCCCCACGCCCCCGCAGGCCGGGCCCTCGGCCACCCCGCCGAAGCCCACCTGGGACCCCCGCCAGCCGGTGGTGCGCCCGTTCCCCTGGCTGCGCCCGACCATCCGCATACGGCTCACCCTGCTCTACGGCGGGATGTTCCTGATGGCCGGCGTCCTGCTGTTGACGATCATCTATCTGCTGGCCGCCAACGCGCTGAGCGTCGGCAGCGAGCCCCTGATCAAGCTCGTCAACGGCAGCCAGGTCCAGGTCACCGGCAACACCTGCCCCGACCTCAAGAGCCCGGGCCTGACCGCCGACCAGGCGAACGACATCCTCCGGCAGTGCATGCTCGACCAGCGTGCCCAGGCCCTGGGCACGCTGCTGCGCCGGTCGCTGCTGGCGCTGCTCGGGCTCGCCGTGATCGCCTTCGCCTTCGGCTACGCCATGGCCGGCCGGGTCCTCTCGCCGCTGGGCAAGATCACCCGTACCGCCCGCCGCGTCGCCGGCACGGACCTGACCCGGCGCATCGAACTGGGCGGGCCGGACGACGAGTTGAAAGAGCTTTCGGACACCTTCGACGAGATGCTCGACCGGCTGGAGCGGGCGTTCACCGCACAGCAGCGCTTCGTGGCCAATGCCTCGCACGAGCTGCGCACCCCGCTGGCGATCAACCGGACCTTGCTGGAGGTCCACCTCTCCGACCCCGCGGTCTCCCCGGAGCTCCAGCAGCTGGGCAAGACGCTGCTGGCCACCAACGAGCGCAGTGAGCAGCTCGTGGAGGGCCTGCTGCTGCTCGCCCGGAGCGACAACGAGATCGTGGACCGCAAGCCCGTGGACCTCGCCGAGGTGGCCTCCCAGGCCCTCGACCAGGCCCGTTCCGAGGCCCAGGCCAAGGGCGTGGAGCTGCGGGGCACCCGGCAGCCCGCGGTCGTGCAGGGCAACGGCGTGCTGCTGGAGCGGATCGCGCTGAATCTGGTGCAGAACGCCGTGCGCTACAACACCCCGGACGGCTGGGTGGAGGTCACCACCGAGGGGCAGCCGGGGCAGGCGGTGCTGGTGGTGGAGAACACCGGCCCGGTCGTCCCCGCGTACGAGCTGGACAACATCTTCGAGCCCTTCCGCCGGCTGCGTACGGAGCGTACGGGCAGCGACAAGGGCGTCGGCCTGGGCCTGTCCATCGTTCGCTCGGTGGCCCGCGCGCACGGCGGGCGGATCACCGCCGAACCCCGCGAAGGTGGTGGCCTGGTGATGCGTGTGGTGCTTCCGACCTGACCGGGGCCGGAGAGTCTGCGACAATAGGTCGGCCACTGGTTCGCTTTGGGCGGAATTTTCCCATTCCGACCGATGCTGTGGCTGTGTGTGTTCAGTCACATGCGCAGACTTCCGGCCATCTACTCTCCGTGACCGAAAGAGCCCGGGGAACGCCTGAAAAATGGGGGTTTCCGGGGGTCCTGATCACGGGAAGTACACGAGATGGTGCGGCCGCACCCGGCTTCCCGGCCGTGTACGGTCCCGATCGCCACCCATCCCCATCACCTCTTCAGGTGTGCGATTGGGTGTCGATTGAGTAACAGACCTTGATGTGAGGCAAAATCTCCGCCTCGGGTCGGGCACAAGTCCGGCCTCTCACGCGTTACGTGCGCTGGAGACACCGCAGACACCCAGAGGGGGAGAGCGACATGGCAACGGACTACGACACCCCACGCAAGACCGATGATGATGTCAACGAGGACAGCATCGAAGAACTGAAGGCCAGGCGGAACGACAAGTCGACCTCGTCGGTAGACGTCGACGACTTTGAAGCCGCGGAGGGCCTGGAGCTGCCCGGCGCGGACCTTTCCAATGAGGAGCTGTCCGTACGGGTCCTGCCCCGGCAGGCCGACGAGTTCACGTGCATGAGCTGCTTCCTCGTGCACCACCGCAGCCAGCTGGCCGGAGAGAAGAACGGCCAGCCGATCTGCCGCGACTGCGAGTGAGGCAGGGTCTGCGATGGCAGGCTCGACCCCGTTCCGGAAGCGGCGTTCCCGGCAGCCCGAGCAGGTCGGCGGGCTTGCCGAGAACGCACCCGGCGGTTCGGCCGGGAAGGGTGTGAACCCGAGCGTCGAGCGAGGCCGTAAGGCCTCGCTCGCGGCTGTCGTCGGCCGCGGCACCCAGAAGGTGAAACAGGGCGGCCGGGGAGCGCGGGCGGGTCTCACCGCCGTCGCCGACCGGATCATCGCGAACGCCCCGCGCATTCCCGTGCGCGACCTCGCGACCCTTCGCATCCAGTTCCCCGGCCTCGGCCCGGAGGAGCTGGCGGACAAGCTGGTGGCCGGCGCCGTGTACGGCACGTCCACCGTGGGCGCCGGCGTCGGCGCGGCGGCGATGCTGCCGGTGCCGCCCGCCATGCCCGCCGAGCTGGCGGCGGAGATCATCGGCGTCGCCGCCGTGGAGTTCAAGATGATCGCCGAGCTGCACGAGGTGTACGGCGTCCCGGCGCCCGGGACCGTACGCCAGCGGGCCACCGCCTACCTCGGCGCGTGGGCCGACGAGAGGGGCATCGACGTCACGTCCCCCCTGACGGTCAACGCCG
This sequence comes from Streptomyces sp. NPDC026206, assembly GCF_040638465.1. NCBI lineage: Bacteria > Bacillati > Actinomycetota > Actinomycetes > Kitasatosporales > Streptomycetaceae > Streptomyces > Streptomyces sp. NPDC026206. Next base: position 75,799 of record NZ_JBEZYL010000002.1, read on the forward strand.
CGCTGGGCGGCCAGCTCAGGCGCGAGCTGCGCCAGCAGATCCTCAAGCGCACGTTCCGCAGCCTGCCGAACCTGGCGCCCTTCATGATCGGAGCGGCCGTCGGCGCCGTGCTGAACCGCCGCGACACCAAGAGACTCGCCGAGAAGGTCCGCAAGGACCTGCGGACCAGGCAGGTGCCCTGGGACGGGCCGCCCGCACTGCCCGGCTAGCCGCCGCCGGGCGTCAGGCCCGTACGGCCGTCAGGGCGGCCGCCAGGCGCTCGGGGGAGCGTGTGGAGAGGTAGAGGTAGGGGGTCGGGTCCGCAGGGTCCGTGACCTCGATGCGCACCGCCGTGGGCACGTACCCGCGCAGCAGCATGAACGCGCGGACGTCGGCCTTGTGGGTCCGCCAGGCGCGGGCCTCCTCCGCGTCCAGGACCTCCGGCACCCCGAGCGCCTCGACGGGGATTTTCGCGTCCCCCGCGACGAGCGCGCCGCCCACGACCCGGATCCGGACGGAGCCGTACGAGCTGACCGCGACCGCCGCGATCGCCCCGCCGCCGACCAGGCCGCCGAGCATCGGCAGGGTGCCCAGGGGCAGCAGGATCAGCGCCATGGCGATACCGGCGAGAACCGCGATGAACCACCAGGAACGGGGCGCGGTCAGGCGTTCTTCGTAAGGCTGCATACGCACAAGCTTGGCACGGACAGGACCGGGTGCCGCCCGCGCGGGTAAGGTCAGCCCCTGTGAGTGGACGAACGACAGCGCTGACACCGCCGGCCGACGCCGGGCCCCCGGTGCGGCACCCCGAAGCCCCCGCGCCCGGAGAGGTCATCGGGTCGCACTACGAGCACTGTTTCGGCTGCGGCGGCGGCATGCCGCACGGGCTGCACCTGGAGACGAGGGCCGGCGAGGGCGTGAGTGTCACCGCCGAGTTCCGGGTCAAGCAGGCCCACCAGGGCGCCCCCGGCCTGGCGCACGGCGGCGTGCTGGCCACGGCCCTGGACGAGACGCTGGGCGGCCTGGGCTGGCTGTTGCGGGTCATCGCGGTGACGGGACGGCTGGAGACGGACTTCGTCCGCCCGGTGCCGGTGGACACGGTGCTGCACCTGAGCGCGGAGGCCGTGGCCGTGCACGGTCGCAAGATCTACTGCACCGCCACCGGCCGGATCGGCGGCCCGGACGGGCCCGTCGCGGTCCGCGCGGACGCGGTGTTCATCGAAGTCAAGATCGACCACTTCATCGAGAACGGCCGCAAGGAAGATATCCAGGCGGCACTGGCCGACCCCGACCGGACGAAGGTCGCACGCGCTTTCGAGGTGAACCCGTGAGTGCCGCACCCGGGGCCCGCGGGCCGCAGAGCACGTACGACCCGCGGGCCGGTTTCGCGGGCGCAGGAGCGAGCAGGAGCATGCAGTGAGCCGTCAGCCCGTCGACGTCCTGATCCGCCGGGTCGACCCCGAGGTGGCCATTCCCTCGTACGGTCATCCCGGCGACGCGGGCTGCGACCTGGTCACGACCGAGGCCGCCGAGCTGGCGCCCGGCGAGCGGATGGTGCTGCCCACCGGCATCTCCATCGCGCTGCCCGACGGGTACGCCGCGTTCGTGCACCCCCGCTCGGGCCTCGCCGCCCGGTGCGGGGTGTCCATGGTCAACGCCCCGGGCACCATCGATGCCGGGTACCGTGGAGAGATCAAGGTGATTGTGGTCAATCTGGACCCGCGCGAAAGCGTTCGGTTCGAGAGGTTCGACCGCATCGCCCAGTTGGTTGTTCAGCAGGTCGAGAAGGTCCGCTTCCACGAGGTGGCGGAACTTCCCGGCTCGGCGCGGGCCGAAGGGGGCTTCGGGTCCACCGGTGGCCACGCTGCCGTGGGGAATGGATTCGCTTCGGTCGCCTGCGACCGGGAAGGACAGTGACGTGTTCGGTCGTCGCCGCAAGCGCAGCGAGGACGTCGTCGATCGGGTTGATCGCATCGACGACGTGACCTCCGAGGAGTTGGCCGAGGACTCCCTCGCCAACGAGGACGCACATGCCTCCGCGGCCGAGAGCAGGATCCGGCTGGAGCCGGAGCCCCGCCCCGACGGGCCGTGGGACATCTCCGAGGTCATGGAGCCCGGCGACGGCCGGGTGGACCTCGGCGGGCTCTTCGTGCCCGGCGTCGAAGGCATGGAGCTGCGGGTCGAGGTCGCCGGTGACGCGATCGTCGCCGCGACCGTCGTGCTGCGTGACAGCGCCGTACAGCTCCAGGCGTTCGCCGCCCCCAAGCGCGAGGGCATCTGGCACGAGGTGCGCGAGGAGATCGCCGGCGGCATCACCCAGCAGGGCGGTGTCGTGGACGAGGTCGAGGGACCGCTCGGCTGGGAGCTGCGGGCACAGGTGCCCGTGGCGCTGCCGGACGGTACGAACGGGGTGCAGCTGGTGCGCTTCGTCGGCTGTGACGGGCCGCGCTGGTTCCTGCGCGGTGTGATCTCCGGCCAGGGCGCGGTGCAGCCGCAGACCGCCGGGCTGCTGGAGCAGATCTTCCGGGACACGGTCGTCGTGCGCGGCGAGTCCCCGATGGCCCCGCGCGACCCGATCGTGCTCAAGCTGCCGGAGGACGCCCAGATGGTGGCCGAGGGCCTGCAGCAGGAGGAGCAGGGCTCCCGCTTCGCGGGAGGCGTGGACCACCTGCAGCGCGGCCCGGAGATCACCGAGGTGCGCTGACCCGGGGCGCTGCCATCAGGCCGCCGGGCGGCTGGAAGATGCCGTTTCGCTGGGCCGGAACCCGAAGTACGGGTTCCGGCCCAGCGGCGTTTGCGCAGGTCCGGGCCGCGCCCGTATGGATCCCGTCAAGGGCGCGCCAATGGCCGTAAGAGAGGCGTCAACGCCACTCGTACCCGTCGGTATCGGCGGTTTCCTCTAGAGGTCCGTTCATCCGAACCTCTCTAGGAGCACACGATGGCCGATGTGGCCTTCGTCGTCACCACGATCGCGGTCTTCGCGGTGGTGGCTCTCGTCGCCAAGGGGGTGACGAAGCTGTGACCGCCGAGAACATCGTCGGCCTGGTCGTGGCCGTCGCCCTCCTGGGCTACCTGATCCTCGCCCTCGTTTTCCCGGAGAGGTTCTGAGCACAGATATGAGCCCCGTCCTTTCCGGAGTTCTCCAGCTCACCGCGGTCATCATGGCGCTGGCGCTCGCCTACCGCCCCCTGGGCGACTACATGGCCCGCGTGTACAGCTCCGACAAGCACCTGCGCGCCGAGAAGTGGATCTACCGCTCGATCGGCGCCGACCCCGACGCGGAGATGCGCTGGCCCGCGTATCTGCGCGGCGTCCTCGCCTTCTCCGCGGTGGGCGTCCTCTTCCTGTACCTGCTCCAGCGGATTCAGGGCGTCCTGCCCGACTCGCTGTCGCTCGGCTTCACCGCGATCACCCCGGACCAGGCGTTCAACACCGCCGCGTCCTTCGTCGCCAACACCAACTGGCAGTCGTATTCCGGCGAGCAGGCCATGGGCCACGCCGTCCAGACGCTCGGCCTCGCGGTGCAGAACTTCGTCTCCGCGGCCGTCGGCATCGCCGTCGCCGTCGCGCTCGTCCGGGGCTTCGTCCGGTCCCGCACCGGCGACCTGGGCAACTTCTGGGCCGACCTGGTACGCGGCACCGTCCGCATCCTGATCCCGCTCTCCGTCATCGGCGCGGTCGTGCTCGTCGCGTGCGGCGCGATCCAGAACTTCGCGGGCATCCACGAGATCGGACAGCTGACCGGCGGCACCCAGCAGGTCAACGGCGGCGCCGTGGCCTCGCAGGAGGTCATCAAGGAGCTGGGCACCAACGGCGGCGGTTACTTCAACGCCAACTCCGCCCACCCGTTCGAGAACCCCAACGCCTTCACCAACCTCTTCGAGATCTTCCTGATCCTGGTCATCCCGTTCTCGCTGACCCGGACCTTCGGCAAGCTCGTCGGCAATGTCAGGCAGGGCTACGCGATCCTGGCCACGATGGGCGTCATCTGGGTCGCCTTCACGGCGCTGATGATGTGGACCGAGCACGCGCACCACGGCGCGGCCCTCCAGGCGGCCGGCGGCGCGATGGAGGGCAAGGAGCAGCGCTTCGGCGTCGGTGCGTCCGCGATCTTCGCGACCACCACCACCCTCACCTCCACTGGTGCGGTCGACTCCTTCCACTCCTCCTTCACCGGCCTCGGCGGCGGCCTCACGCTGCTGTCGATGATGCTCGGCGAGATCGCGCCCGGCGGCGTCGGCTCCGGCCTCTACGGCATGCTCGTCATGGCGATCATCGCGGTCTTCATCGCGGGCCTGATGGTCGGCCGTACGCCCGAGTACCTCGGCAAGAAGATCGGCACCCGCGAGATCAAACTCGCCGCGTGCTACATCCTCATCACCCCGACCCTGGTCCTCGGCTTCACCGCCCTGTCCATGGCGCTGTCGGCCCCGCCGGACTCGATCCTGAACACCGCGGGCAACTCCGTGCACAACAGTGGCGCCCACGGCTTCTCCGAGGTGCTCTACGCGTTCACCTCCGGCGCCAACAACAACGGCTCCGCGATGGCCGGCCTCAACGCCGACACGCAGTGGTACAACACCACGATCGGCCTCGCCATGCTCCTCGGCCGCTTCCTGCCGATGGTCTTCGTCCTGGCGCTGGCCGGCTCGCTCGCCGAGCAGAAGCCCGTCCCCGAGACGGCGGGAACCCTGCGCACCGAGAAGCCGCTCTTCGCGGGTCTGCTCGTCGGGGCGATCCTCGTCATCACCGGCTTGACCTACTTCCCGGCCCTGGCCCTAGGCCCGATGGCGGAGGGACTTTCATGAGCACCACCACCCCTGTCCGTACCGAGCCCGAGGACCCCAAGGACACCCGTCCGCACGGCTGCGAGGAGCCCGGACGCGTCTCCGGTGGCCTCTTCGACCCGGCACAGCTGATGAAGTCGCTGCCGGACGCGTTCCGCAAGCTCGACCCCCGGGTGATGATCAAGGCCCCGGTCATGTTCGTCGTCCTGATCGGCTCGGTGGTCACCACCGTGCTGGCGGTCAAGGACGCCGGCGACTGGTTCGGCTGGGCGATCACGGTCTGGCTGTGGCTGACCGTCCTGTTCGCCAACCTCGCCGAGGCCGTCGCCGAGGGCCGCGGCAAGGCCCAGGCCGACACCCTGCGCAAGGCCAAGACCGACACGGTGGCCCGGCGCCTGACCGGGGCCGGTCAGGAGTCGGTGCCCGGCACCGAGCTGCGCGTGGGCGACCTCGTCGTCTGCGAGGCCGGCGACATCATCCCGGGCGACGGCGACGTCGTCGAGGGCGTCGCGAGCGTCGACGAGTCCGCGATCACCGGGGAGTCGGCCCCGGTCATCCGCGAGTCCGGAGGCGACCGCAGCGCCGTCACCGGCGGTACGAAGGTGCTGTCCGACCGCGTCGTCATCAAGATCATGACGAAACCGGGCGAGACCTTCATCGACCGCATGATCAACCTGGTCGAGGGCGCCGCCCGGCAGAAGACGCCGAACGAGATAGCGCTCAACATCCTGCTGGCCTCGCTCACCATCGTCTTCCTGCTGGCCGTCGTCACCCTGCAGCCCTTCGCGATCCACGCGGACGCCGAGCAGTCGATGATCGTGCTCGCGGCCCTGGTGGTCTGCCTCATCCCCACCACCATCGGCGCGCTGCTCTCCGCGATCGGCATCGCCGGCATGGACCGGCTCGTCCAGCGCAACGTGCTGGCGATGTCCGGACGCGCGGTCGAGTCGGCCGGTGACATCTCCACGCTGCTGCTCGACAAGACGGGCACCATCACCTACGGCAACCGCCAGGCGGCCGGGTTCGTCCCGGTGAAGGGCACGATGGCCGCCGAGGTGGCGGACGCCGCCCAGCTCTCCTCGCTCGCCGACGAGACGCCCGAGGGCCGCTCGGTCGTCGTTCTCGCCAAGGAGAAGTACGGCCTGCGCGAGCGTCACGAGGGCGAGCTCGTCGGAGCCGAGTGGGTGCCCTTCACGGCCCGGACCCGGATGTCGGGTGTGGACGTGGACGGGCGCAAGGTCCGCAAGGGCGCGACCGGTTCGGTCGTCGCCTGGGTCGAGGAGCGCGGCGGCCGTGTCGCCGAGGACGCCCGGACGCTCACCGAGGAGATCTCCCAGGCGGGCGGTACGCCGTTGCTCGTCGCCCTGGAAGACGAGAAGGGCGCCCGTGTGCTGGGCGTCATCCACCTCAAGGACGTCGTCAAGGAGGGCATGCGGGAGCGGTTCGACGAGCTGCGCCGCATGGGCATCAAGACCGTCATGATCACCGGTGACAATCCGCTGACGGCCAAGGCCATCGCCGAAGAGGCGGGTGTCGACGACTTCCTCGCCGAGGCCACCCCCGAGGACAAGATGGCCCTCATCAAGCGCGAGCAGGCCGGCGGCAAGCTCGTCGCGATGACGGGCGACGGTACGAACGACGCTCCCGCGCTCGCCCAGGCGGACGTCGGTGTGGCCATGAACACCGGTACCGCGGCCGCCAAGGAGGCCGGGAACATGGTGGACCTGGACTCCGACCCGACCAAACTCATCGAGATCGTCGAGATCGGCAAGCAGCTGCTCATCACGCGCGGCGCGCTCACCACCTTCTCGATCGCCAACGACGTCGCGAAGTACTTCGCGATCATCCCGGCGATGTTCGCGGTGGCCTATCCGGGCCTGGACAAGCTCAACATCATGGGCCTGGCCTCGCCGGAGTCGGCCATCCTGTCGGCCGTCGTCTTCAACGCCCTGGTCATCGTGGCGCTGGTGCCGCTCGCCCTGAAGGGCGTGCGCTACCGGCCGATGAGCGCCGACAGCATGCTCCGGCGCAACCTCACCGTCTACGGACTGGGCGGCCTCATCGCCCCGTTCATCGGCATCAAGATCATCGACCTGCTCATCTCCCTCATCCCTGGCATCGGGTGACGTCATGAACATCTCCGTACGCAGCACAGCCCGCCTGCTGGGGGCGGGGCTCCGCGCCCTGCTCGTCCTCACGGTGATCTGCGGGGTGATCTACCCGCTGGCCGTCACCGGCATCGCCCAGGCGGCCTTCCACGACAAGGCCAACGGCTCGGAGATCAAGGCCGGTGGCAGGTCCGCCGGCTCCGAGCTGCTGGGCCAGAGCTACAACCTTCAGGAGAAGGACAAGGACGGCAACCCGCTGCCCGACCCGAAGTACTTCCAGCCGCGCGCCTCGGCGGCCGGCGCCAACACCGAGAACACCCGGTACAAGCTGCTGGTCTCCGGTGCCTCCAACCTCGCCGCCGACAGCAGGGTGCTGCTGGAGACCGTCGGGAAGCGGCGCACGGACGTCGCCGCGTTCAACGGCGTCCGCCCGGCGTCCGTCCCGGTGGACGCGCTGACCGCCTCCGCCTCGGGCGTCGACCCGGACATCTCGCCGGACTACGCCCGGCTGCAGGCCAAGCGGGTCGCGAAGGCGAACGGCCTGCCGGAGGCGAAGGTCGCCAAGCTGGTCGAGGACCACGTCGACGGCCGCGTCCTGGGCTTCATGGGCGAGGAGCGCGTCAACGTCCTCAAGCTCAATGTGGCGCTGCGCGAGCTGGCGGCCGAGTAAGGAGGGGCTGAGGCTCGCCGGTACGGCCGGCGAGCCTCAGCCCTCGTGTGTCCGGTGGCGCCCGGGCGTACTACTGCTTCGGCAGGAGCTGCCGTGCCCACAGTTTCACGTCCTTCCACTCGCGCGAGAGCTGCGCGAAGACGTCCCGCCCGTCGTCCGCCGCGGCCGCCACGGCATCGGCGAGGTCCGGTGTCCGGCTCAGGAAGAGCGGGTCGCGGGCCCGTACGACGAACCGCACGGCCATGAACGACAGTGGCGGTTCCGGGATGACGCGGCCGTGGTGGTCGGCGATCTGATCCCCCACCGGAAACTTCCCGAACATGACCCCGACCGGGGCGTAGAGGTTCTTCAGGGCCCAGTGCGGCCACGCCAGCACCTCCCGGCCGGCGCCGAGGACCGCGATGTTCTCGCACACCAGCGCACCGTGACGGCGGTTCGCCTGCGTCCGGATCCATTCCGCGGCCTGCACTCCGGCCTGGAACACGGCCGCCTCGACATCCGGCGCGTCCCCGGCCGCCTCGTACACCGTCCAGCTCGTGAGCTCGCGCTGCACGGACGGTTCGAGATACGGGCAGTGCACGGACATCGATCGCACGTACTCCGTGACGTCCACCGCCCTGGGGCTGGTGGTGCGGCTCTCCACGAGACGGAGCGCCCCGGCGGTGTGCACGGTGGTCATATGGCGGCCACCTCCTGAGCAATGGTGTGCACGGGATCCCCCCTTGGGTCATTACGAATGGGACGGGTACTTCTGTGCGGCGTCGGCGCCGGCCTCGGTGCGGGGCGGGACGGTCAGCAGCGGCTTGTAGTAGCCCTCGGGATGGGGCTCGCCGATCAACTGGCCGTCGGCTTCCACCCAGGCGTGGGCGGCGAACGGGTGAGTGCGTACGCCGGTGCACCAGGTCGGCCACACGCCGCGCGCCCGGCACAGCAGCGCGGTGGCGATGGAGCGCTGCAGGCAGTTCTGCCCCGCGCAGCGCAGGCTCACGGCCACGACCTGATCGCGCGCGGCTCGCGCCTGCCCGGCGCCGGCCGCTGACGCCCCGCGGCGCGCGCATTCGAGCACGGTGCGCAGCCGTGCGGGCTTGAGGCGGGCGAGCAGCCGGGCGGCGCCGACGGCCAGCAGCGGCAGGAGGCGGTGCCGCAGGGGAAGCCGTGGCCGCGTCGCCAGTGCCATGGACTGGCTCACGAGGCCACCGTCAGCCCGGCGGTGCGCAATTGCCGGATCACGGCGCCGACGTCGTCCGCGGCCCGCTGCGGATCGATGCCGTAGGAGGCGGCGAGGCCTTCGGCGATGGTCTCGGGAGTGTCTCCGTCCAGCAGGCGGTGCAGTACGCGGCTGCCGGTGATGTTGAGCTGCCAGTAGCGGCCGGTGCGCTGGTGCAGCAGCACCGTGCCGTCGTCGGTGTCCGTCATGGATACGTCGGGGGGAAGCCGCATACGGGTCAGACCTTCCGTGGGGCGGGGCCGTTGCTGTGATGGGTGGTGCTGCCCCGGCCGGTGGCCGTGCGCAGCCAGGTTTCGCAGCCGAGCAGGTTCTCCAGCGCCTGGGACACCGTGTTGTCCGACTGCGGGAGGGCCAGCCGCATGCGCAGTTCGCCGGGGTCGATCAGGCCGCGGGCCGCCAGCTCGGAGTCGGCGAACACGTCCAGGATGGCGGGCAGGTTGCGGCGCAGCCCCCTTCTGATGTCCTCGCCGAACTCGCCCTTGGTGGACCGTGCCCGTATCTCGTCGGGCACGATGCCGTGCATCGCATCGGCCAGCAGCGGCTTGTACCGCCACGGCCCGGCGTGTTCGTGTGCCGGTACACGCAGCACGGCGTCGAGCACGGTGTCGTCCAGGTACGGCATGTCCAGCTCCACACCGGACTCGGCGTACAGCCGCGCCAGCAGCCGGTAGGCGACCGTGTTCGAGCGGACCATGAGCAGCATCGTGTGTGTGGCGAGATCCTCGGCGAGGGGCTGCGCGTGGTCGGCGGTGCGGCGCAGTGCTTCGCGGGCCAGTTCGGCGCCCTCGGGGGTCATCCAGGGCGCCGCTCGTACGGGCCCCAGGCCCCAGCCCAGCATCGGGCGCCGCAGGGGCGGCCGGGGTTCGGTCAGCCCGTCGGCCTGGGCCCGCCACCACGAGGCGTAGGTCCCCGGGTTCGCGATCTCGGCGAGCGTCGCCTTCACCGGCCAGCGTGTCAGCGCGCAGTACGCCCGTACGTGCTTGAGCGCGGTCACCGGGCGACGGCGCATCAACTGATGCAGATAGCCGGGCATCGGGGAGAACAGCTCGTCGCCCCCGTGTCCTGCCAGATGCCGGCCGGCTCCGTGGTCGGCGAGCAGCCGGGCACCCCGGCGGATCCGGGCCGTCGCGCGCGTCAGCGAGATGGGTTCCTCGGCGGAGACCGCGACGCCGGGGTCGGCGAAGATCTCGGGGAGTTCGTGCTGCGGAACCACCAGGTGTTCGGCACGGTCGAGCAGCTTCGCCGCGTGCCCGGCGTAGGCCGCGTCGTCGTTGCCCGCTTCGGCTTCGCCCCAGCGGAAGGTCAGCAGCTCCGGGGTGCTCCGGGCCGCCAGGAAGCACAGGGAGGTCGAATCCAGCCCGCCGGACAGGTCCGCACTCAACCGGCCGTTGAGGGGTGGCCTTCGCTCCAGTACGGCGGTCAGGGCGTCCCGTACCGCCGTCGCCCCGTCCTTGAGCGACCGGTCCGGCTCGGGCGGTCGCCACCACGGCACTTCGCTTTCCCGGTCACCGTCCCACAGCAGGAAGTTCTCCGGGGCGAGCGTGCGGATGCCCGCCCACGTACTCCGCGCGTTCGCCGGGAAGGGCACCTGCAGGCCGCACGCCACGCGCAGGGCCAGAGTCTCCTCGTCCACTCCGGCCCCGGTCATCGCCGCGAGCACATCGGACCGGTCCGCGGCGAGGTGCACCCCGTTCACCCGGGTGCGGAAGACGCGGCGCAGTCCGGAGAGGCTGCCCTGGAACCGGACCTTCCCGCCCACCGATGCCACGATGTGGCAGGACCCCAGCAGCGAGGGAATGACCCGGGCCACGTCCGGCAGGCGGGAGATGCCGGCGGTGAGCTGCTCCAGCCGGCCGGCGGTGACCGGGCAGGGTCCGATCACGGCCAGACGTGCGGGGCCCGCCGAGGCCACCGTCACCTGGTCCTGGGTCCACCGGCCGACCAGCCACGGCCGCCCGGAGGCGTGGGTGATCACCTGGGGGCTCGCCAACGGTACGAGCGCCCGGATCTCCGCGCCGTCGGCGGTGTCCGGCAGGACCACGAACCCAGCAGTCATCTTCGCCATCCCCGTCGGTCGGAGCCCAGAGGGGGACCGGGCCCGCCCAGGCGGACCCGGCCCCCGTCAGTACGTCCGCAGTGGTTCTGCGGACGGTCTACCAGTTGTAGTTGAAGAACCAGTCGGGCGACCTGCCGCTCGAGCCCAGCGTGTCCTCGGTGAACTCACCCACCTCCACCAGGGTCGGCGGAATGTACTCCGTGGGTGTTTGCGTCTGCTCAGAGTGCTCGTTCAATGCGACCTCCGCTAACTAGCAAGCAGTAACACGGACTTACCGGTGGCGGAATTTAGCACCGGGCCGACTCCGTGCATGTGACCTGCATCGCACACACCGGCTGACGGAATGTCGGAAGATCGCGGGAACGCCTGGTCCCTGAATGAATTACCGGTAAAACGGAAGACCAAAAAAGGAAGCTCCCCTCCGGGCCGCGGGAGCGCCCCCGCCCTTTCGTTCCTCCGCCGGCCGAGAGCGACGGCACGGCGCGACATGCCGGTGGGCGGGGCGCATGCCCGGCCCACCGGCGTATTCGCATACCGCGATGTGCTCCGAGGAGGCACTCTTGGTGCGTGGTGTCCCTGCCTCAGCAACCTCATGTCATGTCACCCGCCGCGCACATGGTCGTATTCGGCGACGACGGGCTCGTGCACCGGCTCGCGGCGGAGCTCTCGGGTGTGTACGGCGAGCACGTCACCCTCGTGGTGCCGCCGGCGCGTGACGGCCGCCGGCCGTCGGTCGCGCCGGGCCGGGCCGCGGCCCTCTTCGGGCGGGTGACCGGCGTCGTCGGGCGCGGCGCGAACGGCGGTGGGCCGGGCGGAGCGCCGGGCGCCGGGTCGGTGCGCATCGTGGAAGCGGCCGAGCCGGACGACGAGGCGCTGGCCGAGGCCGGCATCGAGCGGGCCGCGGCGCTGGCGCTGGTCTACGACGACGACGAGACCAACATCCACGCGGCACTGCGGGCCCGCCGCGTCAACCCCCGTCTGCGGCTGGTCATCCGCCTGTACAACCGCCGGCTCGGCCAGCACCTGGAGGAACTTCTCGACCAGGCCGTCCTGGTGGACGACGCCGACGCGGGCACCACCGTCCTCTCCGACGCCGACACCGCCGCACCGGCGCTGGTGGCGGCTGCCGTCGCGGGCAGGAGCAAGGTCATCGAGGCGGGCGGCCTGCTGTTACGGGCGGCCGAGCGGCCCGCGCCGGGTTCCGGCGGAACCTCCGCGCCCGGCCCCTGCGTCCTGGCGCTGCTCTCCGACGGTGAGGGCCCCGTGCTGCTGCCGGACGAGCGGCAGGTGCGGCAGGCTGCGGGGCGCGCCCGGATCGTTGTGGAGAACGTGCGCTACCCGGGCCCGTCGCTGCCGCTGTCCCCGTCCCGGCTGGCGGCCGCCCGCAGCCTGCCGCTGGGGTCGTTCTTCTCGCGCCGGCTGCGGTGGGCGCTGGCCGGGCTGGCGGCGGCCGTATGCGGGCTGGCGGTGGCGTCATGGCTGGTCGTGGACGAGAGCAGCGCGAAGCACGCGGTGTATCTGTCGCTGCTGGACCTGTTCGCCATCAACGACCCGGCGACGGACGAGTCGTTGGGCCGCAAGGTCCTCCAGCTCCTCTCCGGCCTGGTGGGTCTGCTCTTGTTGCCGTTGCTGGTGGCGGCGGCCCTGGAGGGACTGGGGACCTTCCGGTCCGCCTCCACGCTGCGGCGTCCGCCGCGCGGCATGTCCGGTCATGTGGTGCTGCTGGGGCTGGGCAAGATCGGCGCACGCGTCCTTGCGCGGCTGCGCGAACTCGACATCCCTGTGGTGTGCGTGGAGCGGGACCCCAGCGCCCGTGGCATCGCCCTGGCCCGCTCGCTGCGCGTGCCGACCGTCATCGGCGACGTGACGGAAGAGGGCGTGCTGGAAGCCGCGAAGATCGGCGAAAGCCGCACCCTGCTGGCGCTCACCAGCAGCGACACCACCAACCTGGAGGCCGTGCTGTACGCCCGGGCGGTCAAGCCGGACGTGCGGGTGGTCATGCGCCTGTACGAGGACCGGTTCGCCCGTGCCGTCTACCGCACGCTGCGCGACTCCCACCCCCGGGCCCTGACCCGCAGCAGAAGCGTCTCCTACCTGGCCGCCCCCGCCTTCGCCGGGGCGATGATGGGCCGCCGGATCCTGGGCGCGGTGCCCGTGGAACGCAAGGTGCTCCTGATCGCGGCCCTGCCCGTGGAGGGCCACATCGCCCTGGAGGGCCGCTCGGCGGCGGAGGCGTTTCAGCCGGGCGCGTGGCGGGTGCTCGCGCTGGAGCCGGGCACCGGCGGCCGCCCGGCCGGCGCCGGTGAGCCGAGGCCCGGGCTGCCGCTGTGGGACCTGGACCCCGGGCATGTGTTCGCCCCCGGCGACCGGGTGGTGGTGGCCGCCACGCGACAGGGGCTGGCCGACCTGCTCGGCCGCCGCTCCAGGCCGCGCACGGACGTACGGTAGGCAGCCCCCGGAGCCTTGCCGGGAACGGGAGTTCGCCTGCGTGCGTTGAGCCGTTGTGACGGGCCTGGCGGCCCTCCGCAAGAACAGGACGGCGCGCCGCGCAGGACCGGCATCGACCTCGACTCGGGGACGGCGCGCACAGCGGGGCCCAGCGGCCGGTAGGCCTGCGGAGGTGTCCCTCCGTCCGGGCTCACCACACGTCGCCCGGACGCCAGTCGCAGACCAGTTCCGCGTCCAGGTCGACCTTCACGCCCGGCACGGGCAGCACGTAGATGCAGCCGTCCTCGTCCGGCGTGCGCTCGATGCCCGTCGGGGCGAGCACCGAGGACGGGCCGCGCCACCGCTGCCAGCCGCGGCCCGTGTACAGGGGCACCGCCTCGTCGGCGGCGCCGAGCGCGCCCAGCTCGTACCCGCCGTGGAACAGGACGTGCTCCAGGGCCGTCATGACGGCTGTGCCGTGGCCCCGGCGCCGGCGGTCGGCCCGTACGGCCACGGCCTCGACGTACCCCGTGCGCAGCGGCCGGCCGCCGTGCAGCAGGCGGCGCTGGACGAGCGAGCCGTGGGCGATGAGAACGCCGCCCTCCCGGACCGTCGCGTGGATGCCGCACACGGTGTGGTCCCAGTCGTCGTCCGTGAACTCGCCGTCGAACGCGTCGTCCATGAGGGCGCGGATCCCGGCCAGTTCGGCGGGGGTGAGGTCGCTGGTGTGGGCCGTACGCAGCTCGGTCATGGCGGCATCCTCGCGTCGGGGCGGTGTGCAGGAGATCCGGCCGCGTCATTGTGCCCGCGGGGCCGGGCGGACGGCACGGCGATTTCCCGGCCGCCCGGCGGTGGTCACGGCGGCGGGCGTCAGGACTGCGTCAATACCTGACGCACGGCCCGCTCCCGCCCCATTTGTCCCGAACCCTGGCCGTAAGGTCGACGGTACGCGGCAGTGCAGCACCTCAGGACGGAGAACCGGCCCGGACACCGTCGCGCATCGTGAAAGACAATGGGGCCATGGGACGCGGCAACCTCCGGATCTATCTCGGCGCGGCACCGGGCGTCGGCAAGACGTACGCCATGCTCTCGGAGGCGCACCGCCGGGTGGAGCGCGGCACCGACGTGGTCGTCGGATTCGTGGAGCACCACGGGCGCCCCCGCACCGAGGTCATGCTGCACGGCCTGGAGGAAGTGCCCCGCAAGGAGCTCCCCTACCGGGAGTCCGTCTTCACCGAGATGGACGTGGACGCGGTCCTCGCCCGCCGCCCGCGCGTCGCCCTCGTCGACGAGCTGGCCCACACCAACGTGCCCGGCTCGCGGAACACCAAGCGCTGGCAGGACGTCGAGGAGCTGCTGCAGGCGGGCATCGACGTCGTCTCGACCGTCAACATCCAGCACCTCGAGTCGCTGGGCGACGTGGTCGAGTCGATAACCGGGGTGCGCCAGCGCGAGACGGTCCCCGACGAGGTCGTACGGCGCGCGGACCAGATAGAGCTGGTCGACATGTCGCCGCAGGCCCTGCGCCGCCGCATGGCGCACGGCAACATCTACAAGCCCGACAAGGTCGACGCCGCCCTCTCCAACTACTTCCGCCCCGGCAACCTGACGGCCCTGCGGGAGCTGGCCCTGCTGTGGACCGCCGACCGCGTCGACGAGTACCTGCGGCAGTACCGCACCGACCACAGCGTCTCGACCATCTGGCACGCGCGCGAACGCATCGTCGTCGGCCTCACCGGCGGCCCCGAGGGCCGTACGCTCATCCGCCGCGCCGCCCGCATGGCGGCCAAGGGCTCCGGCAGCGAGATCCTCGCCGTCTACATCGCCCGCAGCGACGGCCTGACGTCCGCCTCGCCCAAGGAGCTGGCGGTCCAGCGCACCCTGGTCGAGGACCTGGGCGGCACGTTCCACCACGTCATAGGCGACGACGTGCCCGCCTCGCTGATGGAGTTCGCGCGCGGGGTCAACGCCACCCAGATCGTGCTCGGCTCCAGCCGCCGCAAGACCTGGCAGTACATCTTCGGCCCCGGCGTCGGCCAGACCGTCGCCCGCGACTCGGGCCCCGACCTCGACGTCCACATCGTCACGCACGAGGAGGCCGCCAAGGGCCGCGGACTGCCCGTGGCGCGCGGCGCCCGGCTCGGCCGCGGCCGGATCGTGGCGGGCTGGGCGGTCGGCGTGCTGGGGCCCCTGCTGCTCAGCTTCCTGCTGACGCAGATCGTCCCGGACCTCGGGCTCGCCAACCACATGCTGCTGTTCCTGTGCGCCACGGTGGCCGCGGCGCTGCTCGGCGGCCTCCTCCCGGCCCTCGCCTCGGCTGCCTTCGGCTCACTGCTGCTGAACTACTTCTTCGTCGAGCCCCTCCACCAGTGGACGATCACCGACCCCAAGAACATCGTCGCCATATCGATATTCGTCTTCGTCGCCGTCTCCGTGGCGTCCGTCGTCGACGTGGCCGCCCGCCGCACCCACCAGGCCGCCCGGCTGCGCGCCGAGTCGGAGATCCTCTCCTTCCTCGCCGGCAGCGTCCTGCGCGGCGAGACCAGCCTGGACGCCCTGCTGGAGAGGGTCCGCGAGACCTTCGGCATGGAGTCCGTCGCCCTGCTGGAGCGCGTCAGCGAGGTCGACCCGTGGACGTGCGCGAGCAGCGTCGTCACCAGCACCGGCAAGCCCCTGCTGCGCCCCGAGGACGCCGACGTCGACGTGCCGGTCGGCGACAACATGGCGCTGGCCCTCTCCGGCCGGGTGCTGCCCGCCGAGGACCGGCGCGTGCTCGCGGCCTTCGCCGCGCAGGCCGCGGTCGTCCTGGACCGCCAGCGGCTCGTCGGCGAGGCCGAGCAGGCCCGGGAGCTCGCGGAGGGCAACCGCATCCGCACGGCCCTCCTGGCCGCCGTCAGCCACGACCTGCGCACCCCGCTGGCCGGCATCAAGGCCTCCGTGACCTCCCTGCGCTCCGACGACGTCGCCTGGTCCGAGGAGGACGAGGCCGAGCTGCTGGCCGGCATCGAGGACGGCGCGGACCGGCTCGACCACCTCGTCGGCAACCTCCTCGACATGTCCCGCCTGCAGACCGGCACCGTCACGCCGCTGATCAGGGAGATCGACCTCGACGAGGTGGTCCCGATGGCGCTCGGCGGCGTCCCCGAGGGCAGCGTCACGCTCGACATCCCCGAGACGCTGCCGATGGTGGCCGTCGATCCGGGCCTGCTGGAGCGCGGCGTCGCGAACATCGTCGAGAACGCCGTCAAGTACAGCCCCGACGGCCGGCCCGTCCTCGTCGCCGCCAGCGCCCTGGGCGACCGGGTGGAGGTCAGGGTCGCCGACCGTGGGCCGGGCGTGCCCGACAGCGCCAAGGACCGCATCTTCGAGCCCTTCCAGCGGTACGGTGACGCCCCGCGCGGCGCCGGAGTGGGCCTCGGCCTCGCGGTCGCACGCGGCTTCGCCGAGGCCATGGGCGGCACGCTGGCCGCCGAGGACACCCCCGGCGGCGGGATGACCATGGTCCTCACGCTGCGGGCCGCCGCCGGCCGGCCGCCCGTACGGCCGGACCTCCCGGCCCAGGCCACGACGTGACGCCGCCCGGCGCCGCACAGACCGAACCGGACCAGGACCCCGGGCCCCGTCGCGGGGCCCGCATGAACAGCAGAGGTGGTTCAGCATGAACCGGGTGCTCGTGGTGGATGACGAGCCGCAGATCGTCCGCGCTCTCGTGATCAACCTCAAGGCGCGGAAGTACGAGGTCGACGCCGCGCCCGACGGCGCCACAGCACTCCAGCTCGCCGCGGCCCGCCACCCCGACGTGGTCGTCCTCGACCTCGGCCTGCCCGACATGGACGGCGTCGAGGTCATCAAGGGCCTGCGCGGCTGGACCCGGGTGCCGATCCTCGTCCTCTCCGCCCGCCAGACCTCCGACGAGAAGGTCGAGGCGCTCGACGCGGGCGCCGACGACTACGTCACGAAGCCGTTCGGGATGGACGAGTTGCTGGCGAGACTGCGGGCCGCGGTGCGGCGGGCGGAGCCGACGGGGCCGTCGGCCGCGGGCGACGACGCGATCGTCGAGACCGAGGTCTTCACGGTGGATCTCGCGGCGAAGAAGGTCAACAGGGGCGGGAAGGACGTACGCCTCACGCCGACGGAGTGGCACCTGCTGGAGGTGCTCGTGCGCAATACGGGTCGTCTCGTCAGCCAGAAGCAGCTGCTCCAGGAGGTCTGGGGGCCGTCGTACGGGACCGAGACGAACTACCTGCGGGTCTACATGGCTCAGCTGCGACGCAAACTGGAGCTCGATCCTTCGCACCCGAAGCACTTCATTACGGAGCCGGGGATGGGGTACCGGTTCGAGGTGTGACCCGGAGGTGGCCGGGGGGCCGGGGTCGGCCCTCAGGTGGACCCGGGCGGCATCGCGGGGTCGTGCGGCCCCGTTTTCGCCGTGTGAGCGCTGATCCGGCCTGCCCCTGCCCCCGGTACGCTGGGGGCATGAGTGCCGTACCCCGTTCCGAGAGGCCGACCGGCCGTTTCCGCCGGATGCTCGACCGGCTGTCCACCTCGCAGGAGGAGCTGCACCACGCGGAACTGCAGCAGGACACGGCGGCCGTCGGCTGCACGCGCATATGCGACTGCGACGACCGGCAGATAGTGAAGGTCACCGGCACGCTGCGGACCGTCACCCTGCGGCCGCGCGCCGGGGTGCCCGCACTGGAGGCCGAGCTGTTCGACGGTTCCGCCGCGCTCGACGTGGTCTGGCTGGGGCGCCGCTCCATCGCGGGCATAGAGCCCGGCCGTAAGCTGATCGCCTCCGGCCGGATCTCCATGAGCCGCGGCCGGAGAGTGCTGTTCAACCCCAGATACGAACTCCGACCGCTCGGACAGGAGTAGCCGTTGTCGTCTCTCGACAAGCCGACGGATCACCCAACCACCCAGGACGCGCGGGGCGTGCCGCATGTGCAGGGAGCGGACTCCAGATCCGTCACCGAGGCCGCCCTGTTCGAAGCCTTCGGCGGCGTACGGGGCATGGTGGAGACCACCGTCCCCGGCCTGGTCTTCGTCGCGGTCTACACGGTCAAGCGGGACATCCACTTCGCGGCGATCGCCGCACTGGGGCTGTCCCTGGTGCTCGGCCTCGCCCGGCTCGTGCGCAAGGACACCCTCAAGCACGCCTTCAGCGGCGTCTTCGGGGTTGCCTTCGGCGCCGTCTTCGCGATGATGTCCGGCGACGCCAAGAACTTCTACCTGCCGGGCATGCTCTACAGCCTGGGGCTGGCGGTGGCCTACATCGTCTCGTCGATCGCCGGCTATCCGCTGATGGGCCTGATCCTGGGGCCGGTGTTCAAGGAGAACCTCTCCTGGCGCACCCGCAACCCCGGCCGCAAGGTCGCCTACACCAAGGCCAGTTGGGCGTGGGGCCTGATCCTGCTCGCCAAGTCCGCGGTCCTCTTCCCTCTCTACTGGTGGGGTGACGTCACGCAGCTGGGCTGGGTGAAGGTGGCCCTCGGCATCCCGCCGATGCTGCTGTCGGTGTACCTGACCTGGATCTTCCTGTCGAAGGCGCCGCCGCCGATCGACGTCTTCGCGGAGATGGAGGCGGCCGAGGCCGCCGAGCGCGAGGCCGAGGCCACGGCACGCTGACCACGCGCCGCACATGCGAGGAGGGCCCCGGGAGACTTCCCGGGGCCCTCCTCGCATGCGTACCGGGGCTCAGCCGGCGGTGTCCTCGCGGCGCACCGACAGCAGGTCCTCCAGCTGCTCCTCACGGGCCGGAGCCGCCACGAACAGCAGCTCGTCCCCCGCCTCCAGCGCGTCCTCGCGGTTGGGGGTGAGCACGCGGTTGCCGCGGATGATGGTGACCAGGGAGGTGTCCTCCGGCCAGTCCACGTCCCCGACCCGGGTGCCGGCCAGGGCGGCCTCCGGCGGCAGGGTGAGCTCGACGAGGTTGGCGTCGCCCTGGCTGAAGCGCAGCAGGCGCACCAGGTCGCCGACGCTCACGGCCTCCTCGACCAGCGCCGACATCAGGCGCGGGGTGGAGACGGCCACGTCCACGCCCCAGGACTCGTTGAACAGCCACTCGTTCTTGGGGTTGTTCACGCGGGCCACGACCCGCGGCACCCCGTACTCGGTCTTGGCGAGCAGTGAGACGACGAGGTTGACCTTGTCGTCACCGGTCGCCGCGATGACCACGTTGCAGCGCTGCAGCGCGGCCTCGTCGAGCGAGGTGATCTCGCACGCGTCGGCCAGCAGCCACTCCGCCAGCGGCACCCGCTCCACGGAGATGGCCGAGGGGGCCTTGTCGATGAGCAGCACCTCGTGGCCGTTCTCGAGCAGCTCGCCCGCGATCGACCGGCCGACGGCGCCGGCACCTGCGATAGCAACCCTCATGAGTGCGACGCCTCCTCGGGACCGGCGGAGAACGCCGCTTCGACCTTCTCGACCTCGTCGGTGCGCATCATCACGTGCACCAGGTCACCTTCCTGGAGGACCGTCGCGGACGTCGGCAGCATCGCCTCGCCCAGCCGGGTGAGGAACGCCACCCGCACCCCGGTCTCCTCCTGCAACAGGCTCACCTTCTGGCCCACCCATGCCTCGGACACGGGCACCTCGGCCAGCTGGACGCCGCCGCTGGGGTCGCGCCACAGCGGCTCCGCGCCCGACGGCAGCAGCCGCCGCAGCATCTGGTCGGCCGTCCACCGTACGGTGGCCACGGTCGGGATGCCCAGCCGCTGGTAGACCTCGGCGCGGCGGGGGTCGTAGATGCGGGCCGCCACGTTCTCGACGCCGAACATCTCGCGCGCCACGCGGGCCGCGATGATGTTGGAGTTGTCGCCGCTGCTGACCGCGGCGAAGGCGCCCGCCTCCTCGATGCCGGCCTCGCGCAGGGTGTCCTGGTCGAAGCCGACGCCGGTCACCCGGCGGCCGCTGAACCCGGAGCCCAGGCGCCGGAAGGCGGTCGGGTCCTGGTCGATCACGGCGACCGTGTGGCCCCGCTGCTCAAGGGTCTGCGCGAGGGCCGAGCCCACTCGCCCGCACCCCATGATCACGATATGCATGACTATTGCCCCGTGCTCCGGTCTACCGCGCTGACCTGCACCAACACCCTGCTCACATCTTCCTTCTTCGGCTCACGGCCCCGCGGGAGCCCTCCCGTGGGTACGACGCGACGCGCCCACGGGAGAATCGTCCGCGCACGGCGCATGGCACCACCGTATCCGCAACGCCGCACGGACCGGGCCCCCGGACCGCCGACTGGCCCCCGGCCCTTGCCCCGCGGGCCGCCCGCGCCGGGGGAGGCTCCGCTCAGTTCGGAGAGGAGAGCTGCCAGGCCTGGTTCTTGTTGTTGCCCAGGCACGTCCACTGCTGGAGGTGGGTTCCGCTCCGGGGCGGATTCACCACCGGGTTGTCGGCGTTCGCGGCGTCCAGGCACTTGTCGCTGTCGACCGAGCGTATCTCCCAGAAATTGTCGGTCCGCCGGTGGAAGTACCACTTCTGGTTGGTGCCGCCGTGGCAGGGCCACTGGATCACGGGCGCGCCGTCGTTCTTGCTGAAGCCCTGCACGTCCAGGCACTTGCCCGAGTGGCGCGCCACGATCTCGAAGGTGTTCTGGTAGGCGACGCCGCCTCCCGCCCGCCGGAACGTGAAGTTCTGCCGGCCCGGGGTGTTGCTGCGGAGGGTGACCTTGGTGCCGTCCGCGGTGCTGCCCCCGTAGATGTTCGCGTACAGCCAGGGCGAGGTTTGGACACTGCGGATCCGGTAGTAGGCGTCCGCGTACCAGAACGGGTGCTTGTCGACGTCGTTCCCCGTGATGCGGTCGCGGGTGGCCACCCAGTACGACGTCGCCCGGTCGGTGTCCCCCCGCGCGTCCCGGGCCGCGGTCCGATGGACGCAGGTGCGATCGTTGGGCACCGCCCAGCGCCAGACCCAGTTCGAGGGCGTGCAGCTGCCGTCGGGCCGGGTGTGCTCCGGCGCCTCGGCGTTCTGCCGCCTGATCAGGCTGAGCCCGTGCTGGGTGACGCAGACGTGGTCGCCCGGGATCGCCTTGCGCCAGAACATGCCGCGCACACAGGTGTCCGGTCCGGAGGAAGGCATCGAGGCCGCGTCCGGGGGAGCCGCGTCCGGGGCGTCCGGGAGCAGCGACGCCACGTCCTGGTCCGTGAAGAGCCCCGAGGTCATGGCCGCGTCCGGGCCGGCGGAGGGCCCGGAGGCCAGGGCCGGGTCCGTCCGTGCGCCCGCGCCGGTGGCCTCGACCGTGGAGACCACGAGGATTCCGGCCAGGACGAGGGCGGGCCTGGCGCGCCGCCCCGTCCGTCTCGTTTCGCGCATGAGTCTGCCCACCTTGTCGCCTTGTCGCTGCGGGGGAGAGATCCGCCGTCCGCCGGAGGGATGTCCGGCGCGTCGGCGCCGGGGGCCGTGCGCCCGGCACGGGGGAAGGGGCGTGCCGCTGCCGGCGGGCCCGCCCGGCCCGTGGGCCCCGCCGCGCGTCGCGGCCCCCGCGGCGCCTGCTTTCCTCACCCATGGTGCGCCCGCCCCCTGTGCCATGCATCCCCGGGGCCGGGCGGTCCGGCGACCCTCCCCTTCATCGCGCGGCGCGTTCGCCATAGGCTCGGGCGATGATCAGGACGCGCGGAACACCGGAGCGGATGCGCGGGACCGCCGGGGCTCCGCCCCCGGAAGGCCCGGCCGTCCCGGCTGCCCGGGCCGTCCTGGCCCGAACGTGCCGCCCTGATCGCGTCACCCCCGCCCGCCGCGGCCCCCGCCCCTGGAGGGTGTGGTTCCACCGTGGCCGTCCTGCTGGGCGGTCCACAGCCGGACGCCATCGGTCGCGTGACGGGCCGTCGGTAATCGCCGGACTTCGGCCGGATATCGCCTTACCTCTCCCGCTCCCCGGTATGTGCGCGAAGAAGGGGCGTAAGCCTGTTCGGTATTCGTGACGGAGATCGGACACACGGTCACCCGCACGGCTAGGATGATCGGCGTATTCCGCTTCTGGACGGGACGTCAGGACGCCGAACCTGTCCCTCCTCCGGCTGCCGCCGGGGGGTGGCGCCACCACATGTCCCCGTATGCCAAGAGGAATTGATGTCACATCACATACCCGAGGTGGTGATCTGGTGTCTGGCCATCGCGCTGACCGCCGTCGCGGTCCTGCTGCTGCGCCAGCGGACGATCGCCACCGCAGTGCGCAGGCGCGTCGCCCAGCTGGAGGACAGCCTCCGCGCGCGTGACGAGGAGCTGGGGCACCTGGTCGGCGTCCGGCTGCCCGCCGTCGCGGACGCGGCGACTGCGGACGCCCCCCTCCCCGGACCGCTCGACGAGCGGCTGACCGGAACCGCATTCGCCCAGCGCCTGCAGTCGGTGATGGAGCTGTTCGCCCAGGCCGGGGAGAAGGCGCAGGCCCGCGCCGACCAGTCGGCGAAGGCCGCGCTCAAGGCGTCCATGCGCGCCCTCCAGGGGCTGGCGCACGAACAGCAGCTGGCCATCTCCGACATGCAGGACCGGCACGACAACCCCGATGTGCTCAGGGACCTGCTGGAGATCGACCACGCCAACTCCCAGTTCGGCCGCCGCGCCCAGGCCATCGCCGTCCTGTGCGGCTCCTGGCCCGGCCGGCAGCGCGTCGCCTCCCCGCTGACCGACGTCGTACGGGGCGCCACCTCGCGCATCCGCGACTACCGCCGCGTACGGGTGCATCCGCACGCCGAGATCGCCGTCGTCAGCCGGGCCGTGGAGCCCGTCGTCCTCGCCGTCGCCGAGCTCCTCGACAACGCCGCCCGCCACTCCCAGCCCAACACCACCGTCGAGGTCAGCCTCCAGCCGGTGCACAACGGCGCCTGCGTCGTCATCGACGACGCGGGCGTCGGCATGGACGGGCAGGAAGTCCAGCAGGCCGTCGCGATGCTGTCCGGCCGGCGGGCGGTGGACGTCTCGCGCCTCGGCGACCCCCCGCAGTTCGGCTTCCCTGTCATCGGGGTGCTCGCCGCGCGCTACGGCTTCAGCGTCTCGGTCGACACGCGCTCGCCGTACGGCGGTGTCCGGGCCGTCCTGTTCCTGCCCAGCGCCCTGCTGACCCAGCTCGAGATCGACGGGCCGAGCACCACGCCGCTGACGGGGCGCAGGCGGGCCCGTAACGGGGCGAACAAGCAGCCCCGTACGCACGAGGCGCCCCGTACCCACGCGCGCCCCCCGGAGCGGACGCACGCTGCGGAGGAATTGCCTCCGCTCGGCCCGCCGGCCGCCCCGCCCGCCGACGGCGCGGCCCCCGGCGGCCCGGCCGTCACCGGCTCCACCGCCGGCGGGCTGCCCAAGCGCCGCCGTCGGCAGCCCGGCGCCGGCGCGCACGGCCGGCCCGCGGCGCCCATGCCCACCGAGCTGCCCCGTGAACGCACCGCCGAGGAGAACGCCCGGCGCATGGGCGCCTTCGCGCGCGGCACCCGGTCCGGCCGCACCGGCAACCACCCGCTCCCGCACCTCCCCGGCGGACCGGCCACCGGTCCGCAGCCGCCGGCCGGGGGCCAGGTCCCGGGCCCACCGCCCGGCTTCCCCGGCGGCCAGGCCCCCACCCGCCCTCCCGGCACCCCCGCAGAAGACGAAGGGAACCCGCACGCGTGAACGACCACCTGAACAAAGAGCTGGGCTGGATGCTCGACGAGGTCGTGAAGATGCCGGAGGCCCGGCACGCGATCCTGCTGTCGGCCGACGGCATGCTGCGTGCCCACTCCCGCGGCATCGACCGGGACGAGGCCGAGCGCCAGGCCGCCGCCCTGTCCGGGCTGCAGTCCATCAGCCGCTCCACCACCGAGTTCTGCACCCACCCCACCCATCAGGACAGCCCCTGGCGGCAGACGCTGGTGGAGTTCGCCCACGGCTACGTCTTCCTCATAGCCGCCGGTCCCGGCGCCTACCTCGCCGTCTCCGCGGGCGCGGACGTCGACATGGAAGCCGTCACCTACCGCATGCAGAAGACGGTCGACCGGCTCGGCAAGGAGCTGGTCAGCCCGCCGCGGCAGGACGGCTGGCAGGGCCCGGGCAGCCCGGAATGACCCCGCCGGCGCCGAGGCGCGAGAAAGGGCTGGTGCGCCCGTACGTCGTCACCGACGGGCGTTCCCACCCCACCCGCAACACCTTCGACCTGGTCACCCTGGTCATGGCGCACGGCGACCTGCCGCTCGGCGGCCTCAGCCCCGAAAAGCGCGCGCTCATGGAACTGTGCCTCGGCGGCGCCCTGTCCGTCGCCGAGATCGCCGGCCACCTGATGCTGCCCGTCAGCGTCACCAAGGTGCTGCTCGGCGACCTCGTGGACAGCGGCCACCTCTCCACCCGCGCCCCCATTCCCTCGGCACAGCTGCCCGAGGCCCAGATCCTGCAGGAGGTGCTCGATGGACTCCGCGCTCGCCTCTGACCCCGGCGCGTACGGCTCTCACCCCGACGGCGGCGTCTATCTGCGGCGGACCGTACGGACCGCCGCCAAGATCCTGGTCGTCGGACACTTCGCGGTCGGCAAGACCACGTTCGTCGGTTCGCTGTCGGAGATCCGGCCGCTGCGCACCGAGGAAACCATGACGCAGGCCGGTGCGTTCGTCGACGACCTGGCCGGCATCGAGGGCAAGACGACCACCACGGTCGCCATGGACTTCGGCCGGCTCACCCTCAGCGACAGCCTCGTGCTGTACCTCTTCGGCGCCCCCGGCCAGCAGCGCTTCACCCGGCTCTGGCAGGACATGACCCAGGGCGCGCTCGGCGCGCTCGTCCTCGCCGACACCCGGCGGCTGGAACAGTCCTTCGACGTCATGGGCCTGCTGGAGGAACACGGCCTGCCCTACGCCGTCGCGGTCAACCACTTCGACGGCGCGCCCGCCCACCCCGAGGCGGAGATCCGCGAGGCCCTCGACCTGCTCCCCGAGACCCCGCTGGTCACCTGTGACGCCCGCGACCGGATCTCCTCCACGCACGCCCTGATCACCCTGGTGGAATACCTCCGCACCCGCACCGCCCAGGAGCACGTGTGACCCACCATCCCGACGCCGGCCCCGTGCCGCCACCGGGCTGCCCCGCCCACCGATCCCCTGCGCCCCGGCCCGTCCGCCAGGGCCCCGGCACCCCCCTGTACGGCCCCGACTTCGCCGCCGACCCGCAGGCCGTCTACCAGCGGCTGCGGCAGTACGGGCCCGCCGCGCCCGTGGAGCTGGCACCCCGCGTACAGGCCACCCTCGTCACCGACTACCGCGCCGCGCTCGAGGTGCTGCGCAGCCCGGACCGGTTCGTCAAGGACGCCCGCCACTGGCGGGCCCTGGCCGACGGCCGGGTCGCGCCCGACAACCCCGTCGTGCCGATGATGGCCTACCGGCCCAACTGCCTGTTCTCCGACGGCGACGACCACCGCCGCTACCGGCAGGCCGTCGACGACAGTCTCGCCCGGATCGACCCCAACGCCCTGCGCGGCTACGTCGAGCGCAGCGCCGACAGCCTCATCGACCGCTTCACCACGCTCGGCGAGGCCGATCTGCTCGGCAGCTACGCCAAGGTCCTGCCGCTGCTGGTCTTCCAGCAGCTCTTCGGCTGCCCGCCCGAACTCGGCGACCGCCTCGTCGAGGGCTTCTCCGGCATCTTCGACGGCGTCGACGCCGAACGGGCCGACGCCCTCATCACCAGCAGCCTCCTGGAGCTCATCGCCCTCAAGCGCCGGCAGCCCGGCGCGGACATGACGTCCTGGCTGATGGCCCACCCGGTCCAGCTCGGCGACGAGGAGATGCTCCACCAGCTCGTCGTCCTCATCGGCGCCGGCACCGAGCCGCAGCAGAACCTCATCGCCAACGCGCTGCGCCTGCTGCTGTCCGACGACCGCTTCGCGGGCGACCTGGCCGGCGGCAGCATGCCCGTCGAGGACGCCCTCGACGAGGTCCTCTGGCTCGACCCGCCGATGGCCAACTACGCCGTCCACTACCCCCTAGAGGACCTGGACTTCGGAGGCGTGCCGCTGCGCGCCGGCGAGCCCGTCGTGGTGAGCTTCGCCGCAGCCAACACCGACCCCGCCCTGCGCTCGGACCGCCGCGCGGGCAACCGCGCCCACCTCGCCTGGAGCGCCGGCCCGCACCACTGCCCGGCCAAGGACCCCGCCCGGCTCATCGCGGCCACCGCCGTCGAGAAGCTCCTGGACCGGCTCCCGGACCTGGAACTGGCCGTGCCCGCCGACCGGCTGGTGTGGCGCCCCGGCCCCTTCCACCGCGCCCTGACCGCCCTGCCCGTGCGCTTCCCCCCGGTGCCCGTGCCCGTACCGGCGCCCGCCCCCGTCCACCCGGGACGGCCCGGCCACCCGGGCGACCGGCCGCACCACCCGTCCGCCGAGCACCTGCCGCCCGAGATCTCCGGAGAGAGCCGATGGAACGCCACACCTGCCCCGTCCCGATCGACCCCACCGGCCGTGACATCCATGGCGAGGCGGCCCGCATCAGCGCCCACGGGCCGGCGACCCCTGTGGAGCTCCCTGGCGGCGTGGTGGCGTGGGCAGTAACCACCCAGGCCCTGCTCAAGCAGCTGCTGACCGACCCCCGCGTCTCGAAGGACCCGCGCCGGCACTGGCCCGCCTGGATCAACGGCGAGATCTCCCCGGAGTGGCCGCTGTACACCTGGGTGGCGGTGCAGAACATGTTCACCGCCTACGGCAGCGACCACAAGCGGCTGCGCGTCCTCGTCTCCAAGGCCTTCACCGCCCGCCGCACCGCCGCCCTGCGCCCCCGCATCGAGAAGATGGCCGCCTGCCTCCTCGACGACCTCGCCGCCACCGCGCCCGGTGAGATCGTCGACCTGCGCGAGCGCTACGCCTACTCCATCCCCATCCAGGTGATCTGCGAGCTGTTCGGCGTCGACGACGAGCCCACCCGCGAGGGCCTGCGCGAGTGCGTCGACTCGATCTTCCACACCTCCGCCGACCCGGAGGAGGTCACGGCCAACTACACACGCATGTACGGCCTCCTGGGCGGCCTCGTCGCCGCCAAGCGCCAGACGCCCGGCGACGACATGACCAGCGTCCTGATCTCCGCCCGGGACGACGACGCCGAGACCCCGCTGAGCGAGCAGGAACTCGTCGACACCCTCCTGCTGATGATCGGCGCCGGCCACGAGACCACGGTCAACCTCCTCGACAACGCCATCCACGCGCTGCTCACCCACCCCGGCCAGCTCGCCCTCGTCCGCGACGGCAAGGCCGGCTGGAACGATGTGATCGAAGAGACACTGCGCGTCCAGGCCCCAGTCGCGAACCTCCCGCTGCGCTACGCCACCGAGGACATCGCACTCGACGGCGGCATCACCCTCCGCAAGGGCGACGCGATCATCGCCTCCTACGCGGCGGCCGGCCGCGACCCGCAGCTCTACGGCGACGACGGCGCCCGTTTCGATGTGACTCGTGCCACCAAGGAGCACCTCTCCTTCGGCCACGGCGTCCACTTCTGCCTCGGCGCCCCGCTGGCCAGGCTGGAGGCCGCCATCGCGCTGCCCGCCCTCTTCGAGCGCTTCCCCCGCATGAGGCCGGCGGCGGCCCCGGAGCAACTGCTCCAGGTGGATTCCTTCATCTCCAACGGCCACCGGTCGCTGCCCGTCGTGCTGCGCCCCTGAGACCGAATACCGCCCCCGCGGCGCCCGTCAAGACCCGTCCCGGGCTCTTAACGGCCCCTTAACGGATTTCGGCTCCGCCGGGTAGCCGGGTGGGCGGTATCGATATCGAACCCTTACGATCCTCTGCGTGTCCAAACTGACCGACCTGCCGAAACGGATCCTCATCGGCCGGGCGCTGCACAGCAACAAGCTTGGGGAGACCCTTCTCCCCAAGCGCATCGCCCTTCCCGTCTTCGCGTCCGACCCCCTCTCCTCCGTGGCGTACGCGCCGGGCGAAGTGCTGCTCGTCCTGTCCGTGGCAGGCGTGTCCGCCTACCACTTCAGCCCCTGGATCGCCGTCGCGGTCGTCGTGCTGATGTTCACGGTCGTCGCCTCCTACCGCCAGAACGTGCACGCCTACCCGAGCGGAGGCGGCGACTACGAGGTCGCCAACACCAACCTCGGGCCCAAGGCCGGACTCACCGTCGCCAGCGCCCTGCTCGTCGACTACGTCCTGACGGTCGCCGTCTCCATCTCCTCCGGCATCGAGAACCTCGGCTCCGCGATCCCCTTCGTCGTCGAGAACAAGACCACCTGCGCCATCGCCGTCATCGTGCTGCTCACGCTGATGAACCTGCGCGGCGTCAAGGAATCCGGCAAGCTCTTCGCGATCCCGACGTACGTGTTCGTCGGCGGCGTCTTCGTGATGATCGGCTGGGGTGCGATCCGCGGCCTGTTCATGGGCGAGACCATGAAGGCCCCGACCGCCGACTACACCATCCACGCCGAGCACCAGGGCCTGGCCGGCTTCGCGCTCGTCTTCCTGCTGCTGCGCGCGTTCTCCTCCGGCTGTGCCGCCCTGACGGGCGTGGAGGCGATCAGCAACGGCGTGCCCGCCTTCCGCAAGCCCAAGAGCAAGAACGCGGCCACCACCCTCGCCCTCATGGGCGGCCTCGCCGTCACCATGTTCTGCGGCATCATCGCGCTGGCCATGGTCACCAAGGTGCGCATGGCCGAGCACCCGGCCACCGACCTGCTCAGGAACGGCACGCCCGTCGGCGAGGACTACACCCAGAACCCGGTGATCTCCCAGGTCGCCGAGGCGGTCTTCGGCAACGGCTCGTTCCTGTTCATCGTGCTCGCCGCCGCCACCGCGCTGGTGCTGTTCCTGGCCGCCAACACCGCCTACAACGGCTTCCCGCTGCTCGGCTCGATCCTCGCCCAGGACCGCTACCTGCCGCGCCAGCTGCACACCCGCGGCGACCGGCTCGCGTTCTCCAACGGCATCGTGCTGCTCGCCGCGGCCGCCGTGATACTCGTCTACATCTACGGCGCGGACTCCACGAAGCTGATCCAGCTCTACATCGTCGGCGTCTTCGTCTCCTTCACCCTCAGCCAGATCGGCATGGTGCGGCACTGGAACCGCCACCTGCTCGCCGAGACCGACCCGGCCAAGCGCCGCCACATGATCCGCTCCCGGGCGATCAACGCCTTCGGCGCTTTCTTCACCGGCCTGGTCCTCGTCGTCGTGCTGCTGACGAAGTTCACCCACGGCGCCTGGGTGGCCCTCCTCGGCATGGTGATCTTCTACGCCACCATGACCGCGATCCGGAAGCACTACGACCGGGTCGCCGAGGAGATCGCCGCCGCCGACGAGCCCGGCGACGAGACGGTACGCCCCTCCCGGGTGCACTCCATCGTCCTGGTCTCCAAGGTCCACAAGCCGACCCTGCGGGCCCTGGCCTACGCCAAGCTCATGCGCTCCGACACTCTGGAGGCCCTGACCATCAGCGTCGATGCGGCCGAGACCAAGGCGCTGCGCGAGGAGTGGTCGCGCCGCGGCATCGACGTACCGCTGAAGGTCCTCGACTCGCCCTACCGCGAGATCACCCGGCCGATCATCGACTACGTCAAGCGGCTGCGGAAGGAGAGCCCGCGCGACGTGGTCAGCGTCTACATCCCCGAGTACGTCGTCGGCCACTGGTACGAGCACCTGCTGCACAACCAGAGCGCCCTGCGGCTCAAGGGCCGGCTGCTCTTCACGCCCGGCGTGATGGTGACCTCCGTGCCCTGGCAGCTCGACTCCTCCGAGGCGGCGAAGCTGCGGGCCCGCAAGCGCGCCGAGTGGAGCGCCCCCGGTGCGGTGCGGCGCGGCCCCGTCACGGAGCCGAAGAAGGAAAAGGCCGCCACCAAGAAGTAGCGCGGTCACGGGAGGGGTGAGGCGGGACGTAGACTGGACGGCTGTCCCCGCCTCACCCCTTTTGAACGCTCTGGAGTCGACCCGCCATGCAGCAAGAGACCGAAGCATCGCTGGTCGGCCACGAGTACGAGGTCGAGGTCGGCCCGGTCGCACACGGCGGTCACTGCGTCGCCCGCACCGAGGCGGGCCGCGTCCTGTTCGTCCGCCACGCGCTCCCCGGCGAGCGCGTCGTCGCCCGGATCACCGAGGGCGAATCGACGTCCCGCTTCCTGCGCGCGGACGCGGTGGAGATCCTGGACGCCTCCAAGGACCGCGTCGAGGCCCCCTGCCCCTTCTCCGGCCCCGGCAAGTGCGGCGGCTGCGACTGGCAGCACGCCGCCCCCGGCGCCCAGCGCCGCCTCAAGGGCGCCGTCGTCGCCGAGCAGCTGAGCCACCTGGCGGGCCTGACGCCCGAGGAGGCCGGCTGGGACGGCACCGTCATGCCCGCCCCCGGCGACAAGGTCGCCAAGGGCGAGGTCCCCGCGTGGCGCACCCGCGTCCAGTACGCGATCGACGCCGAGGGCCACGCCGGCCTGCGCAAGCACCGCTCCCACGACGTCCAGGTGATCGACCACTGCATGATCGCCGCCCCCGGCGTCAGCGAGCTCGGCATCGAGAAGCGCGAGTGGCCGCAGATCGCGACGGTCGAGGCCATCGCCGCCAGCGGCTCCGCCGACCGTCAGGTCATCCTCACCCCCAAGCCGGGCGGCCGCCTGCCGATCGTCGAGCTCGACAAGCCGGTCTCCGTCATGCGCATCGGGGAGAAGGACAAGGCGGTGCACCGCGTGCACGGCCGCCCCTTCGTCCGCGAGCGCGCCGACGAGCGCACGTACCGCGTCGGCGAGGGCGGCTTCTGGCAGGTCCACCCCCAGGCGGCCGACATGCTCGTCAAGGCCGTCATGCAGGGCCTGATGCCGCGCAAGAACGACATGGCCCTCGACCTGTACTGCGGCGTCGGCCTCTTCGCGGGCGCCCTCGGCGAGCGCATCGGCGAGAAGGGCGCGGTGCTCGGCATCGAGTCCAGCAAGCGCGCCGTGGAGGACGCCCGCCACAACCTCCAGGACCTCGACCGCGTCCGCATCGAGCAGGGCAAGGTCGAACAGGTCCTCCCGCGTACGGGCATCGATTCCGCGGACCTCATCGTCCTCGACCCGCCCCGCGCCGGCGCCGGCAAGCAGACGGTCCGCCACCTCGCCTCCCTGGGCGCCCGCCGCATCGCCTACGTCGCCTGCGACCCGGCGGCACTGGCCCGCGACCTGAAGTACTTCGCGGAGTCCGGCTACCGCCCGGTGACACTGCGGGCGTTCGACCTTTTTCCGATGACCCATCACGTGGAGTGCGTCGCCATCCTGAAGCCCACGGGAAACCCCGCCTGACCTGCGGTTTTACCTGGCGTGCATTATGTGCGCTATGGGCGTTAGGGGCGAATTTCTGACGCTGAAATGACGCTCGTGACGCTCTCCTGACGCTCGTCGGGAGGGCAGCCAGAGGGCAAGAATCTGCCCGTCGGCTGGCCGCAGGGGTCTGCTGGCGGGCGGTTGCGTTGGGCCTGAGAAGACGCTTCGCGGTATTCGTAGGCTGTGCGGCAGGTGTCTTCGGGAGTTGGTGGTCAAGCTCGGGGCGAACGACCGGCGCCATTCGGCATCAGTGACGACACTGCGGGGCGTCGAGTTCGACCTGCCTGAGGTGGGTGTAATGCTCAACCACGGCGGGGTACTACCGGGCTGTTGTGGAAGGCATCCAGAGACTCGTGGAGCGTGCCAGTGACCGACCTCGCCTCGGTCTGGTAGGCGTTGCTGGTGCAGGGCGGCGGGGGCTGCAGGCGATGATCGATGCCGTGGTGTGCGGCGGCGAGCGCGCCAGGTAGGGGTTGGCGTCCGCTTCCGGTAGGCGGATCTCCAGGTGCAGTCCGTCGCCGTGGCCGACGACGCGGACGGCGCAGGTGCCGTTGTCCGTCCCCCAGGTAAGG
Organism: Streptomyces sp. NPDC026206; assembly: GCF_040638465.1. NCBI lineage: Bacteria > Bacillati > Actinomycetota > Actinomycetes > Kitasatosporales > Streptomycetaceae > Streptomyces > Streptomyces sp. NPDC026206. The sequence continues at coordinate 107,839 of NZ_JBEZYL010000002.1, forward strand.
CGGTCGGAGCGAACGAGCTGGGCACACTGCCACGCGCAACGCATCGTCGAAGCCGGCCGGGCGGGCCCTGCTGCCTGTGATCCCCGGTTTGGTCAACCGGGGATCGTGCGCCACTTGGGGTCAGCGGGATTGCGGGAGGCGGGTCACAGCGGGCGCTTTCTGCGGATCGGCAGGATGCTCAGGGCCATGACGGTCCCGTCCTCGTGGAAAGAGATCGGGCCGTTCCAGCGTCTGGCTGCATCCGCGCCGTGCCAGTGGGAGCGGAGCTTATGGGCTGCACGTCGGTAGTCTTCGACGCGCCCCTGGCTGATCAAGTCGTACAGCTCCTCGACCATGCCGGAGAATGCCTCGATTCGCACGGTCTCCATGCGGAAGACGTGATCCGTGCCGACGAACTTGGTGCCACCGATCACGATATGTGCGTCGTGAAAGCTGGACGTGGCTGCGAAAGTGGGCACGTCGTAGTGTTGTCGTCCCTGGCCCTTGGTCAGGTATTGGGCCGTCCTGGGACCTCCGCCGGCGAACGCGGTCAGGCCGGCGCTCCCGGTTCGGGCCAGGAGCTGGCCGAACCAGGCCAGATCCTCCTCGGACACCTGGAAGCCGTCGACGGTCCGTGCCCTCTTCCCCTCGCATGCGGGTATGTGGATCGCGTTCGGGTAGGGGATACCGCTCCTTTCCTCAGCCTCAAGATCGGCGTTTCGCGGCGCACCGGGTATGCGCTCGGGAAGGAGCGCTTCACCGGGGGATTGCAGGACGTTGACCACGACTCCGCCCTGTCCCATGAGTTCGGTGGAGAGCAGCAGGCACTGCGCTGTGTTCCACGGGCCGATCTGCATGCCCTCGGCCAGCTCTGAGCCCCTGGCCAGTTGTCGGACTGTGGTGCTGCGGGATCGGCGGGTCCGCTTGCTCGGCTTCTGGTGGTTTCCTCTGCACACCACGAAGGTGACGATTGACGGCTCGCCGGGCTTCCATGCCTCGATGAGGTAATCAGGCCGGGGCCGTGAGCCCTTCGACCGCTCGGAGCCGCCCAGGGCCCAGCCGGCACGCAGCACTGTGCTCGTGTCCACGACCGAGACCACGTGGTCCGGGTACTGCCGTTTCATGATGTGCTCTGCCGCGGCGAGTCCGAAGCCGACGCCCAACTCCTGAGACTGCATGGCCTTGTACCTGCGCTCGGCAGTCCGACCCTTGTCCGTGAGCTCCATGGCTCCAGCCCGGTCGCCGTGCACTGCCTCGCAGTACTTCAGGCTCTGCCAGTGTTCCGCGAGCCCCCGTCCCATGCCCTGGCCTGCCAGCACGTAACCCCGCGCTACGGCATGCAGCACCTGCCACGGCGTCAGCTCGATGGTCCGGCCGCACTCGGCCCGCACAACCGGCTGCAGGTCGGACTTTCTGCGCCCTGCTTCCTGACCCTTCTCGCGTCGCTGCTTGTCGATGGCTGCCGCTGCTTTGCCCGTGTGCTCCACCAGGTCCGCTGTCGAACGGACGTGGATGGTCGTCGAGACGTTGAGTTCCCTGAGGATCTGTCGCGCAGTTCTTGCCATGCGTCCCCCCGCGGTGTCCGCGTGCTCCGGCCGGCCGAGAACGGTAGGCCGGGGCATTGGGGCGCACACAAGTGCGCAAGCTGGGCTGGGGCAGAGAACTGGCCATGCCGGAGGACTCGCGGACTAGAGCAGCATCCGCCACTCAGTGCCTGGAGCGTCAGCCCGCTGTGAGGGATCGGCGGTCACACAGAAGGTGCTGTCGACGCTGTGTCCGATGGGTTGCTCGGCTTGGACGCTGGTGCGCCGGAACTGGTTGGGTCTGGCACCCATCAGCGAGGGCACGGGCAAGACGGTGATCGGGCTGCGCCGTGGCCCACCTCGCCAGGCTACCGGCGGCCGGACCCTGTACGTCACCGAGCTGCGCCGGCCGCACCGGCAAGCCGAGCGGGTGCTGTACGAGGCGTACGAGTTGCTGCGCATCTAGCGCGGCGTACACGACTTCAACGACGTCCTCTCGCTCGCCCTGGCAAAGCGGCGCGTCACATGGCCCGGCCCATACGCTGGCTGTCATCGTCGATGAGGTCCAGGAACTCACCCGTGCCAGGGCTGCCCGCACAGGGTGGTTGGCTGATGAAGGCATCGACGACCGAGGAATCATGGTCGAAGAGCCATCGCGGTTTGCCGGGTTCACACTCGATCGACAGCTCACTGTCTCGAAGCACTGCCAGCTTGCTACACAACTCGGTGCCCTTCGTCGCCAGGAGACGAACGGTCCAGTGGCCGACCTTCGTACCTACTGCACGATGCCCAACGCATCGATGAAAGCCTGCTTGAGGTTGTCTTCTCCGGCCAAGCCTGCCCCGGACTCACGCCCATGGCAGCGGCCGCGCTGAGAGCGCCGCCGTGCGGATCAGAAAGGAGTTATAGAGGCTCACTGGTGGGCCGAGACCGCACCGGCTCCAGCCGCGCAGGAACGGTTGCAGGTCAACGGTGCGAGGTTCTGTCGCATAGCAGCTTTCCGGCGGCGCAGTGTGACGCGGCCGCCTCCGCCGAGGGCAGGACCCATTGGCGACATGAGTGAAGTCCCGTCGATCCGTCCTACGTGAGGGTCGGCAGCTCCGCGGCCGGGGGGATCAGCGAGCGGAGCTTCTCACGGGTTTCAGGGTCCGTCGAGTAGATGATCGTTCCGATCATGCCCCGGGTCAGTAGCACCTTGTAGGTGTTGCGGACGAGTCGGTCGACGTCCTCGTCCGGGGTGGTCTTGGTGAAGGAGGGATCCTTGGATTCGGTGCGGTCCACCACCCAGCGGTCGGTCCGCCAGGTGAGGTCCGGGCCCATGATCACGCCTGACCAGTCGTACTCGAAGCCCTGCGCGGTGTACACGCACCCGACCTGCCCGAAACCGGCGGGATCGGTGGACCAAAGCGGTGCCGGGGGCGCACCGAACAGGGAGCGGTCCCCGTACAGGTTCCACGGCCTCGCCCAGTCGCCGATGACCACGTCCGCAGGCAGCCCCGACATGCTCGGAGTGATCTTCGTCGTCCACTTCCAGCAGTAGCCCGCCGACATCCGAGCGCCGTAGTCCTGGGCCCGAAGCGCGGCCAGGAAGTCCTCCAACTCCTGGGGGCTGTCAGCCGTCAGCAGCTGCACCTTGCCGTCCGGCTCCCACACGGCAGGTTTGTCGCCCTCGAGTCTCAACAGGCCGACGACCCACCGCAGATACGCGTCACTGCCACCACACCGGAACTGGCTGTCCAGCTCCACGACCGTGCACTCCAGCCCCTGCTCGGCCGCGGCCTCCCGGATCTGCTCCACCGTCCCCATCTCACCCGGACGCACCACCTGGTGCTGACCAGAAGGAACACCGGAACCCGGGCGGCGTCCATCAGCTCCGCCACTTGCGGGCGGCCGGTGCGCAGCGTGGCCTTGGTGTAGCGGTTGGCGGAGGTCTTGCGGAGCCGGTGCGCCTCGTCGCAGACGAGCACGTCGAGATCGTTGGGCTCGGCTTCCATGAAGCTGTTGAAGTAGCGGAAGAGCCTCTGGACCTCGGGCTTCCGGGCGCCGGCGACCTTGCGCATCGTCTTGGTGAAGGACTGCGAACCGGTGGCGTGCAGCGCTGGCACTCCGCGCCGGTACAGGTCGCCCAGCAGGGACAGGGCGATCACGCTCTTGCCGGAGCCCGGGCCACCGGCCACCACGACCACCTGCTTGTGGTGGGACCGCCGTGCCTTCCGGACCGCGGACATCACCGTCTCGTAGGCGAGTCGCTGCTCGTCCAGCAGCACGAACTGTTCCCGGTTGCGGACTTCTTCGGCAGCGACGGCCATCAGCTGCTTGGACGGCCGCACCTTGCCCTGGAGCAGCGCATCAGCCGCGTCGGCGCCCGGCTTCGGCGCGAGCCTCGAGCGGAGATAGTTCAGGAAGGCACCGCGCTGCTCACCGGTGAACATGCGGCCCCGATGGTTCTCGGTGACAGCGCGCAATCCCGCTACCCCGAACTCGGTCGCGTTGTGCAGGTACGCCACCCCGGCGACCGACTCCGGAGTCCGCTCCAACGCCCCATTGAACGAGACCAGGTAATCGCAGTAGACCCGCACTTGCTCGATCGGATTGAGGACGGGCGTCGGGTAGGCAGGGATGCGGCACCGCAGCGGATCGTCGTCCTCCGGGTAAGCCTCGCTCCACTGCTTGAGTTCCACCACCACGTACGACGGCTCACCGTCGGCCGGGTGTACGCCGGCGAGTATCACGTCCGCGCGCTTGCTGGTCAGCGGTAGCCCGTACTCCAGCAGCATCTCGACCTCGCCGAGCCCGGCTTCCACCAGCGCGTTGGTGAGCGCGGGGATACTGCGGTCCCAAGAGCGCACCTCCGACGGCTGAGGCCGACGGCGGTGCTTGTGGAGGAAGTTCTCGGTCAGGAGCTCTGTCAGCCGTCCTTCAACGTGCGTGCGTTTGGCCAACGACGCCGCGGACTCACGGAACAGCAAGAAAATGCCCCCAGGCAGCACGAAGTAACTCTGCGGGTGGGGGCATGTCCTTCGGTTCCGCAGAGGCGGAGCGGAAGCCCGTCGGGCCGCTGAGATGGTCCTGGCCATCCTAGAGCAGGAGGTGGATCACGCATCCAGAGCGTGGTTCCCGACGTCGGTCAGGAGGACTGTGCCACGTGTCCCGTCGCGGACATCGTGCCCGACGCACGGCTTGCCGTCAGGCGGAGGAGCCGAGGTGGAAGCGCACTGGCTCCGCCAGTGCTGCGCGCGCCCCGTCGAAGTCCGCGAGCCGGGTGGCGACCGTCGTCACCGCGAGCCGCTGGGGCAGCGCGGCGGAGAACTTCAGCCCTCGCACCGCGCGGTAGTCCACATCGGGGAGCACCAGAGCCGCGCCCCCCTCGGCACCTTCACAGGCCGTGCGCCAGGCTGCGGGCGTCAGGTCCTCCCGTAGTCGCACGCAGCAGTCCGTAGGGCGTTGGACGGGATCGGCGACCGACGGCAGCGTCGCCGCCAGCGTGGCATTGGCGCGGTAGCCGGCCCAGGTCCACCAGCGCACATCACTTCCGGTCCGGGTCACCAGTGTTCCGCCGGGGTGCACGACATGAGGAGCGTCTTCCTGCCGCCACTCGGCAAGGCATGCCACGGCCCGGCGGGTCAGCGAGACAGGAGGGTCCTCGCCCAGAAGGACCTCGCGCATGGCACGGGTGAGCGCGTACGACAAACCGGCGAGCGAACCACTGTTCCACTTGGCGATGCCCCCGCTGCCGACGGGTTCGACGAAGACGCGCTTGCGGCCCCAGTCGATGAAGGTCACCTGCCAGCTGCGCCCGGCGAGCAGCAACCGGCGAGGGCCCGGCCGCTCTTCGGTCAGGACGGACGGATCCGTCCGTCCGATCTCCGTGCGCCCTGACAGTACGGTGAACTGCGGCGGAGCGGTGAAGGAGGCGGTCAGCTCGATGAAGTGCCGGTGTCCGAAACGCCGTTCGGACTCCGGGCCGATGAACAGCATCCCGCCGTCCTCGTCGAGGAAGCCCTCACCCACCAGATGCCGCAGGATCGGGACCGCTGAGCGGTCGAAGGGGGCGAGACCGTTCCACTGCTCCGGCCACAGCTGGTCGCCGATCTTGCGTTCTTGGAGCATGGCGGCCAGCAGTTGCTGCGCCACCAGGTGGCGGGGCTCGAGCGGCGCGGTCACCGGCTCGACCCAGCCCCGTCCCCAGAGCAGGAGCAGCGCGGCCGCCTGCAGCAGAGTGTCTTTGCCTGTCGCGAGGAACAGGCAGTTTCGTGTGGACCCCGGACGCCGCCCTGTACGCCCGAGGCGTTGCAGGAAGGAGGCCACCGTGCCGGGTGCGTCGATCTGGATGACGCGGTCCAAGTCGCCCACGTCGATGCCGAGCTCCAGCGTGGACGTCGAGACGATGACACAGTCGCGCGCCTCCGCGAATGCCTGCTCGGACCTGGCCCTCTCCTCCGCGGCCAGGGAGGCGTGCGAAAGGAACACGGTCACATCGCGTGCCCTGAGCGCCGCGCCAAGATGCTCCACTTGCCGCCGCGAGTCGCAGAACACCAGCCGCTTTTCCCCTTTGTGCAGGGCGGAGATGAGCTTGGCGGCGTTGTCCAGGGAGCCGACGTAGTCCAGTTCCACCGCGCCCGCCGGGCGTGCGCTGTCCGGAGTCTGCGCGATGACCCGGCCCGGCCGTCTGCCGGCGCCGGACCCTTGCAGCCAGGAGAGGAGCTGCTGAGGGTTCCCGACGGTCGCCGACAGCCCGATCCGCTGCAGCGTACGCCCGGTCACCCGCTGCAGACGCTCCAGCACGGCGAGTAGATGCCAGCCGCGGTCGTCGCCCGCGAAGGCGTGCACTTCGTCGATGATGACTGCCCGCACGTTCCCCAGGAGGCGGGCATGGTCGGTCTTCACGCCGATGAGCATGGCCTCCAGCGACTCCGGTGTGGTGAGCAGGATGTCCGGAGGGTCGGTGCGCATGCGCTGCCGCTGTGACTCCTTCGTGTCGCCGTGCCACAAGCAGGCCCGTCGCCCGAGCCACTGGGCGTACGAGTCGACGCGTGTCGCGAGATTGTTGAGCAGTGCCTTGAGCGGACACAGGTAGAGCACGGACGTGCCGCACCAGCCTTGCCCGGACATGGCCGACAGGATCGGCAGGCAGGCCGCCTCGGTCTTGCCGCCCGCCGTCGGCGCGAGCAACACGGCGTCCTCGCCGTCCATCAATGGGGTGATCGCGTCGCGTTGCAGCGGTCGCAGGTCGCGCCAGCCGAGCGTGTTGACCACGTGGTGGAGTACGACGGGGTCGAGCCGGTCGACGGGGTCCGGTTCGCCGGCGCCGGTCATCACACGTCCAACTCGACGTCGTCGGCCGATCCAGCAGCCATCGTGTTGCGTTCGACGTCGGTGAGTTCGCTGTCGGCCACCGTCAGACGGTAGTGCTTCCTGGGGTCGAAGTCATCGAACTGGTCGATGCGGTCGAGGACATCACCGACGAGCTTCTTCAAGAACAGCCGGGGTGCGACGCCGGCTTTCCCGCCCAGGGTCCCGCCCACGGCATGGGCGAGCTCGGCGATGTACGCGTCATCCGCGCGTGCCCTGACGCGGTCGGCGGCGTCGGCGCCCGCCGCGTACAGATCCCGGATGGTCACGCCGAGATCCACCAGCGACTCCTGGTCGAACCCGGGCAGCCGCAGCTGCACCGCGCGGGGATTGTCGAAGCGGGGAACGGTGGTGAAGTCGGTGGCGAGGCGCTGCGCGAGTGGCGCGAGCCGCTGCACACCCTGCTGGCCGTCGTAGAACGCCGGGGTACCGGTGATCACCAGGTACAGGCCGGGGAACCGTCCCGAGTGCACCTCGTCCATGAGCTGCCGCAGCGCGTTCAGCGCTTTGTCCCGGGCATCCGACCGAACGCGCTGCAGCGTCTCGACCTCGTCGAGGACCATGAACAACCCCCGGTGTCCCGAGTCGCGCAGCACGGTCAGAAGGCCCTGCAGAAAGCCGAGGGCGCCGAAGTGGTCGAGATCGCCACGCACCCCGGCCGATCGCCGTGCCGCCGCGGCCACATGCGGCTGACCGCCCAGCCAGGCCAGGACAGCGGCCGCGGTCGCCTCGTCGCCTTCGGTGAGAGCCGACCGGTAACCGCGCAGAGCGGTTGCGAAGGACGGGGCGTGCCGGGACACTTCGGCGAGTCGCGCGATCAGCAGCTTCTCCACCCCGGCGGCCAGTTCCTCCTCGCTCGCTCCGGCAGTGAGGGCGTCTTCCTCCAACGCGTAGAACCAGGCGTCCACGACCGGCCTGAGTGCGCTGGGCGGGAAGCTGGGGGTGCTCAGCCGCTCGGTCAGCCGCCGGTAGACGGTCTCGAGCTTGTGCAGGGGCGTCTCGGTCTCGGAGATCTGGACCTCGGCCACGGCGAAGCCGAGCCGCTTGGCCCGCTCTCCGAGCCACCGGGTGAAGAACGTCTTGCCGGAACCGTATTCACCGCGTACGGCTTTGAACACCGATGCTCCGGAAGCGACCGCGTGCAACTCGTCGTCGAGCGCTCCCTCGAACCGGTCCAGTCCGGTGGCCAGCAGGTCGAGCCCGGCCTCGGGCACGGCACCGCGCCGCAGGGCGTCGATCACCGTGCGGCGGCGCGCCGCGCTCACGGCGGCGGGTCGCGTGGGCCGAGCGGTACTCATGTCCTCCAGTGTCCCATTGGGCCGGAGGTGCGTGGGCGTCCCGGCCCAAGCCTCGTCCCGCGGAACCGCGTTGACTGCCTCGTCGCCCTCTTGGTCTAATCGCTGCTCGCGCACGCGAGCGCGAACCGCGAGGGTGGGGTAAGGCGCTGTGGCAGGACTCGACAATGTAAGGCTCAAGGCAATTCTGGCGGATGTGGCGTCAGGGACACTGCAATTACCGGATTTTCAGCGCGACTGGAAATGGGACGACGATCGAATTCGCGCCATCATCGCGACGGTGACGCTCGACTATCCCCTCGGCGTGGTGATGACACTGGAGACGGGCGGTGAGTCGCCGTTCCGGGCCCGGACTCTCACAGGAGCGCAAGCGGCGGAGGAGTCGGAGCCCAGCTTGCTGCTCCTCGACGGCCAGCAGCGTCTCACCTCACTGTTCCAGGCGCTGTTCCAAGACCGGCCCGTGGAAACCAAGGACGCGCGGGACAACGTCAAACGCTGGTACTACATCGACATCGACAAAGCCCTCGGTTCTCCCGCGGACCGTGACGAGGCGATCGTCTCCGTGCCCGAGGACAAGATCCTGCGGGCGAATTTCGCCCGCGATGTCATCCACGATCTGACCAGCCCCGAGGGCGAGTGCACCGCCGGACTGTTCCCGCTGCGCATCGTGTTCGACACCCAGAAGGTGAACGCCTGGCGGCGGGTGTACGAGAGGGGCGACGACCGGCGCTTCGACCTGTGGAGCCGTTTCGAGGAGCAGGTCCTCGAGCACGTGCGCTCCTTCCAGGTGCCCATGATCAAGCTGGCTGCCTCCACCTCCATGGACGCCGTCTGTGCCGTCTTCGAGCGGGTGAACACGGGTGGCGTTCCCCTCAACGTCTTCGAGCTCCTGACCGCCACCTACGCCGGTGATCGCGCCTACCGGTGGCGGGAGGGCACGTACTACCAGCTGCCCAAGGCGTGGCAGGCGATCAAGGGGGAACTGGCCGGCCGCTACCCGGTGTTCGGCCGTCTGGACATCGGCCTGGACGACGGCCTGAGCAGCAGCGACTTCCTGCAGGCCGTCGCGCTCGTACGGACCTGGCTCCGTAAGCAGGACGGGCTGGGCACCGGCGTCTCCTGCAAGCGCAGGGATCTTCTCGAACTGCCTCTCACGGACTTCGAACAGCTGGCGCCCCGGCTGGCGGACGCGTTCGCCTGGGTCGGTGCCTTCCTCGAAAAGCAGTGCGTCGTACGCGTCACCGATCTGCCCTATCGCACCCAGCTGGTGCCGCTCGCCGCGGTCCGCGCCATCCTCGGCGAGGATACCGACAAGCTCGGCGCCGAGGACATGATCACCCAGTGGTACTGGTGCGGCGTGCTCGGCGAGATGTACGGAGGCTCCACCGAGACGCGCTTCACCCGCGATGTCGAGCAGCTCATCGCGTGGATCCGGCGTGAGGGCGTTGCTCCCGAGACCGTCAACGACGCGTACTTCTTCTCGGAGCGTCTGGACACCCTCACCACCCGGAACAGCGCCGCCTACAAGGGAATCTACGCCCTGCTCGTCAAGCAGGGGGCCGTGGACTGGCACTATACGGACGCCCCGCTGAAGCCGAGCGTCCTGGACGAGTACGGGGTGGACATCCGGCATGTCTTCCCGCGCACCTGGGTACGGCGGCACCGGCCCGACGGCAGTTTTCCCGCCAACTCCATCGTCAACAAGACGCCGCTCTCCTTGCGCGCCGCCCAGGCCCTGACCGGTCCGCCGGCATCCTGGCTCGATTCCCTGGCCGTGGCCGCCGACATGCGCCGTGAATGGTTCGACGACGTGATCGCCACGCACCTCATCGATCCGTATCTGCTGCGGAAGAACGACTACGAGGAGTTCTACTCCGCGCGCGCCAAGCAGCTTCTGGCGATGGCGCACGCGGCCATGGGCAAGCGGACCATCCTGCGCGACATGCCGGACGACGAGGTGGTCCGGTGAACCGTCGGCCCAGTGAACGCGAGCTCATCGAGCTCAAGGGCTCCGAGGTGCCCCTCGGGGAATTACTCGATCTCTTCGGCGAGCGGGTGCGTCGGCCGTGGAATGTCTATGACATCGCCAAGGTACTGACAGATGCGGGCCTTGCGACCCTGCCCGACTTCGCCACCTGCGGGGTGGGGGACCGCGTGCAGATCGTCGCCCTCGCGACGGCTGTGTCCCCCACCCCGCAGAGCGACGACGCGGCCGAGGACGAACCGCTGCCGTCCGGCGCGCTTCCGCGACGCCTGCTGATCGGTGACCTGCCCTCCGCGCGCGACGGGGTGCACTGCGTTCACGCCAACGCCGCACTGACCCAAGCGACGTTCCTCATGCGTCGTCAAGGATGTGATCAGGTCCCCGTCACCACAGGCATGACGGCGCTGCACGGCGTCGTCACCTGGCGCTCTCTGGCACTCATGTACGAGCGGAGGAAGGAACCCACGCTCGAGAACGCCATGCAGCAGGATTCCTTGCCGACGGCAGACGTCCGGGACGAGTTCTTCGGTTGCCTGCCGACGCTGAGGGAACAGGGCTACCTGCTGGTTCGAGGCGAGGACGGAGCGCTGTGCGGCATCGTCACCCAGGCACACGTCGTCGACCGCTTCGAGAGCGCGGCACGCCCGTTCTTCCTGCTCGGGGATATCGAATCGCTGCTGCGCCGGTGGCTGGGCGCCACGCTCAGCACCGATGCCGTCAAGGCCGTCCAGACGACCAAGAAGGCCGAGCAACGTACGGGCAAGGTCGAGGACCTGGTGTTCGGCGACTATGTGCGCCTGCTCGACGGCGAGCAGAAGAAGACGGCAATGGCGCAGCTGGCCGATCTCAACTGGACAGCCTTGGGGTGTGAATCGCTGGATCGGGTGCAGTTCGTCCGTCACTTGCAACGGGTGCAGGCGATCCGTAACCGGATCGCCCACTTCGATGCGGAACCGCTCCCGCCCGAATCCATGCGGGAGCTGACCGCCTTCGCCGCCTTGCTGCGCGATTACGTCGGCTGAGCTCCTACGGCGTCACAGGCCGAATTGCAGCCGCAGCAGATCGCTGTGCAGGCGAAGGGTCCGCCCGTCCGGCAGTGTCTCCAGGACCTGCACCCCGTCGTAGTTGAGAAGCTGCCGCAGAATCGCCGCGAAGCCATCGGCCCGGGTGGCGGGGTAGTCCGCCCGTTGCGCCAGTGCCGTGACGGGCAGGGTGCCTCCCGTGCCGAGGAGAGCCAGCAACGCCTTCGCCACTTTCTCCTGCGGTGGTTGACGGGCCAGCAGGCCGACCTGGTCCCGGAACGCCTCGGAAGCGAGGAGCGCGGTCACCAGGGTTTCATCCGGCGGCACCAGCGCCGTGGTGATCAGCGTCTCCGCGCTCTCGCCCGCCGGCACCAGCGCGACCTGGAACAGTGGGTCGTGCGCCTTGGCCAGCTCGGCCTGCGCCTTCGTCGGTTTCTGCCGGCCCGGCTTTCTCGGCGGGGGGAGCGGCTCGGTCCGCGGCGCGGCGGAACCAGACTGCTGCTCGTCCAGATCCCACCACGTCGGCCGCTGATCACCCAGCTCCCGCCAACCCCTCGGCGGAGTCGCGCCGAAGGGGAGAAAGGCAAGGACGGGGATGGCGAATTCGGCGAGCGACGCACCACCGTGGTAACCCGCCTTGCGGGCGGTGTAGCGGGAGTCTCCGTCCCACAGGGCGACCACCGAGGCGCCCGGCTCCGGCCAGATCACCCGTGGGCCCGAGAGTACGACCTCGGTCGCCCCGATCGTCCCGTTCGGCACTCGGTGCCGGGCGGACTCGGTGGCGGACGGCGCCTCGGCCCTGACACCGTGCCGGTCCACCACGTGGCCGTGATCGCTGGTCAAGAGTATGGCCATGCCTTGGGCGGCCGCCACACGGAGCAGTTCGAGCAGCCCGGGAATGTGATCGGCCTGCCAGGCCCCGTCGCCGAGCTTCTGCTCTTTGGCGAGCCTGTCGTCGATGGCGTTCAGCACGACCGCGACATGCGTGCGCCCGTCGGTGAGGGCCTCGGTGAGGGCCGGACCGAAGGTGTCGCCGGCCCCCTCGCCCCGCAGGTCGTCCTTGTGGAACACGGCCGCGGGAGCCCCGCCCCAGAACTTGTGGAGGGGGAACAACCGCTTCTCGTCCGCTTGCGAGCCCTTCATCAGCTTCCCCGCGAACAGGGACGTACGGGAGACCGCGGTCACCGTCGGCAGGGCCGCCGCCATCGCGCGGCGCCCGGGATCACGCTCGTTCACCGGATCGAACTCCGCCCAGGAAGCGCGGAGTTCCTCTGCCAGCTCGCTGGCGATGGCAGCGCTCATCCCGTCCAGCACGAGCAACAGCACCCGTCGACCCGCGCTGCCGCGAACGGTCGGCTTCACGACCCGGTCGAGGAACGTCTCGACGGTCAGCATCGATTCGGGCGAAGTGCCCGCGGTCGTCCAGTCCGCCAGGGCGAGGGCGAAGTTCCGGTCGATCTCGTGCCGGCGCTCACGGACCCGGGCGCCGAGCGTGTCGTACGTGGACTTCAGAACGGGGTCCGGATCCCCACCGGCTTCGATGTGCTCAAGCGCCCGGTCCACCCATCCCGTCTCGGCGATCTGCCGCTCGATCGCGGCGGCCACCGTGTCCGCCTCGACGGCCGGGTCGCTCGCCAGCCACTGTGCGAGGCGCCCCGCCATACGGGCCCGTTCGATGCGCGCCCGCGCCTCGGGCAGGTCGGCACGCTTGTGCGCGTCCAGGGACCGGACCGTTTTCGCGAGAGCTTCGAGTCGCTCGGCCGCGAGCGCCCGCCCCACGGCCGTGAACCCGGCCTCCAGGCCCGCGGGCAACACCGGGCTGAACTCCGCTGCTTCCTCCGCGCCGAACTGGCGGACGAGCGCGGAGGCCCGGTCCAGCACGATCGCGCTGATCCGCCGTGCCTCCCGGGCCTGCTCCCTGACACTGCCCGTTCCACGTGAAGCGCTGGTGAGCAAGGTGCAGACGTAGTCTTCCGAAGCCCGCCCGAGGGCGGACACCAGCGAGTCGAGCTGCTCACCGGCCGCGGGGGGCTGCTCACCGAACCACCGTTCGGCACGCCCCCGCGCCCGGTAGACGGCGGCGTCCGGCGCGGCGTGCCGCCACAGCGCCGCGCACACCAGGCCGAACGCGACCGCGTCAGCACCGTGCTCGGCCTCGGCTAGAGCCAGGAGCGCCTGGCCTGCGAGGCCCGCCTGCTCCTCCTCGCTCAGGAACGCGGCCAGGCCCTCACGCTCGGGGCCGCGCAGCCGGAGGAAGCGCTCGGGGCCGCCGACGGTCAGGGACCAGCCGAGCAAGGTCTGCGCATCGAGGCTGCCGTCCGCCGGCCCGAGCCCCGAGCGGGGCGGCCCGGCATCGCCGTCGTACGGGCCGAGCCGTAGCCGCCGCAGCGCCAGGGCGGACAGGGCTGTGTGCCGGGACAGCATGCGGCCCGCGATGGGTGGCCAGTTGCCCTGATTGGCGTCCAGGAGCGATTCGGCGGCCCAATTGTCCTCCTTGAGCCTGGGGTCGACCTGCTGCGCGCGGAACGCCTGGCGGACCACATCCCAGCTGTCCACGGCCTCGATGCGCCGCTTGTGGGCGCGGCACAGGATCGCCGGGTCGAGTTCGTTCTGCTCACGGTCGGTCAGCACCACAAGGACGTTCGGTCCCTCCGCCCCGTCGACGAGGTGGCCGAGAAGCAACTCATGGACGGCGAGCGGGGAGGGCGCGGCCGCGATCCGAGCGGTCTGCCCGTCGGCCCACACAGGTTCGACGGGACCCTCCCACTGCGGCGCCGAGCGCAGCAGCACCGCCCGCCGCTTGCCGCCGCCGGTGAGCGAGGCGGCAAGCGAGGACTGGGACGACAGGTACTGGGTGATAGTCGCGAGGTTCAGCCGCACGGCGACCGAGGTGGCCATTGCACTCATGAGTCGATCACCCGCCAGGTGATCTCTATGGTGACGCCGGGCTCCCGCGAGGCCAGATCCGCCAGATCCGCCTGCAGTTCCGCCACCGCCTGGGCCGCCGTGGTGCGTCCGCCACCCGACCGGCGACGCACCTTCACCGTGCCGCCGACGGGCGCGGACGGCTCGCCCTCCGGGACGGGCGGGTGGCTGGTGCCCGTGGTCAGCGATACGTCCCCCGCGCTTCGGGGAGCGGGAATGGACGTACGCGTGGGCGCGGGCGACGGGGTGGCGGCCGCCCGGTTCCGCTTGATCAGGGCCAGCACCTCACGCTGGGTGCGTGCCAAGGCATCCCGCAGGTCACCGGTCCGCTGGTCGCCTCGGGCCACGTTCCGCAGCGACTCGAGGAGTGCCTGGCCTTCCGGCCCCTCGGCGGAGGCGAGTTCGAGAGTGGTCCAGGAAGCCGAGGCCAGCGCTTCGGCCACCGCCTTCGCCTGCTTGACCGATGTTCCGTAGCGATCCGCGCTGACCGTGCCGAGTTCGAAGGAGGCCAGTGCTTCCACGGTCTTCTTTGCTCCCGCGGCACCCTGGCCTGCCGCCTGGGCGAGTGCCTTCAGCAGGTCGACGGCCCGCCGCGCGATGCCGAGGCGGCCCGTTTCGTCGGTCTCGTTGAGCTCCAGGAAATCGGAGTGCTCCTCCAGCCGTCGTACGAGTTCGGCGGCCGGTTCCTGGCAGGCACGCGCCTGCTCGGTGATCTGGCGGGCGAACTGGTTGACCATCCGCCCGCGCCGGAGCGTCGGCGCCGTCTCCCCGAATACCGTCCCGAAGCGCTGCCGGGCCGTCTCCCAATCCTCCTCGGACGGCAGCGGCTGGCTGCGCAGCGTGTCCCGGTCCTTGATCGTCGACAGCTCCGGGGCCGGATCGAGTGGCATGCCTTCGCGCACCCATACACGGTCGTCCATCTCGGCGAAGGACGCCACCACGAGCTTCGCGATGAAGTCGGGCAAGCCGCGCGGCTGAGGCCGGTCGGTCCAGTCGGTGAGGGTGATCAGGGAGAGATCCCCCGTGATCCCCTGTTCACGTGCGAGCTGCCGGAAATGGTCAGCCCAGTAGGAAGAAACCTCGAAGTACGCCTCTTTCTGCGTCCCGAGCCGCAGCGGCTGAGCCACCCGCTGCATCAGCCTGCGGTCACCCGCGGGGACTTCGGTGCGCCCGTCGCGGGCCTCGGCGGCGGCCCGGATGTGTGTGAACACCTTGCGCGCGTCGGCCGCGGTGACGACGGTCTTCGCGGTGCCCTCGGGGTCGAAGTCCGGATGCTCCGGGTACTGGCCGGCGAGCAGCTTGCCCGCGATGTGCCGGATGCCCTCACGCAAGGACTGGCCGAAGGACAAGGCGAGACCGTCGACGTCGCGCAGCGACTCCAGGTGGTCGCCGAAGCCGAGCTCCACGTCCGTGGCCTTCTTGTCGGCCAGTCCGTAAGCCTGCTT
This sequence comes from Streptomyces sp. NPDC026206, assembly GCF_040638465.1. NCBI lineage: Bacteria > Bacillati > Actinomycetota > Actinomycetes > Kitasatosporales > Streptomycetaceae > Streptomyces > Streptomyces sp. NPDC026206. The sequence goes on from NZ_JBEZYL010000002.1 coordinate 123,364, forward strand.
GAACGCTGCCTTGATGTTCTTGAGCAGAGCCTCCCGCTGCGTCTCGAGGAGACCCTTGGCGCGGGCGCGGTTGTCCGCGTTGAGGTGGCCCGCGTACTGGGTGTCGAAACGCTGCTCGTCGGCCAGCGCCTTGTCGATGATGACGAGACGGCGGAAGTCCGCGTACCGCTGGCTGGAGAGGTGGGTGGGCAGCCACGCGACGGTGCGCCACCGCTCGCCTTGCTGCTTCTCGCGCAGCCCCCGCATCCGGTTGACGTCGTCGACCGCTCCGTACTCGCCCTCGTCGAAGGGCAGGTCGATGGCGATCCGCCAGCGGCCTTCCGTCTGCGGCTCCAGGTCGTGGTCGGGCATCTCGTCCTTGTCCGCGATGTTCCCGAAGACCACCTCGACGCTGCGCTCCGTGCCCCGCCACACGAGGTTCAGCTCGTCACTGAACCTGCCCTGCTCGACGCCGAGCTCCTCCACGAGGATCCGCCTGGCCAGTGCCTGGCGATTTCCCGGGTTGTCGTTGACGTTGGCGTTGGCTATGACGGAGTCCACGTCGACGCCGGAGAGCTCGAGGCGGACACCCGGGTTGGTGTCGGTGCCGGTCTCCTTGATCTCCGGGAAGCGGCCCGCCCACTCGGCGATCTTGTTCTTCAGGATGCCGTACTCGCGCCCGGGGATCGGTGCGACGACCGATCCGTAGTTGAGGGCGGACAGTCGCCGGATCGTCAGGTCGGACAGTGCGGGCGTGCTGGGCGCGAGGGCGGACAGCAGCAGGGTGCCGATGATCCGGTTGTCGCCGGCGAAAGCCTTGGCGCGGCCGCGCAGATCCGGGTCGGTGATGCTGTCGGGGTGCTTCATGTACCGCTCGACGTCCTCCTCCGACACGTTGTACGTGGCGAGGAGGTACGGGCGCAGCTTGGTCCTGTACAGCTTGTCCGCCGCCTCGAAGACGACCTTCAGGCTGTCCGTGAACGGCTTGTCGCCACCTGCTGTGATCAGCGGATACAGATCTCCCACGGGGATCAGGTCTCCCAGGCGTAACCCGTTGCGGTGATCGGCCAGCAGCTGCCCCATCAGCTTCATACCGGTCCGGTTGCGCTGGAGAGCCGAGGAGACATGGACGAGGGTGTCCATGAACGCCGGCGAGAACGGGTACGTGAGGCGGAAGCTCTCCTCGTCCGCACCTACGCCGCCGGTGCCGTGGTCGGACCCGAGGAAGGTGTCCCACACGTCCCGGCGGACCTTGCGGGTCTTCTCGAACTCGGCGTCGACGAGCGCGGCCGCTTCGGTGCTCCTGGGCCGCAGAAGGCGCGCCCGCGCGATCTGGGGAAGGTTGCGGTCCTCCAGCGTGATCTTGTCGAAGCGGCCGGATGCCTGGTTGAGGGTGTCCCGGATGGCGGACTCGGCCGCTCCGGAGAGCTCTTCGCCGACGAGCTCGCGCAGGTCGCGCTGGCGGGCGATGAACGACACGATGGGGATGGCGCGGCGCGCGTCGGCGCCCTCCACGAAGTTCGAGATCTTGCCGGCTTCCCGCCCCACGAACTTCTGGTCGTGGATCAGCGTGGCGAGCCACAGGATCAGTTCGTCGAGGAAGAGGATCAGCCCGTCGTAGCCGAGTGACTTGGCGTGTGCCGCGATGACGGACAGGCCGGCGTCGAGCGAGATGAACCCGTGCTCGTTCTCGACGGCGTTCTGCGCGAAGCCGGGCAGCAGGTTCGCACTGGCGTCCTGGACAAGCCGCGCCCGCAACTCGGCCGGAGTCGACGGGCTGACCAGGTTGATGGCGTGTCCCGCCTCGTGGACCTCTTCGGCGGCGAGCGCGGCATCCAGGAGGGCCGGGGTCCAGGCGAAGGACTCACCCCACTCGTCGTCCTCGTCCACGGCGCCGTCACCGACTGCTGGAGCCAGGCCCTTGATGACGGCATCGTCGCCCATGCGGGCTCGCATGGCCCAGATGTCCGCGAAGAGGGCGTCCGTCCGGTACACCTGCGGAGTGGGCGCATCCGGATGCAGCTTCTTGACGTGGGTGACGTAGCCGCCGAGGACCCGCTGCTCCATGGCCTTGGCCCCGAGCATGTGGTACGGCACGAGCAGGAATTTCTTCCCGTCCGTGGTGAGCCATTCGTGCTTGGTGAGAAGGGGATCGAATTCACGGCGCTCACGGCCGGCCGGGCTGCCGCTGAGCAGGGCGTGCAGTACGGCCATGAAGTGCGACTTACCGGAACCGAAGGAGCCGTGCAGATAGGCGGCCTTGGACCGGTGCGAGTCGAGGGACGCCTTGATGTACCCGAGAGCCTCGTCGAAGTTCTCCAGCAGCCGCTCCGTGACCACGTAGTCCTTGAGCGCGGCATTGGCCCCCTCGGGGGTCGTCGCCTCGGACAGCTGCAGGACGAAGTCCGAGGTGGAGATGGACTCCTTGATGTCGATGACATCGCGGAGCAGAGGCGGCTGCTGGGCCATGGGGGACTCGTTCTCCTTCTGCGTGCGCTGCGCTGCGCGGCGGTGCGGGTCCGGGCGGGCTGTCCGTGCCGATCAGGGGACACCAGACATCCTGTCAGTTATCCGTACTGGTCCGTCAGGAGACCATGAGCAAAGCCGGTGTGCTGCTGGTGACGCGCACCACGTGGGTGTGGGTATGGAAGGGCCCCCGGCCCTGGTGGGACGGGGGCTGCGCCCGGTGGACGGGCTCGGTCACTCCAGGAGCGTTGCTCGCCAGCAACGGTGGACGGTCTCGCGGTACGCGGTGTGCGAGGGGTGGCGCCCGCTGTGTGTGAAGGCCCAGTTCAGGGCCGCCGCGAACTCCCGGCAGCGTCAACCGGTCGAAGCACACGACGCACTCGAGGTCATGAGTGATCCGTGGAATGGCGGGCACCTTCTCCTCACTGATCGCCCACCGGGCGAACCGGATGACGGACGGGATCACTTCCCCCACCTGTTCCCACGCTCTCCGCGTTCGCGGCCTGCACCTTGGCCGTCAGCTTCTCGGCTTCCGTAGCGGGGCGGACGTCGTCCGGCCGCGCGTCCCATTCGCGGCCGCCCCGTGGCGGGCGGAGCTGGGAGGAACGGGCCTTCGTGGCCCATGACCTGACCGATCCGGCCTCGGCGCAGGTCGACGACGAACGATCCCTTTCGACAATCTCCCTGCTAGCGCTCAGACCTGACGCGTCTGCGGGTCTGATTGCTGAAGTGGCCAAGGAAATGCGGTAAGGAGTGTAGGTAGTGCGGTGAGTCGGCTCGACTTCTCTGAAGTTATATGGCGAAAGAGCTCTTACAGTAGCGGTAACGGTCAATGTGTCAAGATCGCTCTCCTTCGCGGGGCGGCGATAGCGCGTGACAGTAAGAACCCTGACGGGGACGGTTCTGGCGTTCGAAGCTAATGCGTGGTTGTCATTCGTTAGTGCTGTGCAGAATGGCGGCTTCCCAGCCGTGACTTGAGCTGAGCACCCAGTCGAAGCGGTTCCGTGACCCGGCTTGGTCAGGAGCCGTCGGCAAGTTCGGCGAGGCTACTTCTTGGCGGTGCCACGCCCGCGGGTAGCGGTGGGTGGGCGCCAGGCGCACAGGTTGTCGTCGGTCAGACCGTGCTCGCCCTGGACCATCTGCCGATCCCCTCGGAAGAACGCGGCAGGGGAGGCGCTGAAGGTGGGATCGAACTCGTCGTGCCACTGGTCCAGCCATGGCTGGAGTTCCAGCAGCCCTGCGAGGAACGGCGTCAGCTCGTCAGTCGTCAACGCCTCGTTGGAGGCGATGTGCGCATCGAGGGCGTACGCCTGCTCCCCGTGATCCCAGCCGGCCCAGCCGTACAGGTGAGGCGTGGCCACGTTGCTCTGCCCGTATGAGATAAACCGTTCCTTGGGCACGTCGAGCTTGCCGCGGGCCCTCCAGTAGGACGGCCGTAGGAAATCGGCCGAGGTGTACTTCGGCGGTACGGGGATGGAGTCCCGGATCTTCTTCTTGAGAGCCTTGTCCGTCTCGGCGTCCTCCTTGCGCTGAAGATCCCAGACATGCTCCCAGTCGACACGCTTCTTCAGCCCGGAGGGCTTGTAGCGCAAGGCGGGTAGGAAGGGGACGTGCTCGTTGGTCAACAGCTCGGCGACCACGGCCGAGAGTTCCTTGCGAGGTGCGTAGATCTTGGCGACGGAGACGAAGTCCTCGTCGCGGGAGAGGGCGTCGGTGAGCCGGGAGAGGGAGACGAGGGCGGGCATATCGTTCTCGTCGTACCAGTGGTCGCGGTTCTCGATCCGGTCGAGAAGCCAGGAGCGGAGGGCTTTTTCCTGAAGGGTGTCCCACCCTTCGGTGGCCCAACGCCGCTTGTACTCCGGTCGCTCAACCATGCCGATGGCGCGGCTTGACTCGATGGCGTCGATCCGCTTCTGGACGACCTCGCGGTAGGCGGCGGGCCAGTGGGCGGGGATCTCGGTGATGGGGGTGGAGCCGTGCCGCTTGAACCACTCACCGCTGGCTTCGCCTGCGGCGACTCGGCGGGCGAGGACGATCTCGAAGGCGCGTTCGCCGAGGGCGAGTTCGGGGATGTCGGGGGAGCGGGGGTCCTCTGAGACGCGCAGGTCTTCAGGGTACAGGTTGTAGAGCGAGTAGACCTGCCAGTCCAGCTCTTCTTGGAGGGCGATCATCCGCGCGCGGGTGGAGTGCCAGGTGGCGCTGGCTTGACGGAGGGCGGAGATGGTAGGAGCGAACTCGGCAGCCAGGACGGAGGAGCTGGTGGAGGCGAGTTGCTGGGCGAGGATGTCCAGCGCTGCGGCAAGGGAGTTGGGGTATCCGGAGGGGAGTGGGAACTCCTGAAGCTTAGTACCAGTAAACTCGTAGAACTGCTCCCAAAGCTCTGTCTTGATGCCGGACTGGTGCCCTTCAGTCCCCTTGCTGTGGCTCACCATCTTGAGCCAGAAGCAGGCGGTGGAGCTATTGAGCAACCCAAGCAGCCGAAGATGTTCCTTTTCTGCAGCCCCCTCTTGTAGCTTGATCACTGGCGCTGTACGGATGAAGACTTGGCTGCCACGGCTCATTGCGAAATGATTGTGTGTGGAGACGAACGGGAATGCAATCGACAATGGAACCTTGTATCGGTTCTTGAAGAACATGGAGTACTCGAACCACGAAAGGCCGCGCTCAAGCTGGGTCTTCCCGAATGCGACACGACCTCGAAGGTAGATTCGGGATGGCCAAAGCAGTCGTTCCGCAACGCCGGGTGCGTCGGCTCTGAGGTCGAGTTCGTTGTAAGGCCACAGCGATAGAACAGGATCGACAACGAGGTAGTCCCGCACTTCCCCTCCCTCAACTAGGGGTCGCTGATGGCTCGGCGGAATGCCGTAACGGCGAAGTGCTCCCGCGCCAACCATGTAGGCTTCATCTTCGCGGGTAACAGCCCCGGCGCCGATCACGGCGGTAATTGATTTCAACTGCAGTTTTGAATTTGCAGCCAACTGCCCAACCATTTCAAGCCCGCCGTCCGCCAGAATCCACGGCTGCTTACCGAAATACCGGCTCCTGTCGAGGTCGCCAACCGAGACCCACTGGCTTAGCGAGTCCGGCTTGTCGATCTGCTCCACGATCGCGCGCCACACCAGTCCGTCCTCGCCGTGCTCTGGTGCTGCAGGCTCACCCTGGACGCTTCGAACAGTGCGAATGGTGGGTGAGCGCCTTCTGCCCTCGCGTCGCCTACCTACGAGAATCACGGTAGGTGTCCCATGGCCGGGGATATAGGCACCAGAGGTGTCGATGACCTCAGTCAACTCTATGGAGTGGCCGAAGTAAGATTCAATCAGCCTGGTGCCAAACTCGCGTTTCATAAACGAGTTCGCCGTGATCTGCCCCACCATGCCGTACCCGCACCCTGTATCGGCATCCCCGGATTTTGCCAGCTCGAAGAATCGCTGAGCGAAGGGCACAGACAGTGCGTAAGTCCCCGCGCACGCGTCGTACAACCTCCGGTATAACGCATTGAGCTTCTTGTCCTTCACCGTGATGTACGGCGGATTGCCCACCACCACGTGATACCGCCCCGGCTCCAAAATCCCCGGATACTCGTGCACGTCCTCCGTCTCATACTTGAACTCCGCGAGTTCGTCCGCCGCCTCCGCATCCGAGTCGTCGAACAGATTCCCCTGCCGATGCCGCCGCTTGATCAGCGAATCCCCCACCGCCAAATGAACCGGCCACTCATACCTCCCAGCCTCCGCCACCGTCCGGACCCCACTCGCAGCCATAGCCGCAACCAGCAACCGGAACCGCGCGACAGCCACCGCGAACGGGTTCAGATCAACCCCATGCACCGAATCCAGCGCAGCCCGCACCCGCTCATGCAAGTCCCGCCCCGGCTGCCCCTCCGCCCACCGCCGCAGCAACCGCCGGAAAGCACCCAGCACAAAGTGCCCCGACCCACACGTAGGGTCGATCATCTTCAAACCCTCGTAGCCGAATTCCCGGACCGCCGGGTCCATCGTCCGGTCGAGGATGAACTCCTCCACGAACTCCGGCGTCTGCAGCAGCGCGTACGTTTTCCGAGCCGCCTCGCTCAGGTCCTGGTACAGGTCGCCCAGGAAGCGCGTGTCCCAGCCCTCCGTGCCGTCCTCGTTCAGCCGGTCCGTGAAGTCGTGCACCAGCGCACCGGACTCGTCCCGCGTACGCCAGAACTCGATCAGATCGCGAGCCCCGTCGTGCGACAGCGGGATTTGATATAGCGCGTTGTGCCGCCGGTCGAACAGCAGCCGGCCCGCCTGTCCTGCCCCCAGCTCCTCGAAGGCCCGCTCCAGCCACCCACGGAACGTCGGGTCGTCGTCCTTCGCGACGTACTCCTCGTGACGCGCGAGCGCCAGGTCCCGGCGATCGTCCTCCGGTGCCGTAACGTACGGCTCCGGGATCAACCCGTTGTCCTCGCAGAACCGGACAAACACCGTGCCCAGGACCCAGGCCACCCCCACCTGCGTGATCCGGTCATCCAGCCAGGAGTTCCACGTCGCCGCCGTCCGGCCGAGCTTGCGCGCCCGGTCGTATTCCTCGCGCAGCCGAAGGCCCACCTCCGTGACGACCTTCACCTGCTTCGACAGGTCGGCCTCGACCGCTTTGGCCTGCTGCTTGAGGTCGTTTAAAAGAGCTTTGCGGTCGATCACTTGACGTCTCCCTCGGTTCCCGCAGTGTCATTCGTGTCTGTGTCGCCGGCCCGGTGCGCGTTGTCCACCCACGAGTCCGGAATCTCTATCCACTCGCCCAGACCCGCCTGGTACGCCACCGCGACATGCCCCAGCTTCGGCTCCCGCGCCGGGTCGCCCTGCGGGACCAGGAGCCAGAGGCCGCGTCCGCCCTGCCGGGCGGCCTCCGCGAGCCGGTGGAGGACGCCCATCGCGTCGTACCGGGCGAACACCGCGGCCTCGGTCAGCAGGACCGGGCCGGACGGCGAGCCCGAACCGCCGACGTCCAGCAGCGTGCGCACCCGCGGTTCCACCGCACCCCACGCCGTCCGCGCGTACTCGGCGAACTTCATCGCACCGCGCGACCCCGGCTCGGCGACGTCCGCCTTGAGCAGCGTCTCCCAGGTCGGCTTCGTCTCCGGCGGGACCAGGGCGTGCATGGCCTCCAGGAACAGCTCCGTCACCGAGACGACTTCGGCACCGAACCGGTCGGCCCGCCTCAGCTGCCGGGCCGCGTTCCACGCCTTGTCCCGGCGTACCGTCAGTACCCGGTAGCCGTCCCGTCGTGCCGAGGCCGTCAGCCGTTCCTCCGCGCGGACCGCCCCCGCGAGCAGCGGGTCGTCGGAGTAGCGCGTCACCGCGCCCACATCGGTCGCCCGGCGCCAGGCACCGCTCGTCAGGTAGCTGGACGAGCTGTCGACGCGCGTGGGCAGATAGCGCAAGGTCCCCGTGTCCTCGTGCCTCGACAGGGTGAGGTCGAAGCCCGCTTCTCGCAGCTTTTTGGTCAGTGGGCCATCGGTCGGCAACTCGTGGGTGAGGGTGCCGCGGCTGTCCCGGACGACGAGTTCGGGGAAGCGCGCCCTGACGCGCTCGTGGACGTCCGCGCCGGTCAGGCCGGGCTGGCGGGCCTCGGGCACACCGGGGATCAGCGGTACGAGGCCGGCCTGGGTCAGGCGCAGCGCGCGGACCAGGGGCAGGTCGCGTGGGTAGATCTCCAGACGCGGGGTCGCCGCGGCGTTGAGGGAGGCCGCCGCCGCCAGTTCCACGATCCGGCGCTCGTCCCAGTCCAACGCGCCCGGCGGCAGAGTGAGCGCACCCAGCTCGGTGAGGACCGTCGTGGCGGTCGGAAGGGTGTCCAGCCTGGCCAACCGGTCGGCCGTGCGGCCCAGCCGTGTCGCGTAGTCGAGGAGGCCGGGCGCGGTCGGGGTGTCCGGGGCATCGTTCTCCCGTACGTCCAGGGCGAGCAGGCCCGCGCCGAGAGCTTCTTCAGTGGCCTTTCGGTTGGGCTGGTGCTGGAACTCCGCTTCCTGCGGATTGAGTTGTTCCACTTCGACCACGGCCCGTACCGCGGCGAGCGCGAGGCTCCGCCGCTGCTCGCGCCGGGGTAACTGCGTGCCGCGTCGTACGGCCAGGGCGTCGGCTATCTCGACGGCGGAGGCCACCCGGCCGAGGCCGGCGAGCAGATCCATGATCTCCTCACGCAGTGCCCGGACCGCCGGGTGCTTGTGCCAGCGGCTGCGCTCCTCCTTGAGCATCTGCGGGATGCGCCCGGCCGACAAACCGAGCTCTTCCGCGACGTCCTTCTGCTTGGGCCAGACACCGATGCCGGGAAGCTCGCCGCGCTCGTCGGGCAGACGCAGCAGCAGCCGGACCATTTCGACCTTGTTGCGGTTGGAACCGTTGTTGTTCAGCTCCGGTACGAAGATCGTGGCGAGGGTGTCGAGACTGACCTGGCGCAGCGCGGCGCCGGCCAGGCCACCCCCGTCCTCGCGCTCCGACAGGGCGTCGAGCACGGCGGACTCGGCGGCGGACAGCTGCGCGAGTTCTTCCTTGGCTTCGGCCCGGCCTCGCGGGGTCAGGGGCGAGACCGGCGCCTCGCGCAGCCGCTCGCCCCACTCACGCTGGCGCTGTTGCACCTCGCCGCGGGTCTTGGCGCCCAGGCCGGGAGCGTTGAGGAGTTTGCGGCGGCTGTAGTCGAGGAGGTCACCGACGGTGGTGATGCCGAGACCGTAGAGGAAGGACTCGGCGGCCGGGGTGAGACCGGCGGCCGACAGGTGCGTGTCACGGGTGACCTGCGCGGCCAGCCGCTCACGCTGCTGCTCGGCGGTGAGCGGCTCGGCGTCCGGGATCGCGGCCCGCCCGCCCGGCGTCTGCGCAGGCCTCTCCGGATGGCGGGAGCGGTGGCTGGAGGTGACGGTCTGCGCGGCGTCCAGGAAGATCTTCTTCCAGGCGTCCCGCATCGGCTTGAGTTCGGGGAAGCGTCTGGTGGCGTCCCGGTGCAGGGCCTTCTGGAAGAAGGCGACCAGGCCGTCCCGGACAGCGGGCTCGAGGGCGTCGGCGGCGATCGTCGGCCAGGGGAGTTCCTTGGGGTCCGTCATTTTGGGCAGGACGGACCCGTTGCCCCACCTGGGCAGCTCGCCGGAGGCCATCTCGTGCAGGGTGACCCCGACCGCGTACCGCTCGGCGTGCGAGTCGTAGGCGCCGCGGGTGAGCGAGTCGATGAACGGGTCGAGGTAGCCCTCCGTACCGGCGTCATGGTCCGTGGCCGGGTAGGCGGCCAACGAGAAGTCGATGAGGACGAGTTCGCGGGTGCGATTCGGGCGGACGCGGATGGCGATATTGTCCGGTTTGATATCGCGATGCCAGACACTCTCGCCTTCCAGGAAGTCGACGGCGCCGAACAAGTAGTCGCTGTACGCCTCCAGTTGGTCGATCGGGAGGCGGCCCCTCTCGCGCAGCTGGAGGGCGACCGTCTCCTCGCGGCGTCGTGCGCGGGTGCCGGCCTCGGTGCCCTCGCTGGCCCCCTCGCGCTCGTCGCCCACGTACTCCAGAGCGAGGACCGTACGATCCGCGATGCGCAGGGGCTCCGGCTCGACCAGGCGGATGATCCGGGAGTCGGGGCGCAGGCTCCTCATGACCGCGGCCTCGCGGGCCAGGATCTCGCCTCTGCTGTCGGAGAGCGCCACCTTGAGCACGGCCAGCGGGCGTGTCCTGCGGGCCTCGGCCTCGAAGTCGCGCACCAGGAAGGCGCGGCTGGTCGATCCTGTACCGAGGCGGCGCCGGACCTCCCAGCGGCCTCCGAGGACGTCACCCGCGACGGCTTCCAGGGGATCTTTTTCGCAGACCTCGGGAGCGGACGGGGACGTGAGCGTGTCCTCGACCAGCTCCAGCATCTCCAGGAACTCGTCCACCGAGGAAAGGCGTTGCTCGGGACGGTACGCGGTGGCCGCCTGTACCAGTTCGTCGATGTCCTCGGACAGGCCGTCCACCAGCGAGCTGGGGCGCAGGCCCTCGCCCGCTTCGAGACGGGCGAGGAGCTCGGCCTGGCTCGCGGCCGGCGCCCTGCTTGTGACCAGCAGGTAGGTGAGGACGCCGAGGCCATACACGTCCAGAGACACCGGGTCGGCGTTGAGCGCGGTCAGCTCTGGAGCGAGATACGGGTCGGAGCCTTCGGCCACGTGCATGGCGGACAGCGCCGTCGGCGCGAACCGGCTCGCGCCCTGTGCAGGACTGCCGCTGACGCTGCGCTGCGCCGCGATCTGCCAGTCGGAGATCTGCAGGTGAGGGGCGAGCCATGCCGCCTCTTCGCCGATCGCCTGCTCCTTGGGCCCCCGGTTGCGAGGGATGACATGGACCGAGCGCGCGGCCAGGGCCCGGTGGTGGATACGGCTGGAGTGCGCCGACCGCATCGTCTCGGCGAGCTGTCGTACGAGCGCCATGCGGCCGAGGATGTCGAGCTGCTGTCCGTGCTGGAGCAGGTACTCGCCCAGACGCAGGGTCTGCGGGTGGTAGTCGAAGATCAGCGCCGGTCCCGCCGAGTGCCCGGAGGGGTCGTACTGCTTGAGCTGGACGGCGCCGGGGTGGCGGAAGCGCCGCAGGACCGCGGCCTCGCGCCGGGCGGCACGCTCCACCGACTGCCGGATCGAGGCGTCCGAGCCACGCTCTCGCAGATAGATACGGACGCGGGCCAGTTCGGGCAACTCGCTGTGAGGGGCGGCGTAGTCGGCCCAGGTCGGTCCTGAGTCGAAGGACTTCCGCTCCAGCTGGTACGGGCCGACCTTGTATTCGGCCTGGCTGCGGTTGATGCCGATCCGGTCGAGCGCGGCCTTGATCTCGCGCGATTCGACAGCGGTGATCCGGTGGCGCTCATCGCGCGGTGGCCGCTTCAGCATCTCGACCAATTCGGCGATGGTATAGACGCCGTTGAGGTCGTTGGCCGGAAGGCGGATGCGGAGCGCGTCATCGGTGAAACAGACGGCCTCGCCGACCCACACGCGCTTGGATTGCTGCTTCAGCAGCCCGGCCAGCTCCTTCGCCTTTTTGTTGGCCAGGTGCAGGGGGTTGCCGTGCGTGCGGCGGTGGCCGTTCTGGGTGGTCTGCACCCAGGTGCCGTTCTCGCTGATGACCGAGCCGTGCCAGTCCTTGAGCTCGATCAGGCATACGCCGCTGGGGGCGACGACGAGGAGGTCGACCTCGCGGACGTGACCGCTGTTAGCGGTGAAGGTGAAGTTCGACCAGGCCCGCCAGGGGTCGGAGTCGGGCAGCTGCTCGCAGATGGCTTCCAGGCCGCGGCGCTCGTGGACGAACCCTGACTCGGTGACCGTGGTCCACCGGCCTTCACGCATGCACTGTCCCCCGCTTCTGGATCCCCGCGGTGAACGGCCGTCCGTCTGTTGTCCGTCTCGAGCAGGACAATCCAGGCAAGCCGATCCCCTCTGTATATGCGGATCGTATAATCCTGCCCATCGGCAAGGGGGGGCCAGCTGACGTTGTGTGGGATTCGAGCGGGAGAACCGCCTGATCCCACATGCCGTGCCGCGGGTCGGTGAACTCCGGTCTGTACCCTCACGAGTGACGACCAGTGGGGGGAAGCGTGGCGGATCCGGAAGCCTTGGGCGCCGACGATGGGGTGGAACGACTCAAGGCGATCCTGGCCGGGTGGCGGTCCTTCCTCGTCGACTTGAGCGGACGCAACCGATTGCTCAACTTCCGGCACACCAAGGCGGCGACCTTGGAGATTGTGTCGCCGTAGGCCGGCGCTCTTTGCAACGGTCTCGGCCGGGGTGGGACTTCGCTCCGCTGTGCGAGGAAGACCCGCTGCCCGATGAGAACGAGCTCGCGTCGACGGAACCGGAGTACCTGCCGGATACGCTGCGTCCCGACGCCGACGGCGGGGTCTTCACCCTGCGGAGCAAGTCGGTTCAGATCTTCAACGATTACGGCTTGTGGACGCTTCAACTCGGGGTGGGCATGCTCCGCTGGCGCGACGTCGGGGCACAGACCGGCAGCGACGCACCGTTCGTGCTGCTGCCAGTACGGATCGAGCGCCTGGCGAACGGTCGCATGCGGCTGCGGGCGAACGAGGATGACGAACCCCGGCTCAATCCGGCGCTGAAGGTGAAGCTGGAGCAGTTCGGCATCGACTGGACGCCGGTGACCGATCTGGACCCGCTCGACATCACCGCCGTTCGGAAGCCGCCGCCCGTGCTGTGGAGGGGAAGGTGGGGTGGACCGTCTCCTCCCGGGCGGTCATCTCGCTGTTCGCCTCGCACAAGGAGTCGATGTACCAGGACCGGCTGGACAACGAAGAGCGGGTCGTCAGCAGTGATCTCGTCCGGGCCCTCGCCCTCGGGCCAGACAATGGTCTGGCGCCCGACCGGTTCGACTTCGAAGAGATCGACCTGGACCGCGTCGACGAGCTGAGCCCGCCCGAGGACAGCCCGCTCGTCCTCGACGCCGACGCATCACAGCGGCAGGCGATCGCCGCGGCCGTGGCCGGGCGGTCCTTCGTTCTGGACGGGCCTCTCGGCACCGGCAAGAGCCAGACGGTTACCAACCTGATCGTCGGCCTCATGCACGCCGGACGCACCGTGCTGTTCGTCAGTGAGAAGGCCGTCGCGCTCGACGTCATGCTGAACCGCCTCAAGGCCGTCGGCCTGGACTCGTACGTGCTCGCTCTCCACAGCCGCAACACCGTCCGCCAGGCAATCGCCCGCGAATTGGGCCGGGCCCTCACCGAGAAGCCGCAGGCGCCGAGGCTGGCCGACGAGGCGGTGACGCGGGCCGGGGAGACCCGGCAGGCGCTCAGCGCGTCGGCGGACGCGATGAACGAGGTGCGGCAGCCACTGAGGCGCACGCTGCACGAGGCGATCGGCAGGGTCGGCCAGTTGTCCGAAGTGCCCGTGGCCTACCTCGGCCCTGGCAGTAACGGAGCATCTCCCGGTCGGCCACCTTCCGGCCGGATGTGCTGGACGCCCAGGACCTGGAGATGATCACCCAGGCGGCCCAGGCCATCGCCGGTTCCTGGGCACAGTCGCCGATCCGGATTTTTCCTGGCGGGATCTGCAGCCCGACGTGCCACATTCCCGCCCCGCGCTGGGGCAGGCCGTGGCGTCCCGGGACGCGCTGGCCGGCGCCGTGGCCCGGTACCGGGATCTCGCACCCGACGATGAACCCATGACGACCAGCTCGCCATCGACCGCCTGATCCGCCTCCTGGGACTGCTCGACTCCCGCGTTACGGTCCCGCAAGGCTGGCTGACAACGGAACGGTTCGCGGCTGCGGTTCTGGATCCCTTCGATGCCTTTCTCGGGGACCTGCGCAGAACCGGACGGGTACGCGATGCCGCCCGGAGCGCAGTCGGCGAGCGCTGGCAGGAGCTGTCCCTCCGGCTGCGGGCCGAACCGGGGACGCCGAGCAGGCTCTGAGAGCCTTGTCGCCGATCAGCCTCGATCTCGCGGACCTCACCGAGGAGCAGGCCCGTGTAATTGCGGCCGAATGCGAGGCCGTCGCTGCCATCGTGGAGCGCGCGCAGCGGACTCTGGGGGAGCTCTGCGATCACGCTGACATCGAGCAAGCAGTCGGCCTGGAGCAGGCCCGGAGCCTCTGCACGCTCCTGGCCACGGCGGGCGCGGAGCGCCGCCCGTCGGCAGGCTGGCTGACGTCGCCAGGCACTTCAGCGCGTGCGCTGCACAGCACGAGGCGGGCAAGCGGTCTGCCCTTGCGCCGGTGGGGGCATGAGCAAACCCAGTGTCCTAGTAGCCGCCGTATCGGTGAGTACGGTCGCGTTGCCCGCAGGGTCCTTGATCCCGGACTCGGCGAAGGCGGCGCAGCCGTTGTGGTTGCCCGGCAGCGGTCGCCCGAGATCCGGCCGACGGCCGCCGCAGAGATCCTCAACAGCGGGGCGAGCTGCCGCATCGTGAGGTTGATGCGGCAGCGCAACGCCACCAGAGGTCTCAGCGCCACACCCATGGGCAGACCGGGCGGTCCGGATCCCATGGGTCGGCTGCCTCACGGTGGACGGCTCGCACCAGGCGCTAGGACCGACGCGGAGCCCGGTGTCCCCTCGCGGAGCTCACGAGGATCGGAGGCGACTTGCACGATCAGCTCAAGGCAGCATCCGACCAGGAGTTTGCGAGACAGCTCAGCGCTGGCCGCCTTCATCGGTTTGTCGAAACCTGCCGATGTGCGTGGAGACGTTGTCTGGAGCAGTCTGGAAGAGGGGAGGGCGGCTCGGGCAGTAGTGGTTCCTCCGGCGTCAAGGCCACGGCTGCTCCGGGCGCCGGAGACCACGTGATCTCACGCCGAGATCGCTGCTGAAAGGTACTGCGTCCGGCGAGAGGGGCATCTGGTGGATGAAAATAAGCATTTCCAGGTGCTCGTGCTGGATTACACGATGGCACGAGAGGACGAGCGGACCTTTCAGGCGATTCAAGCGACGGTTGCAGGCTTCGCTGTGGCTCTTCTGGCGGTTACTGCCACCGTTGCCAGCGAAACCTGTAAGCTGAGAAAGCTGCCGCGTAACAATCCGTCCTGCAAGGATCCGCCCGATATTTTTCTCGCGGCGGTTCCATCGATCCCGCTCGCTCTGCTCGCCTTTTTGGAACTGCTCGGTCTAGTGGCCTCCCTGCGTAGCTACTATCTCAGGGCTGTTGAAAAAGAGCTGCGCCAATACACTGCACCTCTGTCCGAGCTTGAGGGCATTGGCGCGGTCAGGCCGGTATCCTACATGGGCATTATGACTGAGGTTACTACCCTACGCAGAGGCAGAGCTGGCTATCGCGTCCTTTCCGTCATGATCATGTTCATAGCCCTCTTCTTCTTCGGTGGCATGACCATCTATATTGCCATGGAGCTTGGTGGTAGATATAGAATCGCAATGCTAGTGGCTTACGGGTTCGCCTTCTCGATCCTTGCATTTGATGTTGCGGCTGCGACCTTTGGGGCGCGGAGTACTTTCCTCAAGATTGCCAAAAGGTTTGTCGAACGGCAATCCAAGCCGATCCTTAGTGGCGCTGTTGCCTCAGGGCGTGGCCTCGGGTCCTACCTTGCTATACCCAGACCGGAAGACTGGGTAAAATGGCTCTTCATTCCAGTTGTTTTTGTGATTACTTCCTGGTCGGGTAGTTCGGGTTTTCGATGGGGGCGAATGCTGATAATTCTGCTGATCGTGGAGTATCTGGTCTACTCGGCTAGGTATCAGTGGAATGATGTTCGCGGCTTGAAGGATGATGCCGAGCACCCGGAAAAGAGAGCCAGGCGACGCCTGCCGATCAGTCGGGACGCGGCACGACAACGATTCTTCGTTGGTAGCAGTCTTTTTTTGGCATTTCTCCGGCTCATTATTGCAGGTATTGTCGGCTACTACACCGGGCTCCTCTCATTTGCCCTGGTCTTGACAGGTCTGGTGTTTTCTGTAGCCGCTGTGTACGAGTTTTTGCGCGCGGTTGAATCAGCTCATCCGGTGGCAGCCAGAGGTCTGTGGTTGGTCGTCGGCGCAGGCTACTCTGTCCGGTTTCTGGCGGGTGTCGTTGCTGCGGACATGCCTCTTGGTGGTTCCATGGCGATCGCAGGTGCTGTCTTCTCGTTTTTCTTCGGAATAATGTTCGTCCTGCTTACGTGGGTGTTGGAAGGGACTAGCTATTGTCAAGCGGATTCCGACAACATCTGGCATGTTGCCGGTGAAAGGATGCAACAAAAGGCGCATATCATTTCCCTCCTCAAGTGTTTGATTCACCCGGAGGTTCGTAAGGGTGGTATGTTTCTTTTGATGCGATCTACTGAGGATTGTGGAGATTCGACGATTCTTGAGAAACGAAGTCTGGCCGGTATGCCATGGAACAAGGCTTATCTGATTGCATCCGTGAGCGGCGCGCTTCTGGCGGCGTGTCTGGCTCATCTGAGGCCGCTGGCGCTTATCTGGGTAATTGTTGCGCTCAGCGTGATCGGTGCTATCTGTGTTTCTCTCTCCGATGTTCCAGTACCAGCTGTGATCTTCGGAGTTGCTGTGCCAGTAGAGCTTCTGCTTGCCGAAGCATTGATCGGCGGTGTGCCTGGCGCGAAGAATGGTCTACTTTTGATTTCTCCGTGGCTCATAACGTCGGGGACGTATATTGGATTTCGTCAGCAAACCTATAGGCGTCTCAAGAACTTCCCCGACCTCGTGGCTGAGGCTTTCGAAAAGTTTGCGCATGGTACAGCGAGACTTGTTGTTGGTAGCGATACTTGGGATCTAATTCGGCGACGCTAAAAGAGTTGGAGCCGTCTAAAAGCTATCTCGGAAGGGTGCCAGGCCAGTGTCAGGAGCATCGCCACTGATGTGTTGCGGAGGTAGCGATGCGGTCGCGATCGATCGCGGTGGTGTGAGGCACTCGAGTCCCTTGAAACGGTGCATGGTGCCGACAAGAGTTTTTGCCGTCTGTAGTACATGCCTACTAACCGTGTCGTGGTCGGCGACACACGCGGCGAGGATTTCGGTACTGCCAAGATTATCCGCTGTGTGGCAGTGGTGCAGAAAGGCCTGCGGCGTGTACGCCTCTCATGGCCCAGTCCAGGCACATTTCCACTTCCCGAGAGCCAACACCATGCTGGGTCAGTGGCTCAGCGCCCCATTAACTAGCAGTTTGTCGGGCGTCGTCCGGCTCAGGCGGCCGCGATCCTATGTCCCTGCCCGAGAGGGCGCTCATGGAGGTCGAATACCGGCCAGCCAGCCGGCAGAGAGACCGCCCTGCCACGTCGGTGATGCCGCGCGTCCGGAGGTACTGCTGGATCCGGTCGGTGAGTTCTTGCGCTCTGCTCGTCATCCACGCTGGCTCACGCCCGGTGATACGGAGAGTCGCGTCATCGGGCTGGGTGGTGACGATGGTCCGCTGCGGGACCCGGGTCAATCAGATATGGACGCTTCCCGCGACCAGTGACCCCGCGCTGATCACCAGCTCGACGGTGCCCATGAGGTCCGCAGCCCTTGTCCGTGCGGCCGGGTGTGCGCTGACGGGGTGCGTTCAAGGCGGCATCGGTGTCGGTACCGGCGATCTCACCGCGCAGCTCGTGCGCTTCGCGGCGGGCGCGCAGGGATCATGGTCGGTGATCAATATCCGGTACCGGCTCCGGTCTCCGTGGATGGTGCTTACATGCCCCTTGGTCCACCGTGCGAGGGCAGCCCGCATCCGCTCACCGTAACGGAGCCCTGCATGGTCCGTGGTGCCCGAAGAGCATGAGCCCCCTCAGCCCAACCCGCCCCCCGCCTCCTCCAAGGTCTCGAAGATGTCCGGCTCCGGCGTCGCGAGGCTGCTCAGGGCGCGGACCTTTTCGCGGAAGGCGTCGGCTGTCATGGCCTGGCGGTGGGACTGGGCGTCGGTCCACTCGGCGGTTTCTATGTAGATCTCGGGGTGGTTGAGGGAGCGGTGGAGGCGGTGGCTGAGGAAGCCGGGTTGGGTGCTCATGTGGTCGGTGATGCCGCTGAGGACCTTTTCGAAGGTGGCGGTGTCGCCGTGCACGGTGAGGCGGTTGATGACGGTGATCACGGGGTGACTCCTGTCGGGTCGTCGGAGGCCGCGGCTCGTTCGCGCAGTTCGCGGCGGAGGATCTTGCCGTTCGGGGAGCGGGGGATGGCCGGGAGCACCGAGAGGTACTTCAGGTGCTGGTAGTAGGGCACTTGGTCGTTGACGTAGGCGGTCAGTGCGCTCGGTTGTGGTGGCTCGCGGTCGCGGGCGAGGACGACGAACGCGTGGGCCACCGCGCCGCTGAAGGGTTCCGGGTGGTCCACCACCGCGCAGTCGTGGACGGCCGGGTGACGGATGAGAACCCGTTCGATCTCCGTGGGGGAGACCAGCCAGTTCTCGCACTTGAAGACGTCCTTGAGGCGGTCGGCCAGGAAGAGGTGGCCCTCCTCGTCCTGGTAGCCGACGTCACCGGTGGAGAACCAGCCGTCGGCGTCGGTCGCCGGGGTGGCTGCGCCCAGGTACCCCTTCATGAGCTGCGGCCCCCGCACCTGGACCTCGCCCTGGCGTCCGGTGGGCAGCGGTGCCCGGGTGTCCACGTCCACCACCCGGCAGTCGGTGCCGGGTACGGCGGTGCCCACCGATCCCGGCCGGGGCCGGGCGGGCGGTTCGCAGTGGGTGAGGGGGGAGGTCTCCGCCAGGCCGTAGCCCTGGACGACCGGGATGCCGAAGTGAGAGGCGAGGGTCCGGGCCGGTGCCGGCAGGAGCGCCGAGCCGCCGGAGAAGATGGCACGGACCGTGTGCAGGGCGAGCTGCGGCAGCCGGGGATCGGCCGCGAGGTGCGCCAGGCGTACGGGCAGGCTGTAGTAGTGCGTCGCCGCGTGGCGGTTGGCCGTCCCGATCGCCGTCGCCGGGTCGGGGTCGGGGCACAGCAGCTGTGTCGCTCCCGCGTGGACGGCCGAGTTCAGATGCATGGGGTGGTAGAGCGGGAGGTGGTTGAGGGTGACCGAGCCGCCGTCCAGCCCGTGGACGGCGGCGATCTGCGCTGCGTTGACCACGAGATTGCGGTGGGTGAGCTGGACGGCCTTGGGGTCGCCGGTGGTCCCGCTGGTGAACTGGATGCAGGCCACCGAGCCGGGGTCCGTCCTGATGGCACTCACGTCCGGCCCGTCGCCGGTGACGGCGTCCGGTGCGACCACCGTGCGCAGGTGCGGCAGCCGGTGGCGGACGCGCGCCATCCGCTCGGCGACCTGGGGTGGTGCGACCGCGACGGACACCTCGGCGGTGCCGAGCGCGTACGCCAGGGCCTGCTCGTTCAGCAGCGGGTTGATGAGGGCGATCACGTTGCCGGCGCGCGCCGTGGCGTAATAGGCCACGGCGAAGGAGGGGTCCAGGGTCGCCACGATCCCCACGGCGGCCCCGCGCCGGCCGGCCATCGCGGCCAGCGCGCTCGCACACCTGCTGACCTGCTCGTCCAGCTCGGCGAAGGTCGTCTGCCCGGCCGGGGTGCGGAGGGCGACGCGGCCGGGCGCCGCCGCGGCGGCCAGGCGCAGCAGGCCGTCGAGCGGCACGTCCGGCACGTGCGCCAGGCCGGGCGGGGCGCCCATGGCCTCACGCGGTGACGGCATTGAGGCGCTCCTCGGCGAACTGCTGCGCGTAACGGAGGGTCTGGAGGCTGTTGGTGCTCAGGACCCGGCGCAGGTACTTGCGGGCGTCGGCGACCGTGGTGCCCTCGCCCAGCAGCGACAGCGCGGATGTCTTGATCGTCGCGGTGTGCCGGGCGTGGGCGATCACACCCTCGGGGGTCTCGGTGAACACCCAGTGCCCGGTGTGCGCGTCGAGCAGGGCGGGCAGGTTGATCTGCTTGTACACGATCTTGTGGGCGGGCAGGCAGACGCGTACCGACCGGGTGGTGTGGTCACGCCCGTCGGGGGTGTGGGTGTGCATGTCGAAGAACTGGATGCCCGGGGTCTCCTCGGACATCTCCAGCTTCGCCACGTGCGGGACCCGCTCGGGCCACTTGTCGGCGGCGTACAGGAACGCGTAGACGTCCTCCAGGCGGCCGCCGATGAACAGCGGGTCCTCGAAGGAGATGACCCGGGGTTCGAGGTCCTCCCACTCCTCGGCCGTCTCCTTCAGGGCCGCGAGCTGGGCGGGGGTCCGCTCGTTGAGCTCGTCGGTGAGCCGGTCCACGGCCGCGGCGGGGCCGGGCTCGTCATCGCGGACCGTGAACTCATGGGTGAGGTCCACGGCCGTCGTGCCGTCGGCCTGAGCCACGAAGGTCCAGGTGGCGCGCATGCTCTCCAGCGGGGCCTGCGGGTCCACCTGGTCCAGGGTGATGCGCAGCCCGTTCCCGTCCAACTGCCGCCGGGCGTCCCAGCAGCGCACTGTGGTGCCGCCGGTCAGCGCCCAGCGCCGTACGAGCTCCGTTCCGTCCTCGCCCCGCTCCAGGACTTCGGCGTGCACGGCCGGCGCGAAGTGCTGGGCCCACTTGCCGAGATCGGCGACCAGGTCGTAGACGAGCCGGGCCGGTGCCCCGGCCGTGATGGTGTGCCGGACGGTGTGTGCGTTCGCCATGCTGCTCCCTCTTCCGGTGTGAAGTGCTGTGCTGTCTGCCGCGCTACCTGCCGCCGGTCACATCGATCACGGTGCCGGTGATGTTGCCGTTCGCCTCCGAGCACAGGAAGGCCAGGACGCGGGCCACGTCCTCCGGCGAGCTGAGCCGCCCGCTGGGGGTACGTTCCGTCTCCTTCTCCCGCACCCGGACCGGCAGATCGGTCAGGACGCCGCCGGTGCGGGTCAGGCCGGGGCTGACGACGTTGACGAACACCCCGTCGGGCCCGGTGTCCCAGGCCAGGCTGCGGGCGAAGCCGTGCAGCGCGGCCTTGCCGGCCCCGTAGAACTCCTGGCCGGGAGCCCCGTCCCGGGCGATGTGGGACGACAGCATCGCCACCCGGCCCCACTTGCGCGAGCGCATGCCCGGCAGGACCAGTTGCACGGTGCGGATCGTCTGCTCCAGGTTGTCCCGCAGCAGCGGCTGCCACTCGCTGACGGGCACCTCCTCGGTGTGGCTGCCGGGCAGGCGCCGCCGGCCCCGCCGCACGGCGTTGGCGACGAGGACGTCCACCCCGCCCCACCGGCGCTCGGCCGCCGCCACGGCCTCGCCGACGCGTACGGGGTCGCTCAGGTCGTACGGCACGGCGCACGCCATGTCGTCGGCGGCGCCCAGTTCCGCGGCGAGACCGTGGGCCTGCCGCTGCGCCGAACGGTAGGTGATCACCACGCGGGCGCCCTCGGCGGCGAACGCCCTGGCGGTGGCCAGGCCGATGCCCGAGGAGGCCCCGGTGATCAGGACGGTCCTTCCGGCGAGTCCGAGGTCCACGGTCACGCCGCCCGGGCGGCGGGCCGCGGGCGGCCGCGTACCGCGTCGAGGGCGGGCGCGAGCGAGCGGGGCGTCAGCGACTCGCCGCGTGCGCACAGGTATCCGTCCGGCCTGACCAGCAGCCAGCCGCCCGCGGTGAGGCCCAGCCGGCGTCGCAGGTGCCCGTCCGGATCGGCCAGCGGGCCGGGCCCGGTGGGGTCGTCAATGGTGCGGACGGACAGCCAGTCGGCGTGCGCGTCCCGCAGCTCCCGGGCGGTGCGGGTGGCGGATTCGTGGCCGCCCGCGAGGAGGAGGGTGCAGCGGGTGTCGCGCAGTTCGTCGGCCACCGCGGCCCAGGCGGCGCCGCGGGCCTCCTGGGCGGTCACCTGGGTGAGCCGCGTACCGGCGCGCGGGCCCGCGGCGCCCGGGGGGCGGGTGTCGGCAACCGTCAGCGGGCTCGCCGTGTAGTCCAGGGCCAGCGCCGACATCGCGCCGATGATCTGCCGCTCGATCCTGCCGCGCAGCGGCGCGAACCTGCGGACCAGGGCGAACACCAGCGGCAGCGCCACGGCCGCCGCGGAGTTCTTCAACTGCACGAAGTACGTGGCCTTCTTCGTGGACCCCAGCAGGGCCCGTCCGATGGGCACGCGCTCGGCCGAGTAGGTGTCCAGCAGGGCGGCGTCCGCGTGGCCCTGCTCGACCATGGCGAGCTTCCAGGCCAGGTTGTAGGCGTCCTGGATCCCGGTGTTGAGGCCCTGCCCCGACGCCGGGCTGTGTACGTGCGCGGCATCGCCGGCGAGCAGGCAGCGGCCCTTCCACATGCTGGTGATCATGCGTTGCTGAATGGTGAAGACCGACACCCAGCTCGGCGTGTGCACCTTCGCCGGGCGGCCGAGCCCGCGGCGCAGCTTGCGGGCGAACCGCTCGGCCACCGCACCGGGGTCGCCGTCGTAGTCGGCGTCGGCGGTGTCCAGCAGCCGCCACTTGCGCTCCTCCGGGAAGGGGACGGCCATGACCGTGCCCTTGCCGACCTTGATCCAGTGGATGCTGTTCTGCGGCAGGTCGACGTCGACCTCGGCGTCGGCTATCAGCCAGGTCTCGCTGGAGTCGCCGATCAGCGGCATGCCCAGGATCCTGCGGACCGTGCTGTGCCCGCCGTCGCAGCCCACCAGCCAGCTCACGGTGAGGTGTTCCTCGTCCCGCGACTCGTCCCGCGACTCGTCCCGCGACTCGTCCCGCGACGTGCGCAGGACGGCGTGCACGGCGTCGGCGTCCTGGGTGAATCCCGCCAGCCGTACGCCCCACTCGACCTCCACGCCGAGCTTGGAGACGGCCTGCCGCAGTGTGTCCTCGGTGGCCGCCTGATCGATCATCAGCGTCATCGGGAAGCGGGTGGGGACCTGGGAGTAGTCGGGCCCGAGACTGGCCAGTTGCCGGCCGTTGAGGTGCATGGTGAAGCGCTGGATGACCCGGCCCCTCGCCATGAGGTCGCCCAGCAGGCCCTGCTGGTCGTAGGTCTCCAGGGAACGGGCGTGGGTGGCCATCGCCCTGCTGGTGACGGCCGGGCCGGCGGCCGCGTCGACCAGCCGCACGCGCAGCCCGCGCCGCAGCAGCTCCAGGGCGGTCATCAGGCCCACCGGGCCCGCGCCCGCCACCAGGACCTGCGGTGCGGCGGCCGGAGCCGCCTCGCTCTCCTGCGTCGTCATCGGGGTCTCCTCAGGATGTCGGGGGACGGGCCGGCCGGCCGCGGGGCTGCCGGGGCCGGACAGGGCGGCAGGAGGCCGCGTCGCCTCGCCTGCTCCAGGGTGGGGGCGTCGCGGTCCCGCTCGGAGACCGTGTGCTCCATGTCCGCCGGCCACGGCAGCGCCAGCTCGGGGTCGAGCGGGTTAACGGCCCGCTCCAGGGAGGCGTCGTAGGGCGCGGAGCACAGGTAGAGCACGGTCGCCCGGTCGGTCAGGGCCATGAAGGCGTGGCCGAGCCCCTCGGAGAGATGGACGGCGTTCCAGTGGCCGGGACCGAGCCGTACCGAGTCCCACTGCCCGAAGGTGGGCGAGCCCTGGCGCACGTCCACGGCGAAGTCCAGGACCTCGCCGCCGACACAGGTGACGTACCGGGCCTGGCCGGGGGGCACCGTGACGTAGTGGATGCCGCGGATCACGCCCTTGCGGGAGATGGAGAGTCCGGCGAGCTCGACGGGGAACGGGGCCCCTCTCGCGTCGGCGACCTCCGCACCGCGATACCACTCGGCGAAGGTGCCGCGCTCGTCGTGGTGGGGCCGCAGGGCGACCTCCCAGGCGCCCGGCACGGCTAGCGGGCGCACGGCGCCTCCCCGGCTCCCACGGCGTCCTTCAGGGCGGGGACCAGGTGGGCGGGGGAGGGCTGCCGGGCGATCTCGGCGGCGAGGGAGAGGGCACCGTCCCGGTAGGTGGGATCGCGCAACAGGGCGCGGCACTCCTCCTCGACCGCGGCCGCGGTGATGCCGGCGGGCGGCAGCGCTCTGCCGGCGCCCAGGGCCGACACCTTCTCCGCGTAGGCGGCCATGTCGGAGGAGGCGTGCGGCAGGATCAGCTGGGGCAGCCCGTGCACGAGCGCGGTCATCGTCGTGCCGGGACCCCCGTGGTGCACGACCAGGTCGCAGGCCGGGAGCACGGTGTTCAACGGCAGCCAGCCCGCCGCCCGTACCGCCGGGGGCAGCGGGCCGCGCTCCCGTCCGGTGTCCATGGCGAGGACCACCTCCGCATCCAGCCCGGTGAGCGCGAGCAGGACGTCGTCCAGCAGATGCCGGGTCACCGTGGGCAGGACGCTGCCCAGCGTGACGCACACCCGGGGCCGGTCCCGGGGCAGCAGCGTCCAGGGCGGCACGGGCGAGGAGCCGTTGTAGGGCACGTACCGCATGCGGCGCGTCGGCACGGACCGCGTGTGCGCGTGCTGCATCCGGGGCGGGCAGACATCGAGGACCAGCCGCGGGGCGGGCAGCCCCGGCAGGCCCAACCGGGCGAGTTCCGGGGCGAGTTCCTCCCCGGCCGCCTCCTCGTACAGCGGGGACGGCGTCAGCCCCCACCCGTGTTCGACCCACGCCACGCCCAGGTGGGCGGCCGCCATCCGCCCCGCGTACTCCGTCGGTTCGCTGATCACCAGGTCCGGCCGCCAGCGCCCGGCGATCCGCACGGTCCGCTCCAGGGTGCGCGCGGCGAGCCTGCCGAACCCCCGGCCGCTGCGCCGCTGCTTCTCCCGCGGATCGGCCGGCCACGGCACGGGCGTACCGTCGCGTCCGAAGCCGATCATCTCGCTCATCGACACGGCCTCGCCGTTCTCGACGGCGGGCAGTCCCGCGGCGAGCGCGACCGAGGCGAAACCGGCGGGCGCGGCGAGGAGAACCTCGTGACCCGCCGACCGCAACGCCCAGGATAGCGGGACCAGTTGCAGCACGTGCCCGTACATGGGCGCCGTGGTCAGCAGAATCCTCATGAGCCCGACCATGGCAGATGCGAAGGCCCGCGGAACAGAGCGGCCGGCCCGCCTCGATTCAAGGTCGAGCAGGGCTCGACCACGGCTCGTGGTCACGCTGACAGAAATAGCCGTGGGCCGAAAGGCTGCCCGGAATCCGGAGGGTTTTGGAATGCGCGTGCTGTTCACCACCTTTCCCTCGCCGTCCCACCATTTTCCGATGGTTCCGCTGGAATGGGCGGCGCGCTCGGCGGGGCATGAGGTGCGGGTCGCCGGCGCACCCTCGCTCGCCGGCGCCATCACCGCCTCGGGGCTGCCGGCCGTCGCCCTGGGCCCCGCCGTGGACCTCGCCGGCAGCGCGCGCGGCAAGGACCTGTCGTCCTGGCACGACCACGACCGGTGGCCGGCCGACTGGCCCGTACGGCCCGAACTCCTCGACGACCGGCGGAAAGGACTGCTCGAAGCCCTGGGCAGACGGCAGTTCGCCATGGCGGAGGCCATGCTGGAGGACCTGGTCGACTTCGGCCGGCACTGGCGTCCCGATCTCGTCGTGCACGACGCCGTGTCCTACGCGGGACCGGTCGCCGCCTCGGTCCTGGGCGTTCCCAACATCAGTCACCTGTGGGGCAGTCCGGGCCTGCAGCGGCTGGAGATGAAGGGGCTGGGGCCCGAGCCCCAGGACGGATACGTCCGGCTCTTCGAACGGTTCGGCGCCCCGGTGCGGACCTGGCCCGACGCCTGGGTGGACCCCTGCCCGCCGAGCATGGGCTTCGGGCCCGCGGCCGACGTCTGGCCGGAGCAGTACGTTCCGTACAACGGGCCCGGCATCACCCCGGACTGGCTGCTCGACCCGCCGCCCGGCCCCCGGGTCTGCGTCACCTGGGGCGCGACCACCGCCAAGCTGCTCGGCTCCGCGATGACGGATCTGCTGCGGCAGGCGGTCCAGGCCGTGGCCGCGCTGCCCGTGGAGGTGGTCCTGGCCACCACCGCCGACCAGCGCGAGCTGCTCGGCGAACTGCCCGCCACCGTACGCACCGTGGTCTCCCTGCCGCTGCACCTGCTGCTGCCCACCTGCTCCGCCGTGGTCCACCACGGCGGGGCGGGCACGACCCTGACGGCCGCCCGCTCCGGCGTGCCGCAGCTGACGATCACGCGCCGCCCGGAGCCGGCCCTCAACGGCGAGCGGCAGGCCGTCACCGGCGCGGGCATCCACCTGACCTACGGCGAGCTGAGCCGGACGCCCCACCCGGTCGACGCGATCCGCGAGCAGGTCACCCGGCTGCTGGAGGTCCCCTCCTACCGGGACGCGGCCCAGCGGCTCGCGGCGGAGATCACAAGCCTGCCGGCGCCCACGGACATCGTCTCCGCCCTGGAGAAGCTGGTCCCGGGCGACGGCCCCCGCAACACCGAGCGCCCATAAGACGAGAGAGGCACATATGGCTGTCCCCGCAGTCGGCTCCGCCGCGCCCACCGGATCAGTGGCCGACCATCTCGTATCGCTCACCGGATTACGCGGAATTCTGGCCCTCACCGTATTCGGCGCACACTTCTACCTCGCCTTCACCATGGCCGGCGGAACGCTGGACACGCCCTTTGTGCAGGACGTCTTCCGGGTGCTGTTCTCCCGTTCCGGCGGGACCGCAGTCTCCTGTTTCTTCCTGCTGAGCGGATTCGTCCTGACCTACATAGCCCGCCCCGAGGACAGTGCCACGTCCTTCTACCGCCGGCGCATAGCGAAGATCTACCCGGTGCACCTGGTCTCCACCGCCATCGCGTTCACGCTGGTGTCGGTGCGGTACGAGGTGCCGGGGCCGAAGGTGTCGCTGTCCCATGTGTTCCTGGTGCAGGACTGGGTGCCCAGCCAGTGGTACTACCTCACGATGACCGGGCTGGACTGGTCGCTGAGCTGTGAGGCCTTCTTCTACCTGTGCTTCCCCGTCCTGCTGCTGGTTCTCACCCGGGCCAGGACGTGGATGCTCTACACCGTCCCGGCCTGCTGCGTGCTCCTGGTCTTCACGCTGCCCTACGTCGTCGGGCACACCTTCAGCCTGACCCACCCCGACCCGATGGAGATGGTGCCGACCGGTGCCTACGGCGGGCCCATCGGCTACTGGTTCGCCTACGTCTTCCCGCCCATGCGCATGCTGGAGTTCGTCATCGGCATCGCCATGGCCCTGCTGGTGCGCCGGGGCGCGTGGCGCGGGCCCGGGGTCGCCCTGTCGCTGCTGCTGTGCGCGATCGGGTGGGGCGTCAACCTCCGCCTCGGCAGCTACCTGCCGCTGGCCGCCGGCATGGTCATCCCCTTCGCCCTGCTCATCGCCGCGCTCAGCCGCGCCGACATCGGGGCCACCTGGTCGCCGCTGAGGTGGAAGCCGCTGGTGTGGTTCGGGGAGCTGTCCCTGTCCTTCTACGTCACCCATCTCCTGGTCCAGGAGGAGCTGTTCAGCAGGCTGTGGAACGTGGGAATGGACGCGGGGCTGCTGCCCGCACCCCTGCCGGTGCTGTCCTGGTGGGTGGCCGTGCTCTCGTTCGTCGCGC
This sequence comes from Streptomyces sp. NPDC026206, assembly GCF_040638465.1. Classification (NCBI taxonomy): domain Bacteria; kingdom Bacillati; phylum Actinomycetota; class Actinomycetes; order Kitasatosporales; family Streptomycetaceae; genus Streptomyces; species Streptomyces sp. NPDC026206. Next base: position 150,555 of record NZ_JBEZYL010000002.1, read on the forward strand.
AGTTCGTCCTGGCGACCACGGCGGCCTGGCTCCTGTACCGGCTGGTGGAACTGCCCATGCTGCGCAAGCTGCGCCCCAAGGGGGTGTCCCCGCTGCCGGTGGCCCAGAGCGAGTCCCCGGCGCTGCCGGCCGGCGAGGCGAGGACGGCGAGCGCACCGAACTCTTCGGACCTGGTGGAGAAATGAGCGGCATGAAGGTTCTCTTCGCGGCCTCCGGCTGGCCCACCCACTACGTGGCCATGGTCCCGCTCGCCTGGGCGCTGCGGGCCGCGGGGCACGAGGTGTGGGTGGCGGCCCAGCCGTCCATGCACCCCACGATCGTCCGCTCGGGCATGCCGGCCGTCCGGGTCGGGCCCGATGTCGACTTCGTGGCGGTGCGCAAACGCACCCTGCCCCACGAGAAGCGGGACGGGGACGGGCCCAGGACGGAGGCCGAGCTGCGCGAAGCGGCCCGGCAGGACGACGGCGGCCTCTTCAGCGCCTGGGGCGAGGCGACGTCGGCCGCGCTGGAGGACACCGTCGCCCTCGCCCGCGCCTGGCGGCCCGACCTCGTCATCGGGGACACGATGGCGCCGTCCGCCCTCGTCGCCGCCCACGTCCTCGGGGTGCCGGGGGTACGCCATCTGTGGGGGCCCGACATCCTCGGCTCCGAAGGCGGGGAGAAGGTGCTCGACGTCCTCCCCGGCTACTGGGACCAGTACGAGCGCTTCGGCGTCACGGCCGAGGGGGACCCCGCGCACAGGACCGTCTCCCCCTGTCCGCCGAGCCTGCAGGCGCCCGGCGCACCCACCCGGCTGTCCCTGCGCTGGGTCCCGTACAACGGATCGGGGAGGGTGCCCGACTGGCTCGGCCGGCCGGCCGCCGCGCCCCGGGTGTGCGTCACCTGGGGCACCTCGACCACGGATGTGCTCGGAGGCGACGGCACGAACGTCCCCGACGTGCTCACCGCGCTCGCCGGCCTCGACGTCGACGTCGTCGTCACGGTCACCGCCGCCGAATGGGACCGGATCGGCCCGGTCGGCCCCCGGGTGCGGGTGCTGGAGAACATGCCGCTGCACCTGCTCATGCCGGGCTGTGATCTGCTCGTCCACCAGGGCGGGTTCACGACCGCGCTGACCGCCGCCCACCACGGTGTGCCCCAGCTGGTCATTCCGCAGCTGCCCAACCAGGTCAGCGACGCGAAGGTGCTGGCCGGATCCGGGGCCGCCCGTCACCTGCCGGCCGAGGAGGCCGGCGTGGACACCGTGCGCCGGGCCGTGCGGGAGATGCTGGAGCAGCGCTCGTACGCGGACGCCGCGGAGCGGCTGCGCGCGGAGATCCACGAGCAGCCCGCGCCCCGCGAGGTCGCCGATGTGCTCCACGAACTCGTCCGCAGCGGGCCCTGACCGTGGCGGCGATGCCCCGCACCGGGCCGCTGGTCGTCGTGCTCGGCGCCTCGGGCTACATCGGATCGGCCGTCGTGGCGGAGCTCGCCCGGCGGCCGGTCCGGCTGCGGCTGGTGGCGCGCCGGGCCGGCACCCTCCCGCCGGGCGGCGGTGCGTGGATCGAGAGGTGCCCGGCCGACGTGAGCGCGCCGGGCGCCCTCGCGCGTGCCGTGGCGGGCGCGGACGTCGTCATCCACCTGGTCGCGCACAAGGCGGGCGGCGCGGTGTCGTGGCGTGCCGCCGAGGGCGACGCGCTCGCGGAGCGGCTCAACGCGGGCCTGATGCGCGAGGTCGTGGCGGCCCTGCGGGCGCAGGGCCGCCCGGCCGGGCGGCCGCCGGTGGTTCTCTTCGCGGGGTCGGCCTCCCAGGTGGGCCGGCCCGGCCGGATCGACGGGAGTGAGCCCGACGAGCCCGTGACGGTCTACGCCCGGCAGAAGCTCGACGCGGAACGGGCGCTCATGGCCGCCACCGCCGAGGGCGTGGTGCGGGGCATCTCGCTGCGGCTGCCGACGGTGTACGGCAGGGGCCCGGGCCCGCACGGCGGCGGTGTGGTCGCGGCGATGGCGCTGCGGGCGCTCGCCGGCGAGCCCCTGACCGTATGGAACAACGGGGCGGTGGAGCGCGATCTGGTGCATGTGCGGGACGTCGCGCGCGCCTTCTCGGCGTGCCTGGACCATGCGGACGCGCTCGCCGGGAAGCACTGGCTCGTGGGCACGGGCCGGGCCGTGCGGGTCGCGGACCTCTTCCACGCCGTCGCCGCAAGCGTGTCCGCCCGCACCGGCCTGGCCCCGGTGCCGGTGATCCCGGTCGAGCCCCCGGCGACGGCGACGGCCGCGGACGCCCGCGGCACCGTCGTCGACTCCTCGGCGTTCCATTCGGTCACCGGCTGGCGGCCCCGCCTGCCGCTGCGGGAGGCTCTGGACGAGCTCGTGGCGGCTCTCGCGGTAGGAGAGCGGGGCGCTCAGAGGACGCGGACCTCGGGCACGTAGAGGATCCACCGGCCGCCCCGGTCGCGGAAGCGGCTCTCCTTGCGCATGATCTCCTCGGCGTGGTTCCAGGCGAACAGCAGCGCGTAGTCGGGGTAGGGGTCGGCGAACGCCTCCGGCGAGCGGACCGGGATGTGCGATCCCGGGCTGAGCGTGCCCTGCTTGGCGGGGGTGCTGTCGGCGATGAACGACACCAGGTCGGGGCCGATGCCGCAGTAGTTGGTGAGCGTGGCGCTCTTGGCGGTGGCGCCGTAGCCGACGACGCTCCTGCCCTCGTCGCGGCAGCGCTCCAGCAGGCCGCGCAGCGTGGCGCGCAGGGACTCGATGTTGCTCGCGAAGCGGTCGAGGGTGGAGCGCTCGGTGATGCGGCCGACCTTCTCCAGCTCCAGGTACCGTGCGACCGCCGGGCTCGGGGTACGGGCCCCGGGCCGGGCCACGGTGTAGCGGATCTCGCCGCCGTGGACCGGCAGGTGCTCCACGTCGACCAGTTCGAACCCGTAGTGGGCGGCCATGGCCTGCACGGACCGGACGGTGAAGAAGTAGAAGTGCTCGTCGTAGATCTGGTCGAAGGAGGTGCGCTCGATGATGTCGGCCATGTACGGGTCCTCGAAGACGAAGACCCCGTCCGGGGCGAGCAGCGCGTCCACTCCCCGGAAGACGGAGTCGACGTAGGAGATGTGCGAGAAGGTGTTGGCGGCGTAGATCACCTTCGCCGGGCCCTCGGTGGCGGCCACGTCGGCCGCGGTGGACTCCTCGAAGAAGGCGTTGCGCACCCGGATGCCCTTGGCCGCGGCGGCCTGCGCCACGCCCGCGCAGGGTTCCACGCCCAGGTGGCGCCGGCCTGCCCGGGCGACGGTGTCGAGCATGATGCCGTCGTTGCTGCCGAATTCCACGACGAGGTCGCCCGGGTCGCGCAGTTCCCGGTCCAGGAAGTACCGGGCCGTGGCGCGGAAGTGCTCCTGCATCGCGGTGGAACCCGACGACAGGTAGGGGTAGTCGGTGCGGAACATGCGCTCGCGGGGTACGTCCTCGAGCAGTTGCACCATGGTGCAGGAGGCGCACATCGCGACCGCCAGCCGGTGGAAGAACTCTTCGGAGGCGTCCCCGGGGGTGACGAACGCGTCAGCCAGCGGCTGGCGTCCGAAGTCGAAGAACTCGTGCAGCGTACCGCCGCAGATACGGCAGTCGAGCGTGACAGTCATGATGTGTTCCTCAGCTCCTGTCGAAGACGCGGCCTGCGGCCGGCCGGGCGAGCAACCCCCGGTGTGCCGCCCTCGGTGGTCCCGGCGTACGGGGACGATCCCTCTTGAGCGGGATCGTCCCCGGCGTGGCTCGACAATCGCTCGAAGCGTGCTGGACGGCCGGTGCTCAGCCCGTGACGAGGGGCCGCAGGTACTCCGCGGTGACGCCCGGGCCCGCCGCGATCACCGCGGGCGGCCCCTCGTTGATGAGCTTTCCCCCCTTGTCGCCGGCGCCCGGCCCCATGTCGATGATCCAGTCGGCGCAGGCGGCGACGTGCAGGTCGTGCTCGGCGATGACGACCGAATTGCCCTGCGCCAGCAGGGTGTCGAACGCGTCGACCATGCGCTGCACATCAAAGGGGTGCAGGCCGGTGACCGGTTCGTCGAGGAGCACCAGGCCACGGCTGCGGGCCCCGCTGCCCAGCAGCATCGCGTTGGCCAGCTTCAGGCGCTGCGCCTCGCCCCCGGAGAGCTCGGTGCCGCTCTGGCCGAGCTGGAGGTAGCCCAGCCCCGCCCGCTGGGTGGCGCGCAGGGTGGCCGCGAGGCCCCCGGGTTCGGTGAAGAACTCGGCCGCCTCGTCCACCGTCATGCTCAGCACCTCGTCGACGGCCTTGCCGCGGTAGGTGACCGCGAGCAGTTCCGGGGTGAAGCGGCGTCCCTCGCAGACGTCGCACTCGACCCACATGTCCGGCATGAAGTGCATGTCCACCTGGCGCCTGCCGTATCCCGCGCAGGTCTCGCAGCGGCCGCCGGGGGAGTTGAACGAGAACGCACCGGCCCCCAGCCCGAGGCTCCTGGCCCGCGGGGTGGCGGCGTAGAGCTTGCGGATCGCGTCGAACGCCTTGGTGTATGTGGCGGGGTTGGAGCGCGGGGTGCGGCCGATGGGGTCCTGGTCGACGACCGTCACCCAGTCCAGCGCGCCGGCGCCCTCGATGCGGGTGACCGCCTGCGGGGGCTTCCCGCGCAGCGTGGCGTCCAGGCCCGCCCCGAGGGCCTCGTGCAACAGGCTGCTCTTGCCGCTGCCGCTGACCCCGGTGATGCAGGTGAGCGTGTTGAGGGGGATGTCGACCCGCTCCAGCTGGACGTTGTGCACATCGACGCCGATCAGGCCGAGCCGGGGCGCGGCGGAGGGGTCGGACCGGCGGGGACGCCGCACCCGGGGGCCGCGCCCGGCGAGGTAGGCGCCGGTGACCGACTGCTCGTTGCGGCTGAGCTCCGCCGTGGGGACGGACGCCACGAGCGTGCCGCCCTCGCGCCCGGCTCCCGGGCCGAGGTCCACCACCCAGTCGGCGAGCGCAATGAGTTCGGGGTCGTGCTCCACGAGCAGCACGGTGTTGCCGGCGTCGCGCAGGTCGGTGAGGATCTCGCGGAGCGGGTGCTTGTCGGCGGGGTGCAGCCCCGCGCTCGGCTCGTCCAGGACGAAGATGATGCCGGTCAGGTCGAGGTTGAGCTGTGAGGTGATCCGCGCCCGCTGGAGCTCTCCGCCGGACATCGACGGAGCGGTGCGGGTGACCTGCAGGTGCCCCAGGCCCAGCTCGACCATCAGCCGCACCCGCCGGGCGAGGTCGGGCAGGAGGTTGTCGGCCACCTGCCGCTGCATCGGGGTGAGCGTGGCGTCGATCGTGCCCACCCAGTCCCGGAGTTCCTCGATGGGCAGCCGGATGACCTCGGGATAGGTCCGGCCGCCGAGTTTGAGGGTGCGGGCGACGTGACCGAAGCCGCTGCCGTCGCAGGCGGGGCAGTCCGCGCTGCGCATGAACTGCGCGTAGTGCTCCTTGGCCGAGTCGGTGCCCGCGGCGTCGTACAGCCGGGAGACCTCCGAGATCGCTCCCTTCAGCGGCACGCTGCGCTCGATGGTGGCTTCGGACTCCGACTTCTTGTGCTTGGTCGTGATCGTGAAGGTGACCGCTTCGTCGCCCGTTCCGTGCAGCACGGCGTGCCGGAACGCCTCGGGCAGTTCGCGCCAGGGCAGGCCGAGGTCCGCGCCGTGGCGCTCGGCGAGGGCGGGAACGGCCAGTAATTCGCCGGAGTTGGCCCGGTCGAACCAGGGTGCGCCGCCCGCGAGCAGCGGCAGGTCGGGCCGGGTGACGATCCTGTCCTGGTCCGGGGTCACCGTCACGCCCATGCCGCCGCACTGCTTGCAGCGGCCTTCCATGCTGTACCGGTCGAAGTAGGCGCTGGTCAGCCCGCGCAGCTCGGGGAACTCCACGGCCTCGGGGCCCAGCGCCGGCATGCGGGCGAACAGCAGCCCGAGGAAGTCGTTCAGCCCGGTGATGCTGCCCAGTGTGGACCGCGGGCTGCGGTTGAGCCTGCGCTGGTCGACGGCGAGGGTCACGCCCAGGCCGCTGATGCGGTCGACCTGGGGGCGGTCCTTGGGGGAGATGAACTGGCGGAAGAACGGCGAGATGCCGTTGAGGTACCGCAGCTGGGCCTCCGCGTGGACGGTGTCGATGGCCAGCGAGGTCTTGCCGCTGCCGCTGACGCCGGTGAAGGCGACGATCTTGTTCTTGGGGAAGGTGACGCTGACGTTCCGGAGGTTGTGCGTGTTGGCTCCGACGACCTCGATGACGTCGTCGCCGGGCGTGTCCGTCTGGTGACTCACCGCTGCTCCTTCGGTGGCTGTTGCCCGCCTTGAGACTTGACTCGGGATATTACTCTCACGATACTAGCGTCGTGAATCTGACTCGACTTATGGCCCTTGGCACTCTGCAGAACGTGGGACCGCTGCACGGTCACGAAATCCGGCGCATCGCGGATGTGACGAGCGTCAGCAGTTGGGGAGGCGTCAGTGCGGGCGCGCTCTACCGCGAGCTGCGGACGATGGACGAAGGGGGGCTCATCCGCTCCATCCGCACCGAGCAGGTCGGCAGGCGACCGGCGCGCACGGTGTACGAGATCACCACCGACGGCGAGGCGGAGCTGCGCGCCCTGCGCGAGCAGGCCGTCACCCAGGTGCACCACGGCACCGATCCCTTCGGCGTCGCCCTGCTGTTCACCCGCACCACCGAACTGCCGACCCTGCGCGACCTGCTCAAGCGTCGCCGCGTCGCCGTCCGGACCGTGCGGGACGACATCGCCGCCGAGTGCGCGAGGCTCCAGAAGGACGGCGTGATCGGTGCGCTGGACGCGGTGATGTTCCGGCGCAGGGTGATGCAGCTCGACGCGGAGCTGGCGTGGCAGGACGAGCTCGACAAGACCATCGAGGAGTCGGCCGCGTCCGACGCCTCCGGCGCGCACACCACCGACCAGACAGCGGAGGCTTCCCAGTGAGCATGATCGATGTCCGAGGACTGGCCCGCACCTTCCAGGCGGCGCACGGAGAGGTGAACGCCGTCCGCGGGGTCGACTTCACCGTCGGCGAGGGAGAGATCGTCGGCTTCCTCGGCCCCAACGGCGCCGGCAAGACCACCACGCTGCGCATGCTGACGACCCTGCTGCGGCCGACCGCCGGAACCGCCACGGTCGCCGGCCACGACCTGCTCGCCGACCCCGTCGGCGTCCGCAGGCGCATCGGCTACGTCGCGCAGGGCGGCGGCGCCAACCCCGCCGAGGTCGTGGCCAACGAACTGATGCTCCAGGCCAGGCTGTACGGGCTGTCCAAGGACCGGGCGCGCACCCGGATCGAGGACCTGGCCGGCCGGCTGGGCCTGGACGGCCTGGAGAGCCGCCTGGTCGGCAGCCTGTCCGGCGGCCAGCGGCGACGGCTGGACATCGCGCTCGGCCTGGTCCACCAGCCGCCGCTGATCTTCCTGGACGAGCCCAGCACCGGACTCGACCCGACCAGCCGCAACAACCTGTGGCAGCACATCCGCGGACTGCGCGACGAGCTCGGCGCCACCGTCTTCCTCAGCACCCACTACCTGGACGAGGCCGACGCGCTGTGCGACCGGATCCTCATCATGGACCGGGGCACCATCCTCGTCGAGGACAGCCCGCAGGAGCTCAAGGGCCGGGTCTCCGGGGACGCGGTGACCCTGGAGGTCGCCGAGGCGGGCGTGGGCGACGCCACGGCCGTCGTCGAGGCCCTTCCCTCGGCCCGTTCCGTCACCGTCGGCGGGAACACCATCCGGTTCCGGACCGAACACAGCAGCCGGACCATGGTGGACATCATGCGGGCCCTGGAGGCCCGGGCCGTCGAGACGGTGTCCCTCCAGGTCGACCGGCCGACGCTCGACGACGTCTTCCTCACCCTCACCGGGCAGCCGGCCGAAGAGGCCCGGGCCGCCACGCCCAGCACCGTCTGACCAGGGAGCAGCCGCCATGCAGACCCTCCGCGAGACGTTACTCGTCTTCGACAACCAGCTCCGCTTCACCTTCCGCTACAAGATCACCATCGTGATGGGCATGGTCCAGCCCGTCCTGTACCTCCTTCTCTTCGGCCCGCTCCTCACCAAGCTCGGCGGCATGGGAGGCGCCTCCAACACCTGGCAGACCTTCGTCCCCGGCGTGCTGGTCTACCTGGCGCTGTTCGGCGCCGGATTCTGCGGCTTCGGCATCATCTCCGACGTGCGCTCGGGCGTCATCGAGCGGCTGCGCGTCACGCCGGTCAGCCGCTTCGCCCTGCTCATGGGGCGCGTCACCCGCGAAGTCACGATCCTGCTGGTGCAGTCCGTCATCATCATCGCCGTGGGCCTGCTGCTCGGCCTGCGCGCGAACGTCCTCGGCATCCTGGCCGCCGTCGTCCTGGTCGTCCTGCTGGGCATCGCGCTCGCGTCGCTGTCCCTGTCGCTGGGCGTGGCGCTGAAGTCCGAGGACCAGTTCGCGCCGCTGCTCACCTCGGCCGCGCTGCCCATCATGCTGCTGGCCGGCATCCTGCTGCCCATGGACCTGGCACCGACCTGGCTGGACATCCTGTCGCGGCTCAACCCGCTGCGCTACATCGTGGACGCCATCCGCGAGTTGTTCGCCAACCAGTTCACCACCTGGGTGGTCCTGGAGGGAACGGTGGTCGCGGCCGCCCTCGCCGCGGTGTGCGTCTTCATCGGCATCAGGACGTTCGCCCGGGAGAACGCCTGATCCCCGCGCAGGACCGGTAACCGCCGCAGGAGCGTCCCGTCCGGGGCGCTCCTGCGGCGTACAGCGGGCGGGCCGGGTCACCCCGGCGCGCGGCCGCACAGGTAGAGGTAGCCCTCGCGGTCCAGCCGGCCGAGGTCGCCCGAGCGCAGCCAGCCCCGGCACACCGCCCGCGAAGTGGCCCCGGCGTCCCTCCAGTAGCCGCTCATCATGTGCGGCGCCCGGATCCGGACCTCGCCCACCTCGCCGGCGCGAAGGCCGCGGCCGTCCGGCCCGCAGATCCTGATCCCGACGTCCGGCAGCCCCTGCCCGACGGACGCCAGCAGTTCGGGGCGCCCGTCGGCGGCGGCCAGGTGGTCCTCCTGCCGCAGCAGGGTGATGGCACGGATCTCGCTGCTGACGTAGTTCTGCGACAGGACCGGGCCGAAGGCGTCGACGGCCCGCCGCAGGCTGTCGGGGGAGATCGGGGCGTTGCCGTACGGCAGATACCGCAGGCTCGACACGTCGGTGCGGGTGAGGTCCTCGTGGGCGACGAGCCGTTCCAGCTGCCCCGACAACAGGTACACGCTGGCGATGCGTTCCGATTCCACGGCGGCCAGCACCCGGGCCGGGTCGAAGTCGTCCATCAGCATCATGGTGCAGCCCGCCCTGAGCAGCATGAGCGCGACCTCGCCCGCGTTGTCCGCCAGGGGGCCGGCCACCAGGGACGTCACCCCCTCGGCAAAGTCGCCCAGCTCGCCCTCCTGCGGGCGGCGCCAGGTGACGTTCATGCCGGAGAAACGGTGCACCGCGCCCCGCCGGCGGCCGGTCGTGCCGCGCGAGTAGACCAGGAGCGCGACGTCCTGTTCACGGGCGCGCGGCTCCATGGCCGCACCGGACTCGGTGCCGGCCAGCGCGAGCAGGTCGCAGCCGGCCGGCCCGGCCCCCAGCGTCAGCATGCCCGGCACCGGCTCCGGCAGCGCCGCGGCACCCCTGCGGTCCACGACGAACACCGCGGGCCTGGCCTCGGCGAGCACCTGACGGCAGGTGACCACGTCCCCGGGCGTGGTGACGTTCAGCGCCGTGAACCGGCAGCCCAGCAGGTGAGCGGCCAGGCGCAGGGACACCAGCTCCGGCGGGTTGGCGGTCAGGGCGACGACGCCGTCGCGGCGGCCGAGCCCCGTCCCGTCCAGGGCGCGGGCGATGCGGTAGCTCTCCTCCAGCAGCTGGTCGAACGTGACGCGCCGGTCGCCCGCCCGCAGCGCGGTCCTCGCGCCCCAGCGCCGCAGCCCGGCGAACAGTTCGGCCGCATAACGGGCCGGTGCCCCGGTGTCCACGCGGCCCTCCTCCGGTTCACGCGTCGGCAGGGTCATGGACCACCACGGGACCCAGGATCTCGTCCATACGGCTCACCACGGCGGGGTCGAGCTTCACCCCGGAGGCCGCGGCGTTCTCGCTCACCTGCCCGGCCCGGGACGCGCCGATGACGGCACCCGCGACGTTCGGATGCCGCAGCACCCATGCCAGGGCGAGCTGCGACATGGTCAGCCCCGCCTCGTCGGCGAGGGGGCGCAGGCGCTGGACGCGCCCGAGCACGTCCTCGGTCAGCAACCGCCGCATGAACGCGGCCCGGCCGCCCACCAGTTCGGCGCCGCCCCTCGACCCCTCGGGAGGGGGGCGGCCCGGAAGGTACTTCCCGGTCAGCACGCCCTGGGCCAGGGTGAAGTAGGGGATCTGGCCGATGCCCAGCTCCTGGCAGGCGGGCATCACCCGCGCCTCGGGCTCGCGCCAGAGCGCGGAGTACTGCGGCATGCTGGAGATGAGGTGCACACCCAGTTCCCTCGCCAGGCCCGCCGCCTCACCGATCTGCTCAGCGGTCCACTCCGAGACGCCCATGTAGAGCACCTTGCCCGCGCGCACCAGATCGGCGAAGGCGAGCACGGTCTCCTCCAGCGGCGTCTCCTGGTCGTAGCGGTGCGCCGTGTAGAGGTCGACGTAGTCGGTGCGCAGCCGCCGCAGGGAGGCGTCGATCCCCTCCCTGATGTGCTTGCGGGACAGCCCCGAGCCGTTCGGCCCGTTGCCGGCCGGGAAGAAGACCTTGGTGCAGATCACCACGCTGTCGCGCGGTTCGCCCGCCAGGGCCCTGCCCAGGAGCTCCTCCGAGCGGCCCATCCCGTAGATGTCGGCGGTGTCGAAGGTCGTGATCCCGCTGTCCAGGGCGGTCCGCAGAGCGCCGAGCACCGTCTCGTCCGGTGTGCTGTCGTGCGGATAGAGCAGATTGCCGAAGACGATCTCGCTGATACGCAGCCCGCTGCGTCCCAGGTGCCGGTGTTCCATCCCGCGCCTACCTTCCGTTCTCTTGTCCGAACCACCGGGTCAGCGCCTCGCGCAGCCCGTGTCCGGGTGCGGTCCCGGCCGCCCAGGCCACGTGTCCGTCGGGCCGGATCAGCAGCGCCCGCGCGGGCGCCTCCTCGCGGCGGACGGCCGTCACGACGTCGATCCGGTCCTTCCAGGGCCCGGCGACGGACGCCGGGCCGCCGTCCCCGGTGAGGTCCAGCAGGAACCCGCGCCCGGCGTGCAGCAGCTCGGCGGTCCGCACCTTTGCGCCCCCCACCTCCACTTCGAGGTCCGGCGCGAACAGGCCCTCCAGCGGATGGCCGGCCCCTCGGCCGCCGGCCGGGTCGTAGCGGACGTCCAGCCCGTTGAGCGCGGCCGTCAGGTGCCGGTTGGTGTCCTGCAGCGCCAGCAACTCCTCGAACACCTCCCGCAGCGCGCTCACATGGTGCTCGTCCGGGTTCATCAGCGCGAGCTGCGCCCGTGTGTACAGCAGCACCCGCTGCCCGGTGCTGTGCCGTTCCTCGTGATAGGTGTCCAGCAGCCCCGGCGGCGCCCAGCCGTTGATCTGCGCCGCCAGCTTCCAGCCGAGGTTCATGGCGTCGTGGACCCCGGTGTTGAGGCCCTGGCCGCCGATGGGGAAGTGCACATGGGCGGCGTCCCCGGCCAGGAACACCCGCCCCGACCGGTAGCGTTCGGCCTGCCGGGTGGCGTCGCTGAACCGGGACATCCACGCCACCGGTTCGCTGAAGGCCAGTTCCCGCCCGTGGACCCGGCGCACCGCGGCACGCAGCTCCTCCAGCGTCACCGGTTCGCCGGGCGACGGATGGGGGCGGCCGTACTCCATGACCACGACCCGGCCGGTCCCGCCCTCCGGGGGGAAGGCGAGCACGACCACCCCGTCCGGGGTGCGCTGCCACCGCCGGGGCACGTCCTTCTCGTCGAGCGTGACGTACCCGATGAGGGCGCTCACCGAAGGCGCGAAGCCGGGGAAGCCGATGCCCGCGAGGCGGCGCACGGTGCTCCGGCCGCCGTCGCAGCCCACCAGGTAGGCGGCGCGTACGTCCCGGCCGCCCTCGGGGGTCTCCAGCGTGACGGTCACCCCTTCGGCGTCCTGCCGCAGGCCGGTGACGGTGTGGCCGCGCAGGACCGGTACGCCCAGCCCGGCGGCGTGCGCGCCGAGCAGTTCCTCCGTGCGTGACTGGGGCACCAGCAGGCTGTAGGGGTGGGCGGTGTCCAGCAGCCCGTGGTCGAGGCCGCGGCTGAACATGCCGGCGAACGGAAGCCCGGTGACCGTGTCCATCCCGTCCTTGAACCGCTCCAGCAGGCCGCGGATGTCGAGGCACTCCACCGTGCGGGTGTGCAGCACGCCCGCCCGGTCATGGCCCGCGGGCTCCGTCAGTCTCTCCGCCACCAGCACGCGCACGCCCGCCAGTCGCAGTTCGCAGGCGAGCATCAGGCCGACCGGCCCGCTGCCCGCCACCACCACGTCGTACTCCATGGGGCCTCCTCAGCCGTCGCTCGCCGCGCCCGCACCGGCGGGCAGCCGGTCCTCGATCCGTCCGACCGCCTCGGTCAGCGACGGCATGGCGAGGATCTCCTCGCGCAGCCCGCGCGAGGCCGCCGCGTAGGGCGCCCCGTCCCGGAGCAGCTCCGTCATGGCGGCGCGGATGCCCTCGACGTCCGCGTGCTCGGCCTTGAGCTGGACGCACGCGCCGGCCGCCTCCAGCAGGTCGGAGTTGAGCCGCTGCTCGAACAGGTGCGGGATGGTGAGCTGGGGCACCCCGAAGCGTGCCGCGGACAGGACGGTCGTCGCGCCGCCGTGGTGGATCACGGCGGAGCAGCTCGGCAGCACGGTGTGGATGGGCAGGTCCTGCACGACCCTGGCCCGGGAGCCCACATCGCCCAGCAGCTCACGCTCGGCCGCCGTCACGGCGAGGACGGCCTCCACGTCGAGCCCCGCCAGCGCGTCGAGCACCTTGGGCACCAGGAACATCTCCGGCTGGTCGGTGGCGGTGGAGGTGAAGGTGCCCCAGGTGACCAGGACCCGGGGGCGGGAGGGGGGTTCCAGCACCCAGGGGGGTACCACGCCCGGCCCGTTGTAGGGCACGTACTCCATGGGTACCGACTCCCCGGGGGCGTCGATCCGCAGGCTCGGCGGGGTGGGGTCGACGGCGAGCCGGTCGAAGGCGGCGGGGGCGCTCACGCCGTACAACTCGTAGGTGGGGCCGAGCCGTTCGAGTACGTTGTGGGCGAGCCACTTGCCGGGGTCGGTGCCGTACAGGTCGGGGCCCCAGGCGTGCCGCACGAGCGGCGCGCCGACCACCTCCGCGGCGACGGACGCGGCGAAGGCGACCGGATCGCGCACGATCAGCTGGGGCCGCCAGGAGCCGGCGAACGCGACGAGGTCGGGGGTCATCATCTCCGCGACGCGGTGGAAGATCGTGATGATGGCGTCCCGCGTCCGGTACAGGGCGGGGTCGGTCCCGGCCACGAACTTGCGGTGCAGCTGCGCGAAGTCCAGGTCGGGGCCCACCGGCACGGCGACCAGGCCGGAGGTGAGCACGCTCTCCACCACATGGGGCTGGGCCGCCACCCGAACCTCGTGACCGGCGGAGCGGAACGCCCAGGCCAGGGGGACCATGAACATGTAGTGGGACGGCCAGGCCGCGGTGGTCAGCAGAACACGCATGGCAGACTCCGGGGGTCAGGACGGCTTGGACGCGATCAGGACACGGTCGCCGGTCAGGCTCTCCACGCGCTCGGCCGACTCGAATCGGAAGCCCGCCCGCTCCGCGTAGCCGCGGCACTCCCCGACGGTGTACTCCGAGCCGCCGTCGCGCATGATCGAGCAGTTCAGGCTCTGCAGCAGGGAGACGGCGTCGTCCCGCTCGTCGTCGATCATCGCGTCGTAGACGACGACGATCCCGCCCGGGCCGACCGCGGCGTACACGCGACGCAGGAGCTCCTCGCGGGCGGCCGGCGGCCAGTCGTGCAGCACATGGCCGAGGATCACGACGTCGGACGCGGGAAGCGGGTCGGCGAAGAAGTCGCCCGCGGTGAAGGAGACCTTCGACGCGGTACCCAGGGCCGCCATGTGCTCGTCGAACAGCGGCTCGACCTGCGGCAGGTCGAAGACGCCGCCGCGCAGATGCCCGTGCACCCGGACCAGGTGCGCGGCCACATTGCCGCGCGCGCCGCCCACGTCGAGGAACGTGGTGTGGCGGGACCAGTCCACGCACCGGTCGAGCTCGTGGGCGACGAAGCTGTTGAAGGCGTCCATGTGCCCCATCAGCCGGCGGACGTTGTCCAGGTTCTCGAAGTCCTTGCGGAAGTCCTGCTGGACCTTGACGGGCTCGTTCTTGAGCACGTCGGTCAGCGACGCCCACGAGCGGTAGTGCAGCCGGGCGTGCTGGGCGATGCTCCCGCCCAGGTACCGCGGGCCGCCGGGCACCAGGAACTCGGCCGCCTCCGGGTGGTTGGAGTAGTGGCCGCCCTTCCTCTCCAGCAGGCCGAGGCCGGCCAGCGCGTCGAGGAAGTCGGCCCCGGGCCGCGGCCGCAGGCCCAGCCGCTCGTGGATCGCCGCGGCGGTGGCCGGCCCCTCGGCCAGCAGCTCGAACAGGCCGAGCTCCACGGCGCTCTGCAGCACCTTCGCCTGGAAGTAGGCGGTGTTCAGCCGCAGGATCGATCGTGCCACCGACGCCGGGCCGGGGGACTGGGTGAGCATCGTCATGTCATGCCTTTCCGTGGGAGTGCGCCGGCGGCCCGTCGAGGTATCTGTCGATGACCGTCCGGTAGTAGTCCGCGCCGAACGCGGGGCGAGCGGAGTCGGGCAGGAGGGCGAGCAGCTTCCCGTTGGAGGCCGGGCGGGCGTCCTCGGCGCTCACGAACTGCCGTGCGGCCACGGTGCCGAGCCGCCTCTCCAGGTGGCCGATGATCTTCTCTATGGGCACGGCGAACCCGGAGGCGACATTGACCACTTCCCGCGAGACGCCCTTGGCCAGCAGCGCGTCGATGACCGTCACGACGTCGAGGACGTGGATCAGGTCCCGCCTGGCGCCACGGTGGACGCGGACCGTGCCCGAGCGGATCTGTGCCACGAGGGAGGGAACGAGCTGGTGCCGCCGCTGTTCCCGGCCGACGGTGTGCGCCAGGCGCAGCACCAGGACGTCCGCTCCCGAGGACTTCAGGACGCCCTCCATCGCCAGCTTGTGCCGGCCGTAGGGGGAGCTGGGGAAGACCGGCCCGTCCTCGCGGCCACGGTGGTCGCGGGTGCCGTACATCCCGCTCGCGCAGGTCGAGAAGTACACCAGCCTCCTGCCCTCGCCCCCGCAGCGGTCCAGCACCCGGTAGAGCAGGCCGGCCTCCCGCGCGAACTCCGCGTCGCAGGTGCTCTGCGCGCTCGACACACCCGCCGCGAAGACGACGGTCGTGGGGTGGGCGTGCGCGAGAGGGGCGAGGCTCCGGGCGAGGAAACCGTGCCCGACGATCTCCATGACACCTCTCAGAGCCGGTCGGCGATCAGCACGCGCAGCGGGTTGTGCGGCAGGGTGTAGAGCTTCGGCCGGGCGAATCCGGCGGACGCCACCATGTCCTCGTACGCGGAGACGGGGTGCACCTGGCCCTCGGAGGTCCAGGCCAGCATCAGCGCGGAGAACAGATGCGGGACCGGGTCGTGGCGGGGGTGGCCGTCGCTCGTGCTGATGGCGATGGCCACGAGCTTCCCGCCGGGCCTGACGGCCTCCGCCACCCTGGCCAGCAGCAGCCCGGCGCGCCCGGCGGAGAAGTGGTGCAGGACGTTGGCGACGACGACCACGTCGTACGGGCCCTCCAGCGGCACGTCGAACATGTCGCCGGCGATGAAGTGGGCGCGCTCGCGCACCCCGAGCCGCTCCGCGTTGGCCTCGGTCACCGCCAGCACGTTCGGCCAGTCCAGCGACCAGACGTGGGCGCGCGGCTCCCGCCCGGCGAGGGTGTAGCCGTACAGTCCGTGGCCGCAGGCGACGTCGAGCACCTTCAGCTCGCCCTGCTCCCCGGGCCACGGCAGCAGCTTGTCCGCGACGAGTGCGGCGATCGGCGGGGTGTTGAGCGTGCCCAGCGCCGCGAAGTCCTCCCAGAAGGCGTACGAGGGGCTCTCGGCGTTCTCCTCCATCACCGTGCCGCCCGAACGCACCGCGTCCGCCAGCCGTTTGATCGCGTCCCACTCGTAGTCGCTGGCGGCCAGGCGAACGGCGTGTCCGTAGTAGTCGGGATGGGTGGTGACCAGTGTGCTCTCGGCGCCCGGCGCGAGCAGGAAGCGGTCACCGTCGGTCTCCAGCAGGCCGGTCGCGGCCAGCGCGTTGAGCAGGATCCGGGTGCCCCGCGGGTCGGCACCGCAGGATGCGGCGACCGCCTCCGGGGCGGCGGGCCCGCCGGCGAGGGCGTCGAAGACCTTGAGCTCGACGCCGGCGCGGAGGATGCCCGTCCTGCGCACCGACGACATCATGGTGAGCAGGTCCTGGCGGGTGACGGCTGGTGCTCGGTCCTCGGTCATGGTTCTCCCGGCGTGAGAGTGTGCGCTGCCAGTTCGCTTCCGGATCATGTGGCCGGCGACTGGGAATCCGCTTGAGCGGCGCTGGAGGCGCGGGGCGGCGCGCACGTCACGAGGCAAGAGTGACGTAAGTCACGTTGTGAGGGCCGAGCGGAGGGAAGAGTTCACCGTCTGTGATGCGTGCGCGGATCCCACTTTCGGCCACGGTTCGATTTCGTCAGGTCAGGGAAGGCCGCGAGTGTCTGACGCCCCTTCAGGGGCGGCCACTCTTCGTGGCCGGGCGGCACGGTGGCTCCTGTGGCGCACCGGGTGGCCGGCCGCGGGCCATCTCTGCGTTCATCAGGGGTTTTTGCTTGTTACGCATATGACAACGGCCCTTCGGGGAGAAAGGATTACGCCGTTCCGAACCGTCCTTGACGCTTGAAACTAATCTCATGACACTAGCCTCAGGATTCCAGCGACGACCGAAACTGGGGGCCCTGAATTGATCAACGGCCACTGCACGGAGCGCATAAAGATCCAGGTACTGGGTTCACTGAAGCTGGCGACTTCCGAGCATCACAACATCGTCGATGAACTCACCGCACCGAAACCCCGCAAGATCATTGCCCTGCTCGCGATGCAGGCCAATCACGTCGTACCGACAGCGGCGATGGCCCGGGAACTGTGGGGCGACAATCCTCCCGCGAGCGTACAGACCACTCTGCAGACCTATGTCCTGCAGGTGCGCAGGTTACTCAGCCGCGCCTCGGGCCTCTCCTCCCGCGAGATCGCCCGGCGCATCCTGGTCACCAAGTTCGGCGGATACCAGCTCAATCTTCGCCACGGCGATATGGATGTCCACGAATTCGACCGGCTGGCCGCCGAGGGCCGGCAGGCACTGGCCGACGGACACGACGAGGCGGCCGCGCGCCTTCTGACCGAAGCCCTCGCACTGTGGAGCGGGCCGCCCCTGGTCGACATTCAGGCGGGACCGCTGCTGGAAGCGGAGATCCGGCGCCTGGAGGAGAACCGGCTGACCGCCCTCATGCAGCGCGTCGACGCCAAACTCCGGCTCGCCCTGCACCACGAACTGCCCGGAGAACTCGCCGGCCTGGCCGCCCAATACCCGATGAACGAGAACCTGCACGCCCAGTACATGCTCTCCCTCTACCGCTGCGGCCGCTGTCCCGACGCCCTGGAGGTGTTCCGGCGACTGCGCGAACACCTGGTCGGCGAGCTGGGGCTGGAACCCTCACTGCGGATCCAGGGCCTCCATCGCGCGATGCTCACCGCCGACCCGGCCCTGGACCACGGGGCCGACTTCACCGACGGAAACCTCCTGCTCGACCGGTTCGGCGCAGCGCCCGCCGCACCACGACCGTGGGTGCCCCGGCGCGCCAGCTGATCCCTTCCCTCCGGTTCACGCCGTCCTGCGCCAGTAGACCCCGCAGGTGTCGATGGCCTCGATCCGCTCGTCCACGCCGTGCCGGCTCCGGTAGTCGTGCACGGCCTTCCTGCACGGTTCGATGTTGTAGTCGTCGATGATGACGAATCCCCCGGCCGACAGCCGGGGATACAGATGCGTCAGGGCGTCCGTCGTCGACTCGTAGAGGTCCCCGTCCAGACGCAGCACGGCCAGCGGACCGGTGGGGGCGGCGGGCAGCGTCTGGCTGAACCAGCCCTCCAGGAACCGGACCTGGTCGTCCAGGAGCCGGTAGCGCGAGAAATTCTCCGCCACCTCCGCACGGGAAACCTTCAGGACGGAGTTGATGCGGTGAAGCGCCATCTCCTGATCAAGAGGATGACTCCGGTCGTTCACCACGGGAACGCCCTCGAAGGAATCGGCCACCCATACCCGGCGGTCCCGCACCCCGTACGCCTGAAGAACGGCACGCATCAAAATGCACACGCCACCGCGCCATACGCCGGTCTCGATGAGATCCCCCGGGACGCCGTCCTCCAGGACGCGTTCGACACAGGATCGGACATTCGCCAGACGCTTGAGGCCGACCATTGTATGGGCCGAAGTGGGCAGGTCCAGGCCCATGGACCGGCTGTTCGTGTCGTAACCGTCGAGATCGCCGTACCACCCGACGGGAGCGTCCTCGTGGATGACGCCGGCGAGCACCCGCTCCATGAGATCCAGATAGAGCTCGCCATCCCTTGAGACCATGCTGCCTCCTCGGCGCAGAAATTCTCCGGCGCAACGGAACCAGAACGCTAGGCGCCCGTACTCAAAATTCGCTCGAGCGTCCCGCCGTCCCCATTCGGATTCGAGTTCCGCTCGACCTGTCCTGTGGTGAGCGCGCGATACGAAGGGAGTGACGTGCCCACCCGGACCGTGCGACGGGAAAGAGGGATTCCATTGAAGGCTCTGGTTCTGGCCGGAGGCATGGGTACACGGCTGCGCCCGCTCACCCACGCCATGCCCAAGCAGCTGGTGCCCATTGCGAACAAGCCGGTGCTGTTCCACGGCCTGGAAAGCATCCGCCGGGCCGGCATCACCGAGGTCGGCGTCATCGTCGGGGACTGGCACAAGGAGATCGAGGACGCCGCGGGGGACGGCACGGCGTTCGGACTGCGGATCACCTACATCCACCAGGAGGCCCCCTTCGGCCTGGCCCACTGCGTGGTGCTCGGGCGGGAATTCCTGGCGGACGACGACTTCGTGATGTACCTCGGGGACAACGTCTTCGGCGACGGCATCCACGAGATGGCCGACGCCTTCCGCCGCGACCGGCCGGCCGCACAGGTGGCCGTCACCGCGGTCGACTCCCCCCAGGAGTACGGCATCGCCGAGACGGGCCCGGACGGGCGCGTGGTCAGGCTCCAGGAGAAGCCCCGCCGGCCGAGGAGCAACCTCGCGGTGACCGGGGCCTACTTCTTCTCGCCGCTCATCCACGAGGCCGTGCTGGACATCGAGCCGAGCTGGCGCGGCGAGTGGGAGATCACCGACGCCATCCAGCTCCTGGTCGAGCGGGACCAGGACGTACGGGCGGTGGCGTTCTCCGGCTGGTGGAAGGACACCGGGCGCATCGAGGACATCCTCGACTGCAACCGGCGCCTGCTGGACGTGGCCCAGACCTCCGTCCGGGGAACCGTCGACGCGGCGAGCACCCTGCTGGGGCCGGTCGTGGTCGAGCCCGGCGCCCGCATCGTGCGCTCCCACCTGAGGGGACCGCTGATCGTCGGCGCGGACTCCGTGGTGCAGGACAGCTACGTGGGCCCCCACACCTCGCTCGGCGCCGGCTGCGCGCTGACCGACGCGGGCGTCTCCCACTCGATCCTGCTCGACGGCGCCTCGGTCAGCGACGTCAACGGCATCCACGGATCGGTCATCGGCCGCTCGGCCCGGGTGGGAGTGTCACCGGAGGGCGCCGGACGGCACCGGCTGGTCGTCGGCGACGACACCGAACTCGAAGTCATCGCATGAGGCTCCTGGTCACCGGCGGCGCCGGTTTCATCGGATCCCACTACGTACGCCGCCTGCTGTCGGGGGCCTGCCCCGGCCACGAGGAAACGTACGTCACCGTCCTGGACAAGCTGACCTACGCCGGCAACACCGCCAACCTGCCGATGGACCACCCCCGTCTGACGCTGGTCCGCGGCGACGTGTGCGACCGGCGGCTGCTGCTCGACACCCTTCCCGGGCACGACGCCGTCGTGCACTTCGCCGCCGAGTCCCACGTCGACCGCTCGATCCACGACGCCTCCGTCTTCGCCCGGACCAACGTCGTCGGCACGCAGAACCTCCTGGACAGCTGCCTGCACACCGGCGTACGGAAGGTGGTGCACGTCTCCACCGACGAGGTCTACGGCTCCATCGGCGAAGGCTCCTGGACCGAGGACCACCCGCTGCTGCCGAACTCCCCCTACGCCGCGTCCAAGGCCGGCGCCGACCTCATGGCGCGCGCCTACTGGCGCACCCACGGACTCGACGTGTCCGTCACCCGCTGCTCCAACAACTACGGCCCCTACCAGCACCCGGAGAAGATGATCCCGCGGTTCGTCACCAACCTGCTGGACGGGCGGGACGTGCCCCTCTACGGGGACGGGCGCCACATGCGCGAATGGCTGCACGTGGACGATCACTGCCGGGCCGTCCAGCTCGTCCTGGACAAGGGGGAGCCCGGCGCCCGCTACAACATCGGCGGCCTGGAGCTGTCCAACGAGGAACTGACCCGCAGGCTCCTGCGGTTGTGCGGCGCCGACTGGAGCCGGGTGCGCCCGGTGGCGGACCGCAAGGGGCACGACCGGCGGTACTCCGTCGACGACACCCGCATCCGCGACGAACTCGGCTTCGAACCCCGCGTCCCGCTCGACGAGGGGCTGGCCGGGGCCGTCCGCTGGTACCGCGACAACAGGGCGTGGTGGGAGCCGCTGACGCACACCGACGGGGAGGCAGGATGAGCAGGAGGGTCGTCATCACCGGCATGGGCCTGGTCGCCCCCGGCGGCACGGGGACCAAGGCGTTCTGGGAACTCATCACCTCCGGCCGTACGGCGACCCGGCCCATCTCCTTCTTCGACGCCTCGCCGTTCCGCTCCAGGGTGGCCGCCGAGTGCGACTTCGACCCGGTCCTGCACGGTCTGACCCCCCAGGAGACCAGGCGCATGGACCGGGCCGCGCAGTTCGCGGTCGTCGCCACCGACGAGGCGGTCGCCGACGCCGTGCTGGAGCCCGACCAGGTGGACCCCACCCGCGTCGGCGTCTGCGTCGGCAGTGCCGTCGGCTGCACCACGAGCCTGGAACGCGAGTACGCGACGGTCAGCGACGGCGGCCGCTCCTGGCTCGTCGACCACACCTATGCGGTACCGCACCTGTACGGCTACCTCGTGCCGAGCTCGATGGCGGTCGAAGTGGCCTGGCGGGTGAACGCCGAGGGCCCGGTGACGGTCGTCTCGACGGGGTGCACCTCGGGGCTGGACTCGGTGGCCCACGCCCGCGAGCTGATCGCCGAGGGCAGCGCCGACGTGATGGTCGCCGGCGCGACCGACGCACCGATCTCACCCATCACGGTGGCCTGCTTCGACGCCATCAAGGCCACCACCCCGCGCAACGACGACCCCGAACACGCCTCGCGCCCCTTCGACGCCACCCGCAACGGCTTCGTCCTGGGCGAGGGCTCGGCGATGTTCGTGCTGGAGGAGTACGAGCACGCCGCACGGCGCGGCGCCACCGGCTACGCCGAGATCACCGGATTCGCCACCCGCTGCAACGCCTTCCACATGACCGGCCTGCGGCCCGACGGCAAGGAGATGGCCGAGGCGATCCGCCTGGCGCTGGCCGAGGGCGGCACCGCCCCCACCGCCATCGACTACGTCAACGCCCACGGCTCGGGAACCGTGCAGAACGACCGGCACGAGACGGCAGCGTTCAAGGCCGCCCTCGGTGCGCACGCGTACGCCACGCCCGTCAGTTCCATCAAGTCGATGGTCGGCCACTCGCTCGGCGCCATCGGGGCGATCGAGATCGCCGCGTGCGCGCTCGCCATCCGGCACGGAATCATCCCGCCGACCGCCAACCTGCGCGAGAGCGACCCGGATTGCGACCTGGACTACGTGCCGCTGCGGGCCCGCCGCAAGGACCTGGAGACGGTGCTCAGCGTCGGCAGCGGATTCGGCGGGTTCCAGAGCGCCATGGTGCTGGCACGCCCCCGGGAGCGTGCGGCATGAGGCCCGCCGCCGTCACGGGCATCGGCATCCTCGCCCCCAACGGCGCGGGGCTCGACGCGTACTGGGCCGCCACCCTGCGCGGCACGAGCGGGCTCGGGCGGATCACCCGGTTCGACCCCGGGCCGTACCCGGTCCGGCTGGCAGGGGAGATCACCGGCTTCGACGTGTCCGCCCGGCTGTCCAACCGCCTGATCCCGCAGACCGACGTGGTCACCCGGCTGTCCCTGGTGGCCACCGACTGGGCCCTGGCCGACGCCGCCCTGGACCCGGCCGGGATGCCCGGCTACGACATGGGGGTGGTCACGGCCGGCACCGCGGGCGGCTTCGAGTTCGGCCAGCGCGAACTGGAGAACCTGTGGTCCAAGGGCGCCGGCTACGTCAGCGCCTACCAGTCCTTCGCCTGGTTCTACGCCGTCAACACCGGCCAGATCTCCATCCGGCACGGCATGCGCGGGCCCGGCGCGGTCGTGGTGGCCGACGGGGCCGGCGGCCTCGACGCGCTGGCCCAGGCCCGCCGGCTGATCCACAAGGGCACCCCTGTCGTGGTCGGCGGGGCGGTCGACGGTTCGCTGTGCCCGTGGAGCTGGACCGCCCAGCTCACCGGCGGGCGGCTCAGCACCCGGGACGACCCCGGCGACGCCTACCTCCCCTTCGACGACCGTGCCTGCGGCCACGTCCCGGGGGAGGGCGGCGCGATCCTGGTGATCGAGGACGAGCACACCGCCCGCGCCCGCGGCGCCCGCGTCCACGGCCTCCTCGCCGGATACGGCACCGCCTTCGACCCCCGGCCGGGCTCTGGGCGCGAAGGAGGCCTGCGCCGGGCCGTGCTCCAGGCGCTCGACCAGGCCGCCTGGGACGCCGGGGACGTCGACGTGGTCCTCGCCGACGCGGCGGGCACGCCCGAGCTGGACCGGGCCGAAGCGGACGCCCTCGCCGCCGTGTTCGGCCCCCGCGGGGTGCCCGTCACGGCCCCCAAGACCATGACGGGACGGCTGGGGGCCGGCAGCGGGCCGCTGGACGTGGCGACCGCCCTGCTGGCGCTGCGCGACCAGGTGATCCCGCCGACCGTGAACGTGCGCCGGCCGGCCGGCGCCTACCGGATCGATCTGGTCACCGCCCCCAGGGAGACCCCCCTCAGGCGTGCCCTGGTGCTCGCCCGCGGCCAGGGCGGGTTCAACTCCGCGGTGGCCGTGTCGGCCCCGGCCGGCGCGCCGGCGCCCACCACGTCCGGGTGAGCAGCCAAAAGAGGCACCGGGGAAACAGCCACCACGGCCCGGTACCCGCCCGACAGGCGGATCCCGGGCCGTCGACGTGACCGGCCGCCCGCTCAGGCACCGTCACGCGTGACGCACCGGGTCCGCACCTGCCACTCGGACCCCACCGTCACCAGCACGTCCTCGCAGACACAGGAACGGTGCAGGCGCGGGTCGCCGCCGCGAGGGGTGAGCACGACCAGGGCGTAGCAGCGGACGTGCACGGTGCCGTCGTCGCGGGCGCTGATGTCGAGCATCCCGTGCCAGTGCCGGTGGGTCTCGCCCGCGGCCGTGTGACCGGCGAACGCCCGGCGGGCCCCCTCGGCCAGCTCGGCGCGGCCCCGGCTCGGCCCGGGCCTGCCCGGCAGGGCGAAGGTGCCGTCCTCGGTGAAGGTACGCGCCCAGCCCTCGGCGTCGCCCGAGTCCAGTAGCTGCATGTGCCGGGCGTAGAACTGCTCGATCTCGGCGCGGAGCCGCTCCTGCGGCGGTGTCGCGAGAGCCATGTCGTGGCTTCCTTTCGTCGGCGGGAACCCGGGCCTACGGGGCGACGGGAAGAACGGGGGTGAACAGGTCGGAGCGCACGCGTGCCCGGGGGCTGCCGTGGGCGATACGCCGGGTGATCCTCGATCCGAGCGGCGTGTGCTGGACGAGCGCGGCCAGCCGGGGACGCACGGCACGGGCCACCCTGCCCTGCGAGAGCATGGCCTTGGCCTGCATCGTCTGCATCTTCATCACCTGCTCGACGTCGCGGGAGCGGGGCACCGCGTAGGCGTTCAGGCGCCCTGCGCGGACGTCGCCCGCGTGCAGGGCGTCGACGAGGACGGGGTGCAGCAGGGCCGCGTCCTGGATCGCGAGGTTGATGCCCTGGGCCCCGAGCGGGCTGTGGGTGTGCGCGCTGTCGCCGATCAGCACCAGGCCGTCGCGCACCCACTCGCGCGCCCTGCCCGCGAAGACGTCGAGCAGGGTGAAGTCGGTGAGGGCACCGATCCGTTCCCGGATCAGGCCGGCGTAGCCGGGGACCGCCCGGCAGATCTCCGCCTTGACGTGGTCGATGCCGCGTTCGGCGAGCGCCGCGTACCCCTTGTGCGGAAGCGTCCAGCCCAGCTGTACGGAGCCGGGGAACGAGGGGTAGACCAGGACCGGGCTGCCGGCCGCACGGAAGACGCGGACCTCGCGTCCGGGTGCGCCGGCCCAGGGCAGCTTGAACCACAGCACGTCGAAGTCGAACACGTCGTGCCGGTCGCTACCGATCCCCGCCAGCCGCCGCGTCTTGGAGAAGCGGCCGTCGGCGCCGACCACGCACCGGGCCCGCACGGTGCGGCGCCGGCCCCGGCCGTCGGCCACCGCGCCCCGCACGGCGCCCCCCTCCTCGACCAGCGAGGTCACCCTGTACCCCGACAGGGCGCGGAAGCCGTCGAACGTACGGCACCTGCCGAGCAGTTCCTCCAGCACGTGCCGCTGGGGGATGCTGAGCATCGAGCGGTGCGGCGTGGGCAGCGACGCGTAGTCGATGTCGAGCAGTACCCGGTCCCGTTCCACGAGCTGGAACCGGTCCAGGGCGTAGCCGCCGCGGGCGGCGGCGGGCGCGAGCACGCCGAGCTGGTCGAGCAGCGCCAGCCCGCCGGGCTGCAGGATCTCGCCGCGGTACGCGCGCTCCAGCGACGCGGAACGCTCGATCAGGGTCACCCGGACGCCGGAGCGGAGCAGGAGCAGCGCGAGGGTCAGCCCCGCGGGCCCGCCGCCGACGACGCAGACGTCGGTGGAGGAGGTTTCGGTGGCGGCGTTCGCATCGGTTGAACCGGTGGAATCCGTGGAGGCGACCATCCCGTTGGCTCCCGGTAGTGAGGTCATATCGAGTGAGGTGGGTGCTGCCGTGCTGGCCACCCAGGGCGTACGGGCCCGGCTCAGGGCCGGCCGGAGGGCGGCACGGCGGCCAGGTAGGCGTCGATCACATGCCGGTAGTAGCCGGGGCCGAAGCCCAGCTCCGCCGCCGCGGGCACCAGCCGCCGGAGCCGGTCCGTGCAGACCGGGTCCTGGGGCGGCACATCGGTCACCTCATGGTCCGCCGCGACCGCGAGCCGCCTCTCGATGTGAGCGACGATGTCCTCCACGGGAACGGCCCAGCCGGAGGCGACGTTGACCACCTCGCGGGAGACGCCCCGGCGCAGCAGCGCGCCGATGAGCGTCACCGCGTGGCCCACGTCGATCAGGTCACGGCGCGCCCCCCGGTGGATCCGCACCCGGCCCCGCCGGACCTGCCCGACCAGCGAGGGGAGGAACTGGTGGGGACGCTGTGCGGCCCCCACGGGATAGGCGAGCCTGAGGATCAGATGGTCCGCGCCCGAGTTCCTGATGACCTCCTCCATGGCCAGCTTGTGCCTGCCGTAGGGCGAGGCCGGGCGGACGGGGCCGTCCTCCCGCCCGGCGCGCCGCTGGATGCCGTACATGCCCGCGGACGCCGTGGAGAAGTACAGGAGTTGCCGCCCGGTCCGGCGGCAGCACTCGACGGTGTCGTAGAGCAGCGTGGCCTCCCGCGTGAACTCGGCGTGGTCGGCGCCGTCGCCGCTGGAGACCCCGGCGGCGAAGGCGACCGCCTCCGGGTGGGCATCGGCGATGGTCCGGATGCTCCGCGCCAGGAAGCCGAGGCCGACGATGCGCATGGTGGGCTCCTATGCGGGGTGGGGGCCTGCGGCGGCCGCCAGTCGGATCCGCTCCAGCAGGACCGCCTGGCGGACGATGTCCTCCCCGTGCCCGGTGAAGTCGCCGCCGCGCAGAGCGGTGGTGGCGAAGGCGGTGACGAGGTTGGCGAAGTGGTCGTCGGCCGGCAGCGTCAGCTCCTCGGTGCGGTCCTGCCGGTCGACGCGGACCACGGGCCGCACCGTGGGCGGGGGCGTGAACGCGCGGTCCAGCGTGATGGTCCCCTCGCTGCCGCGCAGGGTGTACCGGCTCCGGTAGTGATGGACCATCCCGAAGGAGACCTGTGCCGTCATCGGCCCCGCGCTCAGCAGCGCCGCGCCCGAGACGTCCACCCCGGTGACCGGGTCCTCCACGAGGACCGCGCCCGCCGGCGACAGCCCGGGGCCGCAGTAGTGCCGGGCCGCCCGCACGGTGTAGCTGCCGAGGTCGAACAGGGCGCCGCCGCCCAGGTCGGGGCGGTGGCGGATGTCGCCCGCAGGGAGCGGGGGAATGGTGAACTCGGCACTGAACATGCGGGGTTCGCCGATGCGCCCCTCGGCGACCAGTTCGCCCACGGCCCGGTGGACGCGGTGATGAAGGAACATGAAGCCCTCCATCAGCAGCAGCCCGCGCTTCTCGCTGAGTTCGACGAGCTCCCGGGCGGTCCCGGCCGCCGTGGTGAGCGGCTTCTCCGCCAGAACGTGCTTGCCCGCCTCCAGCGCCCGCGCGATCCACTCGGCCCGCAGCCCCGCCGGGAGGGGAATGTAGACGGCGTCGATGCCGGGCCGCTCCAGCAGCGCCTGGTAGCCGGTGACCGCCTCGCACCCGAAGGCGGCCGCGAAGCGTGCCGCCTTCTCGCCCGTACGGCTGGCGACCGCGCGGAGCCGGACCGAGGGGTCGGCCGACAGTGCGGGCAGCGTCTTGCGCCAGGCGATGCCGGCGCAGCCGAGCACGGCGACGTTCAGCTGGTCCATGACGGTTCCCGTCCCCACAGCGACTGCAGACAGGACACCAGCGTGCGGGCCTCCACGTCGAAGTGGTTGCTGAATCCGATGAACCGCTTGACCTGGGACAGCGTCAGCCAGCGGTACTCCTGCGGCACCTCCCGGGGGAAGGACGCGTCCGCCTCGACGATGAGGTAGCGGTTGGCGCGCTCGTGGAACCGGCCGCCCTCCTCCGACAGCACCGCCGAGTAGCGGACGCGGTCGGCGGGCGCGGAGAGCACGTAGTCCAGGAAGGGCGGCGGCTGCGGCAGGTCGGTGCAGCCGTCCGTCACGCACTGCACGGTCGGCGCCAGCTCGGTGACGTCGAACGTGCCGGGCTGCGACAGGCCCTGGACGAGGACCTGCGGCGCGCCGCCGGACCACCGGATGACGAACGCGGCGAGCCCCTGCCGCTGCGCGGCCAGGAGCGGCTGCGTCCAGCTCGTCACCTCGCGGTTCCCCGCGAGCACGGAGACGGCGAGGACCCGCAGGTGACGCCCCCGGACGTGGGCGATCTCCTCGGGGGTGCGCCGCCAGTCGCGGACCTCGGACAGCGGGATCCGCTTCACCTCGCGCTCGCGGCGGGTCTTGAGCCCGGCGAGCCAGCTGAGGAGCTCGGTGTCGGTGTGCGGGGCCGTGGCGTCGTCCCCGTCCGCCGGGGGGAACGGGAGCGAGGACAGCACGGTGCGGGCGTCCATGTTGACGAGGTTGTCGACCGCGAGGAGCCGGTGGATCTCCCCCAGGGTCAGCCAGCGGTAGTCGTCGTGCTCCTCGATGTCACCGGTGATCTCGACGACCATGTTGCGGTTGCGCTTGCGCAGGAAGCTGTCGCCCTGCTCGGACTGCAGGACGTCCGTCAGCACCGTGCCGCGCCGCGGCCTCACGAAGTACTCGACGTAGCGGGTGGCCCGGCCCCGGTGCACTCCGGTGTAGTTGCTGCGGGTCGCCTGGACCGTGGGGCCGAGCTGGAACAGGCCGATGTTGCCGGGCTCCATCTTGGCCTGCATGAGGAAGTGCGGTACGCCCCCGATGTCCTTGACGAGGATGCCGAGGATGCCGGTCTCGGGCTGGTTGATGACCGGCTGCGACCAGACGGGGCCGTCGTCCTCGCGGACGCTCAGGCCCTCCACCGAGAAGAAGCGCCCGGTGTCGTGCACCAGATTGCCGGTGTCCGGCTCGAACGCCCACTTCTGCAGCCGGTCGAAGGGGATGCGCCGGACCTCGAACGTGCCGGCGCGCCGCCGTTCGGACAGCCAGCCGGGTACCTCGTCCGCCCTGTCGCCGGCCAGCGCCGACCGCGCCAGCCGGCAGGCGTGCTGATCGTAGGACCGCGCCCGTGCGGTGCGTGCCGCTGCCTGAGTCATCGCTACACCTTGTCCGGTGGACGTGTTGAGGAGCTCAGGCTTTCCCCGCCGGGTCGAACCGTGCTCGAAGCAGGCTGGAGCACGCCGTTCCACGACGGCTCGAGCCGTGCTCCAGCCGGGACGGCGAGCCTCGGCACCTGACATCTCCATGGAGCATTCAGGAGGAACGCCGTCATGATGACCGCAGAGGACCTCAAAAGAATCATGCGAGAAGGGGCCGGCCAGGACGAAGCGGTCGACCTTGAGGGCGACATCACCGACGTGACGTTCACCGAGCTGGGATACGACTCGCTCGCTCTCCTGGAGACGGTCAGCCGTGTCGAGCGCGAGTTCGGCGTCCGGATCTCCGACGACATCGTGACGGTGGCGAAGACCCCCGGCGAATTCATCGGCCTGGTCAACCAAACCCTCACGGAGGTGCGCTGACATGGGGGCATGGGAGGGCAAGGCCGCGCTGGTCGCCGGCGGCACACGCGGGACGGGGCTCGCCGTCGCCCGCGCGCTCCTGGCCCGCGGCTGCGATGTGTTCCTCAACTACGCCCACGACGAGACCGCCGCGAAGAGCGCGGTGACCGGCCTCGACCACCTGCCGGGCACCGCGACCGCGCTCCGGGGGGACATCACCGACCCGGCCACCCTGCCCCGGCTGCTGCACACGATCCGGCAGCGGCACGAACGGCTGGACGTCTTCGTCCACAGCGCCGCGTCCTTCCACCCGATGGACGCGGCGGACCCGGCACCCGACCTGATGCGCACGGACCTGACGACCGCGCTCGCCCCCCTCGTCCAAGGGGTCCGGCCGCTCGTGAAGGCGATGGCGGGCGGCCCGGGACGCATCGTCGCCATCTCCAGCAACGGCGCCCGCCGCGTGGTTCCCCGGTACGTCAGCGCCGGCATGGCCAAGGCCGCGCTGGAGGCCCAGGTGCGCTACCTCGCCGCCGAGCTCGCGCCCCTGGGCATCACCGTCAACGCGGTGTCCACCGCCAGGATCGACAAGGGTCCGGGGACCGCGGACGCGGACCTGATGCGTGCCCTCGCCGCCCGGACACCGGCGGGCCGGCTGACCACCCCCGACGACATCGCCGACGTGGTGACCCTGCTGTGCGCCGACGAGGCCGCGTGGATCCACGGACAGGTGATCACGGCCGACGGCGGCCTGAGCCTGCGCGCCTGAGAACCGGAGGAGACCATGC
This sequence comes from Streptomyces sp. NPDC026206, assembly GCF_040638465.1. Taxonomy (NCBI): domain Bacteria; kingdom Bacillati; phylum Actinomycetota; class Actinomycetes; order Kitasatosporales; family Streptomycetaceae; genus Streptomyces; species Streptomyces sp. NPDC026206. The sequence goes on from NZ_JBEZYL010000002.1 coordinate 180,187, forward strand.
GGATCATCGACCTCTCCACGCCGATCGACGCGGCGGGATGGGAACCGGAACCGGTCGAGCACCGGGTCATGAGCCCGGCGGAGGGCGCCCGGCACATGAGCGAGGAGATGCGCGAGCACTTCGGCCTGGCCTTCGACCCCGCGGTCCTGCCGGAAGGGGAACTGCTGTCGGTCGACACGCTCACCCTCACCTCGCACACCGGCACCCACATCGACGCCCCGTCGCACTACGGCTCGGTGGCGTCCTACGGGGACGGACGCCCGCGCCACATCGACGAGATGCCGCTGGAGTGGTTCCACGGCCCCGGGCTGGTCCTCGACCTCACCACCGCCGGCCCGGGGGCCGTGGACGCGTCCTTCGTCAAGCAGGAGCTGGACCGCATCGGCCGGACCCCGTCCCCCGGTGACATCGTGCTCCTCCACACCGGCGCGGACCGGCACTCCGGCACCCCCGCCTACTTCACCGACTTCACCGGACTCGACGGTTCGGCCACCCATTTCCTGCTGGACGCGGGGGTCCGGGTGATCGGGACGGACGCCTTCAGCCTGGACGCGCCGTTCCGGAACATGATCGAACGGTTCCAGCGGACCGGGGACAGGAAGGTCCTGTGGCCCGCCCACTTCGCCGGCCGGGACCGCGAGTACTGCCAGATCGAGCGGCTGGCCAATCTGGCGGACCTGCCGGGCCCGACGGGGTTCACCGTCGTGTGCTTCCCGGTGCGGATCAAGGGCGCGGGAGCGGGCTGGACGAGAGCCGTGGCGCTCGTGCCCTGACCCCCGGCGGGCGGTTCATGCGCCCCCGGCGGCGGTCAGCCGGTGCCCTTCTCCCGCGGCGGCCCGCAGCAGCACCCCGGCCAGTTCGCCGGGGACGGAGAGCATCGGCCAGTGCCCCGTGGCGAGTTCGAAGAAGCCCGCCCGGGGGTCGGCGAGCCGCTGGAAGCGCGGGTCCCCCGAGGCGACCAGGGCCTCGACCGTGGCGATGTCCGACCCGCCCCCGGCAGTGCAGAAAATGCCGGTCATCGGCAGCCCTGCGGCAGCACCGGACAGCCGGAGCGGCTGGGTGAACGTGCGCAGCGGCTGCGGTGCGGCGAGGCGCCGCAGCCGTGCCAGTGCCTCCGCCGGGACGCCGGGGACCCCCGCTCCCTGCCCGCCATCGAATGACGGCGGGAGCATCCGCCAGCCGTCCTCGGCCTCCTCGGCCCTGCGCAGCATCGTGCCGCGGAGCTCCGGGTCGGCCATCTGTTCCCGCACCTGGTCGAGCAGCGAGTAACCGTCCTGCGGCATGGGCGAATTCAGGTAGACGATCCGGGAGATCCGCTCCGGTCGCCGGTCGGCGGCGCCCACCACGGGGTAGATGCCGTAGCAGTGGCCGACGATCACCACGTCCGGCTCGTCCACGTGGTCGATCAGCTGCACCAGGTCCTCGATGTGGGTCTCCAGGTCGGTGCCGGGTCCCGCCTGATGGCGGCGGTCCCCCATGCCGGTGAGCGTCGCCGGGTACGCCTCGGCCCCCGCCCTCCACAGCCGAGCCGTGACCTCCTGCCACAACCAGCCGCCGGTGTGGGTGCCCGACACCAGTACGAACGCCGTCATGAATGCCTCCTCGCGTGCCTCGTCCGCACGGCCGGCCCCAGGTGCCGTCCGCGCTCACCGGTACGGTAGGAACTCCTGCTGGGGGAGGTTCAAGCCGTGTCACCTGACGGCATGTGGAGCATCGGAGAGCTCGCCGAGCACGCGGGCGTCACCGTCAAGACCGTCCGCTTCTACTCGGACCGCGGTCTGCTGCCCGAGGCCGGCCGCAGCACCGGAGGCCATCGCCGGTACGGTCCCGAGGCGGCCGACCGGCTCCGCCTGATCCGCTCGCTGCGCACCCTCGACGTGCCGGTCCCGGACGTGGGCCGGGTCCTCGACCAGGAGGACGCGCTGGAGGACGTCATCGCGGGGCAGCTCCGCGAGCTCGGCTCGCGGATGACCGCCCTGCGCTGGCGGGAGGCAGCGCTCCGGCTGCTCCAGGAATGCACCCCCGAGGAACGCGCCGACCGACTGCGCCTCGTCGGCGGCATATCCACCCCGCCCAGCACGGCCACGATGGTGCGCTTCTGGCGGCGCTGGCTGCCTGCGAGGCTCCCGGCCCGGTTGGTCACCGCGATCCTCGAACAGGCGGTGCCCCAGCCTCCCGACGACCCGACCCCGGCCCAGGTGCTGGCCTTCGCCCGGCTGCACGCCTTCACCTCCGGCCCCTGCCTCGGCACCGGCCCCTACCAGCCCGAAGCACACCGGACCGACAAGGGCTACCGCCCGGCCGTGCTCTACGACGGTCTGCGCGAGGCGTACGCGCTGGCGTCGGCGGACCTGCGGGCCCGACGACCGCCGCACCAGGGCGAGGCCCTGGACTGCTTCGTCTCCGCCCACGCCCGCGCGCGCGGCACCCGGGACACTCCCGCCTTCCGCCGCCGGCTGGGCGTCCAACTGGCCGCCGACCCCCGCATCGACCACTACTGGCAGCTCGTCGCCGAACTGACCGCCTCTCCGTCCGGCCCGGCCGAACCGACCGCCGGCGCCACCGACGACTGGCTCCGCACCGCCCTGAACACCCGGACCGCAGGGGTGGCCGTCTGAGCTGTACCGCCTCTCCGGCGCGTACCGGTCCTGCGGCGCGTACCGGCTCTGCGGCGCGTACCGACCCTGTGGCCCGTACAGGCTCTCCGGCCCGGGCGGCTTCAGCCGGGTGACCGGCGAACAAGGCTCCGGCCATGGCAGCTTCACGGTGCAGCCCGTGACCCGAGGAGCCGCCGCCGTGGCGGCAACCCGCCCCCCGGCAGGGGCTCCGGGGCAAGCCCCGACGGCTCCCGCCCGGGCCCGGGCCAGGTGCGTGATCCGCCGGACAGGTCTCAGGCCGCCCCCGCGAACACCGGTCGCCCGGCACGGTAGACGGCGCGGACCTCGCCGATCGCGCCGATGTCGCGGACGGGGTCACCGGCCACGGCGAGAAGGTCGGCGTCGTAGCCGGGGGCGATACGGCCCGTGCGGTGACCGAGGCCGCAGGCCTCGGCGGCGAGGGAGGTGACCGAGGTGAGCGCCTCGGTGTTGGTGGCGACCTGCGCGGCGAAGTAGACCAGGTCGCTGGGGAGCACGTCGTGCGGCTTGTGCGGGTTGATGCCCGCGTCGGTACAGCAGACGACGCGCACGCCGTGGCGGTGCATGTAAGCCTGGTTCTCCCAGTACGGCTCGACGGTCCGCAGCACTTCGGCGGGCATGTCCTCCCGGGGCTTGACGACCGTGCAGCCGACGAACGTGCCGGCGGCGGCCATCGCATCGACGGTCGCGGGGTCGAGCCGCACCCCGGACGGCGTCATGAAGGTGCAGTGTTCGATGCCGTCGACCCCGGCGGCGACGGCATCGGCTATGCCGGAGGCCGCGTGCGCGTGCGCGGTGACCGGCAGGCCCAGCCCGTGCGCCGCCCGCGTGACGGCCAGCAGCTCGGCCGGGCCGAACTGGGACCCGCCCGGGTCCGAGCCCCTGGTGGACATGCCGCCGGTCGCCATGATCTTGACGAGGTCCACCCCCTGGCGGGCCCGGGAGACGACGGCGGCCACCGCCTGCTCGGCGCTGTCCGCCTCGCCGCCGAGGTACCAGCAGTGCCCGCCGCCGCGGGTGATGGGCGGGCCGGCCGCGACGATCCGCGGGCCCGGGGCTCCCGCGGCGAACTCCTCGCGCAGTCGCAGCGAGAGATATCCGCGGTCCCCCAGGTCGCGCACCGTGGTGATCCCCGCCCGCAGCGCACGCGCGGCGTGCTCGCGCATCCGGGCCAGCACGGTGGCGTCGTCGTCGTGGACCATCTGGTGTTCGGTGGGACCGCTGGGGTCGAAGACCAGATGGCTGTGTGCGTCCACCAGCCCCGGCAGGAGGGTGACGTCCCCCAGGTCCGTCACCGCCACACCCTCCGGCGGGTGGGCGCCGGTGACGTCGACGTCGGTGATCCGGCCGTCGTCGACCAGGACCATGACCGGGCCGCCGTGCGCGGTGGTTCCGTCGAATAAACGGGCGGCACGGATGGCCGAGCGGGAGTCGTCCACGAACGTTGCTCCAAGTGTCGTCGGGGGCGGTCGGGATGCGCCGTCGTTCGCCGGCGACCTGGCGGAAGTCCGGCCGGTGCACGCCGGACTGGCGTGAAAGCGGCGCTCAACGGCACCGCGGGCCCAGTCCGGACGGCCCACGGCTATCAGATCGTTCCCCATGTGTCCACCGGCATGTACAGTTGAACAGCTGATCGGACAGGCGGGGGACTTGGGGGAGTCACCGGGTGGGGCGGGACAGCGGCGGGAGATGATTTCGGCGAGAGCCAGGACCTGTCGTGCAACCCCATCGGAGAGTGATGAGTCGGCGATGCCCGCCAACGCAAGGAAGAGGTGAGCCCATGACTGGTAAGCATGTGCGGGCCGAAGCCGAAGAGCTCGTCATGAGACTCCCCGGCCTTCCCCGCCCGTGGGACATCGAGGTGCTGTGCCGCTCGCTGGCGCAGTCCCGGGGCCGGCCGTTGACGCTGCACCCGATGGACCTGCCGGCCATGCCCTTCGGGCTGTGGTTCGACGACGGATCGGGTGACCGCATCATCTACCGCTCCTCGGCGACCGGTTACTACCGCGACCACATCGTTCTGCACGAGATCTGCCACATGCTGGCCGGGCACGGCAAACCGCCCGAAGAGCTGCTGAGCCGACCGGAATCAGCCGGTTCGGCGGATGGGGGCGAGCAGTCCGCCGCCGGCAAGGCGTGCAGCAACGCCGAGGAGGAACTCGCCGAGACCTTCTCCACCATGGTGCTCAAGAGGGCGGGCCAGATGCGGCCCAGGAGCGTAAGCGCCGTCGAGCGCCGCGCGGAGCAGCTGCTCGGAGCCGGCTTTGCATAATGTGCCGGACTGGGTCGAGTCCCTGCGCGGGGTCATCCTCCTTGTCGTCTGGGCCGTTCTGGTCCTTCGTATTTCCGCCATCTGGCGCGCGCCCCAACGTCCCGTCTGGGTCGTGCTGCTGGTGCTGGCGACCGGCTCGCTGATGATCCAGGCCCCGGTGGGGCGCTGGCTCGACAGCACCACCGGCGTGGCCAAGGCCGGCGAACTCTCCGTCGCCCTGGTGGCGCTCACCGACTTCGCCGCCGTCTGGTGGTTCGCAGTGGCGCTGCACATGGCGGGCCACTCCACCCCGGCCTGGCTGCGCCGTGCCCCGGCGGTGAGCGCGGCCACCATGGCCGTCCTCGCCGTCGTCTTCTTCGTCATCACTCCCGCGCCCGACCGCTTCGGTGCGCAGGCCCACGGATGGTGGGCCGGATACGCGGTCGCCTGGATCACCTTCGGCCTGCTCACGGCGGTGGGGGCCGGGGCCCTCTTCTGGCGCCACGGCATCACCATGCGCAGCCCGGTCCTGCGCCTGAGCATGCTGGCGCTCGCCGTCGGCACCACCGCCGAGCTGCCCTACCTGGCGATCCGTGCCGTCCGGTGGTTCACCGAGGCGCCGCCGACCCTCGCCCTGGTCGGTTTCTGGTGCTCCTTCACCCGCTTCGTGCTCGTCGCCCTCGGATGCTCGCTGGCCGCGCTCGAACCGCTGCGGAAGGCCGCTCTGTTCTGGTACCGCAGGCAGCGCCTTTACGGCCTGTGGATGCTGCTCCGCCAGGCGACGCCCGAGCTCGTGGTGATCGCCCCGCGCTCGCGCGTCTCGGACGTCCTGACGCTCAGCAACACCTGGGAGCAACTCCACCAGCGCGTCATCGACATCCGCGACAGCATCACCTTCCTGCACGACGGCTGGGCGTCGCCGCAGCTGTTGCGGGAGGCCGCGCAGCGGGCGGCCGGGCTCGGCCACCGCGACCGGGAGCGGCTCCTCGCCGCGGCGTGCTGGATCGAGGCCACGCGGCGCGACGCTCTGGCGGGCGCCGCCAAGCTCCACCACGAACTCGACAAGGACCTCCTGCCGGAGGTGCACGCCAGCGAATCCACCGTGCACCGCGAGATCCGTCACCTGCTCCGGCTCCACCGGGCGTTGCGGACCCGCACCGTGCAGGCCTTCGCCGACACCGTCCAGCACCGGCCCCCGGCGACCGCGGCCCCGTGACCGCGCCGGGGCCCGGTGGCTCGCGCGCCCGCTTTCGCTCTGTCCTTCGAGGGTGTCCCCGGTCGTGGAGCGGCGCGTGTCATTGGGCCTAACGGGGGTGTTCATCCCTAGAATCGCGGGATGTACATAGCCAGCACGTTCCCCGGAAGGGTGTGATCCGGTGAACAGGTCCGAGGCCACCGATGAGCAGTGGCAGGGACTGGCCGAGGTCGTCCCGTTGCGCGGGCATCAGACATGGCCGTCCTGGCCCGATCACCGGGCTCTGCCCGAGGAGGAGCCCGAGCAGAACCAGCGGCGGCTCGTCGTGCTCCGCGTACAGGTCTTCGCGGACGCACGCGAGGTCGCCGAATACCTGATCGCCCGGATTCCGGTGCTGCTCGACCTCACGAGCGCCGACTCCGATGTGGCCAGACGGATTCTCGACTTCTCCAGCGGTGTCGTCTTCGGGCTGGGCAGCGGTATGCACCGGGTCGACACCAATGTCTTTCTGCTCGCGCCCGAAGGGACGGAGGTGGCCTCGGGGTACCCCGATCGTAGGAAGAGTGATCAGCTGAAACGGTTTGGCTGAGCCGTTGCCCCATACGGTCCGGGCATGGAAGCAGCCACTCAGCTTCAGCGCCCCGCCGTGACAGAACTGCGGCTCTCCGCCTTCAAATCACACCGCAACGCCGTCTATCCGCTCGGCCCGCTGACCCTCTTCCGGGGCCCGAGCGGCAGTGGCAAGTCCAGTGCCCTCCAGGCCTACGAGACCCTCGCCCGGCTCGCGGGCGGCGACACCCTCGACGAGGCGCTCGCCCCCGTGGCCGGCGGCGCCACCGCGTGTGTACCGCAGTACGCCAGGCCCGACGAGCAGGGGCGGCGCGGCTTCCGCATCGGCTGCACGGTGCAGGGGCCGGTGGGCCCGGTCCGCCTCGACGTCGCCGTGCAGGCCGAGCCCGAACTGCGCATCGTCGGCGAGCGGCTGACGGGATCGGGGCGGACGCTGTTGTCCACCGCGCTGCGCGACCCGGGCCTGCCCAGGGTCGAGGCGGCCTGGCACACCGCGGGCTCCGTGCCCGTCACCCGGGCCCCGCTGCCCGACGACCGGCTGGGTACCGCGCTGCTGCCCCTGCGGGTCGCGGGCAAGACGGCGGGGCAGCGCATGGTCCTGGACGCGGCCGAGCAGGCGGTGGTCGCCCTGCGCTCGGTCTTCCCCTGCGATCCGCGCCCCGAGCTGATGCGCGCCCCGGTCGCCGCGCGCGACGGGCTGTTGCGTGGCGCGTGCGACAACGTTGCCGCGGTGCTGGGGCGTACCCGCAATGAATGCGTCACCCGGCACGCGGCTCTGGTCGCGGCGGCGGGAGCCGGGTGCCGGGGTCAGGTCGAGGGCGTGTCGGTGCAGGGCCTGGAGGGCGGTCTCGTCCGGGCCGTGCTGGCGCGGCAGTCGGGGGCGGCGACGCCCCTGGAGCGCCTGGGCGACGGCGAGCTGCGATATCTGGCCCTGTGCCTGGTGTTGCTGACGGGGCCCGGGGTGCTGGCGGTGGACCCAGCCGCCGAGGTGCTGCCCGCCCGGCAGGTGCTGACCGTCCTGGCGGACGGCCTCGACCGGTGCCTCGATCCACGGCAGGTGCGGGAACTGCTGGCGCTGGCGGCGCGGATGTGCGAGCGGGGGCACATCAGGCTGGTGGGGACCGTGCAGGGAGCGGTGGGGGAGGTGGCGGAAGAGGTGGCCGGGGCGTCGATGGTAGACCTGGGGGAATGACCGGACATCCCGAGCAGCACCTTGACCTCCACGCGCTGCAGCGCCGTCTCGCCGCGTTCGCGGCCGAGCGCGACTGGCAGCCGTTCCACACGCCCAAGAACCTGGCCTCGGCGCTGAGCGTGGAGGCGTCCGAACTGGTGGAGATCTTCCAGTGGCTGACGCCCGAGCAGTCGGCGCGTGTGATGGAGGCGCCCGCGACGGCGGGCCGGGTGGAGGACGAGGTCGCGGACGTCCTGGCCTACCTGCTGCAGTTCTGCGAGGCGCTGGGGATCGACGCTCTGGCGGCACTGTCGGCGAAGATCGACCGAAATGAGCGGCGATTTCCGGCGCCGGGGAAGCCGGGCGGCCGGGGCGGGGATCATGAAGGTGGTCACTCTCCGGAGTGATTGAGTTATCCACACCGCATCTGGTATCCACAGATTTCTGAATTCCCCTGGCTTTTCCGGCGGTTAGTCATCACTCTGGGTAGTGAGAGCGGGCGGACGGGAAATGTGGGGGACGGTCATGGAGGCAGCGCGGCTGATCGATGTCACCAGGCGCGCTCTGGCGCAGGCCAGGGCGGTGCAGGACATCGTCGTGGAGGCATGGCAGGCGCAGGCGCTGGCGGAGGCGGTCGGCAGCCATCTCGCGGTCCATGGACCCTTCGAGGCGCGCGCGGCGGCCCGGGGGCTGAGCGAGGCCGGAGGCCGGGCCTCCGGCGCGCTGCACAGGACGGCACTGCGCGCCGGAGGCTTACGAGCGGCACAGCTCACCGAAGTGCACGACCCCTGGGCGGTGCTGGCGGCCCTCGGAGAGCTCCTCGGAGAGGTGGGCATAGCCCTGGTCGGCGTCGCCTGCGTCTGCGAGGAGGACGCCGTGTACTGGCAGTGCATAGAAGGGATCGACGCCGCCGACGAGACGACGGACCGGATCGGCGGACTGCTGAGACGGCTCGCCCTGCGGGAGCGGGGAGGTGCCGCATGAGGAACGCACGGAGCGCGGGTGTGCCGGTGCCGGCGGGATGCGGGTCAGTCCGTGCCGGCGCCGCCCTGGTCCGGTGCCTGCCCGGCCGCGGACGGCCGGTCGGAGGACTGGAGGTCGGCGTCGAGCTGCGTCAGATCGGCGTTGAGCGCCGCCATCAGCTCCTCCATCTGCTGCAGCAGGCCCTTGGGTGCGCCCTGCTGCTGGGAAGCGGCCTGGGTGGGCACGGCCTCTTCGGGCACGGCTTCCTGGGTCATGGTGGCCTCCTCGGCCCTCGCCCTCCCGGTGGGGGCGGGCGGCGTTGCGTTCGTCGCCTCCGGCAGCCAGCACCGGTGCGCGGGCCGGGCGGTCCGGCTCCGCCCGAGCCAACGATCACTGGGCGCGCCGGACACTGGCGGATACTCCGCCGGCCCACGGGGGCCGGGGAATTTCACCCGCCGGGAGTGAGTCGGACGGTGGGCGTCGTGGTCGGTTGACGAGTGTTCGAGAGGGCAGGATGGAGGGCCCGGGCGCCGGCGCCCGTGAGGCGGCCACCCGCCCGCCCGGGGACGGAGACCGCAGAGGAGCACCCCCGATGGCCGCGCCCACCACATCCCTCGCCGACGCGCTCGCGCGCGAGCCGCTCGTCCTGGACGGCGGGTTGTCCAACCAGCTGGTGGAGCAGGGGTGCGACCTCTCCGACGAGCTGTGGTCGGCCCGGCTGCTCGCCGACGCTCCCGAACAGATCGAGGCGGCGCACACCGCGTATCTACGAGCCGGTGCGCGGGTGCTCATCACCTCCAGCTATCAGGCCACGTTCGAGGGCTTCGCCCGCCGCGGCCTCGGGCGGCAGGAGGCGGCCGCGCTGCTCGGGCGGAGTGTGGAGCTGGCGCGCCGGGCGGCCGCGCGGGCGGAGCGGGAGGTGTGGGTCGCCGCGTCCGTCGGGCCCTACGGGGCGATGCTCGCCGACGGCAGTGAGTACAAAGGGCGGTACGGCCTGGGCGTGGCCGAGCTGGAGCGGTTCCACCGGCCGCGGATCGAGACGCTGGCCGCGGCCGGGCCGGATGTGCTCGCGCTGGAGACCGTGCCGGATGTGGACGAGGCCCGGGCGCTGCTCGGTGCGGCACGCGGGTGCGGGGTGCCGGTGTGGCTGTCGTACAGCGTGACGGGAGGGAGCACCAGGGCGGGGCAGCCGCTCGCCGAGGCGTTCGCGGTGGCCGCCGGCAACGACCAGGTCCTCGCCGTCGGCGTCAACTGCTGTGAACCGGGCGACGCGGAGCGGGCCGTGGAGATCGCGGCCCGGGTGACGGGCAAGCCGGTCGTGGTCTATCCGAACAGTGGGGAGGGGTGGGATGCGCGGGCACGGGACTGGCGGGGGCGGCCTACGTTCGACCCCGCACGGATCGGTCTGTGGCGGGCGGCTGGGGCCCGGCTCATCGGCGGCTGCTGCCGCGTCGGCCCGCAGCAGATCGCCGAACTGGCGGGGCTGGTCGAAAACCGATAGGAAACGGGGCGTACGGGCCGGGATAATCGGCAGTGTGTTCCTGACGATCAGTACCTACGGCGCTCCCGGGCGCCCCGCGACCGACCTCGGATTCCTGCTGCACAAGCACCCCGACAACGCACAGCAGTTCTCGACCTCCCACGGCACGGCGCACGTCCTCTATCCCGAGGCGAGCGCGGAGTGCTGCACGGCGGCACTGCTGCTGGAGGTCGACGCGGTGGCGCTGGTCCGGCGCGGCAAGGGCAAGGGGCGCGGCGGCGCCCCCGACTCCACGCTGGCCCAGTACGTCAACGACCGTCCCTACGCCGCGTCCTCGCTGCTGGCCGTGGCCATCGGCAGTGTCTTCTCCACCGCGCTCAAGGGCCAGTGCGCGGCCCGCCCCGAATTGCCCGGGCAGCGGCTGCCGTTGCGCATCGAGGTGCCCGTGCTGCCCGCCCGGGGTGGTGCCGGCCTGGTGGAGCGGCTCTTCGCGCCGCTGGGCTGGACGGTGACGGCCCGTCCGGTGGTGCTGGACGAGCGGTTCCCCGAGTGGGGCGAGTCGCGGTACGTCTCGCTGGTGCTGGAGGGCGAGCTGCGGCTCGCCGACGCGCTGCGCCACCTGTATGTGCTGCTGCCCGTGCTCGACGACGGCAAGCACTACTGGGTGACGCCGGACGAGGTGGAGAAGCTGCTGCGCTCCGGCGAGGGCTGGCTGGAGAACCACCCCGAACAACGCCTCATCACCGGCCGCTACCTCGCCCGCCGCTGGTCGCTCACCCGTGAGGCGCTCGACCGCCTCGCCCTCGCCCGGCTCGCCGAGGCCGACGAGGCCGCTGAGGCCGCTGAGGCCGACGAGAGCGGCGAGGCAGGGGCAGGGGCGGGGGAGTGTGACGACGCGGCGCGGGAGAAGGATCCCGCGTCCAGCGGTGAGGAGGGAGCGGGCAGGCCCGTGCCGCTGGCCGTGCGGCGATGCGAGGCGATCATCGAGGCGCTGCGCAAGGCGGGGGCGGCGCGCGTGCTCGACCTGGGCTGCGGTCAGGGCCGGCTGGTGGGGGAGCTGCTCAAGGACCCCCGCTTCACCGAGATCGTGGGCATGGACGTCTCGGTGCGCGCCCTGAAGGAGGCCGCGCGGCGGCTGGGCCTTGACCGCATGCCGGAGCGCCAGGCCGCACGGGTGGCCCTGCTGCAGGGCTCGCTCGCCTACACCGACCGGCGGCTCGCCGGCTACGACGCGGCCGTGCTCAGCGAAGTCGTCGAACACGTCGACCTGCCCCGGCTGCCCGCCCTGGAGTACGCGGTCTTCGGCGCGGCCCGTCCCGCGACGGTCGTCGTGACCACCCCCAACGTCGAGTACAACGTCCGCTGGGATTCCCTGCCCGCCGGGCAGGCGCGCCACGCGGACCACCGCTTCGAGTGGACCCGCGAGGAGTTCCGCGCCTGGGCCCGGAAGGTCGCCGAGCGGCACGGTTACGGCGTGGAGTTCACGCCGGTGGGCCCCGAAGACCCCGAGGTGGGTCCGCCGACACAGATGGCCGTCTTCCACAGGAACGACATGAACGAGCAGCACAGCAGGAACGAGACCGTGAAGGAGGCGGAGGCCGTATGACCACGACGACCACGCCCGTCGCCGTGCCCGACCTGTCCCTCGTGGTCCTCGTCGGCGCCACCGGCTCCGGCAAGTCCACCTTCGCCGCACGCCACTTCAAGCCCACCGAGACCGTGTCCTCCGACGCCTGCCGCGGCATGGTCAGCGACGACCCGAACGACCAGAGCGCCGGCAAGGACGCCTTCGACCTCCTGCACTACATCGTCGGCAAGCGGCTCGCAGCCGGGCGGCTGACCGTCGTCGACGCGACCAATGTGCAGCCCGAGGCCCGCAAAGAGCTCGTACGGCTGGCGCGTGAGCACGACGTGCTGCCCGTCGCCATCGTCCTCGATGTCCCCGAGGGCGTCTGCGCCGGGCGCAACGCCGCCCGTCCGGACCGGGCCGGCCTCCCCCGCCGCGTCGTCCAGCGCCACCAGCGCGAGCTGCGCCGCTCCCTGCGCCACCTGGAGCGCGAGGGGTTCCGCAAGGTGCACGTCCTGCGCGGGGCCGAGCAGGTGGAATCGGCCGAGGTGGTCCGCGAGCGCCGGTTCAACGACCTGCGGCACCTCACGGGCCCGTTCGACATCGTCGGCGACATCCACGGCTGCCGCTCCGAGCTGGAGAGCCTGCTCGGCCGTCTCGGCTACGTCCTCGTCCGCGACGGGGGCGGCCGCCCCGTGGACGCCGCACACCCCGAGGGCCGTACCGCCGTCTTCGTCGGCGACCTCGTCGACCGGGGCCCCGACAGCCCCGGGGTGCTGCGCCTGGTCATGGGCATGGTCACCGCCGGGCACGCCCTGTGCGTACCGGGAAACCACGAGCACAAGCTGGGCCGCTTCCTGGGCGGCCGGCAGGTCAGGGTTGCGCACGGTCTGGCCGAGACGGCCGAGCAGCTGGAGCGGGAGGCGCAGCGGGACCCGGAGTTCCGCGAGCGGGTACGCGACTTCATCGCGTCGCTGGTCAGCCACTACGTCCTCGACGGCGGCTCCCTCGTCGTGTGCCACGCGGGGCTGCCCGAGAAGTACCACGGCCGCACCTCCGGCCGGGTCCGCTCGCACGCGCTGTACGGCGACACGACCGGCGAGACCGACGAATTCGGCCTGCCCGTGCGCTACCCGTGGGCGGAGGACTACCGCGGCCGTGCCGCCGTGGTCTACGGCCACACCCCCACCCCGACGGCGAGCTGGCTGAACAACACCATCTGCCTGGACACCGGTGCCGTCTTCGGCGGCAGGCTCACCGCCCTGCGCTGGCCCGAGCGCGAGCTCGTGGACGTACCGGCCGAGCAGGTCTGGTACGAGCCGGTGAAGCCGCTGGTGGCCGAGGCGCCCGGTGGCGCGGACGGCCGCCCGCTGGACCTCGACGACGTCACGGGACGCCGCGTCGTGGAGACGCGGCACCTGGGCCGCGTGGCGGTGAAGGAGGAGAACGCCGCGGCGGCCCTGGAGGTCATGAGCCGCTTCGCCGTCGACCCCCGGCACCTGGTCTACCTCCCGCCGACCATGGCGCCCTGCGCCACCTCGAAGGAGGAGGGCTATCTGGAGCACCCGGCGCAGGCCTTCGCCGCGTACCGCGCGGACGGCGTGCGCCAGGTGATCTGCCAGGAGAAGCACATGGGCTCGCGCGCGGTGGTCCTCCTGTGCCGGGACGCGGACACCGCCCGCGAGCGCTTCGGCGCGGTGGGGGGCCTGCCGGGGGCGGTGCACACCCGTACGGGGCGCCCGTTCTTCGACGACGCCGGGACGGCCGGGCGGGTGCTGACCCGGCTGGGCGAAGCCGCCGGGAGCGCCGGCATATGGGAGGAGCTGGACACCGACTGGCTGCTGCTGGACGCCGAGCTGATGCCCTGGTCGCTCAAGGCGACCGGCCTGCTGCGCAGCCAGTACGCGGCCGTGGGCGCCGCCTCCCGCACGGTCTTCCCCGGCGCGCTCGCCGCGCTGGAGTCGGCCGCCGCGCGCGGTGTGGACGTATCCGGCCTCCTCGGCCGCCAGCGCGAGCGAGCCGAGGACGCGGCGGCCTTCGTACAGGCGTACGGACGCTACTGCCGGCCCGCGGGCGGCGGCGAGGACGGCCTGGCCGGCATACGGCTGGCGCCGTTCCAGATCCTGGCCGTGCAGGGCCGCAGCCTGGCCGCGCTTGCGCACGACGAGCAGCTGGCGCTGATCGACCGGCTCGTCGAGGCGGACCGCCCCGATGACGAGCCCGCCCGCCTGCTCGCCCCCACCCGCCGCCTGGCCGTCGACACCGGGGACGAGGACTCCGTCGCCGCCGGCATCCGCTGGTGGCTGGAGCTGACCGCCGCCGGTGGCGAGGGCATGGTCGTCAAGCCGCTGAAGGCCTGTGTCCGCGGGGCCGACGGCAGGCTCGTCCAGCCCGGCATCAAATGCCGCGGCCGGGAGTACCTGCGCATCATCTACGGCCCCGAGTACACCCGCCCGGAGAACCTCACCCGCCTGCGCATACGTCACCTCGGCCACAAGCGCTCCCTGGCCCTGCGCGAGTACGCGCTCGGCCTGGAGGCGCTGGACCGGCTGGCGGCCGGGGAGCCGCTGTGGCGGGTCCACGAGGCGGTTTTCGCGGTGCTCGCCCTGGAGTCCGAGCCGGTGGACCCGCGCCTGTAGGGGCGCTCGCCCGTGGCCGGGGCCGGCGGCCCCGGCCACGGGCACTCGGCACGCGGCGGCACTCCGTGCCCCGCGTGCCGAGTGATCACGCCGGGTTCAGGTCAGGATGGGGGGATGGGATTCCATGTCGATTCCGAGGCCGGGCGGCTGCGCCGTGTCATCCTGCACCGCCCCGACCTGGAGCTGAAGCGGCTCACGCCGTCCAACAAGGACGCACTCCTCTTCGACGACGTGCTCTGGGTGCGCCGCGCCCGCGCCGAGCACGACGGCTTCGCCGACGTGCTGCGCGAGCGCGGGGTGGAGGTGCACCTCTTCCAGGACCTGCTGGAGGAGAGCATGCGCTCCCCGGTCGCCCGGACGCTCGTCCTGGACCGGGTCTTCGACGAGAAGGAGTACGGCCCCCTGGCCACCGACCACCTGCGTGCCGCCTTCGACGAGATGCCCGTGGCCGAGCTGACCTCCTGGCTCGTCGGCGGGATGACCAAGCGCGAGTTCCTGGAGCGGCACGCCGAGCCGGTCTCCGTCCGCTTCCACGTCATGGAGCAGGACGACTTCCTGCTCAACCCGCTGCCCAACCACCTCTTCACCCGGGACACCTCCGCCTGGATCTATGACGGGGTGTCCATCAACGCCATGCGCTGGCCGGCCCGTTGGCACGAGACCGTGCACTACGAGGCCGTCTACCGCCATCACCCGCTCTTCGCGCAGGGCGGCTTCCACATCTGGTGCGAGGGGCAGGCGGCCTACCCCTCGACGATCGAGGGCGGTGACCTGCTGGTCATCGGCGAGGGTGCGGTGCTGATCGGGATGAGCGAGCGCACCACCCCGCAGGCGGTGGAGATGCTGGCCCGCGGGCTGTTCGCCGCGGGGTCGGCCCGTACGATCGTGGCGCTGGACATGCCCAAGGGGCGGGCGTTCATGCACCTGGACACCGTGATGACCATGGTGGACGGAGATACCTTCACCCAGTACGCGGGGCTGGGCATGCTCCGCTCGTACACCATCGAGCCCGGTGCCGGCGAGCGCGAGCTGAAGGTCACCGACCATCCGCCGGAGCACATGCACCGGGCGATAGCCGCCGCCCTCGGGCTGGACTCCATACGGGTGCTCACCGCCCGGCAGGACGTGCACGCCGCGGAGCGCGAGCAGTGGGACGACGGCTGCAACGTGCTGGCCATAGAGCCGGGCGTGGTGGTCGCCTACGAGCGGAACGCCACGACCAATACGTTCCTGCGCAAGCACGGCATCGAGGTCATCACCATCCCGGGCAGCGAACTGGGCCGGGGCAGGGGCGGGCCGCGGTGCATGAGCTGTCCGGTCGAGCGGGACCCGGTGCCCGGGCCCTGACCCCCTATCTGCATACTAATGCGAGTGGTTGTATAGACTTCCAACTTTGTACGCGCAGTGTCGATGACCTAGGAGCCCATCCCATGGCGACAGACCTCAAGGGCCGTCACTTCCTCAAGGAGACGGACCTCACCGCCGAGGAGTTCCACAGCCTGATCGAGCTGGCTGCCGAGCTCAAGGCCGCCAAGCGCGCCGGCACCGAGGAGCGCCGCCTCCAGGGTCGCAACATCGCGCTCGTCTTCGAGAAGACCTCCACCCGCACTCGCTGCGCCTTCGAGGTCGCCGCCGCGGACCAGGGGGCCCGTACGACCTACCTCGACCCGAACGGCTCACAGATCGGCCACAAGGAGTCGGTCAGGGACACCGCGCGGGTGCTCGGCCGGATGTACGACGCCATTCAGTACCGCGGCCACGGCCAGTACGTCGTCGAGGAACTCGCCGCCTATGCCGACGTGCCCGTCTACAACGGCCTGACCGACGAGTGGCACCCCACCCAGATGCTCGCCGACGTGCTCACCATGAGCGAGCACACTGCCAAGCCGCTGGAGCACGTCGCCTACGCCTACCTCGGCGACGCCCGGTACAACATGGGCAACTCCTACCTCGTCACCGGCGCCCTCCTGGGCATGGACGTGCGCATCGTGGCGCCGCAGGAGCTCTGGCCGGCCCCCGAGGTCGTCACCCGCGCCCGGCGGCTGGCCGAGACGAGCGGCGCACGCATCACGCTCACCGAGGACGTCGCCGAGGGCGTGCGCGGGGCGGACTTCGTCGCCACCGACGTGTGGGTGTCGATGGGCGAGCCCAAGGAGGTCTGGGACGCCCGGATCGCCCTGCTCGCCCCCTACACCGTCACCATGGACGTGCTGCGCGCCACCGGGAACGCGGCCGTGAAGTTCCTGCACTGCCTGCCGGCCTTCCACGACCTGGGCACCACGGTCGGCCGCGAGATCTACGAGCGCCACGGCCTGACCTCGCTGGAGGTCACCGACGAGGTCTTCGAGTCGGTGCACTCCGTCGTCTTCGACGAGGCCGAGAACCGGATGCACACCATCAAGGCGGTGCTGGTGGCCACGCTGGCCGGCTGACCGCCCGTCGCGAGTGCGCGGCAAGGGCCACCTCACCCTCTATCGCGCACTCGTGACGACGGTCACGTGGCGGTGATAACTTCACCGGGCAGGCACCAGCCCCCCGGCTGAAGGAGGCCGTCCTCCGTGAGTCCGTTCACCGGCTCCGCGTCCCGCACCGAGGAATGGCGGCACCTGCGCCTGACCCTCGACTCCGGCGTCGCCACCGTCACCCTCGCCCGCCCCGGCAGGCTCAACGCCCTCACCTTCGGCGCCTACGCCGACCTGCGCGACCTCCTGCCCGAACTCGCCCGCGACGGCTCCGTACGCGCCCTCGTGCTCGGCGGCGAGGGCCGGGGCTTCTGCTCCGGCGGCGACGTCGACGAGATCATCGGCGCGACGCTGGCCATGGACACCGGCCGTCTCCTCGACTTCAACCGCATGACCGGTCAGACCGTACGGGCCCTGCGCGACTGCCCGTTCCCCGTGATCGCCGCCGTTCACGGGGTGGCCGCAGGCGCCGGCGCCGTCCTCGCGCTCGCCGCCGACTTCCGCGTCGCCGATCCGACCGCCCGCTTCGCCTTCCTCTTCACCAAAGTCGGCCTCTCCGGCGGCGACATGGGCGCCGCCTACCTCCTGCCCCGCGTCGTCGGCCTCGGCCACGCCACCCGGCTGCTGATGCTCGGCGAGCCCGTCCATGCGCCCGAGGCCGAACGCATCGGACTCATCAGCTCCCTGACCGGCCAGGGAGAGGCCCACACCGCCGCCCAGGCCCTCGCCCGCCGCCTCGCCGAAGGGCCCGCGCTCGCCCACGCCCAGACCAAGGCCCTGCTCACCGCCGAACTCGACATGCCGCTCGCCGCCGCCATCGAGCTGGACGCCGCCACCCAGGCCCTGCTCATGAACAGCGCCGACTACGCCGAGTTCCACGCCGCCTTCACCGAGAAGCGGCCCCCCAAGTGGCAGGGCCGGTGACGGCGGCCGCGCGCGTCGCGGTCATCGGCGGCGGCCCCGGCGGCCTCTACGCCGCCGCGCTCCTCAAGCGCCTGGACCCCCGGCGCGAGGTCACCCTCTGGGAGCGCAACGCCCCCGACGACACCTTCGGCTTCGGCGTCGTCCTCTCCGACGAGACCCTCGGCGGCGTCGAGAGCGCCGATCCGGCCGTGTACGCCGCGCTCAGCCGGGAGTTCGTGCGCTGGGACGACATCGACATCGTCCACCGCGGAACCGTGCTGCGCTCCGGTGGTCACGGCTTCGCCGCACTGGGCCGCCACCGGCTCCTGGCGGTCCTCCACGCGCGCTGCCGCGCGCTCGGCGTCACCTTGAGATTCCGCGCCGAGGCACCGCCCGCCGCCGAACTGGCCGGCCGCCACGACCTCGTCATCGCCGCCGACGGCGTCCATAGCCGCACCCGCCACACCCACCGCGACCTCTTCGGCCCCACTCTCATCACGCACCGCTGCCGCTACCTCTGGCTCGCCGCCGACTTCGCCCTCGACGCCTTCCGCTTCGAGATCGCCGAGACCGAACACGGCATCATGCAGCTCCACGCCTACCCCTACGGCCCCCAGGCCAGCACCGTCATCGTCGAAATGCGCGAGGAGGTGTGGCGGCGGGCCGGCTTCGACCGCTGTGACGAGAGAGCCTCGGCCGAGCAGTGCGGCAAGTACTTTGCCGACCTCCTCGGCGACCGCCCGCTGCGCTCCAACCGCTCCACGTGGACCGCGTTCCGCACGGTCGTCAACGAACGGTGGTCCCACGGACATACGGTCCTGATCGGCGATGCCGCCCACACCGCCCACTTCTCCATCGGATCCGGCACCAAGCTCGCCGTCGAGGACGCCCTGGCCCTCGCCGGTCACCTCCAGGACGCGGCGACGGTGCCCGACGCCCTGGCGGCGTACGAGGCCGAGCGGCGCCCGGCGGTCGAGTCCACCCAGCGCGCCGCCCGCGCCAGCCTGGAGTGGTTCGAGAACCTCGCGCTCCACGCAGGCGGGCCGCCCCGCCGATTCGCCTTCGACCTCCTCACCCGCAGCCGTCGCGTCACCCACGACAACCTCCGCCTGCGCGACCCGCGGTTCGTCGCCGGCGTCGAGGCCGAGGCCGGCATACCACCCGGCACGCCCCCGATGTTCACCCCCTTCCGGCTGCGCGGCCTGACCCTGCGCAACCGCGTCGTGGTCTCCCCGATGGACATGTACTCCGCCACCGACGGCACCCCCGGCGACTTCCACCTCGTCCACCTCGGCGCCCGCGCCCTCGGCGGCGCGGGCCTGGTGATGACCGAAATGGTCTGCGTCAGCCCGCAGGGCCGCATCACCCCGGGCTGCGCCGGTCTCTACGCCCCGGAGCACGAGCGCGCCTGGCGCCGGATCACCGGCTTCGTCCACGGCCGGGCCCCCGGCACCGCCCTCGGCGTCCAGCTCGGCCACTCCGGCCGCAAGGGCTCCACCCGCCTGATGTGGGACGGCATCGACGAGCCGCTCCCCGACGGCAACTGGCCGCTCGCCGCCCCCTCCCCCCTGCCCTACCGCCCCGGCGTCAGCCAGACCCCGCACTCCCTGACCGTCCCCGGACTCGCGGCGATCCGCGAGCGGTTCGTGCGGGCCGCCGAGGCCGCGGCCCGCGCCGGCTTCGACCTCCTGGAACTGCACTGCGCGCACGGCTATCTGCTCTCCAGCTTCCTCTCCCCGCTCACCAACCACCGCGAGGACGCCTACGGCGGCAGCCTGGAGGCCCGGCTGGCCTACCCCCTTGAGGTCTTCGACGCCGTGCGGGCCGCCTGGCCCGCCGACCGGCCGATGACGGTCCGGATCTCCGCCACCGACTGGGCACCGGGCGGCACCACCGCGGACGACGCCGTCGCCATCGCCCGCGCCTTCGCCGGTCACGGGGCCGACGCCATCGACGTCTCCACCGGCCAGGTCGTCCCCGACGAGCGCCCCGAGCGCGGGCGCTCGTACCAGACGCCCTTCGCGGACCGCATCCGCCACGAGGTGGGCGTACCGGTGATCGCGGTGGGCGCCATATCGTCGTGGGACGACGTCAACTCCCTGATCCTGGCGGGCCGGACCGACCTGTGCGCGCTGGCACGCCCCCACCTCTACGACCCGAACTGGACCCTGCACGCGGCCGCGGACCAGGGCTACGAGGGCCCGGGCGCGCCGTGGCCCGTTCAGTACCGCGCAGGTAGCCGGAAGCCGCCGACCGGGCGGCGGGCCTGACCGATCCAGCCCGTCCGGCGTTTGAGGACCGGGGGCGGAGCCCCGGCACGGGCGCCTACGTCAGCCCCAGCGCCACGAAGTGCGCCCCCGCATCCCGCAACCGCGCGTGCAGCGCCGCGAAGACCCGCGCCGCCCGCCCGCCCGGCCACTCCGCCGGCAGCAGGGCCGCCGGCAGCCCGGGGTCCGCGTACGGCAGCCGCCGCCAGGAGTCCAGTGCGAGGAGGTAGTCGCGATAGGCCGCCTCCGATGGCACCGGCTTACGGCGCGACCAGCGGCGCAGCACCGGCTCGTGGGTGCCCAGGAACGCCCGGTGCTGCCTGGCCAGGGCGTCCAGGTCCCACCACCGGGCCACCGCCTCGGCCGTCGGCTCGAACCCCAGGTGGCTGCCCCGGAACAGGTCGACGTAGTCGGCCAGTCCCAGCCGCTGCAGGGTGTGGCGCGTCTCGTCGTGCACGTGGGCCGGGGCGATCCACACGCCGGGCGCCGCCGTGCCGAAGCCCAGCCGTGCCAGTCGCGAGCGCAGCAGGTGCCGCTTGTGCCGCTCCTGTTCGGGTACCGAGAAGACGGCCAGCAGCCAGCCGTGGCCCGATCGCCCGGAGGGGCGGCCGTAGATGCGCCGGTCGCCGTCGTCCAGCAACTGCCGGGCGGTGTGCGACAGTCCGTACGCCGCGGCGCCGCCGGCCGTGCGGTCCGCGACGAGCAGACCGCGCCGCTTGAGCCGGGAGACGGCGGACCGTACCGACGGGGAGTCCACGCCCACCGCACCCAGCAGCCGGATCAGGGCCGCGATCGGCACCGGGCCGGCGGGGGCGTCGACGCTACCGCGTCCGTACGCGCCGTAGAAGGTGACGATGAGGGACCGGGGGGTATGGAGCGGTTGCTGGTCAGTCACGGGGAAACTGTAAAGCGCCCGCGCGCAGCCTGAATCGCTGCAATTTGCCGGTGGGCGTACGGGGCAGGCCGTCGTGGAACACGATCTCGCGAGGGCACTTGTAGGGAACGATCTCCTTTTTGATGAACTCCCGCAGCTGCCGCACCGTTTCCCCTGTGCGCGGCACCCCGGCCCGGAGCACCACATGGGCGACGACGACCTCGCCCCGCCGCTCGTCGGGCCGGCCGACCACGGCAGCCTCCAGGACGTCGGGATGGCGCAGCAGGGCCTCCTCGACCTCGGGTCCGGCGATGTTGCAGCCCGCCGAGACAATCATGTCGTCGGCGCGTGCCACATAGTGGAAGTAGCCGTCGGGGTCGCGGACGTAGGTGTCACCGGTGAGGTTCCAGCCGTCGCGTACGTACCCACGCTGCCGCTCGTCGGCCAGATAGCGGCAGCCCGTGGGGCCGCGCACGGCCAGCAGGCCCGGCTCGCCGTCGGGCGCGGGCTCGCCGTCCGGGCCGAGGACGCGGGCCTCGTAGCCGGGGACGGGCAGGCCCGTCGCGCCGGGGCGGATGCGGCCGTCCGCCGCGGAGATGAAGATGTGCAGCATCTCGGTGGCGCCGATGCCGTTGATGACGCGCAGCCCTGTGGCACGCCGCCAGTCGTGCCACAGGGCCGCGGGCAGGTGCTCGCCCGCCGAGACGCATCTGCGGAGCGAGGAGGTGTCGTACGCGCCGAGCGTTTCGAGCATCGCCCGGTAGGCGGTCGGTGCGGTGAACAGCACGGAGACGCGGTGGCGTTGGATGTCGGCCAGCAGCTTCCCCGGACCGCGCCAGTCGGCCAGCAGCGTCGAGGCGCCCGCGCGCAGCGGGAAGACGACCAGGCCGCCGAGCCCGAAGGTGAAGCCGAGCGGGGGGCTGCCCGCGAAGAGGTCGTCCGGGTGCGGTCGCAGGACGCACGCCGAGAAGGTGTCGGCGACGGCGAGGACATCGCGGTGGAAATGCAGACAGCCCTTGGGAGGTCCGGTGGTTCCGGAGGTGAAGGCGATGAGCGCGACGTCGTCGGCGGAAGTGTCCAACGCCACATAGGATGTGGGTTTTTTCGCCGAACGCCGCAGAAGGTCGTCGGGAGCGTCACCGCCGAACAGCGTAATCCGTAAGTGTGGCACCGCCGCCTTGATCAGGTCGTCGGCCGATCGGGTGTCGCAGAGGGCGTGCCGCACCCGCGCGATCCGGCAGACGGTGGCCAGCTCGCCCGGGCGCTGCGCGGCCAGAACGGTCACGGCCACCGCGCCGGCCTTCATCACCGCGAGCCAGCAGGCCGCCAGCCAGGGCGTGGTGGGGCCGCGCAGCAGCACCCGGTTGCCGGGGGCGACGCCCAGGTCGGTGGTGAGCGTGTGCGCTATCCGGTCGACGTGCGCCTTCAGCTCGCCGTACGACCACACGCGCCCGCAGGCGTCCCGTACCGCCGGCCGGTCCGCACCCAGCCGGCCGGCCGTACCGTCCAGCAGCTCCACGCCGCAGTTGAGCCGGTCCGGGTAGCGCAGCCCCGGGGACCCCTGGAGGTCGAAGCGGAGATCCGGCCACTGTGCGGCGGGCGGGAGGTGGTCACGCGCGAAGGTGTCCACGTGCGCCGACCGGTTGAGCTCCATCGCGGATGCGCCCCCTCGCGCCGGGAGGGATGGGAGGTGAACGGGGGTCTTGCCAGCGACACGGATCCACTGTCAGCGTAGCGAGTCGGTGACGGCAGTCAACAGAGCGCGATATCTCAGGCGCGGGAGGGCGGGCCAGGTGACCACACCGTTCACACTGGACGGGGAGCAGCGCAAGTGGTGTGCCGAGCTGCGCACGCTCGCCGCACGACAGTTGCGCCCCCTGGCCGGCCCGGAAGCCCCGGGCCGCGTCAACCGTCCGCTCGTCCGGGCGCTCGGTGAACTCGGCCTGCTGGCCCGTGTCCTGCCCTCCGACGGCCCCGTGCGCGCCATGGACCTGTGCCTGCTGCGCGCATCGCTCGCCCAGGAGTGCACGGAGGCCGAGACGGCCCTCGCCCTCCAGGGCCTCGGCGCGTACCCGGTTCTGCGGTTCGGCACCGGGGAGCAGCGCTCGCGCTGGTTGCCGGAGGTCGTCGCGGGCCGGGCAGTGGCCGCCTTCGCGCTGAGCGAACCGGGCGCGGGCTCGGACGCGGCGGCACTGGAGCTGCGGGCCGCGCCCGATCCGGGCGGGGACGGCTGGCGCCTCACCGGCGAGAAATGCTGGATCTCCAACGCCCCCGGGGCCGACCTCTACACCGTCTTCGCCCGTACCGGACCGGCCCCCCGCGCGGCCGGCATCACCGCCTTCCTGGTGCCCGGCGACCGCCCCGGCCTCGGCGGGCAGCCGCTGGAGATGCTCGCGCCGCACGCCCTCGGCACCCTCACCTTCGACGGCGTCCCGGTCGGTGCCGGCGACGTCGTCGGCGAGGTGGGCGGCGGCTTCCGCGTCGCCATGAACACCCTCGACCTCTTCCGCCCGAGCGTCGGCGCCTTCGCCGTCGGCATGGCACGGGCCGCTCTCGGCGCGGCCCTGGCCCACGCAGGCGAACGCCGTGCCTTCGGCGGCCCGCTGAAGGACCTGCAGGCCGTCTCCCACCGGCTCGCCGACATGGCCACCCGCACCGAGGCAGCCGCCCTGCTCGTCCACGCCGCGGCGGCCGCCTACGACGCGGGGGAGCCGGGCATCGCCCGTCGCTCCGCCATGGCCAAGCTCTTCGCCACCGAGACCGCGCAGTACGTCGTCGACGCCGCCGTGCAGATCCACGGCGCCCGCGCCCTCCAGCGCGGCCACCTCCTCGAACACCTCTACCGCGAGGTCCGAGCACCGCGCATCTACGAGGGCGCCACCGAGGTCCAGCGCACGATCATCGCGAAGGAGCTCTACCGCGCTGCGGACGTCTACGGCGGCGAGTAGCCCGAGCCGTGCGCCGAGCCGCACGGGACGCAATAGCCGCACCGCCAGCGGACCGTCTTGACGACACCCCGTCTTGACCGCGGACCGCTACCGCACCCGACAGACCGCACCCGACAGACCGCACCCGCCCGACCGCCCCCGACAGACCGCCCCTGACAGACCGCCCCCGCCCGACCGGCACCGAGCCCGAGGAGCCCCGCTGATGACGCTGCACCGCACCAACCCCGCCGGGCTCTCCCCGCCCACCGGCTTCACCCACGCCGTCACAGCCACCGGTGGCCGCCTGGTCTTCCTCGCAGGCCAGACCGCGCTCGACGCGGGCGGCAGGCTGGTGGCGGGTGGCCTGCCGGAACAGTTCGAGCGAGCCCTGGGCAACCTCCTGGCCGCCCTGCGGGCCGCCGGGGGCGAGCCCCGCCACCTGGCGCGCGTGACCGTCTACGCCACGGACGTCGGCGCCTACCGTTCGTACGCCCGTGAACTCGGCGAGATCTGGCGCCGCCTGGCCGGTCGCGACTACCCGGCCATGGCGGTCATCGGCACCACCCGGCTCTGGGACGAGGAGGCGCTGGTCGAGCTGGACGGGGTGGCCGTGCTGCCCTGACGCCGCGGAACGCTGGGCAAGGGTGACGTTTCGACGGGACGGATTCCATGGCTTGACGGTTTTGAGCCGCGCTTGCGTCTGGCAGGGGCTCAGAAGATGCATCGGGCATCAGGAATGCAATAGCAAACTGGCGCGCAGGTGAACAGGCAAGCTGAATGTATCTCATATCTCACTCGTCCGGTTTGACTCCTATCCGGTGAATCTTCAAGACTTCGCCTTCGACCACCCTGCACACATCGGGAACTGCGTGCGGGGACGCTAGAGGGGTAACCAAAAACAGAATGAAGAAGAGTCAGGCCAACTCCGCACGCATGCGGAGGGCCATCACGCGCGGGCTCGTGACCACCACCGCGCTGGCCGCGGTCGCCGGTGTGGCCGCACCGGGCTCCGCCGTCGCGACGCCGTCGGGCGCAGTGGCCGCTGCAGCCGGTATCGGAACCAGCGACACGCAGCGGGTCGACGCGGCCGCCGTGGTCCGCCTCGACCCCAGCCCGGACGTGCTCCTGCTCAGCGACCACGACTTCATCCACGCGCTCTGGCAGAAGGCGAGGGACGCGGGCCAGAGCCTGGAGGCGGTGCGCCTGGCCGCCGAGGACGCCATGATGAGCAGTTCGGCCGACGACCACGTGCGGTTCATCACCACCGGTATTCACGAGGCGTACGCCATCGACAAGCAGCGGGAGAAGGACCGGGCCGACGGCGACCGTGCGGCCCGCCTCGCCAAGTCCCAGGCGCTGATCGCGGTGGGCATCCCGAACAGCCCGGACCTGCTGGGGCTCAGCGATGACAACTTCATCCGCGCGATCATGAAGCACGACGCCTCGGGCCCGGAGGCCAAGGCCGCGGCCGCCCGCGCGCTGGCCGGGGACGCCGCCGCGTGGCAGGAGTTCATCACCAACGGCGTCCGTGAGGCCCACCAGCGCGACGTGGCCAACGAGCTGAAGGAACTGGAGCAGAAGAACCGCGAGGAGGCCGAGCGCCGCAAGGAGCTGGCCGCCCGCAAGAACGCCGCGGCACTCTTCCGCATCACGCCCTCCGAGGCCATGCTCGCCCTCAGCGACGACAACTTCATCCGCGAACTGCTGCGCAGCACCCCGGGCGACGCCCAGGGCACCGAGCTCTACGCGGCGGGGCAGCGTGCGGTGCTCAGCTCCGACGCGGCGGTGTGGAAGGAGTTCATCCGCACCGGCGCCGAGCAGGCCTACAAGCGCGACGACGAGGCACGCCGCAAGAAGATCGCCGAAACCAACCGGCGCCGCGCGCTGCAGATCCAGGCCGGGGCCGAGAAGACGGGGATGAACCCCAATCTGGTGGCCGCGGCGAAGAAGGCGCTGGCCGGCAGCGACGAGGACGTCGTCGAGTTCCTCAAGGAGGACAGCCAGTACCGGGCGAAGCGGCAGTCCCTCCAGCCCAGCGGTGGCAAGCAGGCCGGCTGGTACGTCCGCCAGTCCGGCGTGGACGGCGGAGAAGCCTTCGTCGCCCCCGTCGACGCCAAGGGCAAGCAGTCCGACCGCGAGGACGCCACCTGGGTCATCGTCCCCGCGCTCGCCAGCCAGGCCGGCTGCTTCTCCTTCGAATCGGCCCGCAAGCCCGGCTACTACCTGATGCAGAAGGACCTCCGGGTGCGGATGGCCGCCGACGACAAGAGCGACCAGTTCCGCAAGGACGCCACCTGGTGCGCCCGCAAGGGCCTCACCGGTTCCGGGACGTCCTTCGAGTCCGCGAGTCAGTCGGGTCGTTGGCTGCGGCACTTCTGGGGTGACCTCTACGCGGCCGACAAGGCCGACAAGAGCGGCAAGCACCGCTTCGACACCGCCGAGAACTTCGCCCAGGACGCCACCTGGAAGCTCTCCGCCCCCCTCGCGCGCTGACCGCTGCCCGCCGAGTTCACTCCTCAAAGAAGAACGGAAAACCCCCATGTCTCGGATCATCCGAGCCGCACTGGCCACCGCCGCCAGTGTCGCCGCGCTGGCCGGCAGCGTCACCACCGCACACGCGGACGAAACCACTCCCCGTGCCGCCGCCGCACCCTCCTTCGTGCAGCTGCAGGCCCAGCACAGCGGCCAGTGCCTCACCATCGCGAACGGCAGCCTCCGCAACGGCGCCGACGCGGTGCAGTCGAAGTGCGCGGACGACCTGGACAACCAGCTCTTCGACCTGGCCCCCACCGGCTCGGCGACCTTCGAGCTGCAGGCCAAGCACAGCGGCAAGTGCCTGGAAGTGGACAACGCCGACACCAAGGCGGGAACGAACACCCAGCAGTGGTGGTGCGTCGGCAAGCCCCAGCAGCGTTGGAAGCTGGTCATGGTCGACGTCGCCAAGGAACTGTACGAGCTGCGTCCCATGCACGCCCCGGAGCGCTGCCTGGACATCTCCGACGCCAGCCTCAAGGACGGCGCGAACGCCCAGCAGTGGTACTGCAACGGCACCACCGCCCAGCGCTGGCGGATCCAGCCGGCCAAGGCCTGACGTTCCCGGACGC
This sequence comes from Streptomyces sp. NPDC026206, assembly GCF_040638465.1. Taxonomy (NCBI): domain Bacteria; kingdom Bacillati; phylum Actinomycetota; class Actinomycetes; order Kitasatosporales; family Streptomycetaceae; genus Streptomyces; species Streptomyces sp. NPDC026206. The sequence goes on from NZ_JBEZYL010000002.1 coordinate 207,196, forward strand.
CGCGGAGCTGATCACCACATGGTGACCGGCTCGGCAGCGGCATGCGCAACACCGTGCCCAACACACTCTGGGCACCCATGACTTTCGAGAAGAAACGGATCACACCATGGCACGGATCATCCGAGCCGCGCTGGCCATCGGCGCCAGCCTCGTCGCGCTGGCCGGCGGCGCGACCACCGCATACGCGGACGGGCGCGACCCCGCCGAGGCTGCCGCCCGCGCAGCAGCCGCTGCCGCCGAGGCCGCCGCCAAGGCCCGGGCGGCGGCCTTGGAGGCCCACAACCGCACGGGACTGCCGGAAACGGTCGTTCAGCTCCAGGCCGCACACAGCGGCAAGTGCCTGGACATCGACCACGCCAAGACCGAGAACGGCGTGCGGGCCCGGCAGTGGACCTGCAACGGCAGCGACGCCCAGAAGTGGCGCATGGTCCCCGCCGCCGACTCCTCCTACGAACTGCGGTCCGTACCCAGCGGCAAGTGCCTCGAAGTGGAGAACAGCGACACCAAGGCCGGCGCCGCCGTCCAGCAGTGGTCGTGCGTCAACACCAAGCAGATGCGCTGGCAGGTCGTTCTCGTCGACCCCGTCAAGAAGCTCCACCAGCTGCGCCCCATGCACACCGAGGACCGTTGCCTGGACATCGTCGACGCCAAGACGGACAACGGCGCGAAGGCACAGCAGTGGTCCTGCAACCAGACCGACGCCCAGCTGTGGCAGATCCAGCCGGTCAAGTGACCTCCGCGAGGGGACCACTGCAATGAAGACTGTTTTCTTGAGAGGGCCGAAGTGAGTCGTCAGTGGTGGGTCGCCCAGGCGTTGACGGTCAGCATGCTGGCCGGCGGAGGCGCGCTCGTGGGAGCGGCACCGGCGTTCGCCGATGCCAGGGTTCCGGCGGTCGCCCCGGCCGACCAGCCGGCCGATCAGGCCTCGCTCATGAAGGCCGCAGCGGCCGAGGAAGCGCGTAACTGGGTCCTCTCGCTGGCGAAGTCGCGTCTGCCTGCCGAGGTGCGCACATCGGCGTGGAACGCCCTGCGCAGCACTCGTGGGGACGACGCGATCGCGGAGTGGATGGCGCCCGGTGGCGGCTACGACGCCGCCAAGCAGCGGACCCGGGACGCCCGGGCCCGGAACAAGGCCTTCTGCGAGCGGGTGGTGGCCACGCACACCAAGGAGTTCTCTCCCGAGGTGCGCGCCGCGGCTGAGCGTGCGTTGAAGGGTACGGCCGCCGACCAGGCGGCGTTCGTGAAGACTGGATACGCCGACGCCCAGCGGCGTGACCGCGCCGTCCGGGAGTCGAACGCGCAGCACAAGCTGGACGTCGCGGCGAAGGACCGGGACTTCGTGCGTTCTCTCGCGGAGCACGACCCGGGCGAGCAGGTACGGGTGGCGGCGCAGTGGGCGTTGCGCCCCGGTGCCGTCGACGCGGACGTCGCGGAGTTCTTCGGCTACGGCTGGGTGACCGGCGGAACGCTGGACCTGGAGAGTCAACGGATGCGGGTCGCGGACGCGGAAACGCTGCGGCACCACACCTTGTCCCTCCTGATTAAGCAGGCGGTGGCGGCCGAGGAGGCCGTGAAGGGCGCGGCCGACGCCGCGAAGGCCAGGGCCGAGGCCGAGCAGGCTTGGAAGGCGGTGTCCGAGCACTCCGCCGCCGCGCAGAAGGCATGGGAGGCCGAGCAGGCCGCCACCACGGCTCAGATGGAGAACTGGCAGAACATCGCCAAGGCCGCCCGGGAATCCTCGGACGAGCTGTGGAAGAACATCGCCCAGCCGGCCGAGGCCAACCAGGACGCCTGGTCCAAGGAGCAGGCCGAGTCGCTCGAGGCGGCGAAGTACTGGAAGGCCATGTTCGACCGGGCCCGGGACGGCGAGAGCCGCGTCAAGGGCTGATCGACCTCGTACGTCCGGCCGGTCCGCCTGACCTGCGGACCGGCCGTATGCGAGCACCCTGCCCACGCACATGAGGGGGCAGGGGCATTTTTCTGTTCACATCAAAATAGGGGGACTCTTCCTGTGATGGGTAGATTCCGGCCGAGGGCCGGACGGCTACGTGGTGACGTAGCCGGAGTAATGAGAACGGTCGTGTCCACGGCGGTGGCCGTGGCGATTCTGGGTGGTTCGACCGGGGAGGCCACCGCCGCGACCGCGACGCGTGCCGAGGCGGCGGCGAAGGCCCAGACGCTGGCCACGCTGGACCGTCTGGCCGCCTCGCTGCCGAAGCCGGCCCCCGCGCCGACGGCCGCTCCGCGGACCGAGCTGGACAAGGTCAGCGCGGAGCGTGACCGGCAATTGGTGCAGGACTACGCGGAGTTCGACGACGAGGAGGAAGTCCGCGAGGCCGCCAAGAAGGCCCTGGAGAGCAGCGACCCGAACGCGATCCGGGAGTTCCTGGAAAAGGGCGAGGCCGAGGCCCGCAAGCGTGCCGCGGAGAAGCGAGCGGGCTCCGACGAGAAGAACCGCAAGCAGATCGAGGGGATGCGCGGCACTGGCGGGTCGTTCTTCAACGCCGAGGTCGAACGTGTTCTGAAGGGCACGCCCAAGGACCGGGCCGACTTCCTCGCCTTCGGCGCCGAGATCGCCAAGCAGCGGGACAACAAGGACAAGGAGAACGCCGAAAAGCGCGCCGCGGAGCTCCGCAAGCGCGTGGAGATGCTGGCGGCCTCCGGTGGTCCGGAGGTGAAGAAGGCCGCTCAGGCGGCGCTGGACACCAACGACAACGCCAAGATCGAGGAATTCCTCGAGAAGGGCTACCAGGTCGCCGCGCAGAAGGACGCCGACGCCCGGGCCGCCCATGAGAAGGCCCTGAAGGAAGCACAGGAAGCCGCGGAGAAGCTGCGGCAGCTGGCCGAGAAGGCCGCCCGCGCCGCCGAGGCCCGTACGAAGCTGATCGCCGCTCACGGCGACGCGGTCAAGGCGCTCAAGAACGCCGCCAACGCGATGACGTCGGCTGCCGCGTCCTCCCGCGAGGCCGACCGGATGCTCGCGGCCGACCGGGCCGGCAAGCGCCTGTCCGACTACGGCAACGTCAAGGCCGAGGTCGCCCGCCAGGTCGAGAACGCCGGCACTGCGGCCAAGCAGGCCAAGGTCGCGGCCGCTCAGGCCAAGGTGCAGGCCGATGTGCTGGTGGAGACCGGGCTGACCTACGGCACCCAGTGGTCCGAGGTCGCCTCGGGCATCGCCGCGGCGGCGGAGGCGGCTGTCAAGGCCGGCGAGACCGCACAGCACGCCGTCGACGCCACCGAGGCCGACGCCAAGGGTCTGAACGCCAAGAACCAGGCCGAGCTGCACGAGCAGCAGGCCAAGCAGTGGCGCGCCAACGCGGAGGAGCACGCGAAGGTAGCGGCCAAGCTGGCCGAGGCCGCCGAGAAGCAGGCGAAGATCGCCGCGGATGCGGCCGCCCGGACCAAGGCGGCCCGCATCGAGGCGGAGAAGGCCGAGCAGCAGGCCTGGGAGCACGCCAAGAAGGCGCGCGAGGCCCGCATCGAGGCGCAGCGTCAGGCGCAGATCGCCGCTGAACAGCGCGCGATCGCCGAGCGCGAGCGCGACCTGGCCGCGGCGGCGCGGGCACGCGCCGAGCGCGAGCGGGACATCGCCGCGGCGGCGCGTGCGCGCGCCGAGGCCGAGGCCCGAACGGCGTCGGCAGCACGAGCGGAAGCCACGGCGGCTGCGGCTACGGCGGCTGCGGCGCGGGCGGATGCCGCGGAGCAGGAGGGCATCGCGTCCAAGGCGGACGAGAACGCCCGCGGTATGGAGACTAAGGCCCGCGACGCCTGGCGCAAGTCCCGCGAAGCCAGGATGGACTCCGACGCCAAGGCGTCCCGGGCTCAGGCCACCGCGTCGATGGCGGCCGCGGCCAAGGGCACCGCATATTCCGTGGAGGCTCAGACCGCGGCGGCCACGGCTCGGGCGGATGCCGATACCGCCAACTCGGCGGCCGGTGAGGCCCAGGGTGCCGCTGATACGGCCAGTGGTGCCGCGATCCGGGCACGTTCGGCGGCGACTGAGGCCGCTGGTGCGGCGGCTCGTGCACGGGCGGCGGCGGCGGAAGCCACCGCGCACGCTGCACGCGCCAACGAGGCGGCGAGCAAGGCCGAGGCGGCCGCCGCCGCCGCGAACGCGGCGGCGAACAAGGCCGAGGCCGAAGCCGCCGCCACCCACGCCGCGGCTCAGCGCGCCAACCTCAAGGCCGCTGAGGCCACCGCACAGGAAGCGCGTGCGGGCATCGCCGCGCACGAGGCCGCACGTCTGGCCGGGCTGGCCGCGATGGAGGCCAACAACGCCCTGCAGGCGGCCAACCGCACCAAGGACGAGGCCGAAGGCGCGGTCCGCGAGGCCGCTATGGCCAGGCTCCAGGCCGGCATCGCAGTCCAGGCCTCCACGGCGGCCCGGTCCACGGCGGCCGGCATCGCCGACCCGGCGAACACGGCCATTGAGCTGACGGCCCCGTTCTCCGGCAAGGACGTCGACGCCGACTTCGCCGCTGCGGTAGCCACCGCAGCACAGGAGATGGGCGCGGAGCAGGTCGCCTCCGCGGAAGCCAAGGCCGCCGAAGCGGTCAAGGCCGCCGAGGCCGCCGAGGAGGCGGCGAAGCGGGCCAACGCCCAGGTCGCCCCGGCTTACAAGGCCGCCGCGAACGCGGCACGATCTGCGGCGAACGCCGCACGCTCGACCGCGGCGGCGATGAAGTCCGCCGCCGAGGCCGCAGCGGATGGCGCCAAGGCCCGAGCCGCCGCAGCCCGCGCCAACCAGGCCGACGCGCAGGCCCAGGAAGACGCCAGAGTCGCCCGCCAGGCCGCCAACCAGGCCTACGCCGACGCGTCAGCAGCACGCCAGGCCGCCAACCAGGCCGAGGCCGAAGCAGCCCGCGCCCGCGGCGCCGCAGCCGAAGCGGACCAGCACGCCGCCGCAGCGAACAGCGCGGCCAACCTGGCCGAGCACGAAGCCACCGTCGCCCAGGGTGCAGCGGCCCAGGCGAAAGAGGACGCCGTCGCCGCCGGCAAGCTCGCCGACTCCGCCGAATCGCACGCCAAGTCGGCGAAGGAGGCGGCCGGCAACGCCCTCAAGTACGCCAAGGAAGCGGATGAGGTAGCCAAGAAGGCCGAGGCGGAGTACGAAGAGCGGCAGCGCAAGGCCCGCGAAGAAGCCGCCAATGCCGACAGGGTAAGTGGCCGTGAGCTGACCGCAAAGGACAAGCGGGCACTCGAAGACATCGGCTTGACGCCCGAGGAATACGCGAAGTATCAAAAGCTTGCGAACATGAACTTCGCTGACTTCCTGAAGGAAATCGGTGGCGAGCTTCTCGCGCAATACTTCGACGTAGAGAACATTCAGAAGTGCTACAGCGAAGGCAACGTTGAGGCATGCTTCTGGGCGTTGGTCAATAACCTTCCCTGGGGCAAGGCGCTCAGGGCAATCGAAAAGTTCCCGGAGATCGTCAAGGCCATCAAGCGTCTTGTCGGTATCGACAAGCTCCTCGACGAGTCAGCTAAGGCAAAGAAGCTGATCAAGGAGACGGAGGAGGTTCTCGAGGAGGTCAACAAGAGGGCTCCCTTCTGTCCGGTAAAGCCCAAGCCCAAGAGCTTGGCGGCGCCCGGGAACAGCTTTACACCGGAAACCCCGGTACTGATGTCCGACGGCACCCGCCAGCCGATCAAGGACATTCGGATCGGGCAGCAGGTTCTGGCCACCGACCCGGAGAGTGGCACCACTGACGCACGCATGGTCACCAATGTGATCATCGGCGAGGGTCAGAAGGACCTGGTCGAGATCACCATCGACACAGGCGGCGAAGCTGGGCATGCCACCAGCGCGGTCACCGCCACCGGCAACCACCCGTTCTGGGTGGAAAACCAGCACCGCTGGCTGGACGCCGCAGACCTCAAGGTGGGTGACCGTCTACGCACCCCTGACGGTAAGCTGCGAGAAATAGTTGGCGCCCGTTCCTGGTCCGAGTTCCGTAAGGTCTACAATCTCACCGTCGAAAGCACCCACACGTTCTACGTGTTGGCTGGCAACACGCCGGTCCTCGTTCATAATGATGCCGGGGGCTTGGGGCTGAGCCGCGAGGAGTGGATTGCAAAGCTGATCGGTGGCAAGGTCGCCAAGGGTCCCAATGGACAGGACATTCCAATTCACATGCCGAATGTGGGATCAAGTGGCCTTGACGTTTTCGGGCCGGACGGGGAGTATGTTTTCGTGGGTGGTGGCGCCAAGGCCAAGAACCCGTCGAAATTCGGTGGCGCCCTGAAGATAGCCAAGTATGCCGCAGACCAGGCTGGCGTCAAGGCGATTTACTACCTGGCCGACAATACGCCGGAGTCGGCTGTGGCCCAAGCCAAGAAGGTATTCGGAGACGAGAACGTGCACATCTTCACACTGCCGACGAAGTGCTAGTCATGTCCGATGCATTCATTCGGTGGTACCGCGAGTCAGCCACTACGCCGGTTCTCGCCGAGCAAGTTGAACTCTTCGCGAAGCATGGAATTCAGCTTCGCCACCCGGCCCTGGGTGCAGTCATGGCGATCGACGTCGAGGGGAATAATGTCCCTCTGGAGCGAGAAGAGCTTGATCGCCTTCTCGGTCTTCGGATCTCGTCCATCACTATGAACTGGTGGTTCTCGGAAAACGTAAATGTAGTCGACGAGTACTCCTACGAACCGCTCGGCTGCGAGATCCAGACATTCTGGCTGGATGGCCTTACTGGCGAAGAGGCGCAGAGGGTGGAGACGGCTCTCACGGAGGCTGCAACAAGATTTCCAACGCCTACTCGTGCTTTGGTCATTGACCGACGCGGTATCTCCGATCCTGACGACTGGGACTCGATCATCCTTTATGAGGGCCAGATGGTTCCGGAGTTCCCTGACAGGGTGATAGTGCAGGGCCAGGTTGCATCAAGGTTTCTGCAGGCTTCACCTGAACTCCTCAGGGAGGAAGGCGGAAGTGGGCTGAGTCTGCTCACGTCACGCCGCCTGGCGTGAGCATTTTTGGGTCTGCCGTCAAGGCGCCTTGAATGCAACGGTTGATCGAGCCGGGCAATGCGGCATCAGTCACGGACGACATCGATTGATGCCATAAACCGGCTCAGTAAGGCGAGTTACGGCGGGCACTCGCACGAGTGCCCGCCGTAACTTTTGGTCGAACCGGGCGATCTGTGCCGTAGAGGGATGACGGCAGAGGTTTCTCCCAGCCCGAGGGGATCCACTGTGGTTTGCTCTACAGCGCCCGCCACCCGCAAAGCCGGGTACCCCAGGCGCTGTGCCCCTGGCTCATGCTACGGACGCGCCCCCATCCCCCGTCGAGCCGTCAGGTGCGAGAGTGCCCAGCCGTTGGCCGCGTCCTCCGCGAGTGCGGTGGCACGGACGACGGCTCACAGGCAGCCGGCCGAGGTGGCTGAATGTCATCTCGGCTCCCGGGGCTGCTAAATATCCCGGAACGTCTCGATCTGCGCCCCCACCGAGTTCAGGCGCTCCGCCAGTTCCTCGTACCCCCGGTTGATGACGTACACGTTGCGCAGCACCGACGTCCCCTCCGCCGCCATCATCGCCAGCAGCACGACCACCGCCGGCCGCAGCGCGGGCGGGCACATCATCTCGGCCGAGCGCCAGCGCGTGGGGCCCTCGACCAGCACGCGGTGCGGGTCGAGGAGCTTGACGTCGGCGGCGAGGCGGTTGAGGTCGGTGAGGTAGATGGCGCGGTTGTCGTAGACCCAGTCGTGGATGAGGGTCTGGCCCTGGGCGGACGCGGCGATGGCCGCGAAGAACGGCACGTTGTCGATGTTCAGGCCGGGGAACGGCATGGGGTGGATCTTGTCGATCGGCGCGCGCAGCTTGGACGGGCGGACCGTCAGATCGAGCAGGCGGGTACGGCCGTTGTCGGCGCGGTACTCGGCGCTGCGCTCGTGGTCGAGGCCCATCTCCTCCAGGACGGCGAGCTCGATCTCCATGAACTCGATCGGCACCCGGCGGATCGTCAGCTCCGACTCCGTCACCACGGCGGCGGCCAGCAGGCTCATGGCCTCCACCGGGTCCTCGGACGGCGCGTAGTCCACGTCGCGGTCGATGGTGGCGACGCCGTGCACGGTCAGGGTCGTGGTGCCGACGCCCTCGACCCGTACGCCGAGCTCCTCCAGGAAGAAGCAGAGGTCCTGGACCATGTAGTTGGAGCTGGCGTTGCGGATGACGGTCACGCCGGGGTGGCGGGCGGCGGCCAGCAGGGCGTTCTCGGTCACGGTGTCGCCGCGCTCGGTCAGCACGATGGCCCGGGTGGGGGAGACCGAGCGGTCGACCTGCGCGTGGTACGTGCCGTCGGTGGCCGTGACCTCCAGGCCGAAGTGGCGCAGGGCCGTCATGTGCGGCTGGACCGTGCGGGTGCCGAGGTCGCAGCCACCCGCGTACGGGATCTTGAAGTGGTCCATGCGGTGCAGCAGCGGGCCGAGGAACATGATGACGCTGCGGGTGCGGCGCGCGGCCTCGGTGTCCATGGCCGCCAGGTCGAGCTCGGCGGGCGGCACGATCTCCAGGTCGTTGCCGTCATTGATCCAGCGGTGCCGGACGCCGATGCTGGCGAGCACCTCGAGGATCCGGTAGACCTCCTCGATCCGCGCGACCCGCCGCAGGGTCGTGCGGCCGGCGTTGAGCAGCGTGGCGCACAGCAGCGCGACACACGCGTTCTTACTGGTCTTGACGTCGATGGCGCCCGAGAGGCGGCGCCCGCCGACGACGCGCAGGTGCATCGGCCCGGCGTAGCCGAGGGAGACGATTTCGCTGTCGAGCGCCTCACCGATGCGGGCGATCATATCAAGACTGATGTTCTGATTTCCGCGCTCGATGCGGTTGACCGCGCTCTGGCTGGTGCCGAGAGCGTCCGCGAGCTGGGACTGGGTCCAGCCACGGTGCTGTCGGGCGTCACGGATGAGCTTGCCGATGCGGCCGAGGTAGGCGTCTGTCATGAGACAGACGGTATCTCAGATATGAGATTACTTCTCCGTACGCCATGGCTCTCCACTTCTTCTACTACTATGCGAACAACTTGGAGGTGTCATGAACGTGTCCGCACTGACTGCGAAGGACCGGCGACGTCCACTTCTTCTCGCGCTGCCGTATCTCCTCGGCTGTGCCACCTTCCTGACGGCCTTTCTGCTGCGTCGCGACCGCCTTCCCGATCCCATGGCCACTCACTTCTCCGGTGCCGGTCACGCCGACGGCTACACGGCCCTCGGTTCGTTCCCGTATACCGCCCTCGCACTGTTGCTCGTGCCCGCTGCTCTGTTCGTGGGGCTCGCCTACGGCATGAGAGGCGGGCGCACGAGAGCCCTGGTCGCTCTCGGATACGGCCTGGCGGGCCTCATCGGCCACCTCCTCTGCGCCCTCGTCCTCGACAACGCGCGGGCCGGCGCCGGCGAGGACGCCCGGCTCGGCCCCTGGCAGCTGGGCGTCGCCCTGGCCGTAGCCACGGCGGCGGGCGGCCTGGGCTGGCTGCTCGCGGGCCGGGACGCGCAGCCCGCACGGCAACCGGAGGGCTCCGGCCCGGCCGTGCCCCGCCTTGCGCTCCGCGACGGGGAGGCGGCGACATGGACCCGGTCCGTCGGCTCGCGTCCCCTGCGCTACGGCGGCCTGGCGGCCGGCCTGCTGGGCGCGGCCCTCGGCCCCCTCGCCGGCTGGGGCCCCGGCGCCGGGCTGCTCGTCGGCGGCCTGGTGACCGCCGCCTTCTCCGGCGTCCGCGTCACCGTCGACCGCCACGGCCTCACCGCCTGCCTCCCCTGGCTGCCCCGTCCCAGACTGCGCGTGCCCCTCGCCCGTATCGAAACGGCGACCAGCCGGCACATCAGCGCGCTCGCCGACCTCGGCGGCTGGGGCTACCGCGCCGTCCCCGGCCGCAGCGGCGTCGTCCTGCGCTCCGGCGAGGCTCTGGTCGCCCGGCTCACCACCGGCAGCGAATTCGTCATCACCGTCGACGACTCGGCCACCGCCGCCGCGCTGCTCAACACCCTCGCCGACCGGGCCCGCCACCACACCGGCGACGGGGCCTGACGTGCTGATCCGCCTCGACCCCGGCTCCCCGCTCCCACTCGGCGACCAGATCGCCGCAGCCGTCCGCGGTGCCATCGCCGACGGCTCCGTACACCCCGGTGAACGCCTCCCCGCGGCCCGCACCCTGGCCGACTCCCTCGGCGTCAACGTCCACACCGTCCTACGCGGCTACCAGCGGCTGCGCGAGGAGGGCCTGATAGACCTGCGGCGCGGCCGCGGAGCGGTCGTGGCCACCGGCACCGCACCCCCCGGCCGCGCCCGGCTCGTCGAGGGAGTACGCCACCTGGTCGCGGACGCGCGGGCGCTGGGGATGTCGGACGAGGAGGTCGTGGACCTCGTGCGGACGGGGCTGACCGCGAGTTGACCCTCCGGTCCGGTGCCGGTCAGAACTCCGACGTGTCGAGTTCGAGGTCGAAGGGGGCGGGGAGGTGAACGGCGGTGCCGAAGGGGTGAGGACCGTCCGTCCGCGTGTAGCCGGACTCTCCCGGCTCGCTGAACAGCGTGCCGGACCGCTCCTGACGGTCGACGAGGAGGTAGAGCGGCGCCCCGTATTCGGCATAGCGGCGGCGTTTGACGATCCGGTCGGTGTCCCCATCGGAGTCGGAGGTGACCTCGACGATGAGCAGCGTCTGGTCGGGGAGCAGCGCACCGGCGCCCTTGGCCAGCTCCTCCGGGACGACGGCTACGTCTGGAACGTACCAATTGAGGCTTCCGGGAAGGTCCAGATCGCCGGAGCCCGAGATGCAACCGAGTCTGCCCACTACGGGACCCGTCTGCGAGCGAATGCTGCTCACAGAGGACTCGTGGTCCCAGCTCCGCCGCATGAGTGCGATGACCCCTTCCACGATCTGCACGTGGTCATCTTCGAAGTGGCGGATCGCGTACTTCAGTGCGGCTTCGGGATCGTCGGCTGAGTACGTGCGGCGGTGTGTGCTCATCGGTCCCGGGTCTACAGCAATCCGCCCCGGACGCAGCGGCGTTGGGCTCTGCCTCCACTCGTACAGGTGAACCACCCCCGCGAAGACGAAGAACCGGCCCCCTGCGAAGATCGATCCAGCGGTGACCGCACAAGCGGTCGCTTCGAGGGGAGTTCGAGGGGGAGGCAGCCGCATGAGCGGGAGCGCAGAGATCAGTTCCTTCGCCAGTGACGACGCGCGGGTCCGCATACTCGCCGCCTACGACCGGGCCATGGAGTCCTGGCCGGAGCCGCGCGAGGAGCGCGACGTGCAGACCGGCTCCGGAACCACCCGTGTCCACTGCTACGGCACCGGCGACGGGACGCCCGTCGTCCTGCTGCACGGGCAGTGCGCGGCCCCGGCCGAGTGGGGGCCGAACGTGGCCGCGCTCGCCGAGGGGCGGACCGTGCTGGCCGTCGACCGGGTGGGGGAGCCGGGGTACAGCACGCAGACCGCCCCGATCCGTACGCAGGACGCCACGGCGGCGTGGCTGGAGGAGGTCCTCGCCGGGCTCGGCCTGGAGCGGGCGCACCTGGTGGGCCACTCGTACGGCGGCTGGGTGGCGCTCAACCAGGCCGTACGCTTCCCCGGCCGCGTCGCCTCCGTCACCGCCTACGACCCGCCGCGCGCCCTGGCCCCGCTCAAGCCGGGCTTTGTGCTCGGGGCCGTCGCCGGCTTCGTGCTCGGCGAGAAGTTCCAGCGCCGGTGGCTGTCCCGGCTCATCGGCGAGACCGGTGCTTCGGCCGAGGTGGACGAGGCTCAGGCGCGGCTGTCGCTGGAGGCGATGCGCGGCTTCCGCGTGCGGTTGCTGCCGCCCCCGGGGATGAGCGACGACGAGCTGCGTTCGATCGCCGCGCCTGTCCTGGTCATGCTCGGTGGGGGAAGCCGGGTCCACGACGCCCGCCGCGCCGAGGCCAGGGCGCGTCGTCTCATGCCGGATGTGCGGACCGAGGTCGTGCCGGGCGCCGGGCACGGCATGCCGGTGGAGCTGCTGAACAACCGGGTGCCGGCGTTCCTGCGCGAGGCGGACCATGGCCTCGCGGCCCGGGCCTGACGGCCTCGCCCCACGCTCGGCCCATCTGGGCATGACCGTTCGACGGCGATGTACTAGAGTTATCTCGACATCGAGATATCTGCCGAGAGACGTACAGCCGTCGCGCCAGTAAGGCGTACCTAACTTAGGCACACCTTAGCGGACCCGCGCGGTGTCGGGGCGGCAGGATTGCCGCAGTACGCGAATTCATGCATGAAGGAGACTGTCGTGTCGGCGAACAGCTTCGACGCCCGCAGCACGCTGCAGGTGGGCGACGAGTCGTACGAGATCTTCAAGCTGGACAAGGTCGAGGGCTCCGCCCGCCTTCCCTACAGCCTGAAGGTGCTGCTGGAGAACCTGCTCCGCACGGAGGACGGCGCGAACATCACCGCCGATCACATCCGCGCGCTGGGCAGCTGGGACTCCCAGGCCCAGCCCAGCCAGGAGATCCAGTTCACGCCGGCCCGCGTGATCATGCAGGACTTCACCGGTGTGCCCTGCGTCGTCGACCTCGCCACCATGCGTGAGGCCGTCAAGGAGCTCGGCGGCGACCCGGCGAAGATCAACCCGCTGGCCCCGGCCGAGCTGGTCATCGACCACTCCGTCATCGCCGACAAGTTCGGCACGAAGGACGCCTTCGGCCAGAACGTCGAGCTGGAATACGGCCGCAACAAGGAGCGCTACCAGTTCCTGCGCTGGGGCCAGACCGCGTTCGACGAGTTCAAGGTCGTCCCGCCGGGCACCGGCATCGTCCACCAGGTCAACATCGAGCACCTGGCCCGCACCGTCATGGTCCGCGGTGGTCAGGCGTACCCCGACACCCTCGTCGGCACCGACTCGCACACCACCATGGTCAACGGCCTCGGCGTGCTGGGCTGGGGCGTGGGCGGCATCGAGGCCGAGGCCGCGATGCTCGGCCAGCCGGTCTCCATGCTCATCCCGCGCGTCGTCGGCTTCAAGCTGACCGGCGAGCTCCCGGCCGGCACCACCGCCACCGACCTGGTGCTCACGATCACCGAGATGCTGCGCAAGCACGGCGTCGTCGGCAAGTTCGTCGAGTTCTACGGCGAGGGCGTCGCCGCCACCTCGCTGGCCAACCGCGCCACCATCGGCAACATGTCGCCGGAGTTCGGCTCCACCGCCGCGATCTTCCCGATCGACGGCGAGACCCTGAAGTACCTGCGTCTGACCGGCCGCTCCGAGCAGCAGGTCGCGCTCGTCGAGGCGTACGCCAAGGAGCAGGGCCTCTGGCTCGACCCGGCCGCCGAGCCCGACTTCTCCGAGAAGCTCGAGCTCGACCTCTCCACGGTCGTCCCCTCCATCGCCGGCCCGAAGCGCCCGCAGGACCGCATCGTCCTGGCGAACGCCGCCGCGCAGTTCGCGCAGGACGTCCGCAACTACGTCGACGACGTCGACGAGGCGGGCAAGGAGTCCTTCCCGGCCTCCGACGCCCCGGCCATCTCCACCGGTGCCCCGTCGAAGCCGGTCACCGTGACCGCCCCCGACGGCTCGACCTACGAGATCGACCACGGCGCCGTCACCGTCGCCGCGATCACCTCCTGCACCAACACCTCGAACCCCTACGTCATGGTCGCCGCCGCGCTCGTGGCCAAGAAGGCGGTCGAGAAGGGCCTGACCCGCAAGCCGTGGGTCAAGACCACCCTCGCCCCGGGCTCCAAGGTCGTCACCGACTACTTCGACAAGGCGGGCCTGACCCCCTACCTCGACAAGGTCGGCTTCAACCTCGTCGGCTACGGCTGCACCACCTGCATCGGCAACTCCGGCCCGCTGCCGGAGGAGGTCTCCAAGGCCGTCAACGACCACGACCTGGCCGTCACCTCGGTGCTCTCCGGCAACCGCAACTTCGAGGGCCGGATCAACCCCGACGTCAAGATGAACTACCTGGCGTCCCCGCCGCTGGTCGTCGCGTACGCCCTCGCGGGCTCCATGAAGGTGGACATCACCAAGGACGCCCTCGGTATCGACACCGACGGCAACCCGGTCCACCTCAAGGACATCTGGCCCTCCGAGGCCGAGGTCAACGACGTCGTGGCCAACGCCATCGGCGAGGACATGTTCAACAAGTCCTACCAGGACGTCTTCGCGGGCGACGCCCAGTGGCAGGCCCTGCCGATCCCGACCGGCAACACCTTCGAGTGGGACCCGCAGTCCACCTACGTCCGTAAGCCCCCGTACTTCGAGGGCATGACGATGGAGACCACCCCGGTCTCCGACATCGCCGGCGCCCGCGTCCTCGCCAAGCTGGGCGACTCGGTCACCACCGACCACATCTCCCCGGCCGGCGCCATCAAGGCCGACACCCCGGCCGGCCAGTACCTCACCGAGCACGGTGTCGAGCGTCGTGACTTCAACAGCTACGGCTCCCGCCGCGGCAACCACGAGGTCATGATCCGCGGTACGTTCGCCAACATCCGCCTGCGCAACCAGATCGCGCCGGGCACCGAGGGCGGCTTCACCCGCGACTTCACCGTCGAGGGCGCCCCGGTTTCGTTCATCTACGACGCCTCGCGCAACTACATCGAGCAGGGCATCCCGCTGGTCGTCCTGGCCGGCAAGGAGTATGGCTCCGGCTCGTCCCGCGACTGGGCCGCCAAGGGCACCGCGCTGCTCGGCGTCAAGGCCGTCATCGCCGAGTCCTACGAGCGCATCCACCGCTCGAACCTCATCGGCATGGGCGTCCTGCCGCTCCAGTTCCCCGAGGGCGCCTCGGCAGCCTCCCTGGGCCTGACCGGCGAGGAGACCTTCACCTTCACCGGCGTGACCGAGCTGAACGACGGCACCACGCCCCGCACGGTCAAGGTCACCACCGACACCGGTGTCGAGTTCGACGCGGTCGTCCGCATCGACACCCCCGGCGAGGCGGACTACTACCGCAACGGCGGCATCATGCAGTACGTGCTGCGGAGCCTGATCCGCAAGTAAGCGGTCCGCACACGCGGTTGAGGGCCGCACCCCGTCTGTACGGGGTGCGGCCCTTCGGCGTTTCCCGGGGTGCGGCCGGGCCTTCGGCGTGTGCCCGGGGTGCGGCCGGGCCCTCCGGCATGTGCCGGGCGTATGTTCACCTCTGCACTCTCCCGGGTTATCCCCCAACACGACTGGGTGATCAGAGGATTGATGAGGTGTCGGGTATTCCTATGCGGGTTAGGCTCCCGGCCGGGACGACGCGAAACGGTGTCGGTCCCCAGAGGGGGGAGGAGCGATGGGATCCGCCGTTACCTTCGGGGAGCTCGGCCGGCTTTCCGGTGAGGTGCTTCCCGCGCGGATCGCGCTTTCAAGCGTGCTGCTGCCGGCGGGCACCGATCAACCCGTATATCCGACGCTGGTGAGAACGGAGCACGGCACGACGGTGGCCTACGCCTGTCAATACCGGCAGAACGCGGGCAGCCCCGGCCTTCTCGTCGCGCTGGGGCTGGCTCCCAGCTCTCCCGGTTACAGCACCACGTGTATTCCTGCGGCTGTCTCCAGCCGCTGACCGCCGCTTTTCGAGAAGGGGTACGGAAATGGAAAACGCCATCAGCTTCGAGGAACTCGACAACGTTGCCGGTGAGGTGCTGCCCGAACGCACCGTCATGGGCATCGTGGCCACTCCGCTCAACTTCGCCGGTCCCGGCGATCCCAACGGCGGTGCCGGCGCCGGTGCCGGCAGCAGCAGCTCCGCGTCGGCCTCCGGCGGAGGCGTGTACGCCCCCGTCCCCCACGACCACGGCACGACGATCCTGTCGTCCTGCCAGTCCGTCGACCGGCAGGGCACCCCGGGTCTGTTCGGTTCGCTCGGCCTGCCGTCCACGAACCCGACCACCAGCATGACCTGTACCCCCGCGGCCATCTCGAGCCACTGATCACCTAGCGGCTCGCCGTACGCGCTCGGGGAAGGGCCGGGAGCCTCCGGTCCTTCCCCGCCACTCCTTCCCCCCACCTTGACCTTGCGGGCCGTCCGCCAGCCACCTCACGGAGAGCGCCCATGTCACTGCCATCCGCCCAGCGCAGCACCGAAGCCGGACGGGCGGAGGAGCCCGCGCTGGTGGACGGCATCGAACTGGTCGGCGAGTTCGAGGGCTCCGGCTACCGTGAACCGCCCCACCTGGTCTGCCGCCCCGACGGGCAGATCGTCCGGCTACCGGCTCTGCTCTACCAGGTCGTCCGGGCGCTGGACGGCCGACACCGGGAGCGCCCCGGAGGGGAACCGGTGATGGCGTGGGTGGCTGCCGAACTCTGCCGGGAGACGGGCCGCCGGTTCACCACGGGACACGTCGCTTTCCTCATCGACAAAAAGCTCGCCCCTCTCGGTGTCACCACCTACAGCGACGGGTCGCCACCTCCCCTCACCCCCAAAGACAACCCTTTCCTCGCCTTCCGGTTCCGGTTGGCGGTGGTTCCGGAACATGTCACCTGGTTTCTCTCCGGCCTCTTCGCCTGGCTGTTCCGCCCCCTGTTGGTGGCCGGTGCTCTCGGCGCATTCGCGGCAGGCGAGGTATGGCTGTGGACGACGCAGGACACCGGTGCCGCACTGCAGACGGTGCTCTCGTCCCCGGCCAGTGTGCTCCTCGTCGTCTTCCTGGCCATCGCCTCCTGCGCGTTTCACGAATTGGGCCATGGCGCGGCATGCCGCTACGGAGGTGTACGGCCCGGTGTCATGGGATGCGGTATCTATCTCGTGTGGCCCGCCTTCTACACCGACATCACCAACTCCTACCGGCTGGGCCGCGCCGGGCGCATCCGGACCGACCTGGGTGGTGTCTACTTCAACGCACTCTTCGTCCTGGGCCTGCTCGCCCTGTACGCGGCGACCGGTTCCCCGCTTCTCCTGGTGGCGATCCTCTCCGTCCACCTGGAGATGATTCAGCAGCTTCTTCCCACGCTGCGGTTCGACGGCTACTACATCGTCGCGGACCTGATCGGCATTCCCGACCTCTTCAAGTACATCGGCCCCATCCTCAAGCGCGTCCTGCTCCGGCGCCGGAACGACGACCGACTGCGAGCCCTCAAACGATGGCCGCAGATCGTCGTCGCCGTCTGGGTCATGTTCCTGGTGCCCGCGCTACTTCTCCCGCTGGGCATGGTGATCGTCAATCTGCCCCAACTGCTCCGGGCGGACTGGCAGAGAATCAACCTGCTGGCGCAGAACGCGGATTCATCCGGCAACCTGGCCCTCGGCACGCTCTCGGCATGCCTCCAGTCCCTGCTGCTCGTGTTGCCTATTGCGGGGCTGGCACTGGCGCTCGTGCCGCCTGTGCGGTCGGTTGTGCGGGTGGCTTGGCGCGGGGTTAAGCGTCTGCGACGCGCTTGAGGGTGCGGATGAGGGAGGCCCAGGCCGCTGTCGGGAAGATGAGGGCGGGCACTTGGGGGTTCTTGCTGTCGCGGACGCGGATCGTGCCGGGAACAGTGTCGGCGATCTCGACGCAGTTGCCGCTGGTTCCATCGGTGTAGGACGACTTACGCCATGCTGCCGTGCTTAAGTCAGATGCGGTGCTCATGCGTCGCCCAGTCCTTCGCCGCCGATTCGATCAGGGCTAGGGACGCCTCTGGCGGGAGCGCGGCGGCCCTGGCCAGATCGTATGACGATTGACACTGCGCCACCAGGGCCGGATCCTCGATGAGCCGACCCGTCCCCGCGCCTTCGGTATAGACGACAGGGGGCGCGTCACTGAAGTGCATCAGTGAGACCATTGTGTTCAGGAACAGATGTGCTCCGGCGGCGAACGGCATCACCTGGAGCACGAGATTGGGCAGGGCCCGAATCATCTCAGCGAGATGGCCCAGCTGTTCCTTCATGACGACAGGGCTGCCCACGGTCACACGAAGGGCCGCCTCATGGACGATGGCCCAATAAACGGGCGCGGACGGGCCTTCAAGCAGCTGCGCCCGCTCCCGCCTGGCGCTGACGGCCTGCTCCACCACCTCTTGTGGGGCGAACCGTTGAGCACCCCGAGTCACGGCCCGTGCGTATGCCTCGGTCTGCAACAACCCGAGCACGTACATTGACGAGTACTCGCTGATGGTCTTTGCTTGCTGCTCCAACTCGGCCGCATCCGCGAAGTAGTCAGCGACCCTCGACTTGCGGGCCAGCCGGCACAGCCGCTGGAGATGCTTGCCACTCCCCAGCACCTCGTCGAGCAGCTCGGACAGCTCCAACTGAGGGCGCCTGACCGCCGTCTCGAACTGGCCGATGTACGAGCCGGAGCAGAAGCCGCGCTGACCGAGCTGCTCCTGCGTGAGACCGGCGGCCTCACGCAGGCGGCACAGCTCGGACCCGTAGAACGCCCGTGGGTCGCTGTACGGGTCCGTGTTCCTGGACTGAGTCACGTACTCAGCGTAGCTTCAAGCAACCGCTCCGTGAGGGGCGTTTGAAGCGCACCGGACTCAGAACATCGTGCTGTACTGGTCCCAGCCGCCGCCGATCCGCACGCGGTTCTCGAAGGGGTCGGTGGCGTTGCCGTTGCCCTTGTAGAGCCACAGGACGCCGGACTTGTCGCGGGCGAGGAAATCGGTGCGGCCGTCGCTGTTCATGTCACCGATGGACAGGAGCGTGTCGTACATGTCCCAGCCGCCGCCGACCTTGGCTCGGCTGGCGAAGGGGTCCTTGTAGTCGCCGGTTCCCTTGTAGAACCAGAGGACGCCGGTCTTGTCCTTGGCGACGATGTCGGCCTTGCCGTCACCGTTGATGTCGCCGCGGCCGACGATGTCGGTGTAGATGTCCCAGCCGGGGCCGACGCGGTAGCGGTCGCTGAGGGTGCCGTCCGGGTGGGCGAGGTAGATCCAGAGCACGCCTGACTTGTCGCGGGCGAGGATGTCGGACTCGCCCGCGCCGCCGAGGTTGCCGGGGGAGAGGATGCGGTCGTAGATGTCCCACCCGCCGCCGATGGTCACGGTCTGCGTGCTGACGCCGTCGTTGTAGTACAGCGTGCCGGTCTTGGCCTGGCTGTACAGGCCGTCGGGAAAACCGTCCTGGTTGTGGTCGACGCGCGTGGCCCCGGCCATGACCTGCCAACCGGTGATGACGCGGTTGCTGCGGTCGCTGAGTGCACCCTGGCCGTCGGACTTGTACATGTAGACGTCGCCGGACCGGTCAGCGACCGTCAGCGGGAAGACGGGGGCGTCGGCCCGTGGCGCCGAGACGGCTGCCTGCGGGGCGGCCTGCGTCCGGACGCCCGCCTCGGCGGCCTTCTGCGTCGACGGAATGGCAGGTGCCGGGTTGTCGGCGACGGCCGTTCCGGCGGTGGTGCCGATCAGTGCGGCGGCTATTGCAGCGGTGGCGAGACGCGACAGTGCGCGCCCGTGCTTACGGCCGGGAAGATTCCCCACGTAGTTCTCCTATGCCGATGAGAAAGAACGCGGCGCCCCTGGTCGGGGACGCCGCGAGATTCCTGGATCATTGCACAGGATCTTCACACGGAGGCGGGCCGTACCTCCTTGGAGGTGCGGCCCGTCCGGACTCAGAAGAAGTTGTTGTACTGGCCCCAGCCGCCGCCGATGCGGACGCGGTTCTCGAAGGGGTCGGTGGCGTTGCCGTTGCCCTTGTAGAGCCACAGGACGCCGGCGGTGTCACGGGCGAGCAGGTCGCTACGGCCGTCGCCGTTCACATCACCGCTGGAGACCAGGGTGTCGAAGATGTTCCAGCCACTGCCGACCTTGACGCGGCTCTCGAACGGCCTGGTGGGGTCGCCGGTGCCCTTGTAGAACCACAGCACGCCGCTCTTGTCCTTGGCGAGGATGTCGGTCCTGCCGTCGCCGTTGAGGTCGCCGCGACCGGCGATGTGGGTGAACATGTCCCAGCCGGGGCCGACGCGGTAGCGGTCACCGAGGGTGCCGTCCGGACGACCCTGATAGATCCACAGAACGCCGGACTTGTCCCGGGCGAGGACGTCGGGCTCCTTGGTACCGCCGAGGTTGCCCGGGGAGAGAAGACGGTCGTAGATGGTCCAGCCGCCGCCGACGTAGACGGGCTCCTTCTCGCCGGTCTCGTCGGTGGTGTCGGCGAAGAACAGCATGCCGTCGGTCAGCCGGATGTAGGCGTGGTCCGCGGTGCCGTCCTGGTCCTGGTCGGTCTGCATGGCGGCCGTGATGCCGGTCCACTCGTTCTCGACCAGCTTGCGGTCGCCGAAGCCGCCCGCGCCGTTGGGCAGGTACTCGTAGAGTTCGCCGGACGCCTTGGAGGCCATGAGCGGGAAGTAGGGCGCCGGGGCGGTGGGGGCGGCGGACGCGGTACCGGCGGTGGTGCCGACCAGTGCGGCGGCTATCGCCGCGATGGCAAGGCGGGACAGGGCGCGCCCGCGCTTGCGGCCGGAGGAAAGGGCCACGTGGTTCTCCAAGGGGAGGGGACGAGAAGTGCGGCGCCCTTGACGGGGCGCCGCGAGATTCCCCGGATCATTACACAGCGCTTTTCCGCCACTTCAGGAAGGTGGCGGAAAAGTGTTGCCGCGAATGGTGTGGCACGCCGTGGGATCAGAACATGAGGCGGTACTGGTCCCAGCCACCACCGATCTTGCTGCGGTTCTCGAAGGGGTCGGCGGCGTTGCCGTTGCCCTTGTAGAACCACAGGACACCGGACGCGTCGCGGGCGAGCATGTCGCTACTGCCGTCCTTGTCCATGTCGCCGACGCTCACGAGCTTGTCGTAGGCGTTCCAGCCGCCGCCGACCTTGACCCGGCTCTCGAAGGGGTCCTTGTAGTCGCCGGTGCCCTTGTAGAACCAGAGGACGCCGTTCTTGTCCTTGGCGACGATGTCGGTCCTGCCGTCGCCGTTGAGGTCGCCGCGGCCCGCGATGTCCGTGTACTGGTCCCAGCCGGGGCCGACGCGGAAGCGGTCGCTGAGGGTGCTGTCCGGGTGCGCCAGGTAGATCCACAGGACGCCGGACTTGTCACGGCCGAGGAGGTCGGGCTCGCTTGCGCCGCCGAGGTTGCCCGGGGACAGGATGTTGTCGTAGGTGTTCCACCCGGCGCCGATCCTCACGGGGCCCATCGAACCGCCGTAGTACAGCACTCCGTCGCTGCCCCGGAGGTAGAAGCCGTCGCGCAGGCCGTTCTGGTCCATGTCGAGCTGCACCGCCGCGGTGATCGGCTCGTACTTGGCGGACCGGAATACGGGGTCTTCGAATCCGCCGCGACCGTTGGCCTCGTACTCGTAGAGGAAGCCGTACTGGTCAGCCGCCATCAGGGGGAAGGCAGGAGTGGCGGACAGCGCGGTGAGGGGGGCCGCAGCGCGCGGCGCGGCTTCGACCCCGGTGGTGGCCTTGGCAGCGGCCTCCGCAGCTTTCTGCGGCCCCGCCGGACCGTCTGCGGCCGAGACTCCGGCGGTGGTGCCGATCAGTGCGGCGGCTATCGCCGCGGTGGCGAGGCGCGACAGGGCGCGCCCGCGCTTGCGGCCGGAAGTGTGGGCCACGTGGTTCTCCTATGGCGACGGTTGAGATGCGAAGTCCTGGTGAGGACCTCGGGACACCTCCCGGATCATTGCAAAGGATCTTCACACATCAACTGTGTTTTGTGAGGCCCTGGAGAGTCGCCTGCCGGGAAAAGGGTCCGGGCCCCGCCTCTCGGGAGGCGGGGCCCGGACCAGAGGCGTTTACGGACAGCGACGGGCGCTGCGTCAGGAGGCGGAGGCCCGCATGGGGCTGCGCTCGTCAAGCGTGCCGTCGCCCTTGATGGGGTACAGGTACAGCTCTCCAGCGCCGTTGAGGGCGGCGATGTCACTCTTCCCGTCGCGATTGAAATCGCCACCCAAGACGGCCTGGTAGGAGTCCCAGGTGTTGTCGCGCCACATGGATGTGCCGGAGTCGAACCGGCCCTCGGCATTGCCCAGGTACAGATGCATCGCGCCGTTGTTGGCGATGGCGGCGATGTCGTCCCGGCCGTCGCCGTTGAAGTCGCCGGTGGTGACGAGCTTCTTGTTCCACGTCTTGTCGTGCCACATCTCGCGCCGCTGGTCGAGGAGCACACCGTTGGGGCCAGTCGCATAGGAGTACAGCGAGCCGTCCTTGGTGACGGCCAGCAGGCCGTCACGGCCGGAGCCGTCTGCCTTGAAGCGGCGTGCGGCATCCCGTCCCACGTCGTGTCCTTCCACATATTCACGGGCTGGCCCAGCGGGCCGTCCTTAGTGCCGGGATAGAGACGGAGACTGCCATCGTGGGCGATGGCGGCGATATCGGCTATGCCGTCACCGTTAAAATCACCGCCGACGATCTTCTGAGTCGCGCCCCAGGTGGCGTCCTCTCTCCACAGCGGACGGTATCCCTGGAGTTTGCCGTCAGGTCCCGTGTAGAGCGCGTACAGGTGCCGCTGCAGCGGCTGATGGCGCAGCGGCTGCCGCTGCCGGCCAGGCCGCCGCGCGTGCCTACTCGGCTGCCGCAGCGGCTGCCGGCAATGCCAGTGAGGCGTCGACGGCCCGTCAGGCGGCCCAGGCCGCCCGGGATGCCGCCGCTGGCGCTCGGACCGCAGCTGCCGCCGCCTCTCACGCCGCTGATGCGAGCGTCGCAGCCGGTGCGTCTGGCGCCGCCGCCGCCCGTGCCGCGCAGAACGCCGCGGCGGCGGCCGAGGCATCGGCCGAGGCCGGCAGTTCCGCCGGCGATGCCAGTGCTCAGGCAGAGCGGGCTCGCGAGGCCGCCAGTGTCGCCCGCAGCGCGGCCGCCACGGCCACCTGGGCGGCCGGCCGAGCCCAGTCGCTCGCCAACCAGGCAGCTACCGCTGCCCGTGAGGCACACCGGGCTGCCAACAGCGCCGCCGAGCACGCGGACAAGGCTGCCGCTGCTGCTGACAAGGCAGCCGATGAGGCAGGCAAGGCCCAGGATTGGGCAAACAAGGCCACAGATCACGCCAATAAGGCCAACGAGGCTGCCCAGGCGTCGTCCGAGGCGGTGGCGCAGGCCCAGAGCGTTGAGAAGCTGGCCCGCGAGAGTGAGAAGGCCGAGCTCGACGGGGACACAAAGCTTGCCATCGAGGAGGCCAAGGACCTCAAGAAAGACGACCAGAGTGAGCGGAACCAGCAGCGGGAGCTGCAGAAGCAGGCTGGTGCCACCGACGAGGCGACCAAGCAGCTGCTGACCAAGGCTGCTGTGCCCGAAACCGACGCCAAGACGGTGGTTGAATTCGGTCGCAAGGCCGCTGTCAACCTGATGGACAACACGGGCATCTGGACTCGTCAGGCTGCTCAGGACGCTTTGGCTGGGACTGACGACGCCGTTGCCACCTGGGTGAAGTCGGGTTATCGGCAAGCTGTGCGCCAGGACCAACGGGAGAAGGTTCTCGCTCTCGCGAAGGTTGGCGGTCCCGCTCTGGCGGAAGCAGCACAGAAGACGCTGGAGAGCCGGGACGCCGAGCGAATTGAGAAGTTCCTCGCAGAGGGTGCGTACGACGTTCAGGTCGAGGACTACCGGCTCCAGGTCCTCAAGCTCATGAATGGCGCGGGTAGGTCAGTTGTCGAGGCCGGTGACGCGGCTTTGAAGAGTGGCACCGTCAAGGCGCTGCACACCTTCCTGGTCGATGGCTACCGCGAGGCCCAGGTCGAGGACGACCGGTTCGAGACTCTCAAGGTCATGCACAACGGCGGCCCCAAGGTGCAGGCCGCTGCTCAGGTCGCGATGGCCGGGCCTGCCTGGATGCAGCACGAGTTCGTGACCCGTGTCCAGCACAAAGCGGCCCAGCAGGACCTGGACACCGCCACCCACGTGGCCGCTGTGCGCGCGATGATCGCCAATGCTGCAGGCGACGCCGCTCGGGCGAACGAAAACGCGGCTCTGGCCTACGAGGTGGCCAAAAAGGCTCAGGACAAAGCAAGGGAAGCCGGGGAGTGGGCCGACAAGGCCCGTGCATGGGCCAACGAGGCCAAGGGTTACGCCGCCGAGGCGCAGAAGAAGGCTCATGAGGCCGATGCGTCGGCGGCGTCGGCGGCATCCTCCGCTCAGAAGGCGAAGGCCGCCGCAGCCACCGCTCAGCAAGCCAGCCGACAGGCCAACTATTCGGCCAGTCAAGCCACGGCCTCTGCCGAACAGGCTGCCGCATCGGCGAGTAGCGCGCAGTCATCGGCAGCCAGCGCCAGTCAGTCTGCCGCTGCCGCCGGCAAGGACGCCGCAGCAGCCTCCGCAGCCGCCACCGAAGCCCGCAATATTGCGGATGAGAAGTACCAGGCTGAACAGATCGCCGCTGCAGCCAAGGCGGCACAGGAAGCGAAGGAAAACGCCAGCAAGGGCGTCAACCCCGCCGACGATCCCAAGAACGACACTCTCGACACGCCAGGCAAGGGCTCTGCCGGTGGTGACGGCAAGGGTGACCCCCACAAGGACGCGAAGGCGTGGGCGAAGGGCCTCTCTGTAGCGAGTGCGGCCACGGGCATCGCTGCCACCTACGCAGAGAAGATGCCGTTCCCCCAGGCACAGGCCCTTGGTCGTGGGCTCAGAGTCACATCGGACGTCCTGGCGCTGGGAAGCGCGGTGGCGACCGGCATGGCCTACGGTTTCACCAGCGATGAGTTCCAGAAATCTCTCGGCAAGTTCGCGTTGGGTAGAGTGTTCAGCGGCATAAATAAGACGTATGTGGCTGCAGGAGCTTCGGGGCGTGTGGCGGGAATGATGAGGAAGGGGCGGACTCTCGTCTCTGACATCATAAAGATTTTCTGATCATTTCCGGCTGGAGTGATACCTCGCAGGGCCGGTTGGGCCGGCCCTGCGAGGTCAAGGAGTACACCATGCATCCCCCCTCTCTTCCCTTGTCCGCTTGGTGGATCATCTCCGTCCTTGCGACGGCGATATTTTGCGCGTTTTTCATTCCGCTCATGCCGAGCAGAAAAGTCAGGATTCAAATCTGCTCGGCTCCGCCGATGGCGATGGCATTCGGTGTTGCCTGTTCTCTCGTTGAGCCTATGAATGCCGAAGTGTTGCTTCCGCTGTACTGCGCTGTAACGTTGGCGTTTGTTCTTGGGTTCCTTGGGCGTCAGGAAGACGTGAGACTAGGTGCTATCGAATACGAAAAGCACGGGGATCAGGCCGAGGTCAAGGGGTCTTCGGGTCTGTATGTGCAACTTGTGCTGGCGCTTGTGGTCATGACAGCAGCTGGTATTTGGCTTTCCTCGGCGGCATGGTGAACGGGCCTGTGCGCCGCTATCCAATCCGTATGCTCACCGCCCTCCCCAGCGGGGCGAGCGCCCCGCAGTTTGCTCCTCAGACTCGTGTGAAGCCCTCCAGCCCAGCGGCTGGAGGGCTTCACTGCTCTCCGGAAGACCCCAGCAGCTCCACCTCCGCCAGCCGTCTCTCCGTGCCCTGCGCCACCAGCCTGTAGTGCGCGTACGTCGCCGCCGCCCGGACCTCGAAGGCTCGGGTCTGGTGGTTCCAGGTGAAGGGCTCGCCCGAACGGCGGTCCACGTCCGTCCAGTGCGCGCCGTCCGGGGAGCCCTGGAGGGTCCAGGCGGACGGGGCCCTGGTGCGGTCCGAGGACGTGAGGGTGTACGTCGTCACCCGGGCGTCGTGGGCCGTTGTCAGTGCGGCCGTCGTCAGCGGTCCGTCCGTGCCCGAGCTGTTGTCCGTCAGGGCCGAGTCGCCGGGGAGTGTCACGTCCCGCTGGGGGGCCGGCACCTTGTCGTCCTTGGTGATCGACGTGGGGGCGGCGCGCTCGGACGTGGCCCAGTTCGACGGGGTCGGGCCCATGGCGAACTCCAGGGTGGCGCCCTTGGTCAGGACGGAGTGGGGGAGGGCTGTGGAGTCCCAGGAGTGGCCGTTGACGCGGAGGGACTGGACGTAGAGGTTGCGGGCGCTGTTGCGGGGGGCCTTGATGACCAGGTCGCGGCCGCCTTCGAGGTGGACGGTGGCCTTGGTGAAGAGGGGGGCGCCGATGGCGTACTCGCCCTGGCCCATGACCAGCGGGTAGAAGCCGAGGGTGCTGAAGACGTACCAGGCCGACATCTCGCCGTTGTCCTCGTCGCCCGGATAGCCCTGGCCGATCTCGCTGCCGAGATAGAGGCGGGAGAGGACCTCGCGGACCTTCTCCTGTGTCTTCCAGGGCTGCCCGGCGGCGTCGTAGAGATAGGCGATGTGGTGCGAGACCTGATTGCTGTGGCCGTACATGCCCATCCGGACGTCGCGGGCCTCGGTCATCTCGTGGATGACGCCGCCGTAGGAGCCCGCGAACTCCGGCGCGCCCGTCTCGGGGGTGGCGAAGTAGGTGTCGAGCTTCTTGGCCAGGCCGGTGCGGCCGCCGTGGAGGTTGGCGAGGCCCCGGGTGTCCTGGGGTGCGGTGAAGGCGAAGTTCCAGCCGTTGGTCTCGGTGTAGTCGTGGCCCCAGACACGCGGGTCGTAGGAGCCCGGCGGCAGCCGCCAGTTGCCGCTCTCGTCCTTGCCCTGGAAGAAGCCGGTCCGGGAGTCGAAGAGTCCGACGTAATTGCGGGCCCGGTTGAGGAAGTAGCCGGACTCCTCGCGGTAGCGGGGCTTGTGGGTCTTCTCGTAGAGCGCCCGGCCCATCTTCGCGAGGCCGAAGTCGTTGAGGTAGCCCTCCAGCGCCCAGGACGTGCCCTCGCGGATCCTGGTGCTCGTGTAGCCGAGGAAGACGGAGGTGTCCATGCCCTTGCGGCCGGTGCCGGGGTCGTCCGGGGCGACGGTCGCGTTCTTGAGCGCGGCCTCGTACGCCGCCTCGGCGTCGAAGGCGACGCCCTTGACGTAGGCGTCGGCGAAGGCGACGTCCGAGCTGGTGCCGGTCATCAGGTCGGCGTAGCCGGGGGAGGACCAGCGGGAGATCCAGCCGCCGTCCTTGTACTGCTGGACGAAGCCGTTGACCAGCTTGCCGGCCAGCTTGGGGGTGAGGAGGGAGTAGGCGGGCCAGGCCGTGCGGTAGGTGTCCCAGAAGCCATTGTTGACGTACACCTCGCCGTCCACGATCTTCGCCCCGGTCGTGGCCGGGGTGTTCTCGCCGGCGGGCGGGGAGAAGGGGCTGGCGTAGCGGGGGCGTGGGCGGCTGGCGGTGCCGGTGTTCTCGTGGCCGGAATTGGGATAGAGGTACAGGCGGTAGAGGCTGGAGTACAGGGTGGTGAGCTGGTCGCGGCTCGCGCCCTCGACCTCGACGCGGCCCAGGAGCGCGTCCCAGGCGGCACGGGCCCGGTCGTGGACCCGGCCGAAGGAGATGTCCGCCGGGATCTCCTGCTTGAGGTTGGCCTTCGCCTGGTCGACGCCGATGAGGGACGTCGCCAGGCGCAGGGTGACTGTACGGTCCCGGCCCGGGGCGAAGCGCATATAGCCGGTGACGCCGTCGGCACCGTCACCTCTGCTCTTGCCGTCCCCCTTGACCTTGCCGCTCGCGGTGACGGGCATGTCGAAGACGCCGTAGACGAAGAGGCGGCCGGCGCCCTTGGACAGCCCGCTCCTGACGTCCGAGTAGCCGGTGAAGGAACGGTTGGCGGGATCGAGGGTCAGACCGCCCTGGTTCTTGACGTTGTCAAGGATGACGCTGGCGTTGTCACCCGGAAAGGTGAAACGCATCATCGCGGCATGGTCGCTGGGGACGATCTCGGCCTTCAGGCCGTTCTCGAAGGTGACGCCGTAGTAGTGCGGCTTGGCGCTCTCGCGGGAGTGCCGGAAGGGGAGGGCGCGGGCGGTGCGGGAGGCGGAGGGGGTGTCGGGGGCCACCGAGGGCATGACCTGGAAGGTCTGCCGGTCGCCCATCCAGGGGCTCGGCTCATGGCTGGCGCTGAAGGCCTGGACGGTGGGGAGGTTGTCGGGATTGTTGGTGGCCGCGTACTGGTAGAGCCAGTCCCCCGAGCCGGCGTTGGTGACGGGGGTCCAGAAGTTGAATCCGTGGGGGACGGCGGTGGCGGGGAAGGTGTTGCCGCGTGAGAAGTTCGAGCTGGAATGGGTGCCGCGCGTGGTGAGGGCCCAGTCCGCCGGGTGGGCCGGGGGTTTCTCCTGGGGGGCCGGGGCGATCGAGATGTCGTCCACCCAGCCGCGGAATTTCGCGGGCCCGGCCGGCGAGTCGTACGCGACGAGGACGCGTTCGACGGTCTTGCCCGCCGCGACGGCGCCGATAGGCGACTCCTTGTTGTTCCACTGGTTGACGTACAGCGTCCGGGAAGCGGCCTGACCCTGCGGTGTCAGCCGCGCGCCGTGCTGGTCGACGGCGCCGAGATCGCTGAGGTAGGTGCCGTCGGTGAAGGCGAGGTCGATCGAGACATGGGTGGCGGGGTAGCGGGCGTCCCGTTCGGGCATGGAGGGGAAGACCTTGTACGACAGCAGGGTCCTCGGCGTGACCTTGGTGTGCACGCTGAAGACCTTGTTGTACGAATAGCCGCGGCCCGTGGCCAGGTGCATGCCGCCGTAGCGCAGCGCATGGGTGCCGGTGAAGCCCACACGGGCCTTGGCCGTGGGGGAGCCGGTCGGGCCACGGTCGATGTGGCTGCGCATGTCGGCGGGCGGGGGAGTGCCGTCGCCGTCGATGGCCAGCTGCACCTCGGCGAGCTGGAGGACCGGCTCGCCGCCGTTACGGGTTATCTCCAGGCGGTACTGCCGGTGGGCGGTGGTGCCCGCGAAGGAGAACTCCCGCGTCTGCAGGCGGTTTTCGAAGACCTCGTCGTGGCGGGCGTCGAGGGCCGTCCAGGTCTTGCCGTCGTCGGAGCCCTTGAGCGTCCAGTCCCGGGGGTCGCGGCCGGGAGTGTCGTTCGCCGAGGTCAGGGCGTAGCGGACGGCCTTGACCGGCTGCGCCAGCTCGAATTCCAGCCAGGCGGTGCGCTCGAAGTCGAGCCATTTGGTCGCGCTTTCGCCGTCGATGAGGTTCTCCTTCACCTCCCCCGCCTCGGTGTGCTCCCCGCTGGCGCGGACGGCGGTGACCCGGTCGGTGACATTGCCGGGGATGCCGCCCGTGTCGTCGCCGTCGACCCCCGCGGACCGCCTTCGGCCGTCCGGGCCGGTCTCGACGGCGTTGCGCCAGTCGGGCTGCTGCTCGCCGGCCTCGAAGGACGAGGCGAAGCTTTCGGTCGCGGTGTCCTTGGGCCCTTCGGGCGATGCCGACACGGAGGGACCCTGCGTGATCTGAGCGACCGTCATCAGTACGGTGGCCAGGACGAGGGCCGCGGGGCGGGCGCCTGTGCGCCGGCGGCGGTGTCCGAGTCCGATTCGCATCCCTTGCCTCTCCACGAAGCTGCCTCCACGAAGCCCACGAAGCCACGAAGCAACGAAGCCCACCGAAGCCGACAACGTTGTCACCCGAGTCGCGCAGTGATAAGTAGGGCGTGAGACATCAGTGGTGTCAAGGGTCTCGGGCTGGTGTCGCGCAGCATGCGCTGATGGGGCGTCACTGATCGGCCGCCGGGAGCCATGAGGTCTCAACTCGGGAAAGACTGGCGGTCAAAGGCGCTCTCGATCTTGCCCAGTTGATCGGAGTGGACTATACCTGTCGGCGTCCGGGGTGGCCGTAGTCCGCCGCGCGGACCCGGGGGAGAGCGGCGAGGCGCACGCCGCGGGGGACTTCACTCCGGTGCACACCCAGCACCACGCTTCAACTGACCCGCGGTGTCGGGCCCTTCGGCGGTTGGCGAGTTCGCAAGGGGAGACCGCTACACCGCCTGAGTCCTGGAGAAGGCGAGGACTTGAGCATGGGATCCACCCCGGAATTCAGCCGGCGCGAGATGATCAGGCGAGCGGCGGCGGTCGGACTGATCGCGGTCCCGGCGATGAGCGCGCTGAGCGCCTGCGCGAGCGGCGACAGCGGCGGTGACGGCGGCAAGGTCGACAAGGGCAGGAAGAGCGAGAAGAACCCGCTCGCGGTCAATGAGAGCGCACCGCTCGACGTCGTCATCTTCGACGGCGGGTTCGGCCAGCAGTACGCCAAGGACGCCGAGGCCGAGTACAAGAAGGCGTTCCCGGACGCCACGGTCAAGCACTCCGCCACCCAGGAGATCCAGACCCAGCTCCAGCCCCGCTTCAACGGCGGCACCCCGCCCGACCTCATCGACAACTCCGGTGCCAAGCAGATGGACATGGGCACCCTGGTCGGCAAGAAACAGCTGACCGATCTCAACGCCCTGCTGGACGCCCCCTCCTACGACGACCCGGCGAGGAAGGTGCGCGACACCCTGCGCCCTGGCGTCGTGGAAATGGGCCAGTTCGACGGCAGCGAGACGTGGATCCTGTACTACGCCTACACCGTCTACGGCGTCTGGTATTCGAGGACCAATCTGCAGAAGCTCGACGCGCAGTACCCGCAGACCTGGGAGGAGATGCTCAAGGTCTGCGAGACGGCGAAGAAGAAGGGCATCGCCGGCTGGACCTACCCGGGTAAGCACCCGTATTACCTGCCGTTCAGCCTCTACCCCTTCATCGCCAAGATCGGCGGCGTGGAGGTGCTGAACAGGATCGACAACCTGGAGCCGAACGCCTGGAAGGACCCGGCCGTCAAGGCCGCCTTCGAGGCGTACTACGAGCTCTACAAGAAGGGCTATATCCTCCGCGGCACCCCGGGCCTGACCCACATCGAGTCGCAGACCGCCTGGAACGAGGGCAAGGTCCTGTTCATCCCCAACGGCTCCTGGGTGGAGAACGAGTCCAAGAAGACCACTCCCCAGGATTTCGGGATGGCGGTCGGCGCCCCCTCCAGCCTCGACAAGAGCAGCGACAAGATGCCGTTCGGCACCCTCTGGGCCTCCGGCGGCGAGCCCTTCGTCGTGC
Source organism: Streptomyces sp. NPDC026206 (assembly GCF_040638465.1). Taxonomy (NCBI): domain Bacteria; kingdom Bacillati; phylum Actinomycetota; class Actinomycetes; order Kitasatosporales; family Streptomycetaceae; genus Streptomyces; species Streptomyces sp. NPDC026206. The sequence continues at coordinate 237,857 of NZ_JBEZYL010000002.1, forward strand.
CGAAGAACGCCAGGAACCCGCAGGGCGGCATGGAACTGCTGCGCGTCATGCTCGGCAGGAAGTCCTCGCAGAACTTCATCAAGTCCGTCTCCTCGCTCACCTCCCTCAACGGCGGCACCGAGGGTCTCACCCTGCCGCCGGGCCTGGCCTCCTCGCAGGAAGCACTCACCAAGGCCGGCAAGAACGTCGTCAATCCCCGGATCCAGGACTGGTACGTCGCCCTGCAGAAGGAGAAGATCGGCGTGGGGGCCATCGGCGAGATGATGGCCGGCCGGCTGACGCCCGACGAGGCGATCAGCAAGATCCAGCGCTTTGCCGACGACACCGCCAAGGACAGCGCCATCAAGAAGTACAGGCACAAGTGAGCCTCGTACCACCAGCGGCGGCACCCGTGGGAGAGGGGCCGGCAGAGGTCCGGGAAAGGATCGGGGTCGGAAGGCATGCAGCACGGTAAGTACCGCTTCATCGCGGGATTCCTGATCCTGCCTCTGGCGATCTACGGAATCTTCGTCATCTCGCCGTTCGTCCAGGCCGTGTACTACTCCTTCACGGACTGGACCGGACTGAGCTCCGACTTCCGGATGACCGGGTTCGACAACTACCAACGCCTCTGGAACGACGAGGTGTTCTGGACATCGGTGGGACACAACGTCCTGCTGCTGTTGGTGCTGCCGCTGGTGACGCTCGGGCTCGGCCTGTTCTTCGCGTTCATGCTCAACGTCGGCGGCCGGCGCAGGAAGAACGCGGCGGTGGCGGGCGTACGCGGCTCGGGCGTCTACAAAATCGTCTACTTCTTCCCGCAGGTGCTCTCGATCGCCATCGTCGCCCTGCTGTTCCAGTTCGCCTACAACCCCAACAGCGGTGCCCTGAACTCCTTCCTGAGCGCGATCGGCCTCGACTCCCTCCGGCCGGAATGGCTGGGCGACCCCTCCCTCGCGCTGTGGTGCGTCATGGCGGTGATGGTCTGGAGCAACGTCGGCTTCTACGTCGTGCTGTTCTCGGCGGGCATGAGCTCCATCCCCAGGGACTTCTACGAGGCCGCCCTGCTCGACGGCGCCACCCGCGTCCAGACCTTCTTCCGGATCACCCTGCCGCTGCTGTGGGACACCGTCCAGACCGGCTGGGTCTACATGGGGATCATGGCGCTCGACTCGTTCGCCGTCGTGCAGATCATGACCGTGGGGCCGGGCGGACCCGACTACTCCACCGAAGTGCTGTCGTTCTACCTCTACACCAAGGCGTTCCGGGACGGGCAGGCCGGATACGCGACGACGCTCGGCGTCGCCCTGCTCATCGTCACCCTGATCTTCGCGGGCATTGTCATGAAGCTCGGCCGTCGCGAGCGGCTGGAGTACTGATGGCCGCGGGCACGGATTCCACCGAGGGGAGCGGCACTGTGACCTCGCGCGCCGGCAGGCCCGGCACCGACTCGCCCCGCGGGCGCATGGGCAGTGAGGGCACGGTCCTCAACGTCTTCTCGCACGGCATCCTCGCGCTGTGGGCGCTGATGGTGACCCTGCCGCTGCTGTGGGCCGTGATGAGCGCCTTCAAGACGGACAAGGAGATCTTCACCTCCCCCTGGGCGCTCCCCGCCGGCCTGCACTTCGGCGCCTGGAGCCGCGCCTGGTCGCAGGCGCACATGGGCGAGTACTTCCTCAACTCCGTCGTCGTGGTGGCCGGTTCCCTCGCTGGCACCATGCTCCTGGGCTCGATGGCGGCCTATGTGCTGGCCCGCTTCGACTTCCCCGGCAACCGCTTCATCTACTTCCTCTTCGTCGGCGGGATGAGCTTCCCCGTCATCCTGGCGCTCGTCCCGCTGTTCTTCGTGATGAAGAACATGCAGCTGCTCGACACCTACCACGGGCTGATCCTGGTCTACATCGCCTATTCGCTGCCGTTCACGATCTTCTTCCTCAGCGGCTTCTTCCGGACCCTGCCCAGCTCCGTCGCCGAGGCGGCACTGATCGACGGGGCCTCGCACACCCGCACCTTCTTCCAGGTGATGCTGCCCATGGCCAAGCCGGGCCTGATCAGCGTCGGCATCTTCAACTTCCTCGGCCAGTGGAACCAGTACCTGCTGCCCACGGTGCTCAACGTCGGCGACGACGGCAAGAAACTGCTGCCGCAGGGACTGGTCGCGCTCGCGGTCAGCCAGGGGTACAAGGGGGACTGGTCCGGGCTCTTCGCGGGGCTGGTCATGGCCATGCTGCCGGTCCTCGCCGCGTACATCGTCTTCCAGCGCCAGGTCCAGGCGGGGCTGACGGCGGGTGCCCTGAAGTAGCCCGGCGCCGCGCCACCGCCGGGCGCCCCGGAGCAGCCGGGCCGCCCGGCGGGCTCACGTCAGGGTGAACCAGACCGCCTTGCCCGCGCCCTGCGGAGCCGGGGAGACCCCCCAGGCCGTGGCACAGCCCTCGACGAGGGTGAGCCCTCGGCCCGACTCGTCGTCGACCCCGGCGCCGCGCCGCGCGGGGACCTGTGAGCCGACGTCGTGGACGTCGACGCGCAGGGTCCTGGAGCGGCAGCTGAGATGGACGGTCACCGGCGACTTCGCGTGCACCACGCCATTGGTGACCAGCTCCGTGGCGAGCAGGCAGGCGGTGTCGGCGAGGTCCGGGCGGCCGTGCCGCTGCAGCGCCAGGCGCAGCGAGCTCCGGACGACGCTGATCATCCAGGTCTGCGCCGGGATGCGGAGTGTGTACCACCAGTCGGCGCCGGACAGTTGAGGGTCCTCGCACATGCTCGGGGCTCCGTTCGTTCTTGCCGCGGAAGCACCCCACTATCGGGCAGGAGCACCGGGACGGTTCCCGGGCCGGGTCCGGGGCGCTCCGCGCCCGGCGGTGGTTATGTCGGATGAACATGCCGCAGAGCCGCTTGAGTGCGGACAAGCCCAGAACTGTCGGGTGGCACCCGGGTGAGCTGTGGATTCGCCCGTTCGAGCTACCCGGCCTCCCGGCGCGCGCCCCCCCTCGGCGCCGGGCGCGGTGGCCCGCTCCGTACGATATGGGGTCGGCACGGGCCCCGGCGCGAGCCCGGCGCGGGGCCCGGCGGATCTCGGTACGGCAACGGTGCGGGAGCCGGGATCGGCGTCAAGCCCTTGACGGGATGCAACCCGGGCAGCTCAGCTTAGAGTTCACATGTTGTATGGATGGCCGGGCTCCAATGCTGTAGTCCGGCCCACGGGGCGGCGGTCGTGCCGCCCCGGTGAGGCGGGAGTGGATGGGCGTGGAGACTCCGGGGTCGCAGTCATCGCTGCACCGGGCCAACCTGGAGCGGGTCGTGCGCGCGGTGCGCATGGCAGGGTCGCTCACCCAGGCGGAGATCGCCCGGTCCACCGGGCTCTCGGCCGCCACGGTCTCCAATATCGTCCGGGAGCTCAAGGACGGCGGAACGGTCGAGGTCACCCCCACCTCCTCCGGGGGCAGGCGGGCGCGCAGCGTCTCCCTGTCCGGTGACGCCGGCATCGTCGTAGGGGTCGATTTCGGGCATACCCATCTGCGGGTGGCCATCGGCAACCTCGCCCACCGGGTGCTGGCCGAGGAGGCCGAGCCGCTGGACGTGGACGCCTCCGCCGCGCAGGGCCTGGCACGTGCGGAGCACCTGGTCACCAGCCTGGTCAAGGCGGCGGGCATCAGCCCCGGCAAGATCGTCGGGGTGGGTCTCGGCGTGCCGGGGCCGATCGATGTGGAGTCCGGGGTGCTCGGCTCGACCGCGATCCTGCCGGGCTGGGCCGGCACCAACCCCCGCGACGACCTCGCCGCCCGCCTGAACGTGCCGGTCCACGTCGACAACGACGCCAACCTCGGCGCCCTCGGCGAGCTGGTCTGGGGCGCCGGGCGGGGGGCGCGGGACCTGGCCTACATCAAGGTCGCCAGCGGCGTCGGCTCCGGCCTGGTGATCAACGGGCAGATCTACCGGGGGCCGGGCGGCACCGCGGGCGAGATCGGCCACATCACCCTGGACGAGTCGGGCCCGGTCTGCCGGTGCGGCAACCGCGGCTGCCTGGAGACCTTCACCGCGGCCCGCTACGTCCTGCCGCTGCTCCATTCGGCCCATGGGGCCGACCTGACCATGGCGCGGATGGTGCAGCTCGCGCACGAGGGCGACCCGGGCTGCCGGCGGGTGATCTCGGACGTGGGGCGGTACATCGGCAGCGGTGTGGCGAACCTGTGCAACCTTCTCAATCCCAGCCGCGTCGTCCTCGGCGGCGACCTCGCGGACGCGGGCGAGCTGGTGCTCGCGCCCATCCGCGAATCCGTCTCGCGGTACGCCATTCCCAGCGCCGCACGGCAACTGGAGGTCGTGCCGGGCGGCCTGGGCGGCCGGGCCGAGGTGCTGGGTGCACTGGCGCTCGTACTCAGCGAAATGGGCGATTCGTCGCTGTTGGACGAGACACTGCCCGCGCACGCCCCCACACTGAATCGATAGCGTTCGCCGCCGCTTCCCGGGCGGCGCTCTTGAGTTCAAACAGATAACGAATGGCATCGTTGCCATCTCGTTAAGAATTTACTTCTTGACGCTTCCTTGGCGGCCGAGTTGACTTCCAGCCACCTCGGCCGCAACGGCGCGGCCTCGTCAGGGAGGTATCTGCAATATGAATTCGCATCTGCGTCGTGCGGTTGTGACCATGGCCGCGGTTTCGATGGCCGCCGGACTGGCGGCGTGTGGCAGCGCCAAGGAAGCCGGCGACGGCGGGGAGAAGAAGAAGGACAAGAAGGGCCCGCTGACCATCGGGCTCCTTCTCCCGGAGAACCAGACCGCGCGTTACGAGCGGTTCGACAAGCCGCTGATCGAGAAGAAGATCAAGGAACTGGCGGGCGCGGACACCGTCGTTCTCTACGAGAACGCCAAGCAGGACGCCTCGGTCCAGCAGCAGCAGGTCGACACGATGATCACCAAGAAGGTCGACGCGCTGATCGTCGACGCGGTGGACGCGAAGTCGATCGCGAGCTCGGTCAAGAAGGCCACCGACAAGGGCATCCCCGTCGTCGCCTACGACCGGCTGGCCGAGGGCCCGGTCAGGGCCTACACCTCCGTGGACAACGAGCGCGTGGGCAAGATCCAGGGCGAGTCGCTGCTCAAGGAGCTCGGCGACAACGCCTCCAAGGGTCAGATCGTGATGATGAACGGCGCGATCACCGACCCCAACGCCAAGCTGTACAAGCAGGGCGCCCACTCCGTGCTCGACGGCAAGGTCAAGGTCGGCAAGGAGTACGACACCAAGGAGTGGAAGCCGGAGAACGCCAACGAGAACATGAAGGGCGCCGTCTCCTCGCTCGGCAAGGACAACATCGTCGGCGTCTACTCCGCCAACGACGGCATGGCCGGCGGCATCATCACCGCCCTCAAGAGCGCCGGCTTCGACAAGCTCCCGCCCGTCACCGGCCAGGACGCCGAGCTCTCGGCCGTCCAGCGGATCCTCTCCGACGAGCAGTTCATGAGCGTCTACAAGCCGTACAAGCCCGAGGCCGACGCCGCCGCCGAGCTGGCCGTCGCCCTTGCCCAGGGCAAGGGCGTCGAGGATTCGATCGCCAAGTCCACCGTCGACAGCGGCAGCCAGAAGAAGATCCCCGCCGTCATCGTCACCCCCTTCGCGCTGACCAAGTCGGACATCGGCCAGTACGTCGGCAAGGAGGGCTTCTTCAACCTGAACGAGATCTGCACCGAGAAGTACAAGGCGCAGTGCGACCAGGCCGGACTGAAGTAAGCCCCACAGGCTGCCGCCGGTCACGGCGGTGAAGGAGATGATTCACGTGTCCGCTACGCCCGTGCTGGCGTTGCGCGGAATCTCCAAGCGGTTCGGTGCCGTCCAGGCGCTCACCGACGTAGAGCTGGAGATCCACCCCGGCGAGGTGGTCGCCCTGGTCGGCGACAACGGCGCCGGCAAGTCCACCCTCGTCAAGACCATCGCCGGAGTGGGCCCCGCCGACGACGGCGTCGTCGAGTGGGAGGGCAGGCCCGTCACCGTCGACCGGCCGCACGCCGCCCAGGAACTGGGCATCGCGACCGTCTACCAGGACCTCGCGCTGTGCGACAACCTCGACGTCGTCGGCAACCTCTTCCTCGGCCGCGAGATCGTGCGCGCCGGGGTGCTGGACGAGGTCGAGATGGAGCGCCGCGCCCGCGAGCTGCTCTCGACCCTCTCCATCCGCATCCCCAGCGTCAGGATCCCGATCGCCTCCCTCTCGGGCGGCCAGCGGCAGACCGTGGCCATCGCCCGCTCGCTGCTGGGCGAACCCAAGGTCGTCATCCTCGACGAGCCCACCGCGGCGCTGGGCGTCGAGCAGACCGCGCAGGTCCTGGACCTGGTCGAGCGGCTGCGCGAGCGGGGCCTGGGCGTCATTCTCATCAGCCACAACATGGCCGATGTGAAGGCCGTCGCCGACCGGGTCGCGGTCCTGCGCCTCGGCCGCAACAACGGCACCTTCGATGTCCGGACGACCTCCCAGGAAGAGATCATCTCCGCCATCACGGGCGCGACGGACAACGCTGTCACCCGCCGCAAGGCACGCACGACCGCGGAGGGCGAGAAGTGACCACCAACCTGTCCAAGGACGAGAGCCCGGAGCCGCGGGAGACACCGCCCGCCGCCGAGGCCGCCGTCACCGCGGTCGACCCGCGCCTGCTGGTCCGGGAGGAGGGCTTCGCCGGCTACTGGAGCGAATTCCGGCGCAAGCTGCGCAGCGGCGAGCTGGGCTCGCTGCCCGTGGTCGTGGGGCTGCTCGTCATCGGCCTGGTCTTCCAGCTGCGTGACCCCGCCTTCCTGGGCGCGGAGAACCTCTCCAACCTCTTCGTCACCGCTGCCGGCACCGGTCTGATCGCGGTCGGCATCGTCTTCGTGCTGATCCTCGGCGAGATCGACCTGTCCGTGGGCTCGGTCAGCGGCCTGGCCGCGGCGATCTTCGCGGTGCTCAACGTCAGCAACGGCATGCCGGAGTGGCTCGCCTTCGTCCTGGCGATCCTCTCCGGCGCGCTCGTCGGCGCGCTGCACGGGTTCTTCTTCGCCCGCATCGGCGTGCCCGCGTTCGTCGTCACCCTGGCCGGCCTGCTCGGCTGGAACGGCCTGATGCTGCAGGTGCTCGGCTCCAACGGCACCATCAACCTCGACGACTCCGGGCTGGTCGCGGGGCTGACCAACCACTACTTCAGCGACGTGGCCGCCGCCTACGGGCTGGCCGCGCTGAGCGTCGTGGGGTTCTTCCTGGTCTCCCTGCGCGACAGCAGGCGGCGCGAGGCGGCCGGCGTCCCCAGCCGCCCGCTCAGCGAGCTCGTACTGCGCACGGCAGCCCTGGCGGTGCCCGCCTTCGTGGTGGCGTGGCTGCTCAACCAGTACAAGGGGCTGCCGCTGGCTGTGGTGATCTTCCTCGGGGTCGTGGTCGCGCTCGACTTCGTGCTGCGCCGCACCTCCTACGGGCGGAAGGTCTTCGCCCTCGGCGGCAGCGTCGAGGCGGCCCGCCGGGCCGGCATCAACGTCGCCGCGATCAGGATCTCCGTCTTCGCGCTCTCGGGCACGATGGCGGCGCTCGGCGGCATGTTCCTGGCCTCGCAGATCAACGCCGCGAACCAGTCCTCGGGCGCCGGCAGCCTGCTGATGAACGCCATCGCGGCGGCCGTCATCGGCGGCACCAGCCTCTTCGGCGGCCGGGGCAAGACCTGGTCCGCGCTGCTGGGTGTGCTGGTGATCCAGTCCATCGCCTCCGGCATGGCCCTGCTGGGCATCGCCTCGGCCGTCCAGTACATGATCACCGGCGCGGTGCTGCTGGCCGCCGTGGTCATCGACTCCGTCTCCCGCCGGACCCAGAAGACCGCCGGACGGGCGTAGTCTCGTACGTACGAACGGGTGGGCCCCGACCGGTGAAGGTCGGGGCCCACCCGTTCGCTTTCGGGCGGTTTGGGGCTCTGGTCGGCCATTCGCGTGAGGTTGGTCGCATCACCCGTTCATCGCCACGGCGGGCGGAACATTAGACTCGACGGATCTAGAAGCATTTCGATGAGCTTCTGCAGCTTCTGCAAGCCGACAGCTCGATGAAGGAGGCACGGGTGGCCCTGCTGACCCGCATCAGGGAACCGCGCGATCTGGACCGGCTGACCCCGGAGCAGCTCGACCGGCTGGCCGCGGAGATCCGCACCTTCCTCGTCGACGCCGTCTCCAAGACCGGCGGGCACCTCGGGCCCAACCTCGGTGTGGTCGAGCTGACCATCGCCCTGCACCGGGTCTTCGACTCGCCCAAGGACAAGATCCTCTTCGACACCGGCCACCAGGCCTACGTCCACAAGGTCCTCACCGGCCGCCAGGACTTCTCCCGGCTGCGCGCCAAGGGCGGCCTGTCCGGCTACCCCTCGCGCGCCGAGTCCGAGCACGACGTCATCGAGAACAGCCACGCCTCCACGGTGCTCGGCTGGGCCGACGGCCTCGCCAAGGCCAACCAGGTCCTGGGCAAGGACGACCACGTCGTCGCCGTCATCGGCGACGGCGCCCTGACCGGCGGCATGGCCTGGGAGGCGCTGAACAACATCGCCGTCGCCAAGGACCGCCCCCTCGTCATCGTCGTCAACGACAACGAGCGCTCCTACGAGCCCACCATCGGCGGCCTCGCCAACCACCTCGCCACGCTGCGCACCACCGACGGCTACGAGCGCTTCCTGGCCCGCGGCAAGGACCTGCTCGAGCGCACCCCGGTCCTCGGCAAGCCCCTCTACGAGACGCTGCACGGCGCGAAGAAGGGCCTGAAGGACTTCATCGCCCCGCAGGGCATGTTCGAGGACCTGGGCCTGAAGTACGTCGGCCCGATCGACGGCCACGACATCGAGGCGCTGGAGTCCGCGCTCCAGCGCGCCAAGCGCTTCGGCGGCCCCGTCCTCGTGCACTGCCTCACCCAGAAGGGCCGCGGCTACAAGCACGCCGAGCAGAACGAGGCCGACCGCTTCCACGGCATCGGCGCCATCCACCCCGACACCGGCCTGCCTCTCGCGTCCGGGGGCGCCAGCTGGACCTCGGTCTTCGCCGACGAGATGGTCGAGCTCGGCCGCGAGCGCGAGGACATCGTGGCCATCACGGCCGCCATGATGCAGCCGGTGGGCCTGGGCAAGTTCGCCAAGGAGTTCCCCGAGCGGGTCTACGACGTCGGCATCGCCGAGCAGCACGCCGCCACCTCGGCCGCCGGCCTCGCCACGGGCGGCCTGCACCCGGTCTTCGCGGTCTACGCCACCTTCCTCAACCGCGCCTTCGACCAGGTCCTGATGGACGTGGCCCTGCACCGGTGCGGCGTCACCTTCGTCCTGGACCGTGCGGGCGTCACCGGCGACGACGGCGCCTCGCACAACGGCATGTGGGACATGTCGATCCTGCAGGTCGTCCCCGGCCTGCGCATCGCCGCCCCGCGCGACGCCGACCAGGTCCGCGCCCAGCTCCGCGAGGCCGTCCAGGTCAAGGACGCGCCCACGGTCGTGCGCTACTCCAAGGGCACCGTCGGCCCCGCCGTCGAGGCCGTCGGCCGCGTCGGCGGCATGGACGTGCTGCGCCGCCCCGCGCAGGGCACCACCCGGCCGGACGTCCTCATCGTCTCCGTCGGCGCGCTCGCCCCGATGTGCCTGGAGATCGCCGGCCTCCTCGACAAGCAGGGCATCTCCTCGACCGTCGTCGACCCGCGCTGGGTCAAGCCCGTCGACGAGGCGCTGCCCGGCCTCGCCGAGCAGCACCGCGTCGTGGTCACCGTCGAGGACAACGGCCGCGTGGGCGGCGTCGGCGCGGCCGTGGCGCAGGCGCTGCGCGACGCGGGCGTCGACCTGCCGCTGCGTGACTTCGGCATCCCGCCCCGCTTCCTCGACCACGCCTCCCGCAAGGAGATCATGGCGGAGATCGGGCTCACCGCCCCCGACATCGCCCGCCAGGTCACCGGGCTCGTCGCCAAGCTGGACGGCCGCTTCGACCAGGCGGCCGCAGCAGCCGAAACGGCCGGGGCCGAGGAGTCCACGAAGTCGAACGAGCCCGTCGAGGCCGTACGCGACTGACGGGCCGTCAACCCCCCTGCCGCTCCCTTCCGCCGTGCCCGAGGGCCGGCCGGTCACCCCTCCGGGTGGTCCGGTCGGCCCTTCGGCATGGATGCGCCTGCCCTCCATCGGGTGAATCCTGGAGAGGGTGGCTGTGGCCGCCCGGGTACGGCCCGGATCATCGCGGACACTCGATCGGTTTCAGGAGGACGAGTGACGCCGAGCAGCGTGGAGGTGAGCCGATGAGCACAGAGCAACCCGTCCGAGGCAGCGGCCGCGGCCGGAGCGGTATGTTCCGGACCAAGACGGTGGAGCAGTCCATCCAGGACACCGAGGAGCCGGAACACGCGCTCAGGAAGGACCTCTCCTCCCTCGACCTCACCGTGTTCGGCGTCGGCGTCGTCATCGGCACCGGCATCTTCGTGCTCACCGGCAAGGTGGCCAAGCAGAACGCCGGCCCCTCGGTGGCACTGGCCTTCGTGCTCGCCGGCATCGTGTGCGGGCTCGCGGCGCTGTGCTACGCCGAGTTCGCCTCCACCGTGCCGGTCGCCGGGTCCGCGTACACCTTCTCGTACGCCTCGCTCGGCGAGCTGCCCGCGTGGATCATCGGCTGGGACCTGATCCTGGAGCTGGCGCTGGGCTGCGCCGTGGTCGCCGTCGGCTGGTCCGGATACATCCGCTCGCTGATGGACAACGCCGGCTGGCACCTGCCGGGCCCGCTGACCGGTCCGCACCACGGCGACTTCGGCTTCGACCTCCTCGCCTGCCTGCTGGTGCTGGTACTGACGGGCATCCTCGTCGCCGGCATGAAGCTCTCCTCGCGGGTGACGGCGGTCGTGGTCGGGATCAAGGTCACCGTCGTCCTGATCGTCATCATCGTCGGCGCCTTCTTCATCACCGGTGCCAACTACGAGCCCTTCGTCCCGCCCACGCAGAGCGCCGAGGGCGCCGGCGGGGTCGCCGCCCCGCTCATCCAGCTGATCTTCGGCTTCACCCCCTCCCACTTCGGCGTCATGGGCATCTTCACGGCCGCCGCGGTCGTCTTCTTCGCCTTCATCGGCTTCGACATCGTCGCCACCGCCGCCGAGGAGACCCGCAACCCGCAGCGCGACGTGCCGCGCGGCATCCTCGGCTCGCTCGCCATCTGCACCGTGCTGTACGTGGCCGTGTCCATCGTCGTCACCGGCATGCAGAAGTACACCGAGCTCTCCACTGACGCGCCGCTGGCGGATGCCTTCAAGGCCTCCGGGCACCCCTTCTGGGCCGGCCTGATCAGCTTCGGCGCGGCCGTCGGCCTCACCTCGGTCTGCATGATCCTGCTGCTCGGACAGAGCCGGGTGTTCTTCGCGATGAGCCGCGACGGGCTGCTGCCGCGCTTCTTCTCGACGGTCCACCCGCGCTTCGGCACGCCCTACCGGTCGACGATCCTCCTGGGTCTCGTCGTCGCCGTCGTCGCCGGCTTCACCTCGATCGACGTGCTGGCCGAGCTGGTCAACATCGGCACCCTCTTCGCCTTCGTCGTCGTCGCGATCGGCGTCGTCCTCCTGCGCCGCGCCCGCCCCGACCTGCCGCGGGCCTTCCGCACCCCGTTCGTGCCCACCGTCCCCGTGCTGTCCGTGCTGGCATCGCTGTGGCTGATGCTGAACCTGCCGGCCGAGACCTGGCTGCGGTTCGCCGCGTGGATGGTCCTCGGCGTCGTCGTCTACTTCCTCTACGGCCGCCGCTCCAGCCGGGTGGGCGCCGGCCCGCACCGCCCGGAGCCGCCTACGGTCTGACGGCCCGTCCGGCCCGTCCGGCCTGCCCGGGGCCCCGCACGGCCCCGGGCCCTACGGCCGTACCGCGCGCGGCCCCGTCACCTCGGCGCCCAGGGCCGTCACCCGCGCCCGCAGCCCGCGGTCGGCGGTGACGACCACGCAGCGCCGGCCCGGCTCGCGAGCGGCCACCACCTCCACGACGCGGTCGTCGCCGCTGCCGTCCGCCGCCTCCACGCCTACGCCCGGCACGGAGGCGAGAGAGCGCGCCGCCCCCTCCACCACCAGCACGACCTCCGGCGGCCCGGCCAACGGCGGGGTCACGGCCCCCGCCGGCAGCCCGTCCGCCGCACAGCCGACGAGACGGTCACGCAGCCTCGCGGCCGCGCCCAGCCGGTCGCGCCACCAGCCGTCGGGCACGCTGCCGACGACATTCGCGGCATCCACGACAAGAAGAGCAGCTGTCATGGCGACAGCCTCGCACGCGGTGGCAGGCCCGGAATCCGGGGACCGCCACAGTGTTATCGTCGAGGGCCCACAAACAGGGCCCAGGGTCCAAGAGAGGCTGGTCAGCGAGTCATGGCAGTGCGGACGGCCACCACCACCGGCTGGTTGCTGCGAGGCAAGGACGGCCGCCTGACGGCCTACGCCCCGGCCCCCGGCGGCATCGTCCGCTGGACCGAGACCCGCCCCGGTGGCCCCGAGTGGAGCGGCCCGCAGCGGTTCGAGGTGCCGGGCCTGGAGCCGTACGTCTCCATAGCCCAGAACGCCGAGGGCTACGTCTTCCTCGCCGGAGTGCGCCGCCGCGCCCATGAGGACGGCCGGGCCGAGACCGACGTCGTCTACGCCACGCAGTTCCAGTCGGGCCGCGCCCTGACCAACTGGCGCTCCATCGGCACCCCCTACGGCCAGGACTGGGAGCGCGCCGACCAGATCGGCGCCCCCACGGCGGTGGCGGACGGCGTGGGCCTGCACCTCTACTTCCGCAACGCCGGCCGCGGCGTGAGCGGGCGGCGCCAGGACGCCCGGGGCATCTGGGGCCCGTGGCTGGACCTGCACGGCAGCCGCGTCCTCGACACGGGGGCCGCGGGCGTGAGTGCCGACGGGCGCGTCGAACTCCTCGCCTCCACCGCGGACTGCGTGCTGCGCTGGCGTCAGGAGGAGCCCGGCGGCCCGCTGCAGCGTGTCCCCGACACCTCCGCCAAGTCCCTGACCGGTTCCTTCACTTGCGCCCCGGCGGACGACGGCCGCGTCGACCACTTCTGGCGCGCCGAAGCGGACTCCGTCCTGCACGTCCAGCACCCCGCCGCCCCCGCCGGCCAGGACAGTGCCGAGGCCCCCGCCCCCATCGCCCTGACCTCCCTCGGCACCGACGGCACCGGCCCGGTCGCCGTCCTGCGCACCACCCTCGACGGCCAGGACTGCACGGTCCTGGCCCAGCGCTCCGCCTCGGGCCTGCCGGCCGTCGCCGCGTACGCCACTCAGGAGCAGGCCCCGGCCGACGCCTCGTGGTCCGAGACCGGCGAGGAGTGCGTGGGCGTCCCCGCGCTGGCCCTGGACGCCGCAGGCCGCGTGGTCGCGGCCGCCCTCGCCCCGGACGGCACCCTGCGCGTGGCGCGCCAGCGCACGGACGCGAGCGGGCTGGCGCTGGGGGACTGGGCGCGGGTGTAGGGGGCAGGGGCCGGGCGGCCCCTGCCGGTTCAGAGCCGCTTCGCGCTGCGCAGCCCCGCCGCGTAGAAGCCGTTGCCGTCGAGGCGGGCCGTGCCGCCCTTGTCGCCGAAGGTGGGGCCGTTGGCCTCCTCGCGGCTGGAGAGGAAGCGGGGCTTGCCGTCGGTGTCGAGCCCCATGTAAATGCCGACGTGGTCGAGCCGGTCGCCGGTGCGCTTGTCGATCTCGAAGAAGACCAGGTCGCCCGGCTGCAGCTTGTCGATGGCCTCGGGACGCTTGCCGTTCAGCTCCAGCACCGGCACGCCGGGGGCCAGGCGGGCCATGCCGTCGGCGGTGCGGGGCAGGCCGTCGCCCTTGACGTCCTTGCCCAGCAGCGGATAGCGGGCGCGGTAGCCGAAGACCGTACGGACGAAGCCCGAGCAGTCCATGGCACGCAGCCGCTGGGGCTCGGGGCGCTCCACGGTGCCGTCCCGGAAGGTGTAGGGGATGCCGAGGTAGTCGTAGAAGTCCGACTGCTCCAGGCGCATGTCGCCGGCCCCGGAGCCGGCCGGGTTGATGGGGCCGAACTGGGCGTCACCCGCATAGACGACGCCCCGGACGTCCTTCTTCTGGGGCGAGCCGTCCAGGTACTCCATGGAGATGGCGAGGACGTCCGGCTCCTTGCCGCCGAGGCTCCTGTCGAACCAGTCCTTGAACCAGGGGGCCTTCTCCGAGCCCTCCTTCCACGCCTCCGGCAGCAGCCGTACCCAGCTGTCGGTGACCACCTTGGCGGAGGTGAACTTGGGCTCGGTGAAGGTGCGGCTGGGGCCGGTGAGCACGGCGGTGCGGGCATTGTCGGTGAAGGTGGCCAGGACGCCGCCGTCGGCGGAGCGGACGACCGTACGGGCCGGGCCGGCCAGCCGCTCGAAGCGGCGTTCACCGGCCGGGACGGCCTTGCCACCGGAAGCGCCGGACCCGGCGCCCACGGACTCGACCGGCGGTGCCTTCTCCTGCTGCCGGTCGCGCAGCTCCACGGTCAGGTAGGCGCTGGTACCGAGCAGGCCGAGCACGACAAGCGTCTGCAGCGTGCGGCGGCCGCCCCGGCCCCCGGCCTTCCTCCGGGCCTTCGGCTTCCTGCGTTCCGTTGACTTCCGGGACATGGGTCTGCGCTCCGTCGGGGAAAGGGGGGATCAGGCGGTGGGCATGAAGCCGAGCAGGATCCCGGCGGTCAGGACGACGTAGTTGGCGAGCGACACCGTCCCGGTGGCCAGCAGGGTCGCACCCCGCGGCTGGCGCACCAGCTGGTAGGCGATCAGGCCGGGGACGATGAAGCCGAGGGTCTGGTTGGCGTACATCAGCGGGAACTGCTGCTGGAGGATGACGAACAGCGTCGCCTGCAGCACCACGCCGGTCAGCACGACGGCCGCGAACAGCCGCTTGCCGTAGAGGATCACGTAGCGCTGCAGCAGCAGCGTGCCCAGGTAGGTCAGGACGGTGATGCCGACGACCATGGCGGCGCGCTGGAGGTCCTCGACCAGGGTGAGGGCCAGCCAGCCGGGGGTGATCATGCCGCCGGGGGACAGGTTGGTCGTCAGGTAGCAGACCAGCGAGAACAGCAGGCCGAGCGCGATCCCGATGGCGGCGATCTCCGGGGTGAGGACGGCGGGGATCAACGGAGGTCTCCTGTGGTCTGCTCTTGCGTTACGTCGTCGGAGTGCAGCTCGGCCAGCCGCTCCAGCAGCAGCTCGCCCTGGCCGTGGATGTTGCCGATGGCCACCAGCGAGGCGCCGGGGCCGAGGCGGCCGAGGATCTCCCGTTCCAGCTCGGCCGCGTCGCGGCGGTCACCGCCGAGGTCCACGACCCGGTCCCGCCACGCGGCGGGGATCGCGTCGTGCGCGCTCCTGGTGGGGTGGCCGATGAGGAAGACCGAATCGGGTGCCAGCCGGGGGATGATCTCGCCCATCTGGCCGTTGCGCTCGACACGGTCGGGGCGGCAGTTGATGAGGACGTGCAGCGGGCGTTCGATGGCACCCAGGCTCAGCAGCTGCTCGACGTTCATCAGCGTCGACTCGGGGTCGTTGGCGGCGAAGATGTTGGCGAAGCGGAACGGCATGCCCTCGGGCGTGAGGCAGCGCTCCACGGACAGCACGCCGGGGTCCGGCGGCGCGTCGTACATCCCCTGCAGCGCGGTGGCCCGGTCGACGCCCAGGAGCTCGGCGACGGCGAGGGCGATGGCGACGTTCTCCTTGAACGTGAACCAGCTGAAGCCGCGCAGCTCGGCGTCGCTGACCGTCTCCGGGTCCACGGCGATCAGCCGGCAGTCGCGCTTTTCGGCCTCCTTCCGGAGGATGTGCAGCCGGTCGGCCTCGGCCGTCACACAGATCCCGCCGTGCGGCATGGACCGGCTCAGGGAACGGGCCACGTCGTCGAGGGTCGGGCCCATCTCCGCCAGGTGGTCCTCGCGGACGTTGCACAGCACGCCGATGGTGGAGCGGATCAGCTTCGTCTGGTTGACCTCCTGCAGCGCCGGCATGACGGCCATGCACTCGATCACCAGGGCGTGCGGGCGGTACGCGGCGGCGCGCCGCACGATGCCGATCTGCTCGACGACGTTGGCGATGCCGAACTTGCGGTAGACGGGCTCCTCGGTGGCGTCCGGGTGGATGAAGCGGGCCGCGGTGCCGGTGGTCTTGGCGACGGTGACCAGCCCGCCGCCGCGCAGCGCGCCGGCGCACAGGCGGGTGATGGAGCTCTTGCCGCGGATGCCGTTGATGAGCACCCGGGTGGGGATCATCTCCAGGTTGGTGAAGTGGCGGCGCTGCTCGATGACCCCGGCGGCCAGGACGACGGCGCAGCAGATCACGAGGACCGTGTAGAGGAAGAGCACGCGGGGTCAGTTCCTTCCGGAGGGTCGTGCCAGCCGCTGCCGGATCAGCTCCAGGTTGCGTACGACCGCGCCGACCTCGTCGTGGTGCTGGGGGAAGAGCACGGTCTTGCGGTCGCCGCCCGCCAGCGCCTCGGCCCGGTCGGCGAGGGCGCGCAGCGGGCGGACGACGACGATGTGCAGCCAGCCCAGGCAGGCCACGGCGGCGGTCACGCCGAGCAGCCCGGCGAGCATGGTGTGCCGCTGGGCGGTGTACTCGGGCAGCTCCAGCCAGGAGGTCGGCTGGGAGCTGACGACCTGCCACTCCAGGTCCCGGACCGCGCCGCCGCCGGTGAAGGGGGCGGCGGCCGCGATGTCGGAGGAGCCGGTGGAGCGGTGCAGGACGGCGGTCCCGGTGCTCTTCCCGCTCTGCTTGCGGGCGGTGTCCACGAGGTCGTCGAGGTGGCCGGAGGGCAGCTTGGCGAAGGCCCGGAAGCCGTGGCCCCGGTCGGCGGCGATGATGCGGTGGCCCTTGTCGACCAGCCAGACCTGGCCCAGGCCGGGCCGGGTGACCATCGAGATCAGGAACTGCGGGTCGTACTCGCCGACCACCACGCGGCCCTTGCCGCCGGGTACGGCCGCGTAGGCGGCGACGGCGGGCTCCTTGCCCGAGGTGTTGAGCTGGGCGACGCCGTCCTCGTGGGGCGGCCTGCCGGCCGGGTGGCGGGGGGAGTCGCCGGCGCGGGAGAGGATCCTGCCCTCGCCGTCGATCATGTAGACCGCGCGGTAGCGGCCGTGCTCGCGCAGGGTCCTGTCGAGAACGGCCCGCTCCGCGCTCTCGGCTTCCTTGCGGTCGGCGTCGTCGCCGCGGGCGCCCGCGGCGACGGTCTGCGCGGCCGAGGCGACGTCGGCCCAGCCTTCGTTGAGCGCCTTGCGGACCCGGTCGGAGGCGGTGTCGGTGCGGCGGCGCTGGTCGTCGACGAGCTGCTGGGGCACGGAGACCGAGCTGCCGGCCCGGTTGAGGAGGAGCAGCAGCGGCGCCGCCCAGGCCAGGAGGATCAGCGCGCACACGATGACGGTGCTGCGGGTGCCGAAGCCGCCGCGCGCCCGGCCGGTGCGGGTGGGCCGGCCGCCCTGCAGCTGGCCGCGCAGGCTCTCCAGGGCAGCGGCGATCCGGGCGGGCTCGCGGCCCTTGAAGCGGGGCAGGGGGCGGTCCGGTTCGCCCCGGGCGAGCCTGCGGCTCTCCAGGTACAGCCGCAGCAGGGGCCGCTGGACCGTACGCAGCAGCACCCAGCTCACCAGCAGGGCCAGGACGAGCAGGATGCCCGCCGCGACGAGACCGAAGGCCTGGGTGCGTACGACCGTCGAGTCGTCGGTGACCCTGACCGAGGTGATCACCGACAGGCCGAGGGTGCCGGCCGCGCTCGTCTCGCCCGGCGTGCGGCTCGCGGCGGCGTAGCCCACGGCCGTACGGACGTCACCGCGCACATCGCCCATGAGGTGGCCGCTGGCACCGGGGTGGCCGCCGGGCTCGGGGGTGTCGGCCCAGTCGGCGGCGGCGGTCCGGCGGGCCTGCCTGGCCCAGGACTTGCGGGCCACGGACGGGCCGTCGCTGGCCAGGACGGTGCCGGCGGAGTCGACGACCAGGAGGGAGCGGTTCTCGCCGGAGGAGATGCCCGGCACGTTCAGGGTGCCGGAGGCCACGAGCAGCCGGGTCGCGGCGCCGCCGCGCAGGACGGCCACGACGAGCATGCGGGTCTCGCCGGACGGCAGCTTCACCAGCCGGGGACCGAGAACGTCCTTACCGTCCTTGCTGTCCTGGTTGTCCTTGGCGTCCTTCTCGGCCGGCCCCTTCAGGACGGTCGCGAGCGGAATGTTCTCGCCGCGCGCGGCGAGCAGGGTGCCGCCGGCCGGGTCGACGACGGCGATGCCGCGCCACTTGTTGTAGACCTTGCCCAGGGTGTCCAGGACGGTGTCGGGTGCCGCGGCTTCGGCGCCGCTGAACTGCGCCGCGGCGCGCTCCAGGTCGGTGATGCTCTCGTCGAGGGACGCCCGCAGCGACAGGGCGCCGTCCTCGGCCACGTGCTGCTGCGAGGTGAGGACGGCCGTGTCGATCACCGCCCGGTCGCGGTCGCCGAGCACCAGCGCCGTCGTGCCCGCGACCGCCAGCAGCAGCGCCAGCAGGGCCGCTATGGGGGGCCGGGCACCGCCCAGCAGGGGCATGTCGGCGCGGCGGCGGGCCTTGCGCCGGCGCGAGCCGCGCGAAGCGGGCAACAGTCTTCCTCTCGGTCGCGGCACGCGGGGCATGCCGGGACCTCGGGGTGCCTGAACTGTCTGCCGCACTGCGGATGCGTAAGGTAAAACGTTTGGATTCTAGGGAAATTCGAAAGAATTACCAAAAGAGTACGAGCGGTCTTGATTGCATTCCGACCTTTGGTGCTACCTATTCCAAGATCGACGACGTGTTCATTTAAGATCGCCAACACCCGCAATCCCTCCGCATTCACCCGGAACCGGGTGCGCCGCGACGAGGAGGGGGAGGATTCGGCCGGTCATGGGGAGCGCCGCGCCGGGGTATTTTTGCCCGCATGAAGCTCAAGCCCGCCATGGCCGCCCCCCTGAGGCACGCGCTGCTCGGCGTGGTGGCACTCGCGGTGCTCGGTGGGTCCGCCGGCTGCGCGCAGCAGTCCGCCCAGGGCCTCGCGGGCCGGCGGGACGGCCGTGACGCCGGCGCCGGGCGGGATTCCGGTCCCGCGGCGCCGGAAAACTCCGTCGATCTCGGTCGCCGCATCACGGAATTCACCGACCGCATCAATCAGGACGGTCGGTACCGAATTCCCGCCGCCCGCGACCGCCGGGCCGTCGCCGATGGCGTCCGCCTGCTCCTGGACGGCGACCGGGCCGCCTCCGAGCAGGTCCTGGGCGCGGCCGGCTACACGGTGCGGACCCTCACCGACCGGGCCGCCGGCGGACGGCAGTTCGCCGAGATAGCCGACGCCACCGCGGACGGCGACGCCACCCGGGGCTGGGGCCGGGTCTACGTCGACCTGCACGGCCCCGCACGATGGTCGGTGCAGGTGCCGCACCCCACCGCCGACCAGCGGAGCGAGCAACTCGGCCTCGGGCTGCTGCGCGGCGCTCCGGGCGGCGTGCTGATCCTGGCCGGCGCCTACCGCACGGTCGGCGACGGCGAGGGCGGGGCGGCGGACGCCGCCGATGTCGCCCACCGGTCCGACTCGGTCTTCGCCGCCGTCGCCGACGCCCTCGCCGACCGCCGGATGCCCGCCGTCCAGGTGCACGGCTTCGCCGACAGCAGCCTCCCCGACCACGACGTGGTCGTCTCACCCGGCAAGGGGGACGCGGGACTGCCCTCCGCGCGGCGGCTCGCGTCCGGCCTGCGACAGGAGGGGCTGCGGGTGTGTGAGGTGTGGCAGCGGGAGTGCGGCCGGCTGGAGGGCCGCACGAATGTGCAGGGCGACCACGCGGACGCGGTGGGAGTGCCGTTCCTGCACGTGGAGCACAGTCGGCGGGTGCGGTTCGACGACGGGCTCGTCGCGAAGGCGGTGCAGGCGCTCGTGGCGGTGGCCGGGCGCTGGAACGCGGGCCGCACGTAGGGGATTGTGCCTGGGAGGTGCCCCCAAGTCCTCAAATGCCGGACGGGCTGCAATCGCAGCCCGTCCGGCATTTGAGGACCCGGGGTCCGGAGGCGGAGCCCCCGGACCCCGAGCGGCGCGTTACGCCGGGACGCTCGCCACACCCTCGGCGAGGAAGCGGCGGCCGAGCACGCGCTCGGAGACACCCTCGCGGTCCAGGTACGGCGTGACGCCACCCAGGTGGAAGGGCCAGCCCGCGCCCGTGATCAGGCACAGGTCGATGTCCTGCGCCTCGGCGACGACGCCCTCGTCCAGCATCAGGCCGATCTCCTGCGCGACGGCGTCCAGGACGCGGGCGCGCACCTGCTCCTCCGTCAGGACGGTGTCGCCCTGCACCAGCAGCGCGGCGACCTCGGGGTCCAGCTCCGGCTTGCCGGAGTCGTAGACGTAGAAGCCGCGCTTGCCGGCCTTGACCACGGCGGCCAGGTTCGGCGAGACCGTGAAGCGGTCCGGGAACGCGCCGTGCAGCGTCTCGGAGACGTGCAGGCCGATGGCCGGGCCGACCAGCTCCAGCAGGACCAGCGGCGACATCGGCAGACCGAGCGGCTCGACGGCCTTCTCGGCGGTGGCCACCGGGGTGCCCTCGTCGATGACGTTCTGGATCTCGCCCATGAAGCGGACCAGGATGCGGTTGACGACGAACGCCGGGGCGTCCTTGACCAGCACCGCGGTCTTCTTCAGCTTCCTGGCGACACCGAAGGCGGTGGCCAGCGAGGCGTCGTCGGTCTGCTCGCCGCGGACGATCTCCAGCAGCGGGAGGATCGCGACCGGGTTGAAGAAGTGGAAGCCCACGACCCGCTCGGGGTGCTTGAGCTTCGACGCCATCTCGGTGACCGACAGCGAGGAGGTGTTGGTGGCGAGGATGGCGTGCTCCGGCACGACCGCCTCGACCTCGGCGAACACCTTCTGCTTGACGCCCATCTCCTCGAAGACGGCCTCGATGACGAAGTCCGCGTCACCGAAGGCGGCGGCCTTGTCGAGGACGCCGGTCACCAGGCCCTTGAGGCGGTTGGCCTTGTCCTGGTTGATGCGGCCCTTGCCCAGCAGCTTGTCGATCTCGCCGTGGACGTAGCCCACGCCCTTGTCGACGCGCTCCTGGTCGATGTCGGTCAGTACGACCGGCACCTCCAGGCGGCGGGCGAAGAGCAGCGCCAGCTGAGAGGCCATCAGACCGGCACCGACGACGCCGACCTTGGAGACCGGGCGGGCCAGCGACTTGTCCGGGGCACCGGCGGGGCGCTTGGCGCGCTTCTGCACCAGGTTGAAGGCGTAGATGCCGCTGCGCAGCTCGCCGCCCATGATCAGGTCCGCGAGGGCCTGGTCCTCGGCGTCGAAGCCCTGGCGCAGGTCGCCGTTCTTGGCGGCGGCGATGATGTCCAGCGCGCGGTAGGCGGCCGGGGCGGCGCCGTGCACCTTGGAGTCGGCGATGAAGCGGCCGCGTGCGACGGCCTGGTCCCAGGCCTCGCCACGGTCGATCTCCGGCCGGGCGACCTCCAGCTCGCCCTTGAGGACGGACGCCGTCCACAGCAGCGACTGCTCCAGGAAGTCCGCGCCCTCGAACAGGGCGTCGGCGATGCCGAGCTCGAAGACCTGCTTGCCGCGCAGCTGCTTGTTCTGGTTGAGCGAGTTCTCGATGATGACCGAGACCGCGCGGTCCGCGCCGATGAGGTTCGGCAGCAGGGTGCAGCCGCCCCAGCCGGGCACCAGGCCCAGGAAGACCTCGGGCAGGGAGAACGCCGGGAGCGCCGCCGAGACCGTGCGGTAGGTGCAGTGCAGGCCGACCTCGACGCCGCCGCCCATCGCCGCGCCGTTGTAGTACGCGAAGGTCGGGACCGCCAGCGACGACAGCCGCTTGAAGACGTCGTGGCCGCCCTTGCCGATGGCCAGCGCGTCCTCGTGGCGCTTCAGCAGCTCGACGCCCTTGAGGTCGGCGCCGACGGCGAAGATGAACGGCTTGCCGGTGATGCCGACGCCGACGATCGAGCCGTCCTTGGCCTCCGCCTCGACCTGGTCGATCGCGAGGTTCAGGTTGGCGAGGGACTTCGGGCCGAAGGTGGTCGGCTTGGTGTGGTCGAAGCCGTTGTCCAGCGTGATCAGCGCGAAGCGGCCCGCGCCGGGGAGGTCGAGGTGGCGCACGTGCGCCTGGGTGACGACCTCGTCGGGGAACAGCTCGGCCGCGCCCTTCAGGAGCTCAGCGGTGGTGCTCACTTGTTGCCTCCGTCGAAGTGCGGGTTCTCCCAGATGACCGTTCCGCCCATGCCGAAGCCGACGCACATCGAGGTGATGCCGTAGCGGACGTGCGGCTGGTCCTCGAACTGCCGGGCCAGCTGCGTCATCAGGCGGACGCCCGAGGAGGCCAGCGGGTGGCCGAAGGCGATCGCGCCGCCGTACTGGTTGACGCGCGGGTCGTCGTCCGCGATGCCGTAGTGGTCCAGGAGCGAGAGCACCTGCACCGCGAAGGCCTCGTTGATCTCGAACAGGCCGATGTCGTCGATCGACAGGCCCGCCTTGGCCAGCGCCTTCTCGGTCGCGGGGACCGGGCCGATGCCCATGACCTCGGGCTCGACGCCGGCGAAGGCGTAGGAGACCAGGCGCATCTTGACCGGCAGGCCCAGCTCGCGCGCCACGTCCTCGGCGGCGATCAGCGAGGCGGTGGCACCGTCGTTGAGACCGGCGGCGTTGCCCGCGGTGACCCGGCCGTGCGGACGGAACGGGGTCTTCAGGCCGGCCAGGTTGGCCAGCGTGGTGCCCGGGCGCATCGGCTCGTCGGCGGTGGCCAGGCCCCAGCCCGTCTCGCCGCCCTCGGGGGAGGTGCGGCGGACCGAGATCGGCACCAGGTCGGCCTGGATCTTGCCGTCGGCGTACGCCTTGGCGGCCTTCTCCTGGCTGCGGACCGCGTACTCGTCGGCGCGCTGCTTGGTGATGTGCGGCAGACGGTCGTGCAGGTTCTCCGCCGTCATGCCCATGAACAGGGCGGACTCGTCGACCAGCTTCTCCGAGACGAAGCGCGGGTTCGGGTCGACGCCCTCACCCATGGGGTGACGGCCCATGTGCTCGACGCCGCCGGCCAGGGCGATGTCGTAGGCGCCGAGGGCGACGCCGCCCGCGACGGCCGTCACGGCGGTCATCGCACCGGCGCACATGCGGTCGATGGAGTAGCCGGGCACGGACTGCGGGAGGCCCGCGAGGATGCCGGCCGTACGTCCGAGGGTCAGCCCCTGGTCGCCGATCTGCGTGGTCGCGGCGATGGCGACCTCGTCGATGCGGGCCGGGTCCAGGTCCGGGTTGCGGCGCAGCAGCTCCCGGATGGCCTTGACGACGAGGTCGTCGGCGCGGGTCTCGTGGTAGATGCCCTTCGGGCCCGCCTTGCCGAACGGGGTGCGGACGCCGTCGACGAAAACGACGTCCCTAGCGGTACGAGGCACGTTGGCTCTCCTCCAGGTGCGGATCGCTGCGCGCGGGCATGCCGGTACGGCTCCGCCGCGGTGCGGGCTGACACCGTCATGCTACTTGCGGGTAACCCTGCTGCCCAGACCCCCCGGCCGGAGCGGCGAAGGTCACATTCCGCGTGGGTACGGGGGCGGCGATGCCGGGTCGCTGCGGGCTCGGGCACCGCCGGTCACCCCGGTACGGGTCGCTCGCCGTCGCGGCGGGGAAAAGGCCCCGGCCCCACCCTTTCGCCGTTTCCCAGGGCTCCGCCCCGGCCCCCGGGACCCCGCACCGCAGGACTGCCGCACCCCGGGACCCCCGGGGCTCGGGGGCTCGGGGGCTTGCCCCTCACGCGGCGGGCCGCAGATGGATACAGCTACAGCCGGAAGGGGCGGGCCGGGGAACAACATCCCGCCGTGACGGCGATCGACTTCGCCGTTTCCCGGGACCCGGGGCGAAGCCCCTCACGCGGGGGAGCCGCCGGGGCCGGGGAACAGCATTCCGCCGCGGCGGCGGTCGACGCCCGCGTACCTGTCCGGCGGTGCCGGACCTGCCTCAGGCCGAGGCCTCGCTCAGCGCCTTCACCAGCACCGGCGTCACCTGCTCGACCTGCCACGCACGCGCGCCGTGCGCGTCGAGGACCGCGGCCACGGCCTCCGGCGTGGGCACCGTCGGCGGCTCCCAGCACAGCCGGCGCACCGTGTCCGGGGTGATCAGGTTCTCCTGGGGCATCGTGAGCCGCTCGGCGAGCTCGGAGACCGCCGAGCGGGCCGCCGACAGCCGGGCCGCCGCGACCGGGTCCTTGTCGGCCCAGGCGCGGGGCGGGGGCGGGCCCGTCAGGGGCTGGCCGGGCTGCGGCAGCTCCACGTCCGGGATCGCCTTGGCGCGGTCGATGGCGGCCTGCCACTGCTCCAACTGCTTACGGCTCATCCGGTGCCCGAACCCGGGCAGCGCGGCGAGGGCCTGGGTGTTCGGCGGCATGTTGAGGGCGGCCTCGACGATCGCGGCGTCGCCCAGCACCTTGCCGGGGGAGACGTCGCGCCGCTGGGCGATGTGGTCGCGCGCGGTCCACAGCTCGCGGACCACGGCCATCTGCCGGCGCCTGCGCACCTTGTGCATGCCGGACGTGCGGCGCCAGGGGTCCTTGCGGGGCGGGGCGGGGGGCGCGGCGGCGATCGCCGCGAACTCCTCATGGGCCCAGGCCAGCTTGCCCTGCCGGTCCAGCTCCTCCTCCAGCGCGTCGCGCAGGTCCACCAGCAGCTCCACGTCCAGTGCGGCGTAGCGCAGCCACGGCTCCGGCAGGGGGCGGGTGGACCAGTCGACGGCGGAGTGGCCCTTCTCCAGGGCGTACCCGAGAACGTTCTCGACCATGGCACCGAGTCCCACCCGCGCGAACCCCGCGAGCCGTCCCGCCAGCTCCGTGTCGAAGAGCCGCGCCGGCGTCATCCCTATCTCGCGCAGGCACGGCAGGTCCTGGGTGGCGGCGTGCAGCACCCACTCGGCGTCGGCGACGGCCTCGCCGAGGGCGGACAGGTCGGGGCAGCCGACCGGGTCGATCAGCGCGGTCCCGGCGCCTTCGCGGCGCAGCTGTACGAGGTAGGCGCGCTGGCCGTAGCGGTAGCCGGAGGCACGCTCGGCGTCGACGGCGACGGGGCCGGTGCCCGCGGCGAAGGCCGCGACGACCCCTGCCAGGGCGTCGGCGTCGGCGACGACCGGGGGCATGCCTTCCCGGGGTTCCAGCAACGGGATCGGCGCCGAATCGACGTCGTCCGGGGGGCCGCCCCCGGTGGTTCGCAGTGTCGTGTCTGCTGCGGTGTCTTGGGCGTCGGTCACTGGTCAAGGGTATCTGTGGATGGCAAGCGCCCGTCGCCGGAACGTTCCGGCGACGGGCGCGGCGCGGATTCCCGCGGGTCAGTGGATGATGCCGGTGCGCAGTGCCACGGCCACCATTCCGGCTCGGTCCCCCGTTCCGAGCTTGCGGGCGATGCGGGCGAGGTGGCTCTTGACGGTGAGCGCCGAGAGTCCCATCGAGACGCCGATGGCCTTGTTGGACTGGCCCTCCGCAACCAGCCGCAGCACCTCCACCTCGCGTCCTGACAGCTCGCGGTAGCCACCGGGGTGGCCGGGGGCACCGGGTGGGCGCCGCTGCATCCGGGCGGCGGCGGAGCCGATGGGGGCGGCTCCGGGACGGCCGGGGACGCCGAGATTGGTACGGGTACCGGTGACGACATAGCCTTTGACGCCGCCCGCGAGCGCGTTGCGTACGGCGCCGATGTCATCGGCGGCGGACAGGGCCAGGCCGTTGGGCCAGCCCGCGGCGCGGGTCTCGGAGAGCAGCGTCAGGCCGGAGCCGTCCGGAAGGTGGACGTCGGCGACGCAGATGTCGCGCGGGTTGCCGATGCGCGGCCGGGCCTCCGCGATGGACGACGCCTCGATCACGTCGCGCACGCCCAGCGCCCACAGATGGCGCGTGACGGTCGAGCGGACCCGGGGATCCGCGACGACGACCATGGCGGTCGGTTTGTTCGGGCGGTAGGCGAGGCTAGCGGGTTGCTCGAGGAGAACGGACACCAGGCCTCCATTGGGGGGAGTGGCGGGGACCGGTGCCGACTTGGGGATAAGCCGGGGCGATCCGTATGGGAAGGGTCACAAGGTCCTTCGGCAATGAAACGGCCCGGCTTTAGGGAATGATCACGAATTGATGAGTAACAATTCGGGCAATTCGGACGATTGCCCGATCAACTCGCTCATTTTTTGTCATCGCAACTCGGCGCAAACCCCACGGAAGGATGGCAGAAAAGCACCGGTCGGAGGTGTCCGGGCCGCCCTCGGCGGTCCTCGGCCGTCCTCGGGTGGCCATGAGCCGTCGTGCCGGGCCGTCGTGAGCCCGGCAGTGCGAGCAGCCCGGTCCGAACCGGACCACCCGGGCGGCCCGGACCGCCCGGTCCGTCGAGCCGGCCCCGCCGTCCGGCCGGGACCGGGGCCCGGCCGATATAGTCAGCGGCTGCTGTGCGGTCCCCGCCGCTGCGGCAGCGTCACGATCCCCGCCTCCGGCGCGCCGCCCGGTGGCAGGCCCGCGATCTGGCACAGCAGATCGCACCACGCCGACAGATGCGCCGCCGTGTCCGGCGTCTGCGCGGCGGCCTCGGCCGGGCCCGCCGGACCCTTGGCCTGGGCCGGCGACCACGACGCCCGGATCTCGATCCGCGTCGACGGCTCGCGCTCCAGCAGCCCGCCGAAGTAGTGCGAACTCGCCCGCGTCACCGTGCCGCTGGGCGCCGCGTACGGCACCCGCCGGGCCTCCAGCGCACCCGTCAGCCACGACCAGCACACCTCGGGCAGCAACGGATCCGCCGCCATCTCCGGCTCCAGCTCCGCGTGCACCAGCGTCACCAGGCGGAACGTGCCGCCCCACGCCTCGTGCCCCGCCGGGTCGTGCAGCAGGATCAGCCGTCCGTCCGCCAGCTCCTCGTCGTCGACGACGACCGCCGCCTCCAGCGCGTACGAGTAGGGCGCGAGCCGCTGGGGCGGAGGCGTGGCGTCCAGCTCGATCTCGGGCCGCAGGCGTACCCCTTGCAGCCCCGCGACCGCTTGCCGGAAGACGGACGGGGTGTCCTCCCCATCCGCGTCGTCCGGACCGTCCGAGAGGTGTCCCTGCGCCGCAGCCATGCCCGGAAGACTAGGCGGAACAACCCGCGGTTCCGGGTAGGGACACCCACACGGGCGGGTCACTCGTTCGGCCCGTGCGAAGATTTGGGGCATGAGTGAGCGCAGCCAGCAGCAGACCGGCCGCACCGCGGCACACGATGCGGTACACGATTCGGCGTTCCTGCGGGCCTGCCGCCGCGAACCCGTGCCGCACACCCCCGTCTGGTTCATGCGCCAGGCAGGCCGCTCGCTCCCCGAGTACCGCAAGGTCCGCGAGGGCATTCCCATGCTGGAATCCTGCATGCGGCCCGAGCTCGTCACCGAGATCACCCTGCAGCCCGTGCGCCGCCACAACGTCGACGCCGCGATCTTCTTCAGTGACATCGTCGTGCCGCTGAAGGCCATCGGCGTCGACCTCGACATCAAGCCCGGCGTCGGCCCCGTCGTCGCCGAGCCGATCCGCACCCGCGCCGACCTGGAACGGCTGCGCCCGCTCGGCCCGGACGACGTCCCGTACGTCACCGAGGCCATCGGCATGCTCACCGCCGAGCTCGGCGCCACCCCGCTCATCGGCTTCGCCGGCGCGCCCTTCACGCTGGCCAGCTACCTCATCGAGGGCGGCCCGTCGCGCACGTACGAGAACACCAAGGCCATGATGTACGGCGCCCCGGAGCTGTGGGCCGAGCTCGTGGACCGGCTCGCCGGCATCACCGCGGCCTTCCTCGACGTCCAGATCAAGGCCGGCGCCTCCGCCGTCCAGCTCTTCGACTCCTGGGCCGGGGCCCTCGCCCCCGCCGAGTACCGCAAGTACGTCATGCCCGCCTCCGCCAAGGTCTTCGACGCCGTCGCGCACCACGGCGTGCCCCGCATCCACTTCGGCGTGGGCACCGGCGAGCTCCTCGGCCTGATGAGCCAGGCCGGCGCGGACGTCGTCGGCGTCGACTGGCGCGTGCCCCTCGACGAGGCCGCCCGCCGCGTTGGCCCCGGCAAGGCGCTGCAGGGCAACCTGGACCCGGCGGTGCTCTTCGCTCCGCGGGAAGCGGTGGAGGCGAAGACGCGCGAGGTGCTGGAGGCGGCCCGCGGCCTGGAGGGCCATGTCTTCAACCTCGGCCACGGCGTGATGCCGGCCATGGACCCCGACGCGCTGACGCGGCTCGTCGCGTACGTGCACGAGCAGACGGCGCACTAGCGGTCGGCGCCGGGGGGATTGTCGATTCAGCCCGTCCGGCGTTCGAGGACCGGG
Source organism: Streptomyces sp. NPDC026206 (assembly GCF_040638465.1). NCBI lineage: Bacteria > Bacillati > Actinomycetota > Actinomycetes > Kitasatosporales > Streptomycetaceae > Streptomyces > Streptomyces sp. NPDC026206. Next base: position 266,078 of record NZ_JBEZYL010000002.1, read on the forward strand.
GTCCGGGGTCCGGGGCGGAGCCCCGGTTACGGTGCCACCGCCGCGGCCGCCTTGCGCGCCGCTACCAGGACCGGGTCCCACACCGGTGAGAACGGCGGCGCGTAGCCCAGGTCCAGTGCCGTCATCCGGTCCACCGTCATGCGGGCCGTCAAAGCCACCGCCGCCACGTCCACCCGCTTCGCCGCCCCCTCGCGGCCGACGATCTGGACGCCCAGCAGCCGGCCCGTGCCGCGCTCGGCGAGCATCTTCACCGTCATCGGGTGCGCGCCCGGGTAGTAGCCGGCGCGGCTCGTGGACTCGATCGTGGCGGTCACGACACGCAGCCCGACGGCGGCGGCCTCGGCCTCCAGCAGCCCGGTGCGCGCGATCTCCAGGTCGCAGACCTTGCTGACGGCGGTTCCGACCACGCCCGGGAACGTGGCGTAACCGCCCCCGATGTTGGTGCCGATGACCTGGCCGTGCTTGTTGGCATGGGTGCCGAGGGCGATGTGCCGGGTGCGGCCCGAGACGAGGTCGAGGACCTCGACGCAGTCGCCGCCCGCCCAGACGTTGCCGTGGCCGCGCACCCGCATCGCCAGGTCCGTCAGCAGCCCGCCCGACTCGCCCAGCGGCAGCCCCGCCGCGTCGGCCAGCCGAGTCTCGGGGCGTACCCCCAGGCCCAGGACGACCACGTCGGCCGGGTACTCGCGGTCCTCCGTGGCGACCGCGGCCACCCGGCCGCCGTCGCCGGTGACGATGCCGGTGACGGCCGTGCCCGTCACCACGTCGATGCCCATGCCGGACATCGCCTCGCGCACCAGTGCGCCCATGTCGGGGTCGAGCGTGGACATCGGCTGCCCGGCACGTTCGACGACCGTCACCTCGTAGCCCCGCCGGCTGAGGGCCTCGGCCATCTCCACGCCGATGTAGCCGGCGCCGATGACCACCGCGCGCCGGCCCGCGGACTGCTCCAGGCCGTCGAGGAGCGCCTGCCCGTCGTCCAGGGTCTGCACGCCGTACACGCCCGGTGCGTCGATGCCCTCCAGCGGAGGGCGCGCCGGCCGGGCTCCGGTCGCCACGACCAGGTCGTCGAAGCCGTGCCACTGCTCCTGGCCGGACGTCAGGTCGCGGGCGCGCACCCGCTGTCCGGCCAGGTCGATTTCGGTGACCTCCGTGCGCATGCGCAGATCGATGCCGCGCTCGCGGTGCGCCTCGGGCGTCCGGGCGACGAGCGCGTCCGGGCCGTCGACCACGCCGCCGGCCCAGTAGGGGATGCCGCACGCCGAGTACGAGGCGAAGCGGCCGCGCTCGAACGCCGTGATCGTCAGCTGCCCGGCGTCCTTGAGCCTGCGCGCCCGGGAGGCCGCGGACATGCCCGCCGCGTCACCCCCGATGACCACCAGCCGTCGTTCCGCCATCGCGTTCCCGTCCTTTCACCGGTCGTGGGGCCCCACGCTACGTGTGCCCTCCCCCGGCTCCCTGTTGGCCGGAGAAGTCCAGGAAGACGGTTTCCGCGCCGCCCCGCAGCCGTACGTCGAAGCGGTACGACCGGGGGCGGTCCGTCTCCTCGGCTGCCAGCAGCGTCGCGCGCCGGGCGGGCGGCAGGGCGGCCAGGAGGGGATCGTCGTCGGGCGGGCGGAAGTAGACGCGGGTGAAGAGGTGGCCGGTCAGGCCCCGCACGAGGAGGCACAGCGCCAGGTAGGGCGCACCGCCCGGCAGCAGCGTGCGCAGCGCGTAGTGGCCGTCGCCGGCGGTGGGGACGCGCGCGAAGCCGGTGAAGCGGGTGCCGTCGCGGTGCAGGCTGCCGGGGGCGCCGCGGAGCGAGCCGTCGGGGGCCGCCTGCCAGAACTCCAGCAGCGCGTCCGGCACCGGAGCGCCCTCGCCGTCGTGGACGTGCCCGTGCAGGGTGACCGCCCCGGGGTGCCCGGCGGGGGCGAGGTCAGCGCCGCCGGGGAAGGGCAGGGCGGTGCCGTAGAAGGGGCCGATCGTCTGGGAGGGGGTGACGGGCAGGGGCATCAGCGGCCCTCCTCGCACCAGGTGGCGTCCGGGCCGTCCAGGACGATGTCCCAGCGGTAGCCGAGGCAGAAGCCGGGTTCGTTCAGGCCGGGGTCGTAGGCGGCGACCAGCCGCCGGCGGGCGGCCGCCCCGGGCACGGAACGCCACACCGCGTCGTACGGCAGGAGCGGGTCGTCCGGGAAGTACATCTGGGTGACCAGGCGCTGCGTGAATGCCGTGCCGAAGAGGGAGAAGTGCAGGTGGGAGGGGCGCCACGCGTTGTGGTGGTGCGCCCAGGGATAGGCGCCGGGCCGGATGGTGACGAAGCGGTAGTGCCCTTCGGCGTCGGTCAGGCACCGGCCGGCGCCGGTGAAGTGGGGGTCCAGAGGGGCTCGGTGGCGGTCGAGCGGGTGGGCGTAGCGGCCGGCGGCGTTGGCCTGCCACAGCTCCACCAGCTGACCCCGTACGGGACGGCCCCGGCTGTCCAGGACCCGCCCGCCGACGCTGATGCGCTCGCCGAGCGGCTCCCCGCGGTGCTGCCGGGTCAGATCGCCGTCGAGCGGGCCGACGTCGGCCGGGCCGAAGACGGGGCCGGCCAGCTCGACCGCGCCGGGGACGGGCACGAGCGGCACCGGTGGTCGCAGGGGCCGGCGCTCGACGGCACCTGCGTACGGGGGGACGGACGGTTCAGCGGCTGCCATGGCCATGGCCTACCCCGGTGCGGGGCCGGTGATCCCCGCTGCCTGAGGCGACGTCAGGTCAGGGCGGCCCGCCGGGGAGCGCCGGACGAGTGCGCACGGGGTCAGCGCTCCAGGACCAGCGCCTGGCCCTGGCCCACGCCGATGCACAGCGCGGCCAGGCCCGTGCCCGAACCCGCCGCCGCGAGCTGATGGGCGACCGAACCCGTCAGCCGGGCGCCGGAACAGCCCAGGGGGTGACCGATGGCGATCGCTCCGCCGCGCCGGTTGACGATGCCGGGGTCCAGGCCCGGCCACTCCGCGAAGCAGCCCAGGGCCTGCGCGGCGAAGGCCTCGTTGAGCTCGACGTGGGTCAGGTCCGCGAACGTCCGGCCCGCCTTGGCGAGCGCCCGGCGCACGGCCTCGACCGGGCCCAGGCCGTAGAGGTCCGGCTCGATCCCGGTGACCGCCGACGCCCGCACCCGGGCCAGCGGCTCGCGGCCGGTCGCCCGCAAGCCCTCCTCGTCACACAGCAGCAGCGCGGCGGCGCCGTCGTTGAGGGGCGAGGAGTTGCCCGCCGTGACCGTGCCGCCGGCCTTCCGGAAGGCGGGCTTCAGCGCGGCGAGCGCCTCCGGCGAGGTGGCGTCGCGAATGCACTCGTCCCGTGCGAGGGTCACCCCGGGCAGGGGCACCACCTCCGCTTCGTATGCGCCGTCCTGCCACGCCCGCGCGGCCTTCTCGTGGCTCGCGAACGCGAACGCGTCCTGCTGCTCCCGGGTGATGCCGTGCTTGTCGGCGATCAGCTCGGCGCCCTCGCCCAGGGAGACCGTCCAGCGCGGTTCCATGGCCGGGTTGGTCATCCGCCAGCCCAGCGTCGTCGAGTACAGCTCCTGATGCCCGGCGGGGAAGGCCCGCGCCGGCTTGGGCAGTACCCACGGCGCCCGGCTCATCGACTCCACGCCGCCCGCGACCACCACGGACGCGTCGCCGAGGGCGATGGCCCGGTACGCCTGCACGACCGCCTCCATGCCGGAGGCGCACAGCCGGTTGACGGTCGCGCCGGGCACGGACACGGGGAGCCCGGCCAGGAGCACGGCCATGCGGGCCACATTGCGGTTCTCCTCACCGGCGCCGTTGGCGTTGCCGAAGACCACGTCGTCGATGCGGGCCGGGTCCAGCCCGGGCGACCGGTCGGCCAGGGCCCGCAGGACGTGCGCGGCGAGGTCGTCGGGGCGCACCGGCGCGAGGGCGCCGCCGTACTTGCCGACCGGGGTGCGGACGGCATCGACGATGTACACATCCCGGATGCGGTCGTTCATGGGGTCTCCGTAAACGTTCGGGGCGGGTGGGACGGTCATGTGCGCGCGAGTCTCGGCCGGGTGCCGGGCGCTGTCAATGGGGTGCCCACGGGCCCGGCGTGGGGATTTGAGAGAGTGGAGGCATGAGCGCAGCGCACACCTCTTCGCGGCACGTGGTGGTCATCGGTGGTGGGATCTCCGGGCTGGCGGCGGCCCACCGGCTGCTGGAGGGCGGTGCGCGCGTGACGGTCCTGGAGGGCTCGGACCGTCTCGGCGGCAAGCTGCACGCCGGTGAGATCGCGGGCGTCCCCGTGGACCTGGGTGCCGAGGCGATGCTCGCGCGCCGGCCGGAGGCCGTGGAGCTGGCCCGCGCGGTCGGTCTCGGCGACCGGCTGCAGCCGCCGGCCACCGCCGCGGCGGGCATCTGGACGCGCGGCGGCCTGCGGCCGATGCCCAAGGGACACATGATGGGCGTGCCCGGTGATCTCGGCCCGCTGGCCGCGTCCGGAGTGCTCTCGGACGAGGGCGTCGCCCGGGTCGCCCGGGACGGCGAACTGCCGCGCACCGAGATCGGCGACGATGTCGCGATCGGTGAGTACGTGGCCGGGCGGATGGGCCGCGAGGTGGTGGACCGGCTGGTGGAGCCCCTGCTCGGCGGCGTCTACGCGGGCGACCCGTACCGCATCTCGATGCGCGCGGCGGTCCCCCAGCTCTACGACGCCGCCCGCACGCACCACTCGTTGATCGAGGGCGTACGGGAGATCCAGGCGCGTGCCGCCGGGCGGCAGCAGACCGGGCCGGTCTTCATGGGGATCGACGGCGGCATCGGGCGGCTGCCGCTCGCGGTCGCGGACGCGGTGCGCGCGGCGGGCGGGGAGATCCGCACCCACGCGCGCGTGCAGGAGCTCGTACGCGGCACCGACGGCTGGCGGCTCGTCGTCGACGGGCGGACGCTGACTGCGGACGCCGTCGTCGTCGCCGTCCCCGCCGGGCCCGCCTCCCGTCTCCTGGCCCCCTCCGCCCGCGCCGCCGCCACGGAGCTCGCCGCGGTGGAGTACGCCTCCATGGCCCTGGTGACCCTCGCCTTCCGCCGCCGCGACGTCGAGGGGCTGCCGGCCGGCAGCGGCTTCCTCGTGCCGCCCGTCGACGGGCACAAGATCAAGGCATCCACCTTCGCCACCCAAAAATGGGGCTGGATCGCGGACGCGGACCCCGGCGTCTTCGTCCTGCGTACCTCGATCGGGCGGTTCGAGGACGAGGGCGATCTGGAGCGCGAGGACTCCGATCTGGTGGAAATGTCACTCAAGGACCTCGGCGAGGCCGTGGGTCTCGCCGCGTCGCCCCTGGAGAGCACCGTCACCCGCTGGCACGACGGGCTGCCGCAGTACGCCGTCGGCCACCTCGGCCGCGTCGCCCGCATCCGCGAGCACGTCGCCCGCCTCCCCGGGCTGCGGGTCTGCGGCGCCGCCTACGACGGCGTGGGCATCCCGGCCTGCGTTTCCAGCGGCCGGCGGGCCGCCGACGAGGTTCTCGCGACCCTGGCTCCGAGCGGCGGGGGCACCGGGGGAGAATAGGACCATGACTGACGCGCAGAAGACCCCGAACGCCGGCAAGAAGGCCAAGGACCTCAACGAGGTCGTCCGCTACACCCTCTGGTCGGTGTTCAAGCTGCGCGACGTGCTGCCGCAGGACCGCGCCGGCTACGCCGACGAGGTCGAGGAGCTCTTCGCCCAGCTCGCCGAGAAGGACGTCACGGTCCGCGGCACGTATGACCTGTCGGGTCTGCGGGCCGATGCCGACGTGATGATCTGGTGGCACTCCGAGACCCCGGACGCCCTCCAGGACGCGTACAACCTCTTCCGCCGCACGAAGCTCGGCCGCGCGCTGGAGCCGGTGTGGTCGAACATGGCGCTGCACCGCCCCGCCGAGTTCAACAAGTCGCACATCCCGGCGTTCCTCGCGGACGAGACGCCGCGCGACTACGTCAGCGTGTACCCCTTCGTGCGCTCGTACGACTGGTACCTGCTGCCGGACGAGGACCGCCGTCGCATGCTCGCGGACCACGGCAAGATGGCGCGCGGCTACCCGGACGTGCGGGCCAACACGGTCGCGTCGTTCTCGCTGGGCGACTACGAGTGGATCCTGGCCTTCGAGGCGAATGATCTTTACCGCATCGTCGACCTGATGCGTCACCTGCGCGCGTCCGAGGCGCGGATGCATGTGCGGGAAGAGGTGCCGTTCTATACGGGGCGCCGGAAGGCTGTGGCCGAGCTGGTGGCCGGGCTCGCCTGAGGTCTGCCCGGCGTTCGAGGCGTGCTTCAGGCCGTCGCGCGGGGCTGGGGGCGGGGTGAGCAGTAGGCGCGGCGGGAGGGGAGTTCGCCGGCGAGGAGGTAGGACTCCAGGTAGTTGTTGACGCAGGCGTTGGGTCCGCCGCCGATGCCGTGCGTGCCCGCGCCCCGCTCGGTGACCAGCACCGAGCGTGCGAGCCGGCGCTGCAGCTCCACCGCGCCCTTGTACGGCGTGGCGGCGTCCCGCTCGGCGGCCAGCAGGAGGGTGGGCGGCAGGCCGGAGTGCTTGCCCACCCTGACGTCGAGCGGCCGCTGGCGGGGGCCCTGCCAGAACGCGCACGGCAGGTTCATGAAGGCGTTGCTCCACGTCTCGAACGGGGCCCGCCGGGCGAGCCTGTCGTTGTCGCGGTCCCATGTCTCCCACGAGCGCGGCCAGGACGCGTCATTGCACTCGACGGTCGTGTAGACGGCGTTCTCGTTCTCGGCGTCCCGTGCGGAGCCCGCGTCGGGCGCGGCCAGTGCGATCAGCGGTTTGTCGTCGCCGCGCAGGTACGCCGCGAGCGCGCGGGCGTCCCGTGCCCAGTGGCTGTCGGAGTAGCCGGCCTTGAGGAAGGCGCCCTGCATCTGGCCCGGTCCGACCGTGCCGCCGGCCGGCTGCTTCTTCAGGCGCCGGCTCGCCTTCTCGTACGAGGCCAGCACCTCCTGGGGGTTGCGGCCCAGGTGGTAGACGGCGTTGTGCCGGGCCACCCAGCGCCGCCAGTCGGCCCAGCGCCGCTCGAAGGCCGCCGACTGGTCGAGGTTGTTGCCGTACCAGACCTTGCGCGGGTCGGGGTTGACGATGCTGTCGAAGACCATGCGGCGCACGTGCGTGGGGAAGAGCTCGGCGTACAGGGCGCCGAAGTAGGTGCCGTAGGACGCGCCCACGTAGGTCAGCTTCTTCTCGCCGAGCGCCGCCCGCAGGACGTCGAGGTCCCGGGCGTTGTTGAGGCTGGTGAAGTGGCGCAGGGCGCTGCCGTTTTTGCGGGCGCAGCCCCGTGCGTAGGCGCGGGCCTTCGCCAGCTGCCGCTTCTTGTACGCGGCCGTGGGGTGCTGCGGGGCCTGGGTCGGGCCCTTGACGAAGCCGGCCGCGTCCACGCAGGAAAGCGGTGCGGAGCGGCCCACGCCGCGCGGGGCGTAGCCGATCAGGTCGTAGGCGTCGGCGACGTTGCGCCACTGGGGGAGGCCGGCGAGCAGGGGATAGAACATGCCGTTGCCGCCCGGCCCGCCGGGGTTGAAGACGATCGAGCCCTGCCGCGCCGTGCCTCCGCCGGCGGCGTGGGCACGGCTGACGGTGAGGCGGATGTGCTTTCCGCCGGGGTGCGCGTAGTCCAGCGGTACGGAGACGGTGCCGCACTCCACGGGGTCGGGCAGGCCCTCGACGGCGGGGCAGTCGCCGAAGTCGATGCCCTTGGCGGCGGCCCGCTGGGCCGCCAGGGCAACGCCGCGCGCCTCGGCGCGGCCGGGATCCAGGGCGTGGGCCGGAGTTGCGGGGAGGCCGGTGAGTCCGGTGAGGATCAAAGATCCGATGGTTCCGTACAGGGCTGCTGCTCTCACTGGGCCCTATCCCTTCAATATGCAATGCGGCAAAAGGGATAATTAGGCCATCGGTTGGTGAAGTAAAGCACCGGGGCGCGATGTCGGATGTGAAGCGCCCGAACGCGTCAGCGCCCCGCCCGCAGGGGGTGCCGCGAGGCCTCGCGCGTTTCAGCGGGCGGACGAATGGGTTGGTTCCCGCGCTTCTGCGGCAATATGGCGAGTGGGGGTGATGGGCGTGGGCGACCGGCCGGAATCGAAGAGGAGTGCGGGCGGGAAGCGTTACGACCGCGAAAGGCTCTTTCTGCCTCCCGACGACGACCTCGCGCCGAACCGGCCCGGGGAGACCCTGCGCGCGCGGCTCGACATGTCCCGCAACGGCCGCTTCGCGCTGATGCTCGCCCGGCTCCTGGGCCGCCGGCCCGTGGAGGACCGCTGGCGCGGGGCGCTGGCGGCGGAGCAGCTCGTCGGGGCGGCGCTGGACGGGCTGACGGCGGGTGGCTGGGAGGTGGTGCACTCGATCGTCCTGCCGGGGGACGCGGTGATCTCCCACCTGCTGATCGGCCCGGGCGGCGTCTTCTGCGTCGAGGCCGAGCAGGCCCGCGGGACGCGGGTGGAGGTGGGCGGCGACGTGGCGGCCGGTGCGCGGGAGCGGTGGCCTTGTCCCTACGTCCGCCGGGCCCGGCAGAGCGCGGCGCGGTCCTCGCTCGTCCTCTCGCACGGCTGCGGCTTCCTGGTGCAGGCGCGCCCGGTCCTGGTGCTCGTCGGCGCCGCGGACGTGGAGGTGGCGGCCTCGGTGGAGGACGTGCGGGTGCTGCGGGAGCGGGAGGTGCCCGGGCTCGGGGCGCTGGGCGGCGTGCTCCGCCCCGACCGGGTGGAGCGGATCCACACCGTGGCGCGCGACCGGCGCGTCTGGCTGCGGGCCTGAGGGCCGGGAGCCGGCGCTAGCGGGGGCGGGGCGCGCCGCCGGGCTGCAGCAGCTGCCGCAGCAGCGCCTCGTCCTCGCCGGTCAGGCCCTCGGCGAAGCGGGTCAGTACGACCTCCCGGTCGGTGCGGCCGTCGAGGATCTTGTGCATCCGGCGGGCGGCGAGCCCGGCCTCGTCGGTGAGCGGCGCGTAGGCGTAGGCGCGGCCGCGGGGGGTGCGGGTGAGCACCTCCTTGCCGTGCAGGCGGCTGAGGATGGTCACCACCGTGCTGTAGGTCAGCTCGCCCGGGAGCGTGTCCTGGACCTCGCGTGGGGTCAGTGGGGCGCCCGCCCGCTGCAGTGCGGCGAGTACCTCGCCCTCCAGGGCTCCGCTCGCCCGGCGCCGGCCCTGGCGCACGACGGCGGTGGGTGTGGCCGCTCCCATGTATTCGACGTTCCTTCTGCTGGGCTTGCTGATTTTCTGTTTACCTCTACAGAAGTGTAAAGGATTCCACCGGTTCCCGACGCGCTGACGGATCGTCAGATTCCGGTTGTGGCAGACTCACGGGATATCGGGTGGTAGGTGCAGCGACAGGCGTTCGGACGGGATCGGGTCAGGTCAACCGGTGGTAGATAAGCAACGAATAAGGGCATTCGCCCGCAAATACTCTGCCCCGGCCCATGGCCGCCGACGGCGGGACGCGCCCCGCCGCACCCTGGTGCACCGCCTGCGCCCCGCCTACCCGCGTCCCGGGCGGACCGGCCCCCGCCGCTGGATACCCTCCTGGCGCCAGACGCTCGGACTCCTCGGCACCCTCACCGGCGCGCTCGCCGCTCTCATCGCGATCCTGTACGCGCGTACCGAGATACCCGACGACCTCAACGCCTTCGCCACCCAGCAGGACAACGTCTACTACTGGGCCGACGGCTCCGAGATGGCCCGCACGGGACCGGTCGACCGGCAGGACGCGGCCCTCGACAAGATCCCCGAGAAGGTGCGCTGGGCGGCCCTCGCCGCCGAGAACGAGACCTTCTACTCCGACAGCGGCGTCTCGCCCAGCGGCATGATGCGCGCCGTCTCCAGGATGGTCAGCGGCGGCAACACCCAGGGCGGCTCCACCATCACCCAGCAGTACGTGAAGAACGCCTACCTCAACCAGCAGCAGACCTTCAGCCGCAAGATGACCGAGATGTTCATCGCCATCAAGCTCGACAACAGGATGAGCAAGGAGGACATCCTGCAGGGCTATCTCAACACCAGCTGGTACGGGCGCGGCAGCTACGGCATCCAGCGCGCCGCCCACGCCTACTACGGCAAGGACGTCTCCCAGCTCGACGCGAGCGAAGGGGCCCTCCTCGCCGCCCTCCTCAAGGGCGCCGCCCTGTACGACCCGGCGGTCAGCGCCAAGAACCACGAGCGCGCCGTCGAGCGGTGGAACTGGATCCTCGACCGCATGGTCGCCATCGGCAGGCTGTCGCCCGGGGAGCGGGCCACGTACAAGAAGTTCCCCGAACCGAAGGCCCCGCCCAAGCCCGCCGGGCTGAACGGGCAGACCGGCTACCTCGTCGAGACCGCCCGCGCCTACGTCAGCGCCCACACCGACGTCTCCGACGCCGACTTCGACCTCGGCGGCTACCAGGTCCGCACCACCTTCGAGAAGCCCCGGGTCCAGGCGCTCGCCAAGGCCGTCGCCGACGTACGGGAGGGGCTCGAGCCCGGCAGTCGCGAGGCCGACAAGAACGTCCGCGTGGGCGCCGCCTCCGTCACCACCGACGGGCGGATCGTCGCCCTCTACGGCGGCCCCGACTACCTCAAGCAGGGCTTCAACGACGCCAACTCCACCGTCGTCCCCGCGGGCACCGCCTTCGGCCCCTTCGTCTACGCCGCCGCCCTGCGCGACGGCATCCAGCGCGAACGCGGCGGCCCCCGCACACCCGTGACCCCGGCCACCGTCTACAACGGCGACGACAAGGTGGCCGTACGCACGCCCGAAGGCCCGTACTGGGACCGTTCCGGGAAGATCGTGAAGGCGGTCAACGACGGCAACAGGTCCTGGGGGAGGATTCCGCTCAAGGAAGCGGTCGCGCAGTCCGTCAACTCCCCGATCATGCAGCTGGGCATGGACGTGGGCCTCGAGCGGGTGCGCACGGCGGCGGTCCAGACCGGCCTGCTCGCCGAGAGCATGGGCACCCAGGTGCCCGCCTTCTCCCTCGGCACCAGCACCCCCAGCCCCATCCGCATGGCCGGCGCCTACGCCACCTTCGCCGCCAAGGGCATGCACAACGAGCCGTACTCCGTCGACCGGCTCACCCGCAACGGCGACGCCGTCGCCGTCGAGAAGCCCCTGGCCGCGCGCGCCCTGCCCGCGAACGTGGCGGGCGCCGTGGACGACGCGCTGCACGAGGCCGTCCGGCGCGGCACCGGCACGGCGGCGAAGGCCGCCGGGGCCGACGCGGCGGGCAAGACCGGCACCGGGCCGGGCAACAAGTCCGCGTGGTTCGCCGGCTACCGCGGCACCACGTCCACCGCCGTGTCGCTCTTCCGCATCGACCCCGCCTCGCAGGAACTGCTCCCCCTGGACGGGGTGGGCGGCGCCGCGAAGCCGGCGACCGGGAGCACGTACCCGATCGACATCTGGACGCGGTACATGAGCCGCGCGGGGAAGTGACACCCGCGGGCCCGCCCCCGGCGGGTCCGCGGGGCTGCTCGGCGTAAGGCCCTTACTTGATGAAGGTCTTCCAGTCCGGCGCCTGCGCCGGATCCAGGCCCCGCAGCTTCGCCAGTACCTTCGGGTCCTGGGCGTCCAGCCAGTCGGCCACCTGCCGGAAGGAGACGCACCGCACCCCGTCCCGGCGGCAGACGCTCTTCATGACGTCCTCCATGGCCTTCATGTAGATGCCCCCGTTCCAGTCCTCGAAGTGGTTGCCTATGAACAGCGGCGCACGGCTGCCGTTGTAGACCCGCTCGAAGCCGTTCAGGTATCCCTCACGGGTGAGCCTCTGCCACTCGGCACGCTTGGCGGGGTCGCCGTTGGTGTTGTCACCGGACTGGTTGTAGAGGAAGTTGAAGTCCATGGACAGGACCTGGCGCTCGCTCTGGGGATACGGCAGCAACTGCAGCGGGAAGTTCCAGATGCCGTCGATCTTCGAGGGCCAGAGCTGGAAGTCGCCCGGCGAGCTGGCGTCGTAGCGCCAGCCCAGGGACTTCGCCGCCGGTATCAGGGTCTTCTGCCCCTCCAGGCACGGGGCACGGCCGCCCACGAGCTCCTTCTTGTAGTCGAAGGGCAGCGGGTCGACGTCCTTGAAGCCGGTGTTCGTCTTCCAGTTCTGCACGAACGAATAGGCCTGGTCGATCTCCTTCTTCCACTCGTCCGTGGTCCAGTCGCCGCCCCCGCCCTTGCCGCAGAAGTGGCCGTTGAAGTGCGTGCCTATCTCGTTGCCCTCCAGCCACGCGCCGCGCAGCTGCTCCAGGGTGTCCTTGATGTGCGCGTCGGAGGTGAAGTCGATGGCTGCTTCGCCCGCCTTGTGCCGGGGCGGCTCGTACTGCTTCCGGTCCGCCTTCGGCAGCAGGTATATGCCCGTCAGGAAGTACGTCATCTGGGCGTTGTTCTGCCGGGCGACCTCACGGAAGTGGGAGAAGAGCCTGTCGTCGTTCTCCAGCGCTCCGTCCCAGGAGAAGACGACGAACTGCGGCGGCTTCTCGCCCGGCTTCAGCTTCTCCGGCTTGGCCAGCTTCGGCTGCGGGCCGGTGTAGGACGTCGAACCGTCCCCCAGGACGTGGACCTTGCCGTCCCACTTCTCCTCCGCCGGCTTCCTGTCACCGTCCGCCCCGCCCTCCGGTCGTGCGGAGGCGGTGGCCGCGGCACTGCCGCGGTCGTCCCCGCCGGAGCCACCGCGTGTCAGCCCGGCGACGAGCGCCGCCACCACGCACACGGAGCCCAGAGCCGTCGCCACGTACGGAGACTTCCTCGCGCCGTACAGAGCCTTCTTCGACAACTTCGTACTCCCTGACGCCAGTACACGTGTTCATGCGCCAGTATCACAGGCGAGTGTGACAGCTCCGTATCAACGGATGATCCGCGACAACTGTGAACGAACCGGGCGCAATCTCAGTAAAACCGGCGTCCCGCACCACCGGCAGTCCGCTCGCCGTCAGCTCCGCCCACCGCTCCGGCGCCGCGGTCCGTACCGACAGCGCGAAACCGTCCTCCCGCCAGGCCGCGCGCGCCGCCCCGTCCAGGGCCCACCACGCCAGCTGGGCCCCGTGCCCGGCCTGTGCCATGGCCTTGCCCGCCGACATCTCCAGCTCCGGGTTGAGCCACAGCACCGGCCGTGCGGGATCCGGCGCGGCCGGCGGCTCCGGGTCGTCCAGATCCGTGCCCGACACCTGCAGCTTGACCAGCTCCTTGGGCCAGCCGTCCAGCGGTACGGGCGGGAACACCCGCACCTGGGCGCCGTCCCCCTCCACCGTGATGCCCGGCAGCACCGACGCCTTGCGCCACTCCGCGCCCCGCGCCCGGCGCACCACCTTGCGGATCCGGGCGTCCTGCCAGTCCGCCACGGCCCGCGCCCACTCGCCGTCCTCCGCGGTCGCCCGCTCGTCCGACAGCAGCGCCAATACCGCGCGCGCCGCCGCCTGAAGGGCGTCCGTACGCGCCGGGGGAGCCGTCTTCTCGATCCGCACCACGAGCGGCAGGACGAACTGCGGTGCCTCGTCGCGGCGGTCCTCGGGGGTGTCAGTGCTGGTCACGCCCCCAGTCTGCCAGCCGTTCCGATGCGCTCCGCCGCCCGCTACCGTGGGGCGCATGATGCTGAGGGGGGTGGGGCGCCGCTACGCACTCGGCGGCCCCTGGGTGCTGCGCGACGTCGACCTGGACGTTGCGCCGGGTGCGCTGCTGCGGATCGAGGGCACCAACGGCAGCGGCAAGTCCACGCTGCTGCGCATCCTCGCGGGCATCGACGCGCCCAGCGCGGGCCGCGTCACGGGCCGGCCGCGCACCGCGTACGTCCCCGAGCGCTTCCCCGCGGCCCTGCCCTTCACGGCGGCCGGCTACCTCACCGCGATGGGCCGTGTCCACGGCCTGGGCCGAGCCGCCGCCGGCCGGGCCGCCCGCGAGTGGCTGGACCGGTTCGGCGCCGGCCACCTCGCCCGTACGCGCCTGTCGGAGCTGTCCAAGGGCAGCAGCCAGAAGGTGGCCGTGGCCCAGGGCCTGCTCGCCGCGCCCGGCCTGCTCGTTCTCGACGAGGCCTGGACCGGTCTGGACCCCGCGTCGCGCACGGTGCTGGACGAAGCCGTCACCGAGCGCGCCGCCGCCGGAGGGACGGTCGTCTTCGTCGACCATGACCCGCACCGGCTGGCGGGCGCGCCGGACGCCGTCTTCCGCGTACAGGAGGGACGGCTGGCGCCGGTGCCCGGCCCCGGCCCCGCGCCCCGTGCGGCGGGACGGGCCCGCACGCGCGTCCGCGTCGACGCGGAGGGCCCGGCGGGCGCGGAGCTGCCCGGCGCGCTGCCCGGCGACCCGGTCCGCGAAGCGGCCCCCGGCGGGCGGTCCGCCGCCGTCCGGCTGACCGTCGACGCCGCGCACTCCGACGCGCTGCTGCGCGCCCTTCTGACCGGCGAGCCGCCCTGGCACATCCGGGCCGTGACGGCCCTGACGACCGGGGCGGCGGCGCCCGGGAAGGAGCACGACCGATGACCGCTCTGCTGCGGTACCAGGCCGCGCTGCTGCTGCGCTCGCACCGGTGGCTGCCACCGCTCCTGCTGTACGGCGTCTTCATGGCCGTCGGCGTGCGGGCGGGGCAGCCGGTACTGGACTCCTTCGGCTACGCCGCCGCCGCGCTGCTGCCCGTGACCGCCTGGCTGGTGCGGATCTGCGTCACCAACGAGCCGCCGTCCGCGCGGGACTGCGCCGCCGCGGCCGCCGGGCCGTGGCGGGTGCACCTCGCGGCGCTGCTGACCGCGCTGCTCGCCTCCGCCGCGCTCGGCACCGCCGCGACCGCAGTCGTCGCCTTGATCAGCGACCCGCGCAGCGCCGACCGCCAGATCGCCGTGTCCCTGGGGCCCGCGGCCCTGGCGGGCCTGGTGGCGGCCGTCACCTGCGCGCTGCTCGGCACGGCCGTGGGCGCCCTGTGCAACCGGCCGCTGCTGCGCAGCACCGCCTGGGCCGTGCCCTGCACCGCGCTCGCCGCGCTCCTGGTGGTGTTCGCCGCGGTGTCGCCCGCGTACGCCGCCGTGACGGGACTGGTCACCGGTTCCCTCAGCGGGACCGTCCACGTGCCGCTGCTGCCGCTGGCGGCGGCGGCCGCCTGCGCCGGTGGCGCCGCCGCCGTGGCCTGCGCCGTCAGCACGCGCCGGGGATGAGGCACAGGCCCGGCGTGAGGCATGGGCCTCGGCGTGAGGCGCGGGCCCTGGTCACGGGGCGGGCGGGTCAGGCGAAGAGCCCACCGCCCGGGGCCGACGCCTGGCACCGCTCCACGAACGCCGCCGCCGCCCCCGTCAGGTCCACCCGTGAGAACGCCGTCTGCTCGCGCCGCCACGGCGGGTCGACGGCCACCGCCACCGCACCGGCCGTCGCATGGGCGATGTGTACGGGCGCCGCGACGATCCCCACCCCGGCCGCCGCCATCCGCACGGCCGTGGACGAATGCTGGGTCTCCACGGCCGTCACCGGCGTGAAGCCGTTCTGCTCGCAGACCCAGTCCAGCCACCGCCGCCCCTGAACCCGCGGTTCGAGCGAACAGCGCACCCACGCCCTTCCGGCCAACTCCGCTACCTGCACCGGTCCCGGACGTTCCGTCAGCGGATCCCCGGCCGAGGTGATCAGTACGATCTCCTCCTCGCCCAGGGACACCACCGGCCCGGGCCAGCCCTCCGGCCGGGGCCCGATCGCGAGGTCGGCGACGCCGCGCTCCATGTGCTCGCGCAGCTCCTCGGTGGTGGTGTACTCGTGCAGGTGCAGGCGGACGCCGGGGAACTCCCGCCGCCAGCGGGCGAACACCGGCGGGAGCACGCCGACCGCGAGGGCGTGCAGCGTCGCCACGTGCAGTTCGCCGCCCTCGGCCCCGGTGGCGGCCTTCGCCGCGCGGCGGGCCCGGCCGGCGCTGCGGACGGCGAGTTCGGCGTGCGGCAGGAAGGCGCGGCCCATGGGGGTGAGCCCGACGCCGCGCGTCAGGCGCTCCAGCAGTGGCCCGCCGACGGAGCGTTCCAGCGCCTTGATCTGGTGCGAGAGCGCGGACTGGGTGACGTCGAGGGTCTGGGCGGCCCGGCTGAAGGACTGCTCCTCGACGACCGCGACCAGGTATTCCATCTGCCGCAGGCTCATTACCCCTCCCATGAGGAGTCGTCATGGATCCGATCGAAAACTTGCGTTGGACTCATCATCCCTGGCAGAGGGAGGGTGAAGTCATGCATGAGACAGATGTCATCGTTATCGGAGGCGGCACCGGCGGTTACAGCACCGCGCTGCGCGCTGCCGCCCTCGGCCTCGACGTCGTCCTCGCGGAGCGCGATCTGGTGGGCGGTACGTGCCTGCACCGCGGCTGCATACCGAGCAAGGCCATGCTGCACGCGGCCGAGCTGGTGGACGGCATCGCGGAGGCGCGCGAGCGGTGGGGCGTGAAGGCGACGCTCGACTCCATCGACTGGCCGGCCCTGACCGCCACCCGTGACGACATCGTCTCCCGCAACCACCGCGGGGTGGAGGGGCATCTGGCGCACGCGGGCGTCCGCGTGGTGCGCGGTTCCGCGTCGCTGACGGGTACCCGTACGGTCCGTATCGACTCCGGCGCCGAGGCGGGTGCGCAGTGGCGGGCCCGGCGCGGGATCGTCCTGGCCACCGGTTCGCGGCCGCGCACGCCGCCGGGCCTGGAGCCGGACGGCGACCGCGTCGTCACCAGCGACGACGCCCTGTTCGCGCCGGGCCTGCCGGGCGCGGTGCTGGTCCTGGGCGGCGGGGCGATCGGTGTCGAGTACGCCTCGCTGCACCGCTCCATGGGCGCCGAGGTGACCCTGGTGGAGGCCGCCGACCGGCTGCTGCCGCTGGAGGACGCCGACGTGAGCCGCTACCTGACGCGCGGCCTGAAGAAGCGTGGCATCGACGTGCGGACGGGCGCCCGGCTGGCGGAGGTGACGCGTCCGGACGCCGGGGGCGTGCGCGCCGCCGTCCGCACCGCGCGCGGTGAGCTCCGTGAACTGCGCGCGGACCGGCTGCTGGTGGCCGTGGGCCGGGTCCCGGTCACCGACGGCCTGGGCCTCGCGGCGGCAGGCCTCGCCCCGGACGCGCGCGGTTTCCTCGCTCCCGCCGACTGGGCGCGGCTGGAGACGGCCGTACCGGGCATCCACGTAGTCGGCGACCTGCTGCCGCCGCCCTCTTTGGGGCTGGCCCACGCCTCGTTCGCCGAAGGCCTGACGGTTGCCGAGACCCTCGCGGGCCGCACGCCCTCCCCGGTCGACTACGCGGCCGTGCCCAAGGTCACCTACTCCAGCCCGCAGACCGCCTCCGTCGGGCTGTCGGAGGCCGGGGCACGCGAGCGGGGCTACGGGGTCCGGGTCGGCTCGATGCCGCTGACGGCCGTCGCCAAGGGCATGGTGCACGGGCAGGGCGGCCTGGTGAAGGTGGTCGCGGAGGAGGGCGGCGGCCGGCTGCTGGGCGTGCACCTGGTGGGCCCGCACGTCTCGGAGATGATCGCGGAGAGCCAGCTGGCCGTCGGCTGGGAGGCCGAGGCGGCCGACGTGGCGCATCACATCCACCCGCACCCGACGCTGTCGGAGGCGGTCGGCGAGGTGATGCTGTCACTGGCCGGGCGGGGCCTGCACCAGCAGTGAGCCATGGCAGTGAGCCATGACAGGTGAGCCGTAAAAGCGTTCGACGCGCATGATGCGGTGGCCTACGGTGCCGGAGCCGTCCATCTGAAGGGGCTTCATGACCGAGCTGGTCGTCCGCGCGCTCACCGAGCACGACACCGTGCTCTTCACCTCCTTGTCCGGTCCCGCCCTCGTCGGCCGTGCCGCGTTCGGCCACAGCTATGTGCCTGTCCATGAGGGCGGCGAGTACCGCCCCGACTGGACCTGGGTGGCGCTGCGCGAGGGCACCGTCGTCGCCCGCGCCGCCTGGTGGGGCGGTCCTGACGACGCGTCACCCAAGGTCCTCGACTGGTTCGACTTCGCCGACGGCGAGCAGGAGGCCGCCGCCCGGCTGCTGCGGACCGCGCCGTTCCGCACGGAGTACAGCCTGCTGGCGCCGCCCGGGTGGCGCCGGCAGCCGGACGTACGGGCCGCCGTCGAGGCCCGTCTCGCGGCGGCAGCGGCCGGTGGGCTGGAGCCGCTGGTCGAGCGCTACCGCTACGAGTGGACGCCCGGGTGCGGGCTGCCGGAGCGGCCCGGTCGGCTGGTGTTCCGGCCGGAGCCCGACGACACGGTCGTACGGGATGTCATCCGCCGCACGATGGACGGCACCCTGGACGCGCACGACCGCAAGAACATCGCCGAGCACGGCCTGGAGGCGGCCCTCGACGATGCCCTCGACTTCCTCCAGTGGCTTCCCTCACCCCGCGCGTGGTGGAAACTCGCCTGCACGCCCGAGGGGGAGCCGGTCGGCATCCAGGTGCCCGCACGCAACCCCACCGGGCCGTGCGTCGGCTACATCGGCGTGGTCCCCGAGCAGCGCGGACACGGCTACGCCCACGACCTGCTCGTGGAGTGCACCCACGACCTGGTGGCCGAGGGCGCCACCCGGATCGCCGCCGCGACCGACCAGGGCAACTTCCCGATGGCCGCCAACTTCGCCAAGGCCGGCTACCCCATCAGCCAGGAACGCATCGACCTCGTGCCGTAGCCGGGGCTCCGCCCCCCGGTTCCGCCGCCCGCTTACGGGCAGGATCGGGAGCGGGGAGGATTCCTCTCGTCGAGAGGAGCCGACGTGCTGTTCGAGGTGTGGGCACCACGGGCCCGGCAGACCGCGCTGTGGGCGGACGGGCGCACGTACGCCATGGAAACCGACCCGGCCCGCCCCGGCTGGTGGCGGTACGAGGCGCCGGCGACGGACGGCACCCGCTACGGCTTCGCCCTGGACGGCGGACCCGTGCTGCCCGACCCGCGCTCGCGCCGCCTGCCGGACGGCCCGGACGGGCCCGGCGCCGTCGTCGACTTCTCCCGCTTCACCTGGCGGCACGACTGGCCGGGCCGCCCGCTGCCGGGCGCGGTGCTGTACGAGCTGCACATCGGCACCTGCACCCGTGAGGGCACCTTCGACGCCGCCGCCCGAAGGCTCCCCCACCTGGCGGAGCTGGGGGTCACGCACGTGGAGCTGATGCCGGTCTGCCCCTTCCCGGGCCGGCACGGCTGGGGGTACGACGGCGTGGCGCCCTGGGCCGTGCACGAACCCTACGGCGGGCCCGCCGGGCTGCGGCGCTTGGTGGACGCGGCACACGGGCTGGGCCTGGGCGTCGTCCTGGACGTGGTGCACAACCACCTCGGGCCGTCGGGCAACCACCTGCCCGCCTACGGCCCGTACTTCACCGACACCCACCACACGCCGTGGGGAGCGGCCGTCAACCTCGACGCACCCGGGTCGGCCGAGGTACGCGCGTATCTGACGGGCAGTGCGCTGGCCTGGCTGCGCGACTACCGGCTCGACGGGCTGCGGCTGGATGCCGTGCACGCCCTGGCCGACACCGGGCCGAAGCACTTCCTGGCGGAGCTGTCGGCCGCCGTCGACGCCCTGGCCGCACGACTGGGACGGCCGCTCTTCCTCATCGCCGAGTCCGACCGGAACGACCCCGCCACCATCACCCCCCGCCAGGCCGGCGGCCTGGGCCTGCACGCACAGTGGAACGACGACTTCCACCACGCCCTGCACACCGCCCTGACCGGGGAGTCCGCCGGGTACTACGCCGACTTCGCCGCCGACCCGGCCCACGCCCTGGCCAAGACACTGCGGGGCGGCTTCTTCCACGACGGCACATACTCCTCCTTCCGCGCCCGCCGCCACGGCCGCCCCCTCGACCCCGCCACCACGCCCGCGTACCGGCTCCTCGGCTACGCCCAGACCCACGACCAGGTCGGCAACCGCGCCCTGGGCGACCGGCCCTCGTCCCGTCTCTCCACCGGCCTGCTGGCCTGCGCCGCCACCCTCGTGCTGTGCGCACCCTTCACACCGATGCTGTTCATGGGCGAGGAGTGGGGTGCCCGCACCCCCTGGCAGTACTTCACCGACCACACGGACCCGCAGCTGGCCGAGGCCGTACGCGCCGGGCGGCGGCGGGAGTTCGCCGCGCACGGCTGGCAGGCCGAGGAGATCCCGGACCCCCAGGACCCGGCGACGAGGGAGAGGTCCTGCCTGGACTGGACGGAACCGGAGCGTGCCCCGCACTCCGCGCTGCTCGACTGGTACCGGCGGCTGATCGCCCTGCGGCACGCGGAGCCGGCACTCACCGACCCGCGGTGGACCTACGGCGCGCTCTCGGCCACCGGCCAGGGCACGGTCTGCTTCCGGCGCGGCCCGCTGCTGGTCGCCGTCAACCTCGGCGGCCGGCCCGCGGCCGTACCCCTGGGCCCCGGCCCGGCCTGCGAGGAGGTGCGGGCCGCCTGGCAGCCGGTGGACCTGCCCGGCGAGGACGGAGTCCTGACGCTCCCCGCGGAATCGGCCGCCGTCCTGCGGTGCGGGGGCCGGTTGCACCCGCCCGCGACCGGGGGGACGCTGGAAGAGGCGTGACCACGTGGCCGCTCCTTCGCGAGCGCGGGTCCGAAGCGCCGGGTGCGGCACGCCGCGCTGCGCCGAGGGAGTGAGGGCCATGCGCACACTTCTGCGGGCCCGGATGGACACCCGCGCGGGGAACGAGGCGTTCCGGAACGGCTCGTTGTCGAAGATCATCGAGGGGCTGGTGGCACAGCTCCAGCCGGAGGCCGCCTACTTCACCGCACTCGACGGCGGCCGCACCTGCCTCATGGTCTTCGACCTGGAGGACCCCTCACAGATACCCGCCACCTGCGAGCAGCTCTTCCTGGAGCTGGAGGCCGAGATCGAGCTGCACCCGGTGATGAACCTGGACGACGTGAAGAAGGGCCTCGCCGCCGTGAAGTAGGGATTCCTGAAGCAGGGATCCGTGAAGCAGGGCTCCGGGCGGCGGCTCAGCCCGCGTCCGGCTCCAGGCGCAAGGAGATGGAGTTGATGCAGTAGCGCTGGTCCGTGGGCGTGGGATAGCCCTCGCCCTCGAAAACGTGGCCCAGGTGCGAGCCGCAGCGGGCGCAGCGCACCTCGGTGCGGGCCATGCCGTACGAGCGGTCCTCGACGAGCTCGACGGCGGAGCTGTCCCTGGGATCGAAGAAGCTCGGCCAGCCGCAGTGGCTCTCGAACTTCTCGGTGGACCGGAACAGCTCCGCGCCGCAGGCACGGCAGGCATAGACGCCGGCCGTCTTCGTGTCGGTGTACTCGCCGCGGAAGGCGGGCTCGGTGCCGGCCCGGCGCAGTACCTCGTACTCCGCCGGGGTCAGCTCCGCGCGCCACTGCTCGTCCGTCTTCTCGACCTCGTATGCCATGTCGCACGCCTTTCGGGATTACGGCCCTGCGTTCTGGCCGGTGTCAGCTCTCCAGGCGGGCCAGGATCTTCGGACCGAGGTCCGTGACGTCGCCTGCGCCCATGGTCAGAACGAGATCGCCGGACCGTGCCATTCCCGCGACGACGTCCGGGATCGCGGCCATGTCGTGCTCGCCCCGCACCTCGGCGCCGCTGTCCTTCGCCGCGTCGATGATCAGGGCGCTGGTGATGCCCGGGACCGGGTCCTCGCGGGCCGGGTAGATGTCCAGGACCACGGAGGCGTCGGCCAGGGCGAGGGCCTGGCCCATCTCCGTACCGAGCTCCTGGGTGCGGCTGAAGAGGTGCGGCTGGAAGACCACCAGGACCCGGGAGCCGGCGGCCGCGCCCCGGATGGCCTCCAGGTCGGCGGTCATCTCGGTGGGGTGGTGGGCGTAGGAGTCGATGACCTGGACCCCGGCGGCCTCGCCCTTGAGCTGCAGGCGGCGCTTGACGCCGGTGTACTTGCCGAGGGCGGAGGCCAGATTGTGCACGGGGATGCCCAGCGCGACGCCCGCGGCCAGGGCGGCCACGGCGTTGAGCGCGTAGTGGCGGCCGGGGACGGAGACGGCGAAGGTGAGCATCTTGCCGCCCAGCAGGACGGTGACCTCGCTGGCCAGGCCGCGCGGGTTGACCTTCAGGACGCGGACGTCCGCTTCCTCGGCCTCGCCGTAGGTGACGACCTCGATGTCGTGGCGTCCGGAGATCCGCTCCGTCAGCTCCCGGGCGCCGGCCTGGTCGGCGGAGACGACGAGCGTGCCGCCGGGGCGGATCCGGCCGACGAACGTCTCGAAGGAGTCGTAGATCTCCTCCATCGACGCGTAGTTCGCGTGGTGGTCCAGCTCCACGTTGAGAATGATCGCGACCTCGGGCGCGTACTTGTGGAAGCTGCGGTCGCTCTCGTCCGCCTCGGCGACGAAGATCTCGCCGCCGCCGTGCCGGGCGTTGGAGCCGGGGCCGTCCAGGTCGCCGCCGATGGCGTACGAGGGGCCGAGGCCGAGGGCGTCGAGGGAGACGGCGAGCATGGACGTCGTGGTCGTCTTGCCGTGGGTGCCGGCGACGGCGATCGGGCGCAGCCCGTCCATCAGGCGGGCGAGCGCGTCCGAGCGGTGGACGACGGGGATGCCGCGCTCGGCGGCGGCGGCCAGCTCGGGGTTGTCGGCGCGGATGGCGCTGGAGACGACGACGCAGCTGGCGTCCTCGGCGAGGTGGCCGGCCGCGTGCCCGATGTGGACGGTCGCCCCGAGCTCGCGCAGGGCCTCGGCCGTCGCGGACTCCTTGGCGTCGCTGCCGGCGACGGCCGCGCCGCGCTGGGCGAGGATCTTCGCGATGCCCGACATGCCGGCGCCGCCGATGCCGATGAAGTGCGGTCGGTCCATCGTCGTGGGGACGGCCGGTGCCATGTGCGGTGCTCCCTGGGGGTTGTCCAAAGGCAGGTACCTGTTTACGCCCCTGATTGTTGCACCCGCCGCCGACAGCCCGGTCCGCGCCCGTCACACCGGACGGATCAGCCCCGCCGCCAGCCCCGCCGCGACGGCCGCGGTGCGGCTGTCGACGCCGGGCTTGCCGTAGATGTGCACGAGGTGCGTCTTGACCGTGGCCTCGCTGATGAAGAGGCGGCGGGAGATCTGCCGGTCGGCCGGCCCTTCGGCCGGCCCTTTGGCCGGCAGGCCCAGGATCTCGCTCTCGTGCGGCGACAGGGCGGGCCGGCCGCCATGACCGATCCGCTGAACGGCCCGCTGAACGGCCCGCTGAACGGCCCGCTGAACGGCTTGCTGAACCGCCCGCCCTCCGGGCCCGCCGCAGGCCCCGGCCCCGCCCTGTCGCTCCGGTCCGTCACCCTCACCTACCCCGACGGCGACCGCAGGCCCACCGCCCTGGACGAGGTGTCCCTGTCCGTGGCCCCCCGGCGAGCTGGTGGCGGTCGTGGGCCGTCCGGGGCCGGGAAGTCGAGCCTGCCGGCGGTGAAGCACTTGCGGGGCGGCCGGATGGGGTACCGCCCCTGCCGTTCGGGCCATGGGGGAGTGCCGCCGCGCGGACGCGCGCCGCGGAGCTGCTGGAGTCGGCCGGGCTGGACGGGGCGAAGCGGCGCCGCCGCCCGCGCCAGTCGTCGGGCGGCGAGCGGCAGCGCGTGAACATCGCCCGTGCGCTGTCCGGTGGTCCGTCGGTGCTGCTGGTGGACGAGCCGGCCTCGGCGTTGGACCACGAGCGCGGCGAGCGGGTCGTGGAACTGCCGGCCGACGTCACCCGGCGGCACCGGACGGCGACGGTGCTGGTCACCCACGACCGGCGGCTGCTGGGCCGCGCGGACCGGGTGCTGGTGATGAGCGACGGCCGGCTGGGCGCCGGCCCGGCTCACTCCCCGACCGCCTCCCCGGCCGGCTCCTCGTCGTTGTGGGCGTAGAGCTTGAGGACGGGCACGCCGACCTTGTGGCGGGCGCGTGAGGCCCAGTCGCGGTGGAAGAACTCCTCGACCAGGTGCGGGGCGGTCAACACGATCACCTCGTCGGCATGGGTCTGCTCGACGACGGACCGCAGCAGGTCCAGCGGATGCTTGTCGATGATCTGGCCGACGGCCTCGCAGCCCGCTGCCCGCAGGCTCTGGAGGGAGTGCTCCAGAGCGAGGGCGGCGGGCCGCAGGGCCTCCTCGCCCTCGGGCTCGTCGGCCTCGTGGACAGCCTGCTCCAGCTCGCCGAGAGCCACGTCGTCGATCGCGCGCAGCAGCCGGTCCTCGTCCCCGCGGGGACGCATGAGGACCACGAAGGACATGTCGTCGTCGTGAAGGGTCGTGACGAAGTCGACATCCGCGGCGGACAGCGGCTGCTCGATCATCAATACGCTCGTGAACACGGTCAGGGCCCTTCTCCTACGTGGGCCACCGGGCCCAACAGAAACCATCCTGCGCGTGCTCCCCATGAGCCCGCCTGTTTTGATCCTGTGCCCTCGGGGGAGCGTCTGACTCAATTCTGCCCAGCAGAAGCGAACCGGAACGGCAAATTCCGCCGATTGTCAGATCCTTCGGTAGCGGGTGAAGAGAAACCCGCCGTCCTCCAGCACGGAACCGAGAGCGAACCGTTCCGGCACCGCCAGCGGCGGACCCGCCATGATCCGCGGTGCCGCGCCCGTGGCGACCACCGGAGCCAGCGACAGGCACATCTCGTCCAGTACCCGGGCCGAGGCGAACTGTCCCAGCAGCCGGGGCCCGCCCTCCGTGAGCAGCCGCCTCAGCCCCCGCGCGGCCAGCACCTCCGGTACCCGGGCGGCCTCCACCCCGGGCCCCTCCCCGGCCACGATCACCTCGGCGCCCGCAGCGCGCGCCGCGGCCACCCGCTCCGCAGGCGCGTCCCCGCCCGTCAGCACGACCGTCGGCACGAGCGGCGAGGTGAAGAGGGGGAGTGAGAAGTCCAGGTCGAGCCCCGCGCTCACCACGGCCATGGCGGGCGCGGGCTGCTGCCCGAGCGCCGCGCGGCGCGCCGCGAAGGCCTCACGGGCCCGCGCGGGCCGGTAGCCCTCCTGCCGTACGGTCTCGGCCCCCACCACCACCGCGTCGGCGAGCCCCCGCAGGGTGCCGAAGATCCGCATGTCGGCGGCTGAGGACAGCGGCTGCGAGCGCCCCTCGTGGTGGGCGGCGCCGTCGAGCGAGGAGACCATGTTGGCCCGCAGCCACGCCCCCCCGCCGCCGGCGCCGGTGACCGCCTCCGGGTAGGCGTAGAGGTCTGCGAGCTCGTCCAGCCCCCATTCGCGGTCTTCGAGGTCGGAGGGGCTCAGCGGAGAGGGGAACAGGCGTCGCATAGGCCGCAGTGTGACATGGCTCGCCCCGCGCGCGACGGCCTCCTCCCGCTTCCCGGGCTACGCTGGACAGCTGTGTCGTCCTCCACCGCATCACCGTCCGTCGCCGCAGGCTCCGCCGCCCCCGCTCCCATGCCCGGGCAGGGCGAAGCCGTGCGGCAGCCCCTCGCGCTCACCTCGCGCGCCCCGCACGTACCGGCCGACCGCCTGGTCGCCGAGATGGTGCCCCCGCCGCGGTTCGGCTCGGTGCAGTTCGACAACTACATCCCGGACCCGAACCAGCCCAGCCAGGCCGAGGCCGTCACGGTCCTCAGCGGCTTCGCAGCCGGGCTCGGCGGCGAAAACGCGAGCGGCGCCGGCCGCAGGCGCTGGTTCCGGCGCGAGGCCGGGCCCGCCGCCCCCACCGGCCCCCGCGGCGTCTACCTCGACGGCGGCTACGGCGTCGGCAAGACCCACCTGCTGGCCTCCCTCTGGCACGCCACCGCGGCCCCGCCCGAACGGAAGGCCTTCGGCACGTTCGTCGAGCTGACCAACCTCGTCGGCGCACTGGGCTTCCAGCAGACCGTTCAGACGCTCAGCGGCCACAAACTCCTGTGCATCGACGAGTTCGAGCTGGACGACCCGGGGGACACGGTGCTCGTGTCCACCCTGCTGGGCAAGCTGGTCGACGCGGGCGTGGCCCTGGCCGCCACCTCCAACACGCTGCCCGGCAAGCTCGGCGAGGGCCGGTTCGCCGCCGCCGACTTCCTGCGGGAGATCCAGGGCCTGTCCGCCCACTTCCGCCCGCTGCGCATCGACGGCGAGGACTACCGCCACCGCGGCCTGCCGCAGGCCCCGGCCCCGTACGACGACGCCACCGTCGAGCGTGCGGCGCACGCGACCGAGGGCGCCTCGCTCGACGCCTTCCCCGCCCTGCTGGACCACCTCTCCAAGGTCCATCCCAGCCGCTACGGCGCCATGTGCGACGGCGTCCGCGCCGTGTGCCTGACAGGTGTCGAGCCGGTGCCGGACCAGTCGACGGCGCTGCGGCTGGTGGTGCTCGCCGACCGGCTGTACGACCGCGAGGTGCCGGTGCTGGCGGCGGGGCGGCCCTTCGACGAGCTCTTCAGCGAGGAGATGCTGAACGGCGGCTACCGCAAGAAGTACTTCCGGGCCATCTCCCGCCTGACGGCGCTGGCGCGCGACGCGAAGTCTCTGGTTGCGGTGTAGGGGCTTGAGCCCGTCCGGGGGCGGAGCCCCCGGTGAGGGGAAGGGGCGGGGCCGGGGGAAGAATCGGCTCATGCCCCGACCCTCGCGCGCCGCACTCACCGCGGCCCTCCTGTGCTGCGCCCTGACCGCCTGCGGCGGCAGCGGAACGGCCAAGTCCAAATCCACCGGACCGGCGAGCCCCAAGGCTTCCGCCCCGGCCCCGGCCCCGTCCGTAACCCCCGTCCCCACCCTCCCGCCCGGCCCCGGCGGCACCACCCCCGTCTTCTCGCACGGCAGGCGGGACGGCGGCAAAAGGGTGGCGCTCACCTTCGACGCCGACATGACGGCCGAACAGGGCCCGCGCGCGGCACGCGGCGAGCACTTCGACAACCCCGCGCTGATCGAGACCCTGCGCCGGCTGAAGATCCCCGCGACGGTCTTCATGACCGGCAAGTGGGCCGAGCAGTACCCGGACCAGGCCAAGTCCATCGGCACCGACCCGCTCTTCGAGGTCGCCGACCACTCCTACAGCCACCACGCCTTCTCGACGCCCTGCTACGGCCTGCCGACCGTCCCGCGCGGTGAGGCCCGCGCCGATGTGGAGCGCGCCTTCACGTCCTTCCGCCGCGCCGGGGTCGAGCGGATCGTCCCCTACTTCCGCTTCCCCGGTGGCTGCCACAACGACGCCGTCCTGCGGGAGCTCGCCCCGGCGAAGGTGACGGCCGTGCAGTGGGACGTCATAAGCGGCGACGCCTTCGCCAAGCAGGCCGCTCCCGTGGCCACCCAGGTCCTCTCGCAGGTCAAGCCCGGCTCGGTCGTGGTGATGCACTGCACGCGCAGCGCGGCGCCCACCACGGAGGAGGCGGTGAGGCGGATCGTGCCGGAACTGCGCGCGAAGGGGTACGAGTTCGTGCGGGTCTCGGACCTGATCGCACCATGAGCCCGTCCGGCGCTTGAGGAGGCAGCACAACCAGCCCGTCCGGCGCTTGAGGACATGAGGCCACCTCTCAGCGGTAACTCGGGGAGATCAAAGCCCGGGACAGGGGCAAGGCAAGGCAAGGCCCACCGGCCACGGCCTATATCCGCACCAGCAGCGCCACCGGCCACGCCGCCCCCAGCAACTCCTCCAGCGCCACCCGCTCCTCCCACACCTCACCCGTCAGCAGCTCCCGCCACGCCCCACCCCCCGGCAGGCCCAGCACCGTTTCCCGCCACCCCCCGGCCGCGGCCAGCCGGCGCGGAAGCCGCGTCGCGGCGGCGACCACCTGCCCCGCCCGCGCGAACGCCACGCAGTGCTCCGCCCCCGGCCCGGCCGCCGTCAGCGGCTCGTACGCTCCCTGCGCCCCGAACCACTGCGGATGCGCCCGTCGCAGGCGCAGCGCGGCACGCGTGAGCTGCGCCTTCCGGCCGGAAAGCTCCTCGAGGGCCTCGTCGTGGGCATCGCCGGGGGCGCTGTCGGGAGCCTCGTCCGCGCATGCGGGCGGGCGCCGGTTGTCCGGATCGACCAGCGCGCGGTACGTGCGCTCGGTGCCCATGTACACATCCGGCACGCCCGGCATCGTCAGGTGCAGCAGCGCCGCGCCGAGGACGTTGGCCCGCACGGTCGGCGCGGCCTCGCGGGCGAGGGCGGTCAGGTCGTCGTGCGCGGGCCCGCACGGGCCGGCGGCGACGAAGGCCTCGACCGCCGCCTCGTACGCGGTGTCCGGCTCCGTCCAGGTCGTCAGCAGTGCGGCCTCACGGACGCTCTTGAGCACCGCCGGGGCGAGCCGCCCCGCGTCGGGCGTGCCGAGGCCGAACGCGCTCTGCCAGGCCACCCACGCCATGTGCGGGTCGGGGGCGGTGGCCTGCGGCCACAGCCGGTCCATCAGGCCGGCCCACCGGCCCGGGTACTCGCTCAGCGCGGCGATCCGCGCCCGGGCGTCCGCGCTGCGCTTGGTGTCGTGGGTGGACAGCACGGTGCCGCCGGCGGGCCAGTCCCGCTGCAGGCGGGCGCAGTAGGCGTGGAACTCGCCCGGCGTGAGCGCCGGCCGGTCCGGGGTGCCGCCGACCTCGGTGGCCGACAGCAGGGGCGCGTAGCGGTAGAACGCGGTGTCCTCGACCGACTTGGCGCGCAGCGCGGAGGCGGTCTGGGCGAACCGCGCGCAGAAGTCCCGCTGGTCCGGCCCGTCCCCGAGCCGTCCGAGGGCCGCGTCCCGTACGAGTTCGACCGCCCGGGCCTCCTCCGGAACGGCGAAGGCGGTACGGGCCCCTTGGGCGGCCTCGTCCAGCAGCGCGGCGTCCGCCGGTGCGGAGGGACGGCCGGGCACGGCGTACGGGCGGTAGACGGGCAGCCGGACGAGGATCTCGCACAGGGCGGTGCGCAGGGTCCAGGGGGCGTGGTCGCGCAGCCGGTGGGAGGTCTCGCACAGCCGCGTGGCGGTGCGCACCAGCCGTTCGACCTCCGCCGCCAGTTCATGGGTGACCACCCGGTAGGCGGCGCGGCGTACGGTCGCCGGCCAGTCGCCGCCCCGGTCGGGTGGTGCGCCGGTGAAGGCGCGGTAGGCGGCCGTCAGTTCGGTGGCGCCCTCCGCGTCGGTGAACAGCCCGTCGAGGTGGCGCAGGGCGTCGTAGCCGGTGGTGCCGGCGACGGGCCAGCCGGCGGGCAGCCGTTCGTCGCCGCTCAGGATCTTCTCCACGACCGTCCAGCGCCCGCCGGTTGCCTCGTGCAGCCGCCGCAGATAGCCGGGCGGGTCCGCGAGGCCGTCCGGATGGTCGATCCGCAGCCCGTCCAGTACCCCTTCGCGCAGCAGCTGGAGGACCTTGGCGTGCGTCGCGGCGAAGACCTCGGGGTCCTCCACCCGCACCGCGATCAGCTCGGAGACGGTGAAGAAGCGCCGGTAGTTCAGCTCGGTGCGGGCCAGCCGCCACCAGGCGGGCCGGTACCACTGGGCGTCCAGCAGTTCGGCCGGCGGCAGCCGCTCGGTGCCGGGCCGCAGCGGGAAGGCGTGGTCGTGATAGCGCAGCACGCCGTCGGACACGGTGAAGCGGGACAGTTCGTCGCCGAGCCGTCCGGCCAGCACCGGCAGCAGGACCTTGCCCCCGTGCTCGGCCCAGTCGATGTCGAACCAGCGGGCGTACGGGGAGGCCGGGCCGTCCCGCAGCACTTGCCACAGCGGCCCGTTGAGCCGCTCGGGCGCGGGTACGGCCATGTGGTTCGGCACGATGTCCAGGACGAGCCCCAGCCCGTGCGCGTGGGCGGTGCGGGCGAGCGCCCGCAGGCCCTCCTCGCCGCCCAGTTCCGCGCGGACGGCCGTGTGGTCGACGACGTCGTAGCCGTGCGTGGAGCCCGGCACGGCCTCCAGGACGGGGGAGAGGTGCAGATGGGACACACCGAGGGCGGCGAGGCGGGGCACGGCCCGCTCGGCCGCCGCGAAGGGGAAGGCGGGCTGGAGCTGGAGCCGGTAGGTGGCGGTCGGCGGGGAGCAGCTGTCGCGCGTCACGGGAACATACGTACCCGCAACTCGCCGCCATGCCGCAGCCCGTTTCCCGTCACTGCCGTTAAGCGGGCCGCTGCAGCACCGCGAGGCTGCGGTCGGTGAGCGTGAGCCGCTCGCCGGCGTGCACCTTGGGGCCGTCGGCCGCCGCGCCGTCGGCGCAGGCGGTGTCGACGACGACCTGCCACTGCCGGCCGTGGTTCATGGGCACGACGAAGTCGAGGGGCCGGTCGTGCGCGTTGAACATCAGCAGGAAGGAGTCGTCGACGACCGGCTCGCCGCGCGGCCCCGGCTCGGAGATCGCGCCGCCGTTGAGGAAGACGGTCAGTGACCGGGCGTGGGCGGCCTGCCAGTCACCGTCCTGCATCTCCTCACCCTCAGGGGTGAACCAGGCGATGTCCGAGAGCCCGTCGTGGGTGCCCTGCACCGGGCTGCCGTGGAAGAAGCGGCGGCGCCGGAAGACGGGGTGGTCGCGGCGCAGCCACACCAGGGAGCGGGTGAAGTGCAGCATGCGGTGCGCCGGCGCGGCGGACTCGTCGTCCGGGCCCGGCCAGTGCACCCAGGAGAGCTCGCCGTCCTGGCAGTAGGCGTTGTTGTTGCCGTGTTGCGTGCGGGCGAACTCGTCGCCGTGGCTGAGCATCGGCACGCCCTGCGAGAGCAGCAGTGTGGCGATGAAGTTGCGCATCTGCCGCTCGCGCAGTTCGAGAACCCCGGGGTCGTCGCTCTCGCCCTCGGTCCCGCAGTTCCACGAGCGGTTGTGGCTCTCGCCGTCCTGGTTGTTCTCGCCGTTGGCCTCGTTGTGCTTGTCGTTGTACGAGACCAGGTCGTGCAGGGTGAAGCCGTCGTGGCAGGTGACGAAGTTGATGGAGGCCAGCGGGCGCCTGCCGTCGTGCTGGTAGAGGTCGGAGGAGCCCGTCAGACGGGAGGCGAACTCCGCGAGGGTGGCGGGCTCGCCGCGCCACAGATCCCGGGAGGTGTCGCGGAATTTTCCATTCCACTCCGTCCACAGGGGCGGGAAATTGCCGACCTGGTAGCCGCCCTCGCCCACGTCCCACGGCTCGGCGATCAGCTTCACCTGGCTGACCACCGGGTCCTGCTGCACCAGGTCGAAGAAGGACGACAGCCGGTCGACCTCGTGGAACTGCCGGGCCAGTGTCGCCGCCAGATCGAAGCGGAAGCCGTCGACCCGCATCTCGGTCACCCAGTAGCGCAGCGAGTCCATGATGAGCTGCAGCACGTGCGGGCTGCGCATCAGCAGCGAATTGCCGGTACCGGTGGTGTCCATGTAATAGCGCGGGTCGTCCGCCAGCCGGTAGTACGAGGCGTTGTCCAGCCCCCGGAACGAGAGCGTCGGCCCCAGGTGGTTGCCCTCGGCCGTGTGGTTGTAGACCACATCCAGGATCACCTCGATGCCCGCCTCGTGCAGGGCCCGCACCGCCGACTTGAACTCCAGGACCTGCTGCCCCCGGTCACCCCACGAGGCGTAGGCGTTGTGCGGGGCGAAGAAGCCGATCGTGTTGTAACCCCAGTAGTTCGCGAGCCCGGCATCCACCAGCCGGTGGTCGTTGACGAACTGATGGACCGGCATGAGCTCGATGGCCGTCACCCCCAGCTCCGTCAAATGCTCGATCACTGCCGGATGCGCCAGCGCCGCGTACGTACCGCGCACCTCCTCCGGCAGCGCCGGATGCAGCATCGTCAGACCCTTGACGTGCGCCTCGTAGATGACGGTGCGGTGGTAGTCCGTGCGCGGCGGCCGGTCGTCGGCCCAGTCGAAGTACGGGTTGACCACCACCGAAGTCATCATGTGCGGCGCGGAGTCCATGTCATTGCGCTTCTCCGGCCGCGCGAAGTGATACCCGTAGACGTCCTCGCCCCAGCCGATCCCACCGCTGACCGCCTTCGCGTACGGGTCGAGCAGCAGCTTGGCCGAATTGCAGCGCAGCCCCCGCTCCGGCTCGTACGGGCCGTGAGCACGGAAGCCGTACCGCTGGCCCGGCATGATCCCGGGCAGGTAGGCATGGCGCACGAACGCGTCGCTCTCGCGCAGCTCCACCGCCGTCTCCGAGCCGTCCTCGTGCAGAAGGCACAACTCGATGCGCTCGGCGGCCTCGGAGAAGACCGCGAAGTTGGTCCCGGCGCCGTCGTACGTGGCACCGAGCGGATACGCCTGTCCCGGCCAGACCTGCATGAGCGCAAGTCTTCCACCCCGGACGGCTCTTTCCGCAGATCTTCCCCAAAACCCCAGCAGGAAGCCGCCACCGGCCCTTCCCGGCTCCTCCAACCGGGTGACCGCCACCCTTCCGGCTATGAATCAGCTCACTCCCGCCGCCGGGCTCCCGGACAACAGGCTCGTCCAACGGCTGAGTTGGCCGGAAGGGGCTGCGGAGGCGCGTGCACCGCCTCCCGCCCGCACAGTACTCTGCCTTGATCGTTGGACGGGGGCGGAAGGCGGTGCACAGGTGAGCTCGGGCGGGCTGGAGCTGCCCCCTGGAGACGGAAGTCCCGGGGGAGACGGCTCGACCGACACGCCACCGGGCGTGATGTCCCTGACCCGCCCGAGGGAGATCGGCGCGGAACTGGACTGGGACGCCGGGGCCTGGGGCGAGGTGCGCACCCGCGCCCGCCGGGCTGGCCGGGCCTACATCTGGCTGAACCTGGTCGAACAGCGGCTGCGGGTCGTCGTGGCCGCCGTGCTGCGCCCGGTCTACGAGCCGGTGCACGGCGAGGAGGAGTGGGTCGTCGCCGCCGCCGGCCCCGCAGGCCAGGAGTGGGCGCAGCGGGCCGTGGCCGTACGCGAGGTCAGCCGCCGCAAGGGCTATCTGCTGGACCCCGCCGACGACAACGTCCTCAGCTTCCTCACCCTGCCGCAGCTGCGCGAGCTGCTCGTCCAGCACTGGCCCTGCTTCGAGCCGTACCTGGACGACCGGCGCGAACTCGAACTCGTGCTGGACGAGCTGGAGGTGGCCCGCAACGTCGTCTCCCGCAACCGCGCGCTCTCCCGGACCGTCCTGGCCCAGGCAGAACGGGCCTCGGCCCGCCTGCTGGACATCCTCGGCGGCGGCAGCGGCACCGGTGCCCCCTCCGCCGACCGGCTGCCCATCGACGCCGTCGAGGACCTCGTGGGCGACCGCTACGCCGACGTCGTCGGCGTCCACCCCGACCGGGTCCGCCTGCAGCGCCAGCTGCCCGTGGAGGACCTCTTCGGCAGCGCCCGCCGCCTGGACGCGGTCGGCATAGGCCTGAACCTTCTCGTACAGAACTACTCCGGGCGGCGCATGGTCCGCCTGGCCGAGTCCGGCTGCCGCGCCCGCCTGCTCTTCCTCAACCCGGCCAGCAGTGCGGTGCGCCGCCGCGAGCGGGAACTGGGGCTCAAGAAGGGCGAGATGAGCCGGTCGGTGGAGATGAACATCATGCACATGCGGCGGGTGCGGGACCGGCTGCGCGACACCGCCGCCTTCGAGATCCGCGTCTTCGACGAGACGCCGCGCTTCACCGCCTACCTCGTCAACGGCGACGGCTCCGACGGGCTGGCCGTGGTGCAGTCGTACCTGCGCAAGGCGCGCGGCATGGAGTCGCCGGTGCTGGTGCTGCGCGGCGGCAGCCGGGACGTGCTGCGCGAGGGCCGGCCCTGCGACGACACCGGCGGGCTCTTCGAGACCTACCGCGAGGAGTTCGAGGGCATGTGGAGCGACTCACGGCCCGTCTCGTGACCCTCTCCTGACGGCCCCTCGGGGCCGGGGCCGGCCGGTTGTCAGTGGTGCGTGGCACGCTGGGGAACCAGACGGGGGAAGCACCACCGAAGGGGGAACCGCCATGGCGTGGCACGAGGAGCTGCTGATCGGCTTCGACCTGGAGACGACGGGCACGGATCCGGCGCGGGCGCGGATCGTCACGGCGGCCGTCCTCGAGACCAAGGGCGGCGACCTCGTGCGCGGCCGGCACTGGCTCGCCGATCCCGGAATACCCATCCCCGCCGAGGCCGCCGCCATCCACGGGATCACCAGCGAGCGCGCGGCGCGGCAGGGCCGGCCCGCCCGCGACGTGGTGGAGGAGATCGCCGACGCGCTGGCCGGACACTGGTCGCTGGGCGTGCCCGTCGTCGCCTACAACGCCTCCTTCGACCTCAGCATGCTCCAGGCGGAGCTGCGCCGCCACGGGCTGCGCCCGCTCGGCGAGCGACTGGGCGGCGTGCCCGGCGGGGCCGCCCCGGTGGGCCCGGTCGTCGACCCCTACACCATCGACCGGGCCGTCGACCGCTACCGCAAGGGCAGGCGCACGCTGGAGGCGGTCTGCCAGGAGTACGGCGTGGTGCTGGACGGGGCGCACGAGGCGGGCGCGGACGCCCTCGCGGCGGTGCGCGTGGCCCGGGCGATAGCCGGCCGCCACCCCCGCATAGCGGAGGCGCAGCTGTGGGAGCTCCACCGCGACCAGGTGCGCTGGTACGAGGAATGGGCCGCGGGCTACGAGAAGTGGCTGCGCCGCCAGGGTGATCCGCGAGCGGTGGTCGAGACTGCGTGGCCGCTGCGCTGACGCGGCTGCAGGCGCCTGCGGCATGGCCGGCGGGGTCGTCGGGCGACGCGCGCCGTCGGTGCGGTGTGCAGGCCCGCCGAGTCGGCCGGGTGCTCCTGGCGGGGCGTCAGGCACCTGTGTGCTCGGCACGGTACGGACGCGGGGCCTCTCGGTGGCCGGGGGCGAACCGCTGGTGGACCCCCGCGTACTCGGCGCCCGGCGGCGCGGTGCCGGGCGACTCGGGGTGACCTCCGGCGGGGCGTCAAATGAGCCGCACTTTGGCGCCGTGTTGACCCGGGGCCCTGGGCGACCGGGGTGCACCCTTGGCCGGGGCGTTCAGGCCACGGTGTGCGCGCGGGCCGGGTGTTCCGTGTGGACGCCACGTCCGTGGTGCGCGCGGGCCGGGTGTTCCGTGTGGACGCGCGATCGACGGCCCCGTGGAGAGCCGGGCGGGGCGGCCGGCCTTGCGCAGCGGTTGCGGCCGGCCGGCTCAGAAGGGGTACCACCGCACCGCCGGGTCGCCGTCCCGTAGGGACGCCACCCGGCGGGTGAACTCCGCGCGGGCGGCGGGGTTGCCCGGCGCGTGCTGGGCCACCCAGGCGCAGCTCGCCGTCTCGCGGGCGCCGCGCAGCACCGCGCAGCCGTCCCACTCGCGCACGTCCCAGCCGTAGGTGTGCACGAAGGCGTGGTAGCCGTCCGGGTCCAGCCCGTACCGGTCCCGGCTGAGGGCCATCACCACCAGGTCGTGCTCGCGCAGGTCGGCGGCGAAGGTCTCCAGGTCGACCAGGACCGGCCCGTCCGGCCCGATGTGCACGTTGCGGGGGAGGGCGTCACCGTGGACCGGCCCCGGCGTCAGATGCGGCGTCAGGGCTGCGGCCGCCGCGGCGAAGCCGTCGCGGCGCTCCCGCAGATAGTCGGCGTCGGCCGGATCGATGGCGTCGCCGGCCAGCCGCAGCCACCGCTCGACACCCCCGAGCAGCTCGCGCCGGGGCAGCCCGAAGCCGGGTGTCCGGAGCTCGTGGATCTGCCGCAGCAGCCCGGCCAGGTCGGCGGGGCCCGCCGGGCGTACGGCCTCGGGGAGCCGGTGCCAGAGCGTCACCGGGTGGCCGTCGGCGTCCAGCACCTCGGTCTCCGCCGCCCGCACGGCGGGGATGCCGCTCTCCGCGAGCCAGGTGGCGATGCGTAGTTCACGGTCGGCGCGGTCGCGCAGCGAGGCGTCCCGGCCCACCTTGGCGACGAGGCCGCCGGCGGCGAAGACCGCGTTCTCGCCGAGGGCGAGCAACTGCGCGTCCGCCGCCGGCACCGGTGCCCCCGCCGCGGCGAGGAGCTCGCGTGCCCGCCGTTCCGTGAATGCCGCGTCCACCACGTCGTACCTTCCCTACCTTCAGGGCCGTCGTTCCCGCTGCCCGCGGCCCGCTGTTTCCCGGGCCGGTCACGGCAAGTGTCCCCTTCGGCGGGGAGGAGGCCGGCAGGGGGTCTGCCAGTGGCGCGCCAAAGACATGGAACGACACGCCTCGCCCCGCCTCAAAGCGACGGCGACGGCGCTGTGGGAGGGCCGTGCCGGCCCGCGCCGGCGACCCCGCCTGGCCGGGCGCTCGGCGGCGCTGCGGGCCGGGTCCCGGCGGAGGCAGCACTCCCCATGCGGCCGAGCCTGCCGAGTCGGAGGTTCGGTCTGCCCGGTGACCCCTGGTACGGTCCCGTGCCAACGGCCGCCGCGCCCAACCCCCACGGGGCGCGGCGGCCGGTCGCGCTCCACGGGGCCGTGCGACGGCGCCCCTGCCCGTGCACGCGCCGCCGCACGGCCTTCGCGGCGCCCTACTGGTTGTACCGCTCGACCTTCAGCACCCAGTTCTGCAGACCGGCCGTGCCGATGTTGTCGCTGGGGCTCACGCGGACCTGCGCGCTCACGTCCTTCTGGTTGAACTGCGGGGCGAACCTGATGACTCGCAGCGTGGTGTGGGACGACCACTCCGCCGAGGACGCCGCCGAGGAGAAGCGGTGGTTGTCACTGACCGGGTTCGGGCTCTCCCCGCCGAACAGGACGTCCAGCCACAGGACGCTGTTGGCGTCCGCGGAGCCGACCAGCGTCTCCGCGCTGAACGTCACCACGAAGATGGCGCCGTAGGAGGGCGAGTCCGGGCCGCCGACCTGAAGGTTGATCTTCGCGCCGGGCAGGTCCTGCCAGCCGGGGCTCTTGGTCTCCCAGCGATCGGCGTCCCATGCCCAGTACGTGCGGTCCGCCGAGCGCTGGACCCACTCCGATGCAACAGTCAACACTGTTCCCCTTTCCGTCATGCCGGTCATGGGCTGTGTTACTGCTCATAGCCAAGCAAAACGGCAGCACTGGATGGGGTGGAATCCGGGTATTGCCCTACCAAACGCCTTTATCCCGCCGAAAGCGAGACGGGCACCGACGTATCAGACGCCTCGTCGTACCGCCGCATCAGCAACGCGACCACCTCGGGCGCCGCTCCGAGCACCTCCGCCAGCACGTCCGCCCCCGCCGCCCGGGCGCCCTGCGCGATGCGGTCCGGCAGCCGTCCCGGAGCGAGGGCGTACGGCGCCACCGCCACCCGGCGTATGCCCTCCGCGCGCAGTGCGC
The DNA here is from genome assembly GCF_040638465.1 of Streptomyces sp. NPDC026206. Lineage (NCBI taxonomy): Bacteria > Bacillati > Actinomycetota > Actinomycetes > Kitasatosporales > Streptomycetaceae > Streptomyces > Streptomyces sp. NPDC026206. The sequence goes on from NZ_JBEZYL010000002.1 coordinate 302,925, forward strand.
GCACGACGTCGTCGGTGCGCGGTGGGGAAGCGGAGGCGAACGCGGGCCGCACGGCGCACCAGCCGGTGTGCCGCCACTCCCGCGCGATTTCTGCGATCACCGCGTTCGCCTCCGGGTCGGAAGAGCCCGCCGAGGCCAGGACGACCCCGGTCGAGCCCCGGTCGCCGGGGCGCACCCCGGCCTCGTACAGCCGCCGTTCCAGCGCGGCCGTCAGCAGCGCGGAAGGGCCCAGTACCCCCGCCTGGCGCACCCTCAGGCCGGGCAGCGCGGCCATGGCCCGGGCCAGGACGGCGGGAATGTCGGACTTGGCGTGGAAGGCGCGGGTCAGCAACAGCGGGACCGCCACCACCTCCCGTACGCCCTCCGCCGCCAGGCGGGCCAGCACCTGCTCCACGCCCGGCGCGCAGAAGTCCAGGAAGCCCGCCTCGACGCGCAGCCCGGGCCGCCGGGCCGCGACCCGCGCGCGCAGGGCGGCGACCGTCGCCGCGTGCCGCGGGTCGCGGCTGCCGTGGGCGATGATCAGCAGGACCACGGCCCGCCCCTACCGCGTCGCCAGGCCGCGCGTGCGCAGCACACGGCGTTCCAGCGGGCTGAAGACGATCAGGTCGATGGCGATGCCGACGAACAGGATGAGGAGGATGCCCAGCAGCACCCCCGGCATGTCGGAGTCGGTGCGCGCGTTCTCCAGGTACTGCCCCAGCCCCAGGCCCAGGTCCGGGGAGGAGGCGATGAGTTCCGCCGCCATCAGCGACCGCCACGAGAACGCCCAGCCCTGCTTGAGCCCGGCGAGGTACCCCGGCAGGGCGGCCGGCAGCAGGACGTGCCGCGCCCCGCGCACCCCGGTCGCCCCCATCGTGCGCCCCGCCCGCAGATACAGCGGCGGCACCTGGTCGATGCCGGAGACCAGGCCGTTGGCGATGGACGGCACCGCGCCCAGCAGGATCACGGCGTACATCGCCGAGTCCGTGATGCCCAGCCAGATCACGGCCGCCGGCACCCAGGCCACCGACGGCAGCGACTGCAGCCCCGACAGGATCGGCCCCAGGGCCGCCCGTACGACCGGCACCCGGGCCACCAGCAGCCCGAGCGGGGTGCCGAGCGCGAGGGCGGCGAAAAAGCCGAGCAGGCCACGCGAGACGCTGGTCCAGACGATGGACAGCAGCGTGCCGTTCAGCCACAGCTCACGCAGGCCGTGCCAGACCGCGGACGGGTCGGGCAGCTTGTAGTCGTCGGTGACCCGCGCCAGTACCAGGAGCTTCCACACGGCCAGTACCAGCACGACGGCCACGACGGGCGGCAGCACCTTGTGCAGCAGCACCTGCCGCAGCGGCGTGTGCCCGACCTGGACCGCGTCCAGCGCGTCGAGCCCGGCCTCCAGGCCCGCGAGGTCGCCTTCGGCGGCCTTGGTGGTATCAGTGCCGGCCATGGCGGCGGATCTCCCCACGCAGTTCTTCGGTTATCTCCACCGACAGATCGGCCACCGCCGCGTCCTCGATGCGGCGCGGCTGCGGAATGCCGACCTCCCACTCGCGTACGACCCGGCCCGGCCGGGACGACAGCAGCACCACCCGCTCCCCGAGCCGCACCGCCTCGCGGACGTTGTGCGTGACGAACAGCACCGACAGCCGCGTCTCCGCCCAGATCCGGGTCAGCTCGTGGTGCAGCACGTCCCGGGTGATGGCGTCCAGCGCCGCGAACGGCTCGTCCATCAGCAGCACCCGGCTGTCCTGCGCCAGCGCCCGCGCCAGCGCGACCCGCTGCCGCATGCCGCCCGACAGCTCGTGCACGCGCTTGCCGTACGAGCCGCCCAGCCGTACGAGCTCCAGCAGCCGCTCCGCCTCCGCCCGCCGTCCGGCCCGCGGCACCCCGCGCAGCCGCAGCGCCAGTTCAATGTTGCGGCCCGCCGTCAGCCACGGGAACAGCGCGTGCTCCTGGAACATCAGTGCCGGCCGGCCGCCGGGCACCTCGATGGTTCCGGCGGACGGCCGGTCCAGCCCGGCGACCAGGTTGAGCAGCGTGGACTTGCCGCAGCCGGAGGCGCCCAGCAGGCAGACGAATTCCCCGGGACGGACATCGAGCGTGATGTCGTCGAGCACCGGCCGGTCCGTGCCCGGACGGCCGTAGCTCTTGTGGACGTGGTCGATCCGGACGGCCGCCGGTATGTCGTCGTCGACGGCCGTGCCGGAGGTCGCGGTGGTCAGCGCCGGGATCATCCGGTCACCTCCTGGAATGCGGACGGGCATGCGCGCCCCTACTGCCGTGTACACGGTCACTGCCTGCCGAGCTTCGCGGCGTCGACCGCCGGCTTGCCCTCGGCCCTGAGCACCTTGTTGAGCAGGGCCAGGTCGTAGATGCCGGACAGGTCCGGCTGTTCCAGCAGCCCGGCCCTGACGGCGTGGTCCGCCTCGGCCCGCAGCGTCGTGGCCAGCGGATCGTCCGTCGTCGCGAGGGACTGCCACGCGGGGTCGAGCACGTTCGCCGGCAGTTCCTTGCCGGAGAGCTTCTTCAGCGCCGCGTTGGCCGACGCCTTCGCCTTCTCAGGGTTCGCCGCGATCCAGGCGTTGGTCCGCACCGAGCCGCGCAGCACGGCCTCGACCACGTCGGGGTGCTCGTCGAGGAACTTCTGCGACACGATCACATTGGTGATCACGAACTTCCTGTCCGGCCACAGCGTGCTCTCGTCCAGCAGCACCTTGCCGCCCTCCGAGACCAGCTTGGAGGCCGTCGGCTCGGGCACCCAGGCGCCGTCGACGGAACCGGCCCTGAAGGCATCGGGTGTCACCTTGTTGTCCGTGCGGACGACGGAGACGTCGCCCTTGCCGCTCTGCGGGTCCACCTTCCAGCCCTTGCCGGCGATCCAGTTCAGGAAGGCGACGTCCTGCGTATTGCCCTTCTGGGGCGTGGCGATGCGCTTGCCCTTGACGTCGTCCAGTGAAGTGATCTTCTTCGGGTCGACGACCAGCTTCACCCCGCCGGACGCGGAGCCGGAGATGATCCGCAGGCTCTTGCCCTTGGACTTCACATAGCCGTTGACCGCGGGCGAGGGGCCGATCCAGCCGATGTCGACGGAGTTCGCGTTCAGCGCCTCGATCTCCGACGGCCCGGCGTTGAAGGTGGTCGACCTGACCTTGGTGCCGCCCAGCTCCCTCTGCAGGATCCCCTCCTGCTCACCGACCAGGGGCGTGGCGTGCGTGATGTTGGGGAAGTAGCCGATCCGCACGGTGCCGGCCGAGAGCTTCCTGCCCTCCGCCGCGGCGTTCGCGCTGTCGTTCTTCTTCTGCGACCCGTACCCGCAGGCCCCGAGGGCACCTGCCAGCAGCGGAAGAGCGGCCGCGGCCGCGAGGACGCGGCGGCGGGCGGGATGAGCGGCGGCAGACATGAGGGGGTTCCTCTCTGCGGGCCGGGTGCGTACGGCGAAGGCACGCCCGGCGGGTCACAAGGGACTGGGGGGACGGGGAAGCGGCGGAGGTACGGACGTCAGCACGCACATCGCCCGACGCCGCCCTGGCCGCTGCCGAGGGCGCCGCTGCCGATGCGGCCGCCCTCCTTGTCGAAGGTCGAGAACACGTCCCGGATCAGGTCGGCCACGGTCAGAAGTCCCAGCCCTCGTCGTCGGCCACCGGCTCCGCGACGCCCGCAGCGAAGGCCGCGCCCGCCATTCCCGCCGTCAGCGTCGTCCCGTCGGCGGGATCGATGAGCAGGAACGAGCCGGTGCGCCGGGAGTCGGCGTACGCGTCGAGCGCCAGCGGCTCGGCGGTGCGCAGCACCACGCGCCCGATGTCGTTGGCGGCCAGCTCGCCCGGGTAGGGGTGCTGCGACAGGTCGTCCAGGGTCAGCCGGGACGGCAGCGCCTTGACGAGGGCCTTGACCGTGCGGGTGGTGTGCTTGAGCAGCACCCGGTCGCCGACGCGCAGTGGCCGGTCCGCCACGTGGCAGACGGTCGCCTCGACGTCCCGGGTCGTGCCCGGCGCGCCCGCGGTGGGGGCGATGAGGTCGCCGCGCGAGACGTCCACGTCGTCGGTGAGGCGGACGGTCACCGACTGCGGCGCCCAGGCCACGTCCACCGGTTCGCCCAGCGCGTCGATGCCCGCGACCGTGCTCGTCCGCCCCGACGGCAGGACCGTCACGCTCTCGCCGACGCGCAGCACGCCGGAGGCCAGCTGGCCCGCGTAGCCGCGGTAGTCGGGGTGGGCGGCGGTCCGCGGGCGGATGACGTACTGGACGGGGAAGCGGGCCGGGTCGCCGGTGGGATCGGCGACCACGGGGACGTTCTCCAGGTGCTCCAGCACGGTCGGGCCGCCGTACCAGTTCATGTGCGCGGACGGCGTCACCACGTTGTCGCCCGCGAGCGCGGAGACCGGAATCGCGGTGACCTCCGGCACTCCGAGCGAGGCGGCGTACGCGGCGAACTCCTCGGCGATCGGGGCGAAGACCTCCTCCGCGTAGCCGGCCAGGTCCATCTTGTTGACGGCCAGCACCACGTGCGGGACCCGCAGCAGCGCGGCGACGGCGGCGTGCCGCCGGGTCTGCTCCACGACGCCGTTGCGTGCGTCGACCAGCACCACGGCCAGCTCGGCGGTGGAGGCGCCGGTGACCATGTTGCGGGTGTACTGCACATGGCCGGGCGTGTCGGCCAGGATGAACCGCCTGCGGGGGGTGGCGAAGTAGCGGTAGGCGACGTCGATGGTGATGCCCTGCTCGCGCTCCGCGCGCAGCCCGTCGGTCAGCAGGGCGAGGTCGGGTGCCTCGTGGCCGCGGCTGCGCGAGGCGTGCTCGACCGCCTCCAGCTGGTCGGCCAGGACGGACTTGGAGTCGTGCAGCAGCCGGCCCACCAGCGTGGACTTCCCGTCGTCGACGGAGCCGGCGGTCGCGAAACGCAGCAGCGAGGTCGCGGACGTATCAGGGATGGCGCTGGTCATGGCTAGAAGTACCCCTCGCGCTTGCGGTCTTCCATAGCGGCTTCTGACACCTTGTCGTCGGCCCTCGTCGCACCCCGCTCGGTGAGCCGGGACGCGGCGATCTCGGCGATGACGGCCTCGATGCTCACCGCGCCGGAGTCGACGGCACCGGTGCAGGACATGTCACCGACCGTGCGGTAGCGCACCAGCCGTCTCTCCACCCGCTCCCCGTCCCGCGGGCCGCCCCAGTCGCCGGGTGCGAGCCACATGCCGCCCCGGGTGAAGACCTCGCGTTCGTGCGCGTAGTAGATCGAGGGCAGTTCGATCTTCTCGCGGGCGATGTACTGCCACACGTCCAGTTCGGTCCAGTTCGACAGCGGGAAGACGCGGACGTGCTCGCCGGGGGAGTGGCGGCCGTTGTAGAGCTGCCACAGCTCGGGGCGCTGGCGGCGCGGGTCCCAGCCGCCGAACTCGTCGCGCAGGGAGAACACCCGCTCCTTGGCCCGGGCCTTCTCCTCGTCGCGCCGCCCGCCGCCGAAGACCGCGTCGAAGCGGTGGCGTTCGATGGCGTCGAGCAGCGGCACGGTCTGCAGCGGGTTGCGGGTGCCGTCGGGACGCTCGCGCAGCTCGCCCCGGTCGATGAAGTCCTGGACGGAGGCGATGTGCAGGCGCAGGCCGTGCTCGGCGGCCGTCCGGTCGCGGTAGGAGATGACCTCGGGGAAGTTGTGACCGGTGTCCACGTGCAGCAGCGCGAAGGGCACGGCCGCGGGGGCGAACGCCTTCAGCGCCAGGTGCAGCATGACGATGGAGTCCTTGCCGCCGGAGAAGAGGATCACCGGCCGCTCGAACTCGCCCGCCACCTCGCGGAAGATGTGCACCGCCTCCGACTCCAGCGCGTCGAGGTGGGACAGCACGTACGGGCTCTCGCTCACGGTCGCACCAGCCCCTTCTCACTCAGCAGCGCGTACAGCGCCGCCGCCGACTCCTCGACGCTCTGCTCGTGCGCCGCGATCCGCAGGTCGGGGCCGGCCGGGACCTCGTACGGGTCGTCCACGCCCGTCAGCCCCGATATCTCCCCCGCCGCCTGCCGGGCGTACAGGCCCTTCACATCGCGTACGGAGCACACGTCCACCGGAGTGGCCACATGCACCTCCACATAACCGGTGCCCCGTGCCTGGTGCCGCTTGCGCACCGCCTCACGGGAGTCCGCGTACGGCGCGATCACCGGGACCAGCACCGTCACGCCGTGCGAGGCCAGCAACTCGGCCACGAAGCCGATGCGCTGCACATTGGTGTGCCGGTCCTCGCGGGAGAACCCGAGCCCCGCGGAGAGGAACTCCCGGATCTCGTCCCCGTCCAGCACCTCGACCCGGTGTCCCTCGCCGTGCAGCCGCCGCGCGAGCGCGCGGGCGATCGTCGTCTTGCCCGCGCTCGGCAGGCCGGTGAGCCACACGGTGGCGCCCACGCTCATGTCCGTCTCCCAGGTCATCCGTGCAGTCCGCACTCGGTCTTGCCGCTGCCCGCCCAGCGGCCGGCGCGCGGGTCCTCGCCGTCGAGAACCTGGCGTGTACATGGAGCGCATCCGATGGAGGCGTAGCCTTCCGTCAGCAGCGGGTTGGTGAGCACACCGTGCTCGGCGACGTAGGCGTCCACGTCCTGTTGCGTCCAGCGGGCGATCGGCGAGACCTTCACCTTGCGCCGCCCGGCGTCCCAGCCCACGACCGGGGTGCCGGCCCGGGTCGGGGACTCGTCGCGGCGCAGGCCCGTCGCCCAGGCGTCGTATGAGGCGAGCCCCTCCTCCAGCGGCCGCACCTTGCGCAGCGCGCAGCACAGGTCCGGGTCCCGCTCGTGCAGCCTCGGCCCGTGCTCGGCGTCCTGCTCGGCGACGCTGCGGCGCGGGGTGAGCGTGATGACGCGGACGTCCATCACGGCCTCGACGGCGTCGCGGGTGCCGATGGTCTCGGGGAAGTGGTAGCCGGTGTCCAGGAAGACCACGTCAACGCCGGGCCGTACGCGGGAGGCGAGGTGGGCGACCACCGCGTCCTCCATGGAGGAGGTGACGCAGAAGCGCTCACCGAAGGTGCCGGCCGCCCAGCGCAGGATCTCCAGCGCCGGGGCGTCCTCCAGTTCGCGGCCCGCCCGTTCGGCGAGCTGCTCAAGTCCGGTCATCGGCTCCGCCCTTGGTCAGGCCGCGGGCGAGGAGCCCGAGGAACGACAGTGTGAAGGCCCGGTTGCAGGCACCGCACTCCCAGGCGCCGTGGCCCGCCTCGCCGGGGCGCAGGTCCTCGTCGCCGCAGTACGGGCAGTGGAAGGGCGCGGCACGCTCACTCATGCCCGCTCCTCCTTGTTCGCTTCTCCGCCCGCGCGGCGCGGAGGTGCGGCCATCGTCGTCGTCCGCGGCCCGGCGGCCGCGCGTGCGTCGCTCATGACAAGTCCTCCTCGCTCGCCCGGGACGCCCACTGCGCGAACCGTTCGCCGTCCGCGCGCTCCCGCTGGAAGCGCCGCAGCACCCGTTCCACGTAGTCCGGCAGCTCCGCCGATGTCACCTTCAGCCCCCGCACCTTGCGGCCGAAGCCCGCCTGGAGGCCCAGCGCGCCGCCCAGGTGCACCTGGAAGCCCTCGACCTGGTTGCCCTCGTCGTCGACGACCAGCTGGCCCTTGAGGCCGATGTCCGCGACCTGGATGCGGGCGCAGGCGTTCGGGCAGCCGTTGACGTTGATGGTGAGGGGCTCGTCGAAGTCCGGGAGACGGCGCTCCAGTTCGTCGATGAGAGAGGCGCCGCGCGCCTTGGTCTCCACGATCGCGAGCTTGCAGAACTCGATGCCCGTGCAAGCCATCGTGCCGCGCCGGAAGGGCGAGGGGGTGACCCGCAGGTCCAGTGCCTCCAGGCCCGCCACCAGCGACTCGACCTGCTCCGGCGGCACATCCAGCACGATCATCTTCTGCTCGGCGGTGGTTCGCAGCCGGCCGGAGCCGTGCTCCTCGGCCAGTGCCGCGATCTTGGTGAGGCCGGCGCCGTCGACGCGGCCGACGCGCGGGGCGAAGCCGACGTAGAAGCGGCCGTCCTTCTGCCGGTGCACGCCGACGTGGTCGCGCCAGCGCTCCACGGGCTGCTCGGGGGCCGGGCCGTCGGCGAGCCGGCGCCCCAGGTACTCGTCCTCCAGCACCTGCCGGAACCGCTGCGCGCCCCAGTCGGCGAGGAGGAACTTCAGCCGGGCGCGGTTGCGCAGCCGGCGGTAGCCGTAGTCGCGGAAGATGCCGATGACCCCGCCGTAGACGTCGGCGACGTCCTCCAGCGGCACCCAGGCGCCCAGCCGTACCCCGATCCTGGGGTTGGTGGACAGGCCGCCGCCCACCCACAGGTCGAAGCCCGGGCCGTGCTCGGGGTGGTGGACGCCGACGAATGCCACGTCGTTGATCTCGTGCACCACGTCCAGCAGCGGGGAGCCGGACACCGCCGACTTGAACTTCCGGGGCAGGTTGGAGAATTCCGGGTTGCCGATGAAGCGGCGGTGGATCTCCTCGATGGCCGGGGTGCCGTCGATGATCTCGTCCTCGGCGATCCCCGCGACCGGCGAGCCGAGGATCACCCGGGGCGTATCGCCGCAGGCCTCGGTGGTGGACAGGCCGACGGCCTCCAGCCGCCGCCATATCTCCGGCACGTCCTCGATCCGGATCCAGTGGTACTGGATGTTCTGCCGGTCGGTGAGGTCGGCGGTGCCGCGCGCGAACTCCTGGGAGACCTCGCCGATGACGCGCAGCTGCCCGGTGGTCAGCCGGCCGCCGTCGACGCGCACCCGCAGCATGAAGTACTCGTCGTCCAGCTCCTCCGGCGCCAGGATCGCGGTCTTGCCGCCGTCGATGCCGGGCTTGCGCTGGGTGTAGAGCCCCCACCAGCGCATACGGCCGCGCAGATCGCTGGGGTCGATCGAGTCGAAGCCCGCCTTGGAGTAGATCGTCTCAATGCGTGTCCGTACGTTGAGACCGTCGTCGTCCTTCTTGAACTGCTCGTTGGCGTTGAGGGGGGTGAAGTGGCCGACGGCCCACTGGCCCTCGCCGCGGTGGCGGCCGGTTTTGCGCCGTGGTGGCGCGGCAGGGGAGTGAGAAGCGGGGTCAGCCATGGCGAAATGTCCTTAAAAGTCCGCATGCGTGCGTGGGAAGGGCATGGGAAACGGTGCAGGAGACGCCTCGTCGGCAGCGGCGGCGACGAGGGGAGGAACGGCGGTGGTGCTGTGACTGTCAGCCCGCCGGACAGATGGCGCTGGACATGCGGCAGAAGTCGACGTGACGCCGACTCACCAAGGCGATTCCAGCACGGGACATGGGGGAAGCGTGGCACGGCGCTCTTCGGCCAGTCCAGAGCCGTCCGTATTATGAGACATGCCGTCCCATGAAATGGGACGGCATGTGGTCTCTTGCGGGAGCGCCGCGCGCTGGGGCCGGCGCTACCGGGCGCCGCCGGGGTGGGCACCGGGCCAGGGGCCGGGCGCGGGGGTGTCCGGCTCCTCGGCGACCTCGGTCCCGCACACCCGGAAACCGCGCCGCTCGTAGTTGGCCAGCGCGTGCGGCCCGTCCTTGCTGCAGGTGTGCAGCCACACCCGCTCGGTCGGCTCCCGCTCCGGCCACCGCTCGGCCAGGTCCCAGGCCCGTGCCGCCCCGTACGTCAGCAGGTGCCCGCCGATGCCGCGGCCCTGGAACTGCTTGATCAGGCCGAAGTAGACGATCTCGACGGTCCCCTCCGGCTGGGGGTCCAGCTCGAGGTACCCGGCCGGCGTCCCGTGCTCGTACGCCACCCACGTCTCGACACCCGGCCGCTCCAGGTGCGCGCGCCACTGTTCGTACGACCACGGCAGCCGGTCGGTCCACGTCACGTCCCCGCCCACGGCCGTGTAGAGGAAGCGGCTGAACTCGGGCGAAGGCACCTCCGCCCGTTCGATCCGGATCCCGGACGAGGCGTCCGGAACGCGGGCGGGGAGGAGATCGGCGGGTGAGGTCTGCTCCATGGACCACGTGGTCACGGTCGTCGTCGCACAGTTGCTCATGGCCGAAAGCCAATCACGAACCGCGCCCTAGCCGTCCGGCAGCCCCCGCCGTGCGGCCACCACCACCGGTGCCGTCGAGGCGGGCAGCAGATCCCCCGCGTGGTGCGGCGCCAGCAGCCGGACCTCCAGGTTGTCGGCGAAGCGGTACGGGCGATGGCTGAGCACCCCCGCCAGCGTGCGCCGTATCCGCGACAGCTCCGCCCGCACCGTCACCGTGCGCGTGGGATCCCCGAAAAGATCCGCCGCCAGCTCCGCGGCCGTGCGCCCCGCCGGGTGCCGGGCCAGCACGTACAGCAGCTCGGCATGGCGCGGGCTGAGCTCGTGCGACCAGTCACCGGCGGCGCCGGAGACAGTGACCGTCCAGCTGTGGGGCAGGCGCAGGTCCAGCACCAGCCGGCTCGGCGGGGCGTCCTCGCCCCGGCCCTCCTCGATCCGCACCAGCCAGCCGTCCGGCAGCGGTTCGAGCATGCACGGCCCCAGCGACGGCAGCCACGTCCGGCCCGGCCGCACGGCCCGGGGCAGCACCACCCGGCTCACCGGTGCCATGCCCGTCACCGCCGCCGTCCAGCCGTCCCGGTCCACGGCCAGCGCCCGGCCGCCCAGCCGCGCCAGCATCGGCGCGGCCACCGTGCGCAGCCGGTCGACGGACTCCCAGTGCCGGGCGCGCAGCTCCGCCTCGGAGACCTTGGCGACGGCGGTCACCAATGCCAGCGTCGCCGGGTTGAACGCCGGCGCGGGCCCGCTGACGTTCAGCACCCCCAGCAGCCGCCCGTCCCGCGGGTCGTGCAGCGGGGCCGCCGCACACGTCCAGGCGTGGTGGGCCCGTACGAAGTGCTCGGCGGAGTGCACCTGCACCGGACGGCGCTCCACCAGCGCCAGGCCGATGCCGTTGGTGCCCACCATCTCCTCCGTCCAGGAGGCCCCCACCTCGAAGCCCAGCCGGTCGGCGCTCCTGCGCACCCCCTGGCTGCCCTCCCGCCACAGCAGCCGGCCGTCCGCGTCCGTCACCACGATCAGATGGCGCACGGCGTCGGCCGCCTCCAGCAGGCCCTCGCGCAGCTGCGGCAGCAGCTCGCCCAGCCGGGACGTGTGGCGGCGGTGCTCCACCTCCTCGGCCGAGATCAGCGGAACCGGCCGGCCGCTGTCCGGATCCACCCCGTGGCGGCACGCGCGGTGCCACGACTCCCCGATCACCGGCCGCGGCCGCGCCGGAGGCCGCGCGCCGGCGAGGGCCGCCTCCCGGATGGCGGGAAGCAGCCCCGCATCGATTGGTATGCGCTTCACGCAGCAATGGTGCCTGGCGGAGGACCCTGTGCGCCGGGGCATCGAGGATATTGCAACGCCTTGCAACCATTGCGAACACCCCGGCGCCCGGCGGAAAGTGACGGTGAGCGGCCGGAGGGTGGTGCCGAGTCGGCGCAGCACCACCCTCCGCGGCCTCCCCACCAGCGGTGTCCGCGCTCCCGCCCGCCCGAACCGCGGGATGAACCGACCCGCCCGCGGCCGATACGGTTAGGGCGTGCAGGCAGCAAAAGAACATTCGGCCCGGCAGGTCGGCCGGCTCCACAGGGCCAGGGCCCTGTACCGGAACGTCTCCAAACGCAGGATGACGTGGCTGCTCCTGAAGGACACGGTCAACTCCTGCATGGAGTACCGCGTCACCGGGCTCGCCGCGGAAGCCGCCTTCTTCACCCTGCTGTCGCTGCCGCCCCTGCTGCTCGGTCTCCTCGGCCTGCTCCGCTACCTGGACGACTGGACCGACACGGACACCATCGGCAGCATCCAGCAGAACATCCTCACCGCCTCCGCGGCCGTCCTGTCGGACAAGGGCACCCAGGAGATCGCCCAGCCACTGGTGCGGGAGGTCATCAAGCTCGGCCGCCCGGACCTGATCTCGGTCGGCTTCGCCGTCGCCCTGTGGTCCGGCTCCCGGGCCGTGAACGTCTTCGTCGAAACCATCACGATCATGTACGGGCTGGAGGGCAAGCGCGGCATCGTCAAGACCCGGCTGCTGGCCTTCCTCCTCTATGTGGCGGCGCTCGTCGTCGGAGCGGTGGCGCTCCCGCTGATGGTGGCCGGACCCGAAGCCGTGGTCGACATCGTGCCGTGGAGCGCTGACGTCGTGCGGTTCCTGTACTGGCCCGTCGTCATCGTCCTGTCCATCGCCTTCCTCACCACGCTCTACCACGTGTCCGTGCCGGTGCGCTCGCCGTGGGCCGAGGACATCCCCGGAGCGCTCATCGCCCTCGCGATGTGGGTACTGGGCAGCTTCCTGCTGCGCCTGTACCTGACGCACACGGTCGAAGGCGTGACGATCTACGGCTCCCTGGCCGCCCCCGTCGCCGTGCTGTTGTGGATCGGCGTCTCGGCCTTCGCGGTGCTCGTCGGCGCCGCGGTCAACGCCGCCCTGGACCGCGTGTGGCCGTCCGTGGCCACGGCCGCCGCCCGCGCCGAGGTCGACCGGCTGCGCGAGGCCGCCGCCGCCCAGGCGGCCGCCGAACGTGCCGCGATGGCGCTGGTGCACGAACTGGAGGACGACCCCTTCGAGGAGCCGGAGGACGACGGCCCCATCGGCCGGGACCGCGAGCCCCCTTCGGAGTTCCCCGAGCGCTGGGCCCAGTTCCTCCCCCACGCGGACGTCCGCTCCCGCATCCACAAACCGGAGGCCGGACCGAAACACGCGAAGCACAACCGGCGCGACTAGGGGTCCTCAATCGCCGGACGGGCCGGGTCTTCCCAGCCCGTCCGGGATACGGGAAGGGGCGGGGCGGGGTAAAGAAAACCCTTGGCGGCCCGGCACCCGGAGTGCCTACGATCGCCCCGCAGACGCACAAAGGTCCCCCACAGGAGGTGAGTACGCGATGACTGCCACAGCAACGGGCACCGCCCGCACTCGCAAGCAGATCCATCCCACCCTCCTGAAGGACCCCACTCTTGTCCGAGCTCACCACTGCTCACCCCCTCTCCGGCTACGGCTGGGACGCCGGCTTCGCTGACAGCTTCGCCCCGCACGCCGCCCAGGGGCTCGTCCCCGGCCGGATCGTCCGCGTCGACCGCGGCCGCTGCGACCTCGCCGTCGCCGATCGCGCCGGGGTACGGACCGTCCTGGCCGACACCTCGCTCGTCACCACCGGCGACCCGCTGAACATCATGTGCACCGGCGACTGGGCCGCCGTGGACCTCGCCGGGGGATACGTACGGGCGCTGCTGCCCCGCCGTACCGCCTTCGTACGGTCCACGTCCTCCAAGCGCTCCGAGGGCCAGGTCCTGGCCGCCAACGTCGACCTCGCCGTCGTCGCCGTCTCCCTGGCCGTCGAGCTCGACCTCGGCCGGATCGAGCGGTTCCTGACCCTGGCCTGGGAGAGCGGCGCCGAGCCGCTCGTCGTGCTCACCAAGGCCGATCTCGTCCCCGGCCCGGAGGTCCTGGTCCACCTGACCGCCGACACCCGGGCGGCGGCGCCCGGGGCGCGGGTGCTGGCCGTCAGCTCGCGGACCGGGCAGGGCGTCGGCGCCCTCGGCGCCGCGCTGGCCGGCGGCACGGCCGTCCTGCTCGGCCAGTCCGGCGCCGGGAAGTCCACGCTCGCCAATGCCCTGGTCGGCGCCCGCGTCCAGGATGTCAAGGAGGCGCGCGACCGCGACGGCAAGGGGCGGCACACCACCACCACGCGCAACCTGCTGCCGCTGCCCGGCGGCGGCGTCCTGATCGACACCCCGGGCCTGCGCGGCGTGGGCCTGTGGGACGCGCGTGGCGGCGTCGCGCAGGCGTTCTGCGAGATCGAGTCCCTCGCGGCGGACTGCCGCTTCCACGACTGCGGCCACGAGGCCGAGCCGGGCTGCGCGGTCCTCGAAGCACTTGCCGGAGGCGAGCTGTCGCAGCGCCGCCTCGACAGCTACCGCAAGCTGCTCCGCGAGAACGCGCGCACAGCGGCCCGTACGGACGCCCGCATGCGGGCGGACATGCGCCGAGACTGGAAGCGGAAGCAGGCGGAAGGACGGCACATGGCGGCCCGCAAGCGGGGCGGCGCCCGCTAGCCGCACTCCCGGACACGGCCCCCGCCGCCGCGAGGGCCATGTCCGTTTTCCGCCAGTCCGGCGCCCGCGCGTGCCGCAGACTGGAACGCATGACGGACCTTGCGGTACAGCTCGAGGACTCCCGCTACCAGGCGGTGAGCAGCCGGGACGCGCGCTTCGACGGAGTGTTCTACTTCGCCGTGGCGACGACCGGCATCTACTGCCGGCCGAGCTGCCCCGCCGTCACCCCCAAGCGCGTCAACGTGCGTTTCTACCCCTCGGCCGCCGCGGCCCAGGGGGCCGGCTTCCGCGCCTGCCGCCGCTGCCGGCCGGACGCGGCCCCCGGCTCGGCGGAGTGGAACGTACGGGCCGACCTGGCCGGCCGCGCGATGCGGCTGATCGGGGACGGCGTCGTCGACCGCGAAGGCGTCCGCGGCCTCGCCGACCGCCTCGGCTACAGCTCCCGCCAGGTGCACCGCCGGCTCACCGAGGAACTGGGCGCGGGCCCGGTCGCCCTCGCCCGGGCCCAGCGCGCCCACACCGCCCGGGTGCTGCTGCAGACCACGGACCTGCCGGTCACGGAGATCGCCTTCGCGGCGGGCTTCGCGAGCGTCCGGCAGTTCAACGACACCATCCGCGAGATTTACGCGCTCACCCCCCGCGAGCTGCGGGCCCGCCCCGCCCACCGGCGCGGCGGCACACCGGGCGGCATCCCGCTGCGGCTCGCCCACCGCGGCCCGTACGCGGCCCGCGAGGTCTTCGGCTTCCTCCAGCGCCGGACCATCACCGGCATCGAGGAGATGCTCGGCACCCCCGGCGTCCGCCGCTACCGCCGCACCCTGCGGCTCCCGTACGGCACGGGCATCGCCGAGGTCCGCGAACCGCGCCCCCGGCACGGCGACTGGCTCGACTGCCGGCTCCACCTCACCGACCCGCGCGACCTGTCGACGGCCGTGCAGCGCCTGCGCCGGCTCTTCGACCTCGACGCGGACCCCTACGCCGTCGCCGAGCGGCTCGGCGCCGACCCGCGGCTGCGGCCGCTGGTCACGACCCGTCCGGGGCTGCGCTCACCGGGAGCGGCGGACGGCGAGGAGCTGGCGGTACGGGCCGTCCTGGGCCAGCAGGTGTCGGTGGCCGCCGCCGCGCGGCTCGCCGGCACGCTGGTGGCCGCGTACGGAAAGCCACTGGCCGCACCGGACGGCGGGCTCACCCACGTCTTCCCCGAGCCCGGCACCCTGGCCGCCGCCGCCCTGGACGAGCTCGGCATGCCCGATGCGCGCAGGCGCGCCCTGCGCACGCTCGCCGCCGCGCTGGCCGACGGCACGGTCCGGCTCGACGCCGGCGCCGACCGGGACACCGCCGAGCGCGACCTCCTCGCCCTGCCCGGCATCGGCCCCTGGACGGCCGGCTACATCCGGATGCGCGCGCTCGGTGACCCGGACGTCTTCCTGCCGGGCGACGCGGGCGTACGCCACGGGCTCGCCGCGCTGGGCGCCACCGCCGGCGACGCGGAGGCCTGGCGGCCCTGGCGCTCGTACGCCCTGCACCATCTGTGGAACGCCCCCGGCCACACGCCGGATACCCCGAAGGACATCTGACATGCTCTACACCGACATCGACAGCCCTCTGGGACGGCTGCTCCTCACGGGCCGGCCCTCGGCCACCGCACCCGGCGGCACCGCCCTCACGTCCCTGACCGTTCCCGGACAGAAGAACGCCCCGGCCGTAGGGCCGGACTGGCGGCGCGAGCCGGCCGCATTCGTGGAAGCGGAGCGCCAACTGGCGGCCTACTTCGCGGGGCAGGCCACGGACTTCACGCTCGAATTCGCAGTCGGGGGAACCGAGTTCCGCCGCAAGGTGTGGGACGCTCTGGACGACGTCCCGTACGGCGGGACCACCAGCTACGGCGCGCTGGCCGCCGTCATCGGCGCACCCCGTGCCGCCGTTCGCGCCGTGGGCGGGGCGATCGGAGCGAACCCGCTGCTCGTCCTGCGCCCTTGCCACCGGGTGATCGGCGCGGACGGCTCCCTGACCGGTTACGCGGGCGGCCTGGAGCGCAAGAGGATGCTGCTGGCACTGGAGGGCTCCGCGGCCTGAGTGCGCGCCCCCGGCCCCGCCCACGGCCACCTCACCCCGCGACAGCCGCACCGATCCACGCCCCCACCACCAGCAAGCAGGCGAACAGCTCGACGAGCACACTGGTCCCCAGGGCCCGCATCACGCTCCGCGTGGACGCCCACGCGTCGCCGCGCCCGCCCAGCCGCTGCCGTTCCACGCCGTAGATCCCGGCCAGAAACCCCGGCACCGCGCCGACCAGCGGAACGACGAAGAAACCCGCTATCCCGGCCGCGCCGGCCACGAGGAACGCACGGCGGGTGACCCCCGCGCCCTTGCGCCGGCGGGGTGGCAGCAGCCAGATGACGGCCTGGTTCAGCAGAAGGATCCCGCTCGCCCCGGCGAGCACCGCCCAGGACAGGGCGGTACGCGCGGCCGTCGACCACCACAGCACCCCGGCCCAGACGATCAGCGGCCCGGGCACGCCCGGCGTCACCACGCCGAGCAGGCCGAGCAGCATCACGAGGCCGACGAGGAGCAGCTGCCACGTCCCCATGGACCAAGGTTGCCCGAACCCGGGCAGCCGCGCTTCCGGACGATTCCGGCCACGCGGGCCGGTACCTTTCGCCGGCGTCCCGGCCGCCCGTCAGCGGTGGCAGCGCGTGGTCCAGCCGCGCTCGGCCGCGTGCCAGCCCAGCTGGAGGCGGGTGGTCACCCCGGCCAGTTCCATCAGCCGCTTGACCCTGCGCTGCACGGTCCGCAGGCCGAGCCCGAGCTGCTTGGCGACGCTCGCGTCCGTCAGCCCGGCCAGCAGCAGGCCGAGTACTTGGAGGTCGGTGGCGTCGGGCCCGGCCGGCTCGCCCGCGTATCCGGCGGCGGGCGCGGCGGGGCGCAGGGGGCGGCCCTCGTGCCAGACGTCCTCGAAAAGGTCGACCAGAGAGTCCAGCAGCCCGCCGCCGTGGACGACGAGAGCCGCGGATCCGTCGGCGCCACGGGCGGCCAGCGGCAGCAGCGCCACCCGGCGGTCGGCTATGACCAGCTCAGCGGGTATGCGGTCGACCACCCGGAACTGTCCGCCGCCGGCCGGCCGGACGGCGACAGGGTGTTCGACGACGGTCCGGTGGGGGGCCGCGCACTCCTCGTCCGCGGCGGCAGCCCAGAGTCTCTCCGTCAACGCCCCGGGCCCGCCCGTCAACATGGCGCACACCTCTTCCGCCGCGCCCAACCGCAGTCGCAGCAGCCGCCGGGCGACCGCTCCGGCGCCCGTCACCACCTCCACCGGGCTCTGTCCGACGGGCCGCCCGGCCCGCCTTTCCCCGTGTGCCGTCTGCCGGATGGCGTCCACACCCATGGAACCGAGCACGCGCGACTCCCCTCCCCATCACCGCAACATCCCCGCAACCGCGTTGCGACTCGGGACATCATCCCTGGGGTGGTGTTCGCCGTGCACTCTTCCCGTATGCCCCGCAGTGTGGACAATAAGGGCATGAGTCAGCAGGGGGACCATTACGCCGAACAAGAGGACGCCTGGTGGCGCGAGTTGTACGGCAGGAGTGAACCCGACACGGGATCCGTCGCCGGGGGCGACAGCCTCGACGAGAGGTTCTCCTCCGCCTCGGCGGTGGTCGGACCGGAACCACGGCCGAGGGCGGAGCCCAGGCGGCCGAGAGCCGCCGAGCCGCCCGCCCGGCCCGACCAGCGCGTGCTGCCGGGTCCGCCGGCGGCCTCTTCGTCCGGGCTCTCGCCCGCGCTCTCGCGCGGGGTGCCGCGGCAGACCAAGCGCTGGGTGGCGCCCGGCAACGGCTCCCTGCCCGTCCCCGCCGACCCGGCCGGCCCGCAGCCACCGTCCCCGCCTCCCGGTGATGCGGGTGCCCCCGAACTGCGCCCGCCCGTCGGCCCGGCACGGATGCCCGAGGGCCCGCCGCCCCCCGACCCCCGCACCCGGGTCTCGCCACCGCCGCCCGCCCCGGCAGCCGCGGACGTGCCTGACGCGCCGGAGGTACCTCAGTCCCCCGAGCCTGCCGGCCTCTCGTCGCGCGCGGACATCGCCGGGATCGCAGACCTGGCGGACCCCGCAGCGGCCAGCGACACCACAGCGGTACGCCGGGCAAGGGACGCCGCAGGGATCCGGGAGGCCGCAGAGATCAGGGAACTCGGGGAGGTCACGGACGTCGTAGACGTCACCGGCTTCCCCGAGGTCACCGACCTCGCCGATTTCTCCGAGGCGCCCGGGACCCCCGGCGCCGCCGAGATGTCCGAGGTCCCCCCACCGGTGCCCGGGCACCGCCCCACGCCCGCGCGCAGGAACGGGACGCGGCTGCGCGCCGCCGACTTCGTCGGCCGGCGTCCCCCCACGTACGAGGCCGAGCCGACCGCCTGGCCGCCCGCCGACCCCGGTGCCCTCCAGGACCTCGTGCCCGACACCGTGCTGGACGGCGCGCGGTACGGCGCGATGATCCTGCGGGCCGTCTCACTGCGCGGGGACTCCGCGCGCTACCGGGGCGAGCCCAGGCGGGACGCCCTGCTCACGGCCCGGTTCGGGACAGGTGAGGACGCCCTGCTGCTGGTCGCCATGGCGAGCGGGGCCCGCGCCGCGGAGGGCGCCCACCGCGCCGCCCGCGAGATCTGCGAG
This sequence comes from Streptomyces sp. NPDC026206, assembly GCF_040638465.1. Classification (NCBI taxonomy): domain Bacteria; kingdom Bacillati; phylum Actinomycetota; class Actinomycetes; order Kitasatosporales; family Streptomycetaceae; genus Streptomyces; species Streptomyces sp. NPDC026206. Next base: position 321,563 of record NZ_JBEZYL010000002.1, read on the forward strand.
TGGATCGGCGGCGCGGTGGGGCGCAGCCACGCCCGGCTGGCCGAGGACATCCACGCGGGCCGCCGCGACGAGCTGAAGTCCGGCCTGCACCGGCTGACCGACCGCACCTACGGGCGGCTGCGCGACCGCGCGGCCGACCTCGGCATGCGCCCGGCCGAGTACACCGCGGGCCTGCGCTGCCTGCTGCTGCCTGCCGATGTCCGCTGCCGCACCCGCGTCTTCTTCGGCGTCGGCGTGGGCGGCCTCTTCCGGCTGCGCGACGGCGCCTGGCAGGACCTGGACCCGGAGCCGCACGAACCGGACCCGGCGGGCGAGCCCGCCGCCGGCTACGGCACCGGGGACCGCATCACCGTCGATCTCGGCATCCCCACCCCCGGCACCACGCCGGTCATAGACCCGGCCGAGGTGCCCAGCGAGCCCTTCCGCTTCCGGGCGTCGGTCGCACGGCCCGGCGATGCCCTGCTGCTGTGCACCGCGGGCCTGGCCGACCCGCTGCGCGGCGAGCCGGAGCTGGGCGTCCGGCTCGCCGAGCGGTGGGCGCGTGAGGAGCCGCCGGGGCTGGCCGAGTACCTCGCGGACGTGCAGCTGCGGGTGAAGGGATATGCCGACGACCGCAGCGCGTGCACCGTCTGGGAGGGATAGCCGGCCGCGCCGCCGCGGGCGCACCCGCGCTCAGTACCCCGTGGCGCCGTCGATGCGCTCGCGCAGCAGGTCCGCGTGGCCGTTGTGGCGGGCGTACTCGGCTATGAGCCTGACCAGGACGACCCGCAGCGAGATGGGCTCCCCGGTCCGTATCACCCGGCCGGTGTCGTCCAGTGAGGGTGTGGCGGCGACGATCTCGCGGGCCCGCTCGCACTCCGCCCGCCATACCGCCAAGGCCTCGGCGGGGTCGCCGTCCAGCGAGGCGAAGTCCTGGTCCGGGTCGTCGTCCGAATAGTGGAGAACAGGCACGTCCTCACCCGCGAACTGCATGCGGAACCACCAGCGTTCCACCGCGGCCAGGTGCCGGATCAGGCCGTGCAGGCTCATGCCGGAGGGCGGCACGCCCTTCTCGGAGAGGCGCTCCCGGGGGACGCCCGAGCATTTGAGCGCGAAGGTCTCGCGGTGCCAGTCGAGGAAGGCGGTCAGGACCTCGCGCTCGTCGCCGACGGTGGGCAGGGCGGCCCGTGAGTCGTCCGTCCAGGCCGGGGCATAGTTCTCTGCGGGAATCTCCGTCATGCGGCCAGTCTCGCAGTGGGCACTGACATTCGACGCCGGCGGCCCGTGGGCGGATCCCTGAAGCCCTTCGCGGAGGGCGCGAGACGCACTCCCCATCCGGTCGTATAAACATGTTGATACGTCAACAGGCGTCGATCCATCGGGCGTTGGGCATGCACTTGCCGTGAGCGTGTTCGATGCCGGGGCGCCGGGGAGGGGTCGGGGCGGCAAAGGATGAAGCGGCGGACTGCACACTGGGCGGGCGCGGAGCGGCATGAGGAGAGGGGAGGATCCGCGGACGGCACCGCCCGGGAGGGTACGGGGGAGAGCGGGCCGGTGACCCCGGAGCCGTGCTGGGAGAGACGCCTGCGGCGCAACGAACTGGCGGCCGTCGCGGACGTGCGTTCCGAGCTGCGCGAACTGCTCGCCCAATGGGGCGCGCCCGGGCGGGCGGAGGCGGCCGAACTCCTGCTGAGCGAGCTGGTCACCAACGCGCTGGTGCACACCGACGGCGGCGCGGTGGTCACGGCCCGGCTCGGCGGCGGCTCCGCGGCATCGGTCAAGGGACGGCTGCACGTGGAGGTACGGGACCTCCTCTCACGGCACCCGACGCTGCGCCCGCCCCCGGCCGGTACCCGGCACGGCGACGGCCCGGGCGCTGCCGGGCCGGAGGCGGCCGCCACGTCGGGACGAGGACTGCTGCTCGTCCACGCCCTCGCCGACGTCTGGGGCGTCCGCGCCCACGGCGTGGGCAAGGCCGTGTGGTTCGAGCTGGACGCGCAAGAGCCCTGAGCCGGTCGTGTGCGACGGCTCAGGGCTCTCGGGCGTCAGCCGAACTGGCGCTCGATCTGGGCCAGTTTGGCCTCCAGCGAGTCGAGTCGCGGGATGGCCTGGGTGTCGTCCTCGGCGGTGAGGTCGATGGGGTCTGGCTTGCCCACCGCCTGGAGCGGGCGGGAGCGTACCGGAAGCTGACCCGGCTCGACTATGGAGGGCTCCGACCCCGCCTGCGAGCCGATCTGGGCCGGCTGTGCGGCCGACGGCATGGCGGGCCCGGTCACTTCGACCTGGCGGCCGCCGCGGGCCCGGCCCCACACGCGGTGCTGCCGGTTGTAGGCCTTGATGCGGGCCCGTTCCAGCTTGCCCGCCTCCCGGCGGCGCATCCGGTGCTGCGCCTGCTGGCGTTTGTCCTCGCGTACCTCCTCCACTGCTTCGTCCAGCGTGCGCACGCCCTCCAGGAGCATCAGCGACCAGGCGCCGAAGGTCTCGCGGGGCGCCCGCAGCCAACGCACTATCCGGATCTGGGGCAGCGGGCGGGGCACGAGTCCCTGCTCGCGCAGTGCCGCCCTGCGGGTCTGTTTGAGCGCCCGGTCGAAGAGCACCGCCGCCGACAGCGACATGCCGGCGAAGAACTGCGGCGCCCCGGCGTGGTCCAGGCCCCGCGGGGCGTGCACCCAGTTGAACCAGGCGGCCGCGCCCGCGAACGTCCACACCAGCAGGCGGGAGCCGAGCGCCGCGTCACCGTGGCTCGCCTCGCGCACCGCCAGCACCGAGCAGAACATCGCGGCGCCGTCGAGGCCGAAGGGCACCAGGTACTCCCAGCCGTCCGTCAGGCCCAGGTTCTGCTGGCCGAATCCGACCAGGCCATGGAAGGACAGGGCCGCGGCGACCGCGGCGCAGCAGAAGAGAAGTACGTACGATGCGCTGCCGTAAATGGCCTCCTTGCGGCGTCTGCGCTCCTCATTGCGCTCCCAGGAGTCCGTGCCGGCCGCCGTGTCCTCCGAGCCGGATTGCCGGCCGCGCGCGTACACCGTCACCGCCACCACTGCCCCGATGAGTGCCACGGCACTGGGGAGCACCCAATTCAGCGGTATGTCGGTCACTCTCATCTTGCGTCCCTTGCGTGCAGTACGGTTTCGCGCGCCATCCTTACGGAATCGCGCCGGACGCCAAGGGGTTTCGCGGCAACTCCCGCGAATGGACGGCAAGGATATACGGAGAGCGACGATGTATTTCGAACGCCCTTCATCGAAAAGGTGCTTGAGTTCTATTCAATCCACCCGATCGGGTGGCTTAGGTGATTCACTGCGCTGACAGCCGGCCGATGCGGTCGGAATCGCTGGTCCGGGGGCAGGTGACGCAGGTGTCCTCGGGGCGCAGGGTGTAGAGGAAACAGCAGCTCGCGCGGTCGCGGGTGGGCCACGAACCGCCCTGGGGGCCGCTCAGTTCGCGGAAGGCGGCGCCCCCGGCGAACGGGGCCGTGGCCCCCGGCAGCAGCAGCGCCAGCTCGTGCCGGGCGCGCCGCTCCTCGCCGAGCAGCCGACCCACGTGCCACAGCCCCTCGGCGGTCTCGTCCGTCGCCATGCCCCACAGGGCCCGCGCCCCGCGCCGCATGCGCGGCCGGAAGCCCTCCAGCACGGGCGTCAGGTGCTCGGCCACCGCCGAGCGCACCCGTACGCGCAGCCCCTGCGCGTCCGCCACCGGCCGGGCCCCCGGCAGCGCCGCGGCCGGGTCCTCGGGCAGACAGGCGAACTCCGGGACGTCGGCGGTCATCCGGCCCGTCTCCCGGTGGAACGAAACGGCCTCCGCCGGCAGCCGTGGCACGCGACGCGCCAGGAACCACGGAACGGTGATCAGCAGGCACGCGTGCCAGGCGTAGCGGTGCAGGCCGAACGTGGCGACGACGTCCGGGCGGGCCCGCTGCCCGTACTCGCGCAGCACCTGTTCGTCGTCCCACGCCAGGAAGGCGTCGAGCCCGGGGCCGCCGGCCGCGAGCTCCGCCCCCGTCACCCAGCCCGCACCGTGCCGCGGCGGACCGCAGAGGACGGTCAGCGCCGGAAGGGCCTGCGTGAGCCGGGCGTACGTATCCGCGAAAGGGCCGGCGGCCGGGGGGACCGCGGGGAGACCGTGCGAGAGCGGGGCAGCCGAGGCAGCGGACATGCGAGGACCACCGAATCCCGATCGTCAACAGGTAAGGCTTACCTTGCCCAGGCTGCCCGGGGTTTGAACTGCCGGAGGCGCCGCCTATGGTTCCGATGGACACCAGGAGGAACCCCAATGGAGCAGGGCAGATCCCACGGCGCGGTATCAGGGCCGGGCGCCGCGGTACCCGCGCAGGCCACGCCGTCCGCACGGGGGGAGCACACCCACGACGCGAGCGAGTACGACTACGGTCGCCCGGCCGGGTCACGCCGGGTGCCGCAGCGCTACTCCGTTCGGGGGCAGGTGCTCGACGCGCTGCGCAAGGCGCTCGTCAGCGGGGAGCTCGTACCGGGCGAGGTCTACTCCGGCCCCGCGCTCGGCGAACGGTTCGGCGTCTCGGCCACGCCCGTGCGCGAGGCCATGCAGCAGCTGGCCCTCGAAGGCGCGGTCGAGGTCGTCCCCAACCGCGGCTTCCGCGTCACCAGCCGTACCCCGCGCGACCAGGCCGAGCTCGCCGAGGTCCGCGCCCTCATCGAGATACCCGCCCTGCTGCGGCTGGCCCGTACCGTCCCCGCCGGGCGCTGGAGCGAGCTGCGGCCGCTCGCCGAGACCGCGGCCGTCGTGGCGGCGGGCGGCGACCGTGCGGCTTACGCGGAGGCGGACCGGGCCTTTCACCGGGCGCTGCTCGCTCTCGCGGGCAATCAGCAGCTGGTGCTGGTTGCGGATGAACTCCACCGGCGGGCGCAGTGGGCTGCGCCGGTGCGGGCCGACGGGCTTGTGGCCGATGCGGCCGAGCACTTGCGGCTGCTCGACGCGCTAGGCGCGCGGGATGCTGCCGAGGTTGAGGCCCTTGCCCGCAGGCACTGTGGTTCTTGCCCCTGACCCGCCCTTTCACCTTTTCTTGTCCTCAAACGCCGGACGGGCTGGATGTTCCAGCCCGTCTGGGGGCACCTCCCAGCGGTAGCTGGGGGAGTTTGAGGACCGGGGTCCGGGGCGGAGCCCCGGGGGTCAGCGGAGTCGCTCCGCCAGCCAGGTGGGCACTCCGCCCAGGAGCCGTACCAGCCGGCCCGCCTCCTCGCACAGGCGGTCCGCCTCCGCCGGGTCGTCCACCACCGCCGCGAGCGAGACCAGGGCCGGGGCCATGCCGACCAGGTAGCCCAGTTCCTCCCGGATGCGCAGGGACTCGGCGTAGCCGTGCCGGGCCTCGGCGGGCCGGCCGTCGTGCTCGGCCATCGCCGCGATGTGCCGCCAGGTGAAGGAGAGCAGGAGCTGGTGTCCCTGGGCGGTGGCGCCTGTGTGTGCCCGCTGGAAGGCGGCGGTCGCGTCGGAGGGATTGTCGGACAGGTGCTGGGCGATCAGGCCGCGCCGGAAGTCCAGCAGGGGCCGCGTCGGCGAGTGCGGCGTGAGCAGGGCCGCCGCGCGCCCGAGGGCGGAGCGTGCCTCGTCGGCCCGGTCCTGTACCCCCAAAAGAGTGGACGCGTACGCGAGGTGACCACGCTCGCACGCCGCCGCCCCGCGCTCGTCGTCCTCCGTGGCCAGGGCCTCGGTCGCGCGCAGCGAGTCCTCGGCCGCGCCCCAGCCCCCGGCGGTGAACACGCACCGTTCGATCAGCACCGCCGTCCGCTGCAGCGCCGCGCCCGGCTCGGTCGCGGCGCGCGGGGCGAGCAGCGCCGCCGCGTCGTCCCAGCAGGCCCGCGAGCGCAGCCGCCAGACGGCCTGGTCGAGCGGATCGTCCCCCTGCGGGTCCAGTGGTTTCCGTGGTCCTGGTGGCTCCGACAACCCAGAATTCCGCATGGCGGTATCCGCCACAGTGCCCTCCCCAAGCGCGCCGTCGAGCTGGAAGCCTGCTCCGATCACAGCACGAAGAGGCGGGCGCGGCCAAGGGGCAGGTGTGAACCAATTCACAAACCCGGAACCCGTGCGGGGGGCGAGCCGATGCGTGCGAAGTGGGGGGTGAGCGCCGACGCGGCCCGCGACTCCTGCTGGTGGGCGCACATTACCCAAGAGCGAACTGCCTCATGAGTGAGCGCAGCGCCCGCTCATGAGGTGCGCGCGAGGTTCCGACGGCCGTCAGCTCATGCGCAGCGCAAGGAAGAAGTCCAGTTTGTCCTCCAGGCGGGACAGGTCGCGCCCCGTCAGCTGCTCGATGCGGCCCACCCGGTACCGCAGCGTGTTGACGTGCAGATGCAGCCGGGTCGCGCAGCGCGTCCAGGAGCCGTCGCAGTCCAGGAACGCCTCCAGCGTCGGGATGAGCTCCGCGCGGTGGCGGCGGTCGTAGTCGCGCAGGGGGTCCAGGAGGCGGGCGGTGAAGGCGCGCCGGACGTCGTCGGGGACGAAGGGCAGCAGCAGGACGTGGGAGGCCAGCTCCTGGTGGCCCGCCGCGCACACGCGGCCCGGACGGGCGGCGGCCACGCGACGCGCGTGCCGGGCCTCCTCCAGGGCGCCGCGCAGGCCCTCCGCGGAGTGGACGGCGGCGCTGACGCCGAAGGTCAGGCGTCCGTCGTCGGCGAGGCCCTGCGCGAGCGGGTCGCGCACGGCCGTCAGGAGCGTGTCGGCGTGCAGGCTCGGGACGGTGGGCTCCTCGGCCCCGGTCAGCAGGGCCGGCAGCGGCACGAGGGCCACGGCCTCGTCGCCCGTATGGGCGACGGCGATGCGGTCGGAGGGCTCGGGCCCGGACGCGTCCGGGTCGACCAGCACCTCCTCCAGCAGCGCCTGGGCCACCGGGCCGCCGGGGATGTCGCCGCCCTCCCACTCGACGCGGGCCACGACGACCTGCCAGTGCGGAGCCGTGCCCAGGCCGGGCAGCAGCACGGGCGCGGCCACCCGCAGCCGGGCCGCGATCTCGGCGGGCGCGGCGCCCGCCTGGACCAGTTCGAGGACCTCCTGGGCGAGGCGGCGGCGCACCGTACGGGCCGCGTCGCGCCGGTCGCGCTCGACGGCGATCAGCTGCGTGACGCCGTGCAGCAGGTCCAGCCGCTCCTCCGGCCATTCCCCGGCGTCCGCCTCGACGGCCAGCAGCCAGTCCGACAGCACCGTCTCGCGCACGTCCCGGGCGGACGCGGCGCGGCCGCTGCTGCGGATGGGGAACAGCGAGTACGTGCTCCCGGCCACCGTCACCCGGTGCGGGCCGCGCCGGCCCGTGCGCGAGGCCGCCAGGTGCTCGCCGGCCAGGGCCGCGCCGGCCGCGGCGGGCAGGCCGGGCCCGGCGTCCGCAAGCGACGAGCCGGCGATCTGCCGGCCGGTGGGGGACAGCAGCCAAGCGCGCAGGTCCAGGTCGGAGCCGAGCAGGTCCAGGACGACCTCGGGGCCGCCGCCCGCCGGGCCGCCCGTCATCAGGCGGCGGTGCCGGTCCACGACGGCCGCCAGGTCCCCGGCCCGCTCGCCGGAGACCTGCCGCACGACGTGCTCGGTGATGGAGGCGAAGGAGACCTTCTCGTTCACCGAGAACAGCGGCATCCGGTGCCGGGCGCAGGCCTCGATCAGGTCGTCGGGGGTCGAGGCGATCTCCGCCTCGCCCGCGGCGAGCCCGGCCACGCCGGCGGCCGTCAGGATGCGGACGAACCGCTCGGAGTCCGCCGGCTCCCGCCGCCAGGCCAGGCCGGTCAGGACCAGCTCGCCGCCGGAGAGGTAGCGGCTGGGATCGCGCAGGTCGGTGGTCATCACCCCGCGCACGGTGCGGTCCAGCTCGTCCTCGCCGCCGAGCAGCCGAAGGCCCAGCGCATCGGTCTCCAGCAGTGCGCGCAGCCGCATCGTCGTCGCCGCCGATCTGTCTTCTTGTAACCAGTGGAATGCAGTGAGGTTTCTGAACCCCGTCTTTCGTTCGAATCTACAAGACATGGGCCCTGGCCAGCCAACCGCTTCATGGTTTCGGTGACTGCACCGGTGGGTCCATACGTCGCTCTACTGGCCCCACGCCGCGAGAAACCGTCCCGGAACCGCCATGAACGACCCGCCGCAACCCCCCTCGAGAAGAGACATTCATGGACTTCCTGCGCCCCGCCAGCTGGGAGGAGGCTCTGGCCGCGAAGGCCGAGCACCCCACGGCCGTGCCCATCGCGGGCGGCACGGACGTGATGGTCGAGATCAACTTCGACCACCGCCGGCCCGAGTACCTGCTGGACCTCAACCGCATCGGTGAACTCCACGACTGGCAGACCGGCGAGCGCGACGTCCGCCTCGGCGCCGCCGTCCCGTACTCCCGCATCCTCGACCACCTGCGCACCGAGCTGCCCGGCCTCGCGCTGGCCGCCCACACCGTCGGCTCCCCGCAGATCCGCAACCGCGGCAGCGTCGGCGGCAACCTCGGCGCCGCCTCCCCGGCCGGTGACAGCCACCCGGCGCTGCTGGCGGCCGGCGCCGAGGTGGAGGCGGAGTCGGTGCGCGGCACCCGCCTCATCCCGGTCGAGGAGTTCTACACCGGCGTCAAGCGCAACGCCCTCGCGCCCGACGAGCTGATCAGGGCCGTGCGCATACGCAAGGCCACCGGCCCGCAGCAGTTCTCCAAGGTCGGCACCCGCAACGCCATGGTCATCGCCGTGTGCGCCTTCGGCATCGCCCTGCACCCCGGCAGCCGCACCGTCAGGACCGGCATCGGCTCGGCCGCGCCCACGCCCGTACGGGCCCGCGCCGCCGAGGAGTTCCTCGGCGCCGCGCTGGCCGACGGCGGCCTGTGGGACTCCGGACGGCCCGTCCCGCCTTCCGTGGCCGGACAGTTCGCCGACCTCACGGCCGGCGCCTGCAGCCCCATCGACGACGTGCGCGGCAGCGCCGCCTACCGCAGGCGCGCGGTCGCCGTCATGGCCCGCCGCACCCTCGGCTGGGTCTGGGACGCCTACCGAACCGGTGAAGGGAGGGAAGCACTGTGCGCGTGAACTTCACCGTCAACGGCCGGCCCCAGGAGGCCGACGACGTATGGGAAGGCGAGAGCCTGCTGTACGTCCTGCGTGAACGCATCGGCCTGCCGGGCTCCAAGAACGCCTGCGAGCAGGGCGAATGCGGCTCGTGCACCGTCCGTCTCGACGGCGTCCCGGTCTGCGCGTGCCTGGTGGCCGCCGGCCAGGTGGAGGGCCGCGAGGTGGTCACCGTCGAAGGGCTCGCCGGTCCGCAGGAGGGCGCACTCTCCGGCGTGCAACAGGCGTTCGTCGACGCCGGCGCCGTCCAGTGCGGCTTCTGCACCCCCGGCCTCCTCGTCGCCACCGACGAGCTGCTGGAGCGCAGCCCCGCACCCTCCGACGCCGACATCCGCGAGGCCCTCTCGGGCAACCTGTGCCGGTGTACCGGCTACGAGAAGATCCTCGACGCCGTGCGCCTGGCCGCGGCCCGCGCCGGAGAGGCGGGCTGAACGATGCGCGACATCTCCCGCACCCCCACCGGCCTCACCCAGAGCAGCGGCACCAAGGGCGGCATCGGCGAATCCACGCTGCGCCCCGACGGCACGCTCAAGGTCACCGGCGAGTTCGCCTATGCCTCCGACCTGTGGCACGAGGACATGCTCTGGGGCTTCACTCTCCGCAGCCCCCACGCCCACGCCCGCATCCGCTCCGTCGACGTCTCCGCCGCCCTGGCCACGGCCGGCGTCCACGCCGTGCTGACCCACGACGACCTGCCCGCCGCGACCCGCTACGGGCTGGAGATCCAGGACACGCCCGTCCTCGCCGACGGCGTCGTCCGCCACCACGGCGAACCCGTGGCCCTCGTCGCCGCAGACCACCCCGAGACCGCACGCCGCGCCGCCGCCAAGATCAAGGTCGACTACGAGCAACTCCCCGTCGTCACCGACGAGGAGAGCGCCACGGCCCCCGAAGCACCGGTGCTGCACCCCGGCCGGACCGACGACCACGCGGCTCACGTCCCGCACCCCAACATCGTCCACCGCCAGCCCGTCGTCCGCGGCGACGTCGCCGCCGCCAAGGCCCGTGCGGACGTCGTCGTCACCGGCGAGTACGAAGTCGGCATGCAGGACCAGGCCTTCCTCGGCCCCGAATCGGGTCTGGCCGTGCCCGCCGAGGACGGCGGCGTCGACCTCTACATCGCCACCCAGTGGCTCCACGCCGACCTGCGCCAGATCGCGCCCGTCCTCGGCCTGCCCGAGGACAAGGTCCGCATGACGCTCTCCGGTGTCGGCGGCGCCTTCGGCGGCCGCGAGGACCTCTCCATGCAGGCGCACGCGTGCCTGCTCGCGCTGCGCACCGGCCGGCCCGTGAAGATCGTCTACAACCGCTTCGAGTCCTTCTTCGGCCACGTCCACCGCCACCCCGCCCGGCTGCGCTACGAACACGGGGTCACCCGCGACGGCAAGCTCCTGTACATGACGTGCCGCATCGTGCTGGACGGCGGCGCCTACGCCTCCTCCTCCCCGGCGGTCGTCGGCAACGCCGCCTCGCTCTCCGCCGGCCCCTACGTCATCGACAACGTCGACATCGAGGCGGTCGCCCTCTACACCAACAACCCGCCCTGCGGCGCGATGCGCGGCTTCGGCGCGGTGCAGGCGTGCTTCGCCTACGAGGCCCAGATGGACCGGCTCGCCGCCGCGCTGGAGATGGACCCGGTGGAGTTCCGCCGCCGCAACGCCATGTCGCAGGGCTCCACCATGCCCACCGGCCAGGTCGTCGACTCGCCCGCGCCCGTCGCCGAACTTCTGCGCCGCGTCAAGGCGATGCCGCTGCCCCCGCAGCGGCAGTGGGAGAGCGCGGGCGGCGCCCCGGACATCCGCGCGCTGCCCGGCGGGCTGTCCAACACCACCCACGGCGAGGGCGTGGTGCGGGGCGTCGGCTACGCCGTCGGCATCAAGAACGTCGGATTCTCCGAGGGCTTCGACGACTACTCGACCGCCCGCGTACGCCTGGAGGCCGTGGGCGGCGAGCCCGTGGCCACCGTGCACACCGCGATGGCCGAGGTCGGCCAGGGCGGCGTCACCGTGCACGCCCAGATCGCCCGCACCGAACTCGGCGTGGACCACGTCACCATCCACCCCGCCGACACCCGCGTGGGCTCCGCCGGCTCCACCTCCGCCTCCCGCCAGACCTACGTCACCGGCGGCGCGGTGAAGAACGCCTGTGAGGCGGTGCGCGAGAGGGTGCTGGAAAGGGGGCGGGCCAGGTTCGGCACGTACCACCCGGCGTGGGCGTCGGCCGAACTCCGCCTGGAGGCGGGCAAGGTGGTCACCGACGGCGGCGAGGTCCTCGCCGACCTCGTGGACGTCCTCGAGGACAGTTGCGTCGACATCGAGCTGGAGTGGCGCCACCGCCCCACCGAACCCTTCGACCTGCGCACCGGTCAGGGCTTCGGCCACGTCCAGTACTCCTTCGCCGCCCACCGCGCGGTCGTCGAGGTCGACACCGAGCTGGGCCTGGTCAAGGTCGTCGAGCTGGCCTGCGCCCAGGACGTCGGCAAGGCCCTCAACCCGCTGTCCGTCGTCGGCCAGATCCAGGGCGGCACCACGCAGGGCCTGGGCCTCGCGGTCATGGAGGAGATCGTCGTCGACCCGGTGACCGCGAAGGTCCGCAACCCCTCCTTCACCGACTACCTGATCCCCACCATCCTGGACACCCCCGCCATCCCCGTGGACGTCCTCGAACTCGCCGACGACCACGCCCCGTACGGCCTGCGCGGCGTCGGCGAGGCGCCCACGCTCTCCTCGACACCGGCCGTCGTCGCGGCCGTACGCCAGGCCACGGGCCTGGCCCTGACGCGCGTACCGGTCCGCCCCGAACACCTCACGGGCACCTGACGCGTACGCCCGCACGCGCACCCGCCGCGCACCGGCCGCGCGCCCCCCAGCCGCCGGTGTCGCGGACACCACCGTCTCGGGCCGTCCCCCGGGTCCTGCAGCCCTCACCCGCGATTCCTGGAGCAGGCACCATGACCCATGCATCCGTACGGCCGGAGACCACGGCGGACGACGCGGGCGCGGGCTCGCGTCCGCCCGCCGGACGGTCCCGGCTCGACCGGTACTTCCACATCGGCGACCGGGGGTCGACCGTCGCGCGCGAAGTGCGCGGCGGCATCACGACCTTCATGGCCATGAGCTACATCCTGCTGCTCAACCCGCTGATCCTCTCCGGCCCCGACGTGGCGCGGCACACGCTCGACCGGCCCGGGCTCATCACCGCCACCGCCTCCGCCGCGGCGGCCTCCACGCTGCTGATGGGGCTGGTCGGCAAGGTGCCGCTCGCGCTCGCGGCCGGGCTGGGCGTCTCGGGTGTGGTCTCCACCCAGGTCGCGCCCCACATGACGTGGCCGCAGGCGATGGGCATGTGCGTGATCTACGGGGTGGTGATCATGCTGCTGGTCCTCACCGGGCTGCGCGAGCGCGTCATGAACGCCATTCCGCTGGAGCTCAAGCACGCCATCACCATGGGCATCGGCATGTTCATCGCCCTGATCGGCCTGGTCAAGGCCGGTTTCGTGCACGCCTCGAAGGCCGGTGGCCCGGTCACGCTGGGGCCGGCCGGCGAACTGGCCGGCTGGCCGGTGCTGCTCTTCTGCGTGACCCTGCTGCTGATCTTCATGCTGCAGGCCCGCGAGGTTCCCGGCGCGATCCTCATCGGCATCGTGGCGGGCACCGTCCTCGCGGTCGTCGTCAACGCCGCCGCCGGCCCGGGCCCCGGCACCTGGCAGAACGGCGCCCCCGAACTCAAGGGCAGCGCGGTCTCCATGCCGGACTTCTCGCTCTTCGGACAGGTCGAGTTCGGCGGCTGGGGCGCGGTGGGCGGGATGACCGTCGCAATGATCGTCTTCACGCTGGTGCTGGCCGGCTTCTTCGACGCCATGGCCACCATCATCGGCGTGGGCACCGAGGCGGGCCTGGCCGACGGGAAGGGCCGCATGCCCGGGCTGAGCAGGGCCCTGCTCGTCGACGGCGCCGGCGGCGCGATCGGCGGCGCGGCGGGCGCCTCGGGGCAGACGGTCTTCATCGAGTCCGCGACGGGGGTGGGCGAGGGTGCCCGCACCGGCCTGTCCTCCGTCGTCACCGGCCTGTTCTTCGCCGCGTGCCTCTTCTTCACCCCGCTCACCCGGGTCGTCCCCGGCGAGATCGCCGCGGCGGCGCTGGTGGTCATCGGCGCCATGATGATGAGTCACGCCCGGCACATCGACTGGACGGACCGGGCCGTGGCGATCCCGGTCTTCCTCACCGTGGTGCTGATGCCGTTCACCTACTCGATCACCGTGGGCGTCGGCGGCGGTGTCATCGCCTACACGGCCATCAAGGCCGGACAGGGCAAGTGGCGCGAGCCGGGCGCCTTCATGTGGGCCCTGAGCGTCGTCTTCGCGGGCTACTTCGCCCTGCACCCCATCGAGCACTGGCTCGGCGTGAAGTGAGGAGAGCACTGTGCTGGACATCGCCGAGGACCTGCACCGCTGGTGCGCGGAGGGACGCGACTTCGCCGTCGCGACGGTGGTGACCGTCAGCGGCAGCGCCCCCCGGCAGCCGGGCGCCGCCCTCGCCGTCGACGCGGCCGGCACAGCCGTCGGCTCGGTCTCCGGCGGCTGTGTGGAGGGCGCGGTCTACGAGCTGTGCCGGGCGGCCCTGGAGAGCGGGGAGCCGGTGCTGGAGCGGTTCGGGTACTCCGCCGACGACGCCTTCGCTGTCGGCCTGACCTGCGGCGGCGTCATCGACGTCCTCGTCGTGCCGGTCCGCGCGGGCACCCCGGTACGGGCCGTGGTGGCGGCCGCTGTCGCCGCGGCCGTCCACGGGGAGACGGCCGCCGTCGTCCGCGTCGTGTCCGGCCCGCCCGGGATGCCGGGCCGCACCCTGCTCGTGCGGCCCGACGGCACGTACACCGGCACCCTGGGCGGGCACGGCACGGCCCTGGACCGCACGGCGGCCCGTGAGGCGGCCGCCCTGCTGGACGCCGGCCGCACCGCCACCGTGGAGACCGGGTCGGACGGCGCGCGGTGCGGGGAGCCGGTGGTGCTGCTGGTCGAGTGCAGCGTCCCACCGCCCCGCCTGATCGTCTTCGGGGCCGTCGACTTCGCCGCCGCGCTGGTACGGGCCGGCAGGTTCCTCGGCCACCACGTCACCGTCTGCGACGCCCGGCCCGTCTTCGCCACCCCCGCCCGCTTCCCCGGGGCGGACGAGGTCGTCGTGGACTGGCCGCACCGCTACCTCGACTCCCAGTCCCTGGACGGCCGCACAGCCCTGTGCGTCCTGACGCACGACGCCAGGTTCGACGTGCCGCTGCTGGAACGCGCCCTGCGGCTCCCGGTGGCCTACGTCGGCGCGATGGGCTCACGCCGCACGCACGAGGACCGGCTGGCCCGCTTGCGGGCCGCGGGCCTGACCGAGACCGAACTGGCCCGCCTGCATTCCCCGATCGGGCTCGACCTGGGAGCCCGCACACCGCAGGAGACGGCCCTGTCCATCGCCGCCGAGATCGTCGCGGTACGCCGCGGGGGATCGGGGGTCCCGCTCTCCCGGGTGCGCACACCGATTCATCACGACGCCGGGAGCATGCCCCGCTTCCTTCCATGCCCCGTGCCCGTGTACGGCGGCCACCCCAACGGGTAACCGCCGAACCTCCTGTTCGGCTCCGGGAGGCCGTCTCCTGCGCCGAGCCGGTCGGTCTCCTACGCCGAGCCGGTCGGTGCGGGTGGCCGGCGCTCCAACGCCCCCGGACGTGCCGTAACTGTGCGCCCTCCGCATGGCTTCGCGCCGCCCGTACGGTTTCAGGACGTCACAGCGGTGGCTGCCGGGACGCCGCCGGCGTCCGGGAACCGGTGCGTCCGCCGGTTCAGCCCCCGCCTGTGACCGGCCGATAGAGAACGAGACACAGGTACCAGGAGGGTGCGGCATGGTGAGGGTGAACGAATGGCACATGGCGGCCAACATCGGGGCCGGCCTGGGCTTCGGCGCGATCATCGGGCTGGAGCGCCAGTGGCGCGCGCGGATGGCGGGGCTGCGGACGAACGCGCTCGTGGCCGCCGGTTCCGCCCTCTTCGTGCTGCTGTCGACCTACGGCTTCGCCGACGCCACCAGCTCCGCGGGCTATGACGGCTCGCGCGTCGCCGCGCAGATCGTCTCCGGCATCGGCTTCCTCGGCGCGGGCGTCATCATGCGCGACGGCCTGAGCGTGCGAGGCCTGAACACCGCCGCCACACTGTGGTGCTCGGCCGCCGTCGGCGCCCTTGCCGGCACCGGCCTGTACGTGATCGCCATCCTCGGCACGATCGGTGTGGTCGGCGCCAACACCCTGCTGCGCCCGCTGGCCCGGGGCCTGGACCGGGGACCGCACGGCGGCGCGGAGGTGGTCACCGACTACCACTTCGAGGTGGTGTGCACCGAACCCGAGGAGGCCCACGTCCGCACCCTCGTGGTGCAGGCCGTCACCCGCCCCGGCTTCCGGCTTCGCTCGGTGGACAGCCGCGACGCGGAGACCGCGGGCAAGGTGACCGTATCGGCCGAGCTCACCACCGAGCGCCGCGACGACAGCCTCCTGGAGGAGGCCGTCAGCAGGCTCTCCCTGGAACCCGCCGTCTCCGCCGTCGGCTGGACGGCGCTGCACGGCCCGGACGACGACGACAACGACGATCCGGACGAGGACTTCCGCGCCGGCCGACGGGCACGCCGGCGGGTACGGAACCTGTTCACAGGGCGGTGAGGGGTGCGGCGCCTCACCATGCGTCCTGACGCGGTCACGCGGCGTCGCTGCAGAAAATCTTCACACTGTGCGGGCAACGGTGGCGCCCTTCCTGCGCCGGTCCTCGATATGCCGGTTATGCCCCGGGCGCTTGATGGGCGTGTGTCCATTTATCTTCCCCGGGCGCGGTGGGCCCCTCATATCTGTTACTCGATCCTGTGAAGAAGTTGTAATGATCAGGTGAATGAATCGGAAAGCCAGTCGCTTCCGAGGCCACCTCATGCGCCCTGAGGCGTCAACACGGTTGGCTGCGTAACCCGTTCGCATGCTTATATCTGCGCACCGCAGCGGTCCTAAGAACGGTGGTCGATTCCGGCCGGGCCGCCGCGGTACTGGATGGGCTGTTTTGTTGCGGCCTGCCCGACCTCTTGATAAACAGTCAGACAAACGAAGGGTGCGCACATAATGCGTGACAACCTCGAGACCCGTGAGATCGCCGACGCCGAGCTGGACGCCGTTTCCGGCGGTGTCAGCCTTTCCGGTGGCCTCCTCGGCGCCGTGACCGGCGACGTCCACCACGTGCTGGGCACCGTGACCTCGCTGCACACGGTCCAGGCCGCCACCGCCCTGCCCGGTCAGGTCGAGGGCATCGTCGGCGTCCACGCCGGTGTCGCCGGTCTCTGAGCGATATCTGCTGCCCGTGAACCCCGGAACTCCTTCGTTCCGGGGTTCACGGCTGCCCACGGCCCGGCCGCGCGGGATTTCGGCCGCACAATTCAGCACCCGTGTCACGAATGCAGTCGAAGGAATAGTTCGTGCAGTTCCGCCAAAAGGCGCTTTCCAAGCTGCAATCGCCCGAAGAGCTCGACCTGCCCGTACGCTTCGCGCGCCCGCAGGGCCGGCTGGTCCTGGCCGTCACGGTCGTCGTCATGGCCGCCGCGAGCTTCTGGGCCTTCACCGGATCCGTGTCCTCCAAGCTGAACGTACCCGGCGTCCTCACCCACGCCGAGGGCAGTTACATGCTCCAGAGCCCCTTCGCGGGACAGGTCACCGGCGTCCACGCCAAGGAGGGGCAGCTGGTGACCCCGGGCGCTCCCCTGCTCGACGTCACTACGGACCGGGGTGTGCGGGTCGTGCGGGCGGTGGCAGGGGGGCGGGTGACGACCCTGGTCGCGAAGACGGGTTCGGTCGTCACGACCGGTGCGGACGTGGCGACCGTGGAACGCGTGCAGGATCCGGACGACCCACTGGTGGCCATGTTGTACGTGCCCGGCGGCAGCGGCTCGGCGATCCCCGTGGGCGCCCTTGTCGACCTGAGCGTCCAGTCCGTGCCCCAGCGGCGGTTCGGCGTGCTGCGCGGCCGCGTCAAGGCAGTCGGCCGCGCGCCCCAGACGCCGGCGCAGATCGGCGGTTTCCTCGGCGACAACCGGCTCGCCGCCCAGTTCTCCCGGCAGGGGAACCCCGTGGCGGTGCTCGTGCAGCTGGAACGTTCCTCCGCCACCAGGTCCGGCTACCGGTGGTCCTCGGCGGACGGGCCCCCGTACGCCGTCGACTCCACGACGCCGGTCACCGGATCCGTCCACCTCTCCGCACAGCGCCCCGTCGACTGGCTGCTGCCATGACCGCGCCGCAGCGACACGCCCCGGAGCGGCCCCAGGCCCCGGCCCTCCGGCTCCCGCCCGCCGGACGCCGGCGCCACCGCCCCGCGCCCCAGGGCGGAGCGCGCCGACGCTCACCCGCGCCCCGAGCCGGCAGGCAGAAGACCGTACGCACCCCCACCGTGCTGCAGATGGAAGCGGTGGAGTGCGGCGCCGCCGCGCTGGCCATGGTGCTCGGCCACTACGGCCGCTTCGTCCCCCTGGAGGAGCTGCGCATCGCCTGCGGCGTCTCCCGCGACGGCTCCCGTGCCAGCAACCTCCTCAAGGCCGCCCGCTCCTACGGGCTGACGGCCAAGGGCATGCAGATGGACCTGGCCGCGCTCGCCGGGGTGAGCGCCCCGGCCGTCCTCTTCTGGGAGTTCAACCACTACGTCGTCTACGACGGCACGGGCCGCCGCTTCGGCCGCCGCGGCGTGTACATCAACGACCCGGCCAAGGGCCGGCGGTTCGTCCCCATGGAGGAGTTCGACAGCAGCTTCACCGGCGTCGTGCTCACCTTCGAGCCCGGCGAGGGCTTCCGCCGCACCGGCCGCAGGCCCGGCGTCATGGGCGCCCTGCCCGCCCGCCTGCGCGGCACGTCGGGCACCATGCTCGCCGCCGTGCTCTCCAGCCTCCTGCTGGTCGCCGTCGGCGCTGCGGTGCCCGCGCTGAGCCGTACCTACATCGACATGTTCCTGATCGGCGACCAGACGTCCGCGCTGGGCGTGCTCTTCGCGTCGATGGCGGTCACCCTGGTGCTCACCGCGACGCTCACCGCGCTGCAGCAGGCCAACCTGCTGCGCGGACGCATCATCTCCTCCACGCTGGGCAGCGCCCGCTTCCTGCGGCATCTGCTCAGACTTCCGGTCACCTTCTTCTCCCAGCGCAACCCGGCCGACCTGGTCCAGCGGCTGCAGTCCAACGACGCGGTCGCCGAGACGCTGGCGAGGGACCTCGCGGCCGCCGGTGTGGACGCGGTGGTGGTGGTCCTCTACGCGGTGCTGCTGTGGACGTACGACCCGCAGCTCACCGTCGTCGGCATCGGCATCGCGCTGCTCAACGTGGTCGCCATGCGCATCGTGATCCACCTGCGGGCCACCGGCACCCAGAAGCTGCGCGCCGAGAGCGCCCGGCTCACCAACACCTCCTACAGCGGCCTGACGCTCATCGAGACGATGAAGGCCACCGGCGGCGAGAACGGCTTCTTCCGCCGCTGGGCCGGACAGCACGCGATCACCCTCGACGTGCAGCAGCGGCTCGGCGTGCCCAGCGCGTGGCTGGCGGTCGTCGCGCCCACGCTGGCCGCGCTCAACAGCGCGCTCATCCTGATGATCGGCGGCCTGCGGGCGGTGGAGGGGCACCTCTCGGTCGGTCTGCTCGTGGCCTTCCAGGCCCTGGTGACCAGCTTCACCGCGCCGATCACCCGGCTCAACGGCGTGGCCGGACGGATCCAGGACTTCGCGGCCGACGTCGCCCGCCTCAAGGACGTCGAGAACTTCCCCGTCGACCCGGTCTACTCGCGGCGCGAGCCCGCCGCCGGTACCCGCCGCCTCAAGGGCCACGTGGAGCTGGACGGCGTCACCTTCGGCTACAGCCCCCTGGACGCCCCGCTGCTGAAGGACTTCTCGCTCTGCGTCGGCCCCGGGCAGCAGGTCGCGCTCGTCGGCGGCTCCGGCAGCGGCAAGTCCACCGTCTCCCGGCTGATATCCGGCCTCTACGCCCCCTGGGAGGGCACCATCCGCATCGACGGCATGCGGCTGGAGGACATCCCGCGCGGCGCGCTGGCCGCCTCCGTCTCCTTCGTCGACCAGGACGTCTTCCTCTTCGAGGGCACCGTCCGCGACAACGTCGCACTGTGGGACCCCTCCATCCCGGACGAGGACGTCATCGCCGCCCTCCAGGACGCCGCCGTCCACGACGTGGTCGCCCGGCGGCCCGGCGGCATCCACAGCCGCGTCGAGCAGGACGGCCGCAACTTCTCCGGCGGCCAGCGCCAGCGCCTGGAGATCGCCCGGGCGCTGGTGCGCCGCCCCAGCGTCATGGTCCTCGACGAAGTGACCAGCGCCCTGGACGCGGCGACCGAACAGGTCGTCATCGACAACCTGCGCCGCCGCGGCTGCGCCTGCGTGGTCATCGCCCACCGGCTGAGCACGGTGCGCGACAGCGACGAGATCGTCGTGCTCGACCGGGGCACGGTCGTGGAACGCGGCCGGCACGAGTACCTGATCGCCGCGCAGGGCGCGTACGCCGAACTGGTCAAGGAGCACTGAGGTGACGTCCCCTTCCGTTTCGAATTCTCTTTCGAATGCCCATGCTTCGGCTCCCGATTCGGTCGTGGCGGCCCTGGGCGGGCTCGGCTCGGCCGTCGACTGCACGGGCCTGCGCAGCCTGTCCCTGGAGGGCCCGCTCGTGCTGTGGCTCGTCGAGGACGGCGAACTGGACCTGTTCGCCGTCGACGCCGCGCAGGTGGGGCACTGGCACTTCCTGGGCCGGCTGGAGGCGGGCACGCTGCTGCTGGGCCCGGCCGAGGGCCCCGCGCACACCCTGGTCGGCCGGCCGGTGCAGGGCTGCCGGCTGCGCCGCATCGAGCTGCGCGAGCTGCACCGGCCGGAGCACGGCGACCAGTCGTACGAGGGTCAGTGGTACGAGGGTCAGTGGTACGACGGCCAGTGGTACGACGGCCAGTGGCAGTCCGGTACCGCCGACGGAGCGCTGAGCCCCCTGGAGGGCGCCTTCGCCCTCGGCATCGGGCGGGGCCTGCGCGTGCTCTACCAGGCACCGTTGGAGAGCCGGGCCACCACCGGCCGGGGCGGGGCCGACGACGACATCCTGTGGATGCAGATCACGCCGGGCAGCGTGCAGTACGGCGCCGTGTACGAGGGGCACCAGGCGGGAACAGCCGGCACCCTCCTCGTCGACCCGGCGATGTGGCAGGGCATGGTCGACCAGCAGTACCGGTTGCTGTACGCCCTGGACCACTGGATCGAGCAGCTCGAGCGCGCCCACGAGGACCGCACGGCAGCCGGCATCGAGGCCGGCGAAGCCGCCCGTACCCAGGCGGACCGCGCGTTGCTGGCCTCCATCGGCCGCTCCGGCAAGGACTCCCGCCGTGGCGCGAGCGACGACGCGACCCTCGCCGTGTGCCGCCTCGTCGCCGACGAAGCGGGCATCACCCTGTCCGAACCGGGCGGAACGGGCGACGCCGCACGGATGGACCCCGTCGAACGCATCGCGCTCGCCTCGCGCGTGCGCACCCGCACCGTCAGGCTCGGCGGGCGCTGGTGGCGGGAGAACGCCGGGCCCCTGGTGGGCCGGCGCGAAGAGAGCGAGGCGCCGGTCGCACTGCTGTGGCGGCGCGGCGGATACGAGGCCGTCGACGCCACCGGCGCGCGGGAGCGCATAGGCAAGGACAACGAGGCCGCCTTCGCACCCCGCGCCGTCATGTTCTACCGCCCGCTGCCGGACCGGAAGCTGGGCCTGCTGCCACTGCTGCGCTTCAGCCTGCGCGGCACCCGGCGGGAGCTGGGCGGCCTCGTCCTCGGCGGGCTGGTCGCGGTCGGCCTGGGCGCGCTCGTACCGATCGCCACCGGCAAGGTGCTCGGCCAGTACGTACCCGACGCCGAGAACAGCCTCATCGTGCAGACCGCCCTGGCGCTCATCGCGACCGGTGTCGTCTCGGCGGCCTTCATGCTGCTGCAGAACATCTCCATCCTGCGCATGGAGGGCCGCATCGAGGCCACCCTGCAGCCGGCCGTGTGGGACCGGCTGCTGCGGCTGCCGGTGAAGTTCTTCGCCGGCCGTTCCACCGGCGAACTGGCGAGCGCGGCCATGGGCATCAGCTCCATCCGCCGCGTGCTGTCCGGCATCGGCTCGGTGTCCGTGCAGGCGGGCACCGTCGGCACGATGAACCTCGTCCTGCTGCTCGTCTACAGCGTGCCGCTGGCGATGGCGGCGGTCGCCATGCTGCTCGTCATCGCCGCGGTCTTCCTGGGCCTGGGGCTGTGGCAACTGCGCTACCAGCGGCAGCTGATCAAGCTCGGCAACAAGCTCAACAACCAGGCGTTCCAGACCCTGCGCGGACTGCCCAAGCTGCGCGTCGCCGCCGCCGAGAGCTTCGCCTACGCCGCCTGGGCACGGGAGTTCGCCCGCACCCGCGAACTGCAGCAGCGCATCGGCCGCATCAAGAACGTCATCACGGTGCTCAACGCGGTCTACCTGCCACTGTGCACGCTCGTGATGTTCATGCTGCTGGCCGGACCGGCCCGGGGCAGCATGTCCGCCAGTGAGTTCCTCACCTTCAGTACCGCCGTGACGATGCTGCTCTCCTCCGTCACACAGCTGACCGGCGCACTCCTGTCGGCCGCCGCCGTGCAGCCGATGTTCGAGCAGGTCAAGCCGGTCTTCCAGGAGATCCCGGAGGTACGCGGCTCCAGCGCCCAGCCGGGCGAGCTGAGCGGCGGCATCGAGGCCCGGCAGCTGTCCTACCGGTACACCGACGACGGCCCGCTGGTACTCGACGACGTCACCTTCCAGGTGCGGCCGGGCGAGTTCGTCGCCGTCGTCGGGGCCAGCGGCTGCGGCAAGTCGACACTGCTGCGGCTGCTCATCGGCTTCGACAAGCCCCTTTCCGGCAGCGTCCTGTACGACGGCCAGGACCTGGCGGCACTCGACCAGGCGGCCGTGCGCCGCCAGTGCGGCGTCGTCCTGCAGAACGCCCAGCCCTTCTCCGGCTCGATCCTCGACTGCATCTGCGGCACGGGGATGTTCTCGCTGGAGGAGGCGTGGGAGGCCGCCGCGATGGCGGGCCTGGCCGAGGACATCAAGGCCATGCCCATGGGCATGCACACCATGCTGTCCGACGGCGGCGGCACCGTCTCGGGCGGCCAGCGCCAACGCCTGATGATCGCCCAGGCCCTCATCCGCAAGCCGCGCGTCCTCTTCTTCGACGAGGCCACCAGCGCACTGGACAACGAAGCCCAGCGCGTGGTCATCGAGTCCACCCGCGCCCTGCGCGCCACCCGCATCGTGATCGCCCACCGGCTCTCTACGGTCATGGACGCCGACCGGGTGATCGCCATGTCGGAAGGCCGGATCGTCCAGCAGGGCCGGCCCGCCGAACTGCTCGCCGACACCAACGGCCTCTTCCACGAGCTGGTCCGCCGTCAGCTGAGGTGAGCGAGCGCGTGCATTGCCCGCCGCCGTCCCCTTCCGCCTCAGAGCCAGTCGCGGCGCTTGAAGACGAAGTACAGGCTGACGCAGACGACGGCCATCAGCAGGATCGCGAAGGGGTAGCCGAAGGCCCAGTGCAGCTCGGGCATGTGGTCGAAGTTCATGCCGTAGATCGTGCCGACGAGGGTGGGGGCGAAGAGGATGGCGGCCCAGGAGGAGATCTTCTTGATCTCCTCGTTCTGCTCGAAGCCCGCCTCCGCCAGGGCTCGCATCTCCGCGTTCTGTTGCTGGGTGACGAGGGTGGCGTTGACGGCGAGGATGTCGGCCAGGGCCGACCGGAAGCCGTCGACGCGTTCGCTGGTGTGGGTGACGTGGTCGGCGACGTCGCGGAGGTAGCGCTGGAGCTCGTCGTCGGTGCCGTACTTGGTGAAGCCCGCCATGAGGCCGTGGAGCATGCCGACCAGGGGACGGGTGGCCCGCTGGAATTCCACCATTTCGCGGGCGAGTTCGTAGATGCGGCGGGAGACGGCGGGGTCGCCGCCGAAGACCTCGGTCTCGATCTCGTCGATGTCGTTCTGCACGCCCGCCACGACCGGGGCGTAGCCGTCGACGACGGCGTCGAGGATGGCGTAGAGCACGGCCTCCGGGCCCAGGGCCAGGAGTTCCGGTGTGGCTTCCATGCGGCTGCGTACGGCCGAGAGGTCGGGAGCCGCGCCGTGCCGGACGGTGATGAGGAAGTCTGGGCCGACGAAGACGTGCAGTTCGCCGAAGTCGACCTCCTCGGGGGCGTCCAGGTAACGGGCGGCGCGCAGGACGACGAAGAGGGTGTCGCCGTAGCGCTCCAGTTTGGGGCGCTGGTGGGCCTCCAAGGCGTCCTCCACGGCCAGCTGGTGGAGGTCGAACTCGTCGGCCAGGGAGAGCAGTTCCCCCTCGGTGGGGCGGTAGAGGCCGATCCACGCCATGCTCTCCGGGTGCTCGCGCAGGTGCCGATACGTTTCGGCGAGGGAATCCGGAGTGGCGACGCGGTGCCCGTCGCGGTATACGGCGGCGCGGACGACGCTGCCCTGGGTGCCGGCCGGGTCGCCGTCCGGATCGCCGGTGGGACCGGGGGCGCGGTCCGGGGGAGTGGGCGGGGTGGCGGTGCGGCCGTTCGGGGGACGCAGCCACGAGTGCTTCCTGGGCGCGGACCGGTGGCGGGGAGGGCGCTCGGGCATGTTCCTCTTCCCTCTCGCTCGGCACTGGACCGCAGAACAGGATATACGGCCTCATATGAAACGTCCGGGGCGTCGTGGGGCGCTGTCAGTGCCCGCCCGTACCGTGAGGGCATAGCCACCATCGCGGCAGCGGCGCCCGTAGTGACCGGGCGCGAGCTCAATCGCGCCCTTGCTGGAACGCCGGCTGCTGCTGCGCCGGTGCAAGGCCTAGTGCCTCTTCGGCCGCAGCGAATCCAGGTGCCCGCGCAGCACCTTCCGCATGGTGTCCGGGCGGACGGCGTCGGGGCGTAGCACGGCCTGCAGCGCCAGGCCGTCGAGCAGTGCCGACAGGCGCAGCGTCTCCACCGCGATGTCCAGGCCCTCGGCCAGCCCGCCCGCCCGCTGTGTCTCGTTCAGTACGCGGGTGAGCAGTTCGTGCATGCCATCGTGCAGCTTCTCCGCGCGGGGCCGCAGCTCGGGCCGTGTGCGGGCGGCCGTGGTGAAGGTCAGCCAGAGCGCGGCCTCTTCATGGCGTGCCCGGTCGAGCGGCAGGAACTCGGCCAGCAGCTCTTCGACGCTGTCGCGGCGGTCCGCGACGTCCGTGGCCGGGTCCAGGATCCTCCCGGCGTGGTCGCGGACCCGCCGGTCGATGCGGCGGGCCAGCTCGTCCATGGCGAAGAGCATCATCTCGCCGTGGCCGGCGAAGTAGTGCCGGACCGAGCCGATGGCCAGCCCTGCCTCCTCCGCGACGTTGCGCAGCGAGGCGTTCTCCAGGCCGCCCCGGCCGGCCACGCGCAGGACGGCGTCGGCCACTGCTTCGCGGCGCGCCTCGCGGTCGACGATCTTCGGCATGTTGCCGTTTATAGCACGGCTCGGCTAAATTCTATTTAGCACGATCGAGCTATTTAAGGGGTCCGAATGAACGTCTGGCTGCTGGGCGCTGTCATCGCGGTGGTGGCCGTCGCCGTCGTGATCAAGCGGCTGATCGGTGAACCGCTCAACGCACGCGACCTGTTCGTGCCTCCTCTCGTCCTTACTGGACTCGGCGTCTGGACCCTGACCGAAGCGCAGGACCTCACCGGAGCGGATCTTGCCTGGGTGGTGGCGGGAGCTGCCCTGGGCATCGCCCTCGGGATGCTGCGGGGCACGACCGTCCACGTCTTCGAGAAGCGGGGTGTGCTGTGGCAGCGCTATACCGGCCGCACGTTTCTTGTTCTGGTCGTGTCGGCGGTTGTGATGGTGGGTTTCGGTCTCCTCGCGGTGCACATGGGGATGCGGGAGGAGGCCCGGCCGGTGCAGCTGTCGATCGGGGTCGGGTTCCTTGGTGAGGCGCTGGTGATAGGGCGGCGGGGGCTGGTCAGCGGGGTGCCGTTCGCGCCGGAGCGCTTCCGCTAGGCGCTGGGCGGGGGAGTTCGCCCCTGTCCCGCCCTTTCACCGTTTCCTGTCCTCAAGCGCCGGACGGGCTGTTGGTCCCGGGCAGGCTGTGTGCGCCCGGACGGCCTGGCTGCGCCCGGACGGCCTGGCTGTGCCCGGACCGGCTTGTTGTGCCCGGACGGGCTGTCGTTCACTCCCCGACGTCGCGGCTCCGCAGGTCCGCCAAGGTCTCGCGGCGTACGAGCAGACGGGCCCGGCCGTCGGACACCGCGGCCACCGGGGGGCGGCCGACGAGGTTGTACGCCGAGGCCATCGAGACGTGGTACGCCCCCGACGCCGGGACCGCCAGTACGTCGCCCGGGCGGATGTCGCCCGGCAGCGCCACGTCCTCCGCGAGGATGTCGCCCGCCTCGCAGTGGCGGCCCACCACGGTCACCGGCCGTGCGGGCGCCGCCGAGGCGCGGCCCACCAGGCGGACCGTGTAGCGCACGCCGTACAGCGCGGGGCGCGGGTTGTCGCTCATGCCGCCGTCGACGGCCACGAAGACGCGGTTGCCCGTGGACTTCACGGCGAGCACCCGGTACAGCGCCACGCCCGCCGGGCCCGCGATCCAGCGGCCGGGCTCGACCGTGAGGCGGGGGACCGGCAGGCCGGCGTGGGCGCACTGCAAGGAGAGCTCGCCGGTGATCCGGGCGGCGTAGGCGTGCGGGTCCAGCGCCGGATCGCCGTCGCGGTAGGCGATGGCGAAGCCGCCGCCCAGGTCGAGTTCGGGGAAGGTCACGCCGTGCAGGTCGCGGAGGCGGGCCAGCAGCGGGACCAGGCGCCGCACGGCGGTGACGTAGGGCTGCACGGAGGCGATCTGGGAGCCGAGGTGGCAGTGCAGGCCGACGAGTTCGAGGCGGGGCTGGCCCAGGATGCGGGCCACCGCGTCCTCCACCTCACCGCCCGCGATCGGCAGCCCGAACTTCTGCCCCTCGACCCCGGTCCGTACCGCCGCGTGCGCGCCGGCCTCGACGCCCGGCACCACGCGGACCAGGACCCGCTGGCGGGCGCCGGGCGGGACCAGGGCGGCGAGCCGGGGGATCTCGCCGGTGCTGTCGACGACGATCCGGCCCACGCCCAGCCGCAGCGCCGTGCGCAGGTCGTCGGGGCTCTTGGCGTTGCCGTGCAGGACCACGCGCTCGGCGGGAAAGCCCGCGAGTGCGGCGAGTTCGAGTTCGCCGGCCGAGCAGACGTCGAGGCAGAGCCCCTCCTCCTCGATCCAGCGGATCATCGTGCGGGACAGGAACGCCTTGCCGGCGTAGGCGACGTCGGCGTCCGGCAGGGCGGTGCGCCAGGTGCGGGCCCTGGCCCGTACCTCGTCCTCGTCGACGACGTAGGAGGGGGTGCCGAAGCGGTCGGCGAGCTCGGCGAGGGCGACGCCGCCGACGGCCAGGTCGCCCGAGGGCAGGGCGCGGGTGGAGGCGGGCCACACGGGGCCGGGCGAGGGCTCCTCGGGCAGAGGCGGGAGGGCGGCGGGGGCCAGGGGAAGGGACACGGATGACCTCCTTCGAGGGAACGATCGGATGCGAGGAGTCAGCCGGGGAACGTCGGCAGGAGGGGCGTGGTGTCCTCGGGGAAGGGCCGCACGGGCGGCGCGGTCAGCTGGGGGTCGACGGAGACCAGTGCGACGCCGAGCGGCGCGGCCAGGGCCCGGACGGCCGGCAGCGCGAGACGGACCGATGTGACGTCCGGGCCCAGGCAGTCGGAGAGCCGCCGCACGGTGGTGAAGGCGACGACCGCGCGGGTGCCGAGCGGGGAGCGGTAGACGCGCAGGGCGAAGCCGGCGGGGCAGGGCCGTACGGGTACGTACAGCAGGTTCGCCCGGACCGGATGGGAGGGCTCTCCGTCGTCGGCCGGGTGGCTTTCGAGGCTGTTGGGACTGTCGTGGCGGGTGACAGCGGCAACGGCCGCAGCTTCGGCGGGGGTACGGCTCACATGCATGACGGTCCTCGGAAGGTGTCGGGAGGGAGATGCGTCGGTCACGTTATGCCCGGCGCACGCCCCCGCGAGCGCCTCCTTGACAGCATGTTGACCCCTCCCGACGGTCCCTTGACGGCTCGTTGACGGGCGCGACCTCCGCGCGCCCCCTTCGTCCCCCCCCCGCACCCCCGGCGCACGCCGTATCTTCACCCCGCCGCGCACCACGGCCCGCACACCCCTGGCCCCGGCCCGCCGACTTGAGATATTGGGAAGTATCGCGAACCAGGGTCAACCGGAGGACAGATGACGGCAACGAACCCGACCGGAACGGCGGCCACGGCCGGTCAGGCGAGCGGATTCCGGGCGGCCCGGGACTTCCTGCTCGCGCACCGTGAGGACTACGAGAGGGCGTACGAGGGCTTCGACTGGCCCCGGCCCACCACCTTCAACTGGGCGCTGGACTGGTTCGACGAGATCGCCCGGGACAACGACCGCACCGCCCTGTGGATCGTGGAGGAGGACGGCAGCGAGACCCGCCTGACCTTTGACGCACTGCGCCGGCGCTCGGACCGGCTCGCCAACTGGCTGCGCGTCCGGGGCGTACGCCCCGGGGACCGCCTCCTCGTCATGCTCGGCAACCAGACCGAGCTGTGGGAGACCGCCCTCGCCGCGATGAAGCTGCGTGCCGTCGTCATTCCGGCCACGCCGCTGCTGGGCCCCGCGGACCTCGCCGACCGCATCGGGCGCGGCCGGGCCCGCCATGTGCTCGTACGGGCCGAGGACACCGCCAAGTTCGCCGGCGTACCCGGTGACTACACGCGCATCGCCGTGGGCGGCACGGACGAGGCGGGCTGGCTCGCCTACGAGGACTCCCAGGGCGCCGACGAGGTCTTCACCCCCGACGGGCCCACCCTCGCGGACGACACCCTCCTCCTGTACTTCACCTCCGGTACCACCGCCCGCCCCAAGCTCGTCGAGCACAGCCACATCTCCTATCCCATCGGTCACTTGTCGACCATGTACTGGATCGGGCTGCGGCCGGGCGACGTCCACCTCAACATCTCCTCTCCCGGCTGGGCCAAGCACGCCTGGTCCAACCTCTTCGCGCCCTGGAACGCCGAGGCCACCGTCTTCGTCCACAACTACACGCGCTTCGACGCGGCCCGCCTCATGGCGGAGATGGACCGCTGCGGCGTCACGACCTTCTGCGCCCCGCCCACCGTGTGGCGGATGCTCATCCAGGCCGACCTCGGGGCGCTGCGCACCCCGCCGCGCGAGGCCGTGGCGGCCGGCGAGCCCCTCAACCCCGAGGTCATCGAGGCCGTCCGGCGCTCCTGGGGCGTCACCGTCCGCGACGGCTTCGGGCAGACGGAGACCTCGGTGCAGGTCGCCAATCCGCCCGGCCGGCCGCTCAAGACCGGTTCCATGGGCCGCCCCAGCCCCGGCTTCACCGTCGTCCTCCTCGACCCGCACACCGGCCGGCCCGCCGAGGAGGGCGAGATCGCCCTCGACCTGACCGAGCGGCCCGTCGGCCTGATGACCGGCTACGCGGGCGACCCCGAGCGCACCGCCGAGGTCATGGCCGGCGGCTACTACCGCACCGGCGACATCGGCTCCCGCGACGCCGACGGCCACATCACCTACATCGGGCGCGCCGACGACGTCTTCAAGTCCAGCGACTACAAGATCTCTCCCTTCGAGCTGGAGAGCGCCCTCCTGGAACACGAGGCCGTCGCGGAGGCCGCCGTCGTCCCCGCCCCCGACCCGCTGCGGCTGTCCGTGCCGAAGGCGTACGTCGTCCTCGCCGAGGGCTGGGAGCCGGGCCCTGACACCGCCAAGGCCCTGTTCGCCCACTCGCGGGCCGTGCTCGCCCCGTACAAGCGCGTCCGCCGGCTGGAGTTCGCCGAGCTGCCCAAGACCGTGTCCGGCAAGATCCGCCGCATCGAGCTGCGCGAGCGCACCGCACAGGGCGGCGGCGCCGAGTACCGAGAGGAGGACCACCGGTGAGCGCACCTTCCCCCGCCTACGCGGCCGGCCCCACCGACATCCCGCTGCTCGACGACACCATCGGCGCCAACCTGGCCCGTACGGTGAGCCGCTTCGCCGGCCACGAGGCGCTCGTCGACGTGCAGAACGGCCGGCGCTGGACGTACGCGCAGTTCGCCCGGGCGGTGGAGGAGGTCGCGCTGGGGCTGCTGGCCAAGGGCGTGGCCAAGGGTGACCGGGTGGGCGTCTGGGCCGTCAACTGCCCCGAGTGGGTCATGGTGCAGTACGCCACCGCCCGCATCGGCGCCATCATGGTCAACGTCAACCCGGCCTACCGGGTGCACGAACTGGAATACGTCCTGCGTCAGGCGGGGATCGGCGTGCTCGTCTCCTCCCTGAGGCACCGCACGAGCGACTACCGCCGCATGGTCGAGCAGGTCCGCGCCACCTGCCCGGCCCTGCGCGACGTCGTCTACACCGGCGATGCCACCTGGGACGGGCTCGTGCGCCTCGGCGCGGCCACCGACCCGGAGCGGCTCGCCGAGCGGGAGGCCCTGCTGCACTGCGACGACCCGGTCAACATCCAGTACACCTCCGGCACCACCGGCTTCGCCAAGGGCGCGACGCTCTCCCACCGCAACATCCTCAACAACGGCTACTTCGTGGGAGAGGCCCTCGGCTACATCGAGCGGGACCGCATCGCGCTGCCCGTGCCCTTCTACCATTGCTTCGGCATGGTCATGGGAAACCTCGCAGCCACCTCGCACGGCGCGTGCGTGGTCATCCCCGCCCCGGCCTTCGACGCCGCCGCCACCCTGCGCGCCGTCGAGCGGGAGCGCTGCACCTCGCTCTACGGCGTGCCCACCATGTTCATCGCCGAGCTGGGCCTGCCCGACTTCGCCGGGTACGACCTGTCCTCGTTGCGCACCGGCATCATGGCGGGTTCGCCGTGCCCGTCGGAGGTGATGAAGCGGGTCGTGACGGAGATGCACATGGCCGAGGTGGCCATCTGCTACGGGATGACCGAGACCTCCCCGGTCTCCACCCAGACCCGGCGCGACGACGACCTCGGCCGCCGCACCGGCACCGTCGGCACGGTGCTGCCGCACGTCGAGGTGAAGATCACCGACCCGGCGACGGGCGCCACGGCCGGCCGTGGCGAGCCGGGCGAGCTGTGCACCCGGGGCTACTCGGTGATGCTCGGCTACTGGGACGACGCCGAGCGCACCACCGAAGCCGTCGACGCCGACCGCTGGATGCACACCGGCGACCTCGCGGTGATGGACGAGGACGGCTACGTACGGATCGTCGGCCGCATCAAAGACATGATCATCAGAGGTGGGGAGAACGTCTACCCGCGCGAGATCGAGGAATTCCTCCACTCCCACCCCAAGATCTCCGACGTGCAGGTCATCGGCGTCCCCGACGAGAAGTACGGCGAGGAGATCATGGCCTGCGTCATCCTCCACGACCCCGCCGCCACCCTCACCCGCGACGAGCTCGCCCGCTACTGCCGTGGCCGGCTCGCGCACTACAAGGTGCCGCGCCATCTGCGGGTGATGGACGCGTTCCCCATGACCGTCAGCGGCAAGGTGCGCAAGGTGGAGCTGAGGCAGGAGGCGACGGCCCTGCTGAGTGCCGGGGCGGCGGCGGTGACCCAGCCGTAGGGGCGGCGGCGGTGACCCGGTCGTAGGGGCGGGCACGCAGTGGGGGGAGGGCCGCCTGCGGCCCTCCCCCCACGACCCCCCGTGCCTTGTCCCCCGTTGTTTCCCCCGTGGACGGGCCCGCGTTCCCCCGTGTCTCGCGGGCCCTGCGCACAGTCTCCGCCCGTTCAGGGCCAAGTGGCCATGTTCTGCGGGCAGTTCAGAGCAAGAATTGAGCTTCGCGGTGCCTGCGGGCTCAGCCCTTGCCGTGCCGCACCAGCTCGTCGGCCCAGTCGTTGAGGGCCTGGGGCGTGCCGGTGAGGTCCATCACGAACAGCGGCAGTCGCAGGTCGTCGGCCCGGCAGCGGGCGTCGCCCGCGTAGCCCGCCAGGGAGAAACAGGCACTGACCGCAGCGTCGAGCAGCCCGTGCAGCCACAGGCACTCGATGTCGCGCAGGGTGGTCGGCAACGTCGTCGGGTCGACGCGGGCGACCAGGCCGGTGGCGCGCAGGTCCACGCCGGACGCGGCGGGCGCCGGGCAGTTCGCGGGGCGGCGTACGTCGGTGAAGCCCAGCCACCGCAGATAGCGCTCGGCGGCCATGACCGCGTCGCGCTCGGTGCGGATGGTCACCGGCCGGAAGGCCGGGCGCGGGGCCGGCCGGGGCGGCCGCGCCGCCTCCTCCGCTTCGGTGGCCGGCCGCTCGGGCGCCGGCTCGCCCGCGGGCTGCACGGGCAGTCGTACGACCGTCCCGCAGGAGCAGCCGAACTCCGGACGCGGCCACTGGCCCTGGCGGTCGCAGGACGGGCAGCGCACCGCCACCCAGGAGTCGCGCCAGGTCCGGCGCGCCAGTAACTCCGGTGTGGCATCGGCCCGTACGGGCACGGTGAGCGGGGCACCGCACGCGCAGGGGAAAGTGGGCGGGGTGAAGGAGTGCTCCCGGCGGCACGTGGGGCAGTGCACCGGCACGCTCTTGGCCATCTTCGGCTCCAGCGAGGGGTCCGTAGGGGTCGTGGGGTACCCCATCGTCCACGATGCGGGGGCGGCCGGGGAGTGAATCGCCAAGGCGGGGGTGAGTGAAGGCCGGACGGCGGCGCCGGGGGGCGCGACAGGACAGGTACCGGCGCCGCCGCCCGGGGTCTGTGGTGCGGCCGTTACGGGAGGGGCTCGTACTCGCGCACGGCGTCGATGTCCGGTCCGTGCGGGGTGTTCGCCTCGCGCTCGATCATGATTTCGACCAGCACCGGGCGCGAGGTCGAGACGGCCTCCTTGCGGGCCCACTCGATCGCCGGCCGGATGTCCGCCGGATCGACGACGCGCCGCCCCGAACAGCCGTACGCCCGCATGAGGGTGACGTGGTCCGTACCCGTCTCGTCGTAGTGGATGTCGACCTGGTAGTTCATGTCGTACCCGGCCGAAGCCTGCCGGATCAGGCCCAGGTACTCGTTGTTCAGCATGATCAGCACGTACGGGACGTCGTACTGCGCCGCGACCGCCAGCTCCTCGACCATGTACT
Organism: Streptomyces sp. NPDC026206; assembly: GCF_040638465.1. NCBI lineage: Bacteria > Bacillati > Actinomycetota > Actinomycetes > Kitasatosporales > Streptomycetaceae > Streptomyces > Streptomyces sp. NPDC026206. The sequence continues at coordinate 353,736 of NZ_JBEZYL010000002.1, forward strand.
GGAAGCCGTAGTCCCCGACGACGGCGACCACCTCCGTCCCGCCCCGGCCCATGCCCTGCAGCGCCTTCTTCACGCCGATCGCGGCCGGGACCTCCCAGCCGAGCGGGCCGGCCTGGCCGCACACCTGGTAGCGGCGCGGCAGGTGTGCCTTCTGATGCTGGCCGCCCCAGATCTGGTACAGGCCGATGGCGGTGACGAAGTAGGTGTCCGGGGCGAAGGCCTCGTTGATCTCCTTGTAGATCCGGGGGGCCTTGATGGGCACCGTGTCGAAGTCCTCGCGCCGGGTCAGGCTCCTCTTCAGCTCCCGGCAGCGCGCGACCCACGGCGCGATGTCCGGCGCGACGCCGCGCGTCCGGGTGGCCTCCAGCAGCGCGGCGAGGAAGAGCCGGGCGTCGGAGACGACACCGAGGTCGGGTTCGATGACCCGGCCCAGCTGGGTGGGCTCGATGTCGACGTGCACGAACGTCCGCCCGCCCTTGTACGTGGCGGTGTCGGCGCCCGTGTGCCGGTCGCCGAAGCGGGCGCCGACCGCGAGCACGAAGTCGGACTCCAGGAACGAGGCGTTGGCGTACCGCTGAGAGGTCTGGATGCCCGTGGTGCCCATGTTGAGCTCGTGGTCGTCCTCGATGGCGCCCTTGCCCATGAGGGTGACCTGGAAGGGCACACCCAGATGCTCCACCAGCGCGCGCAGTCCGCCCGCGGCCCCGGCGAGGATCACCCCGCCGCCGGCCAGGATCAGCGGCCGTTCGGCCGCCAGCAGCAGATCCAGGACGGCCTCCACACGGGGCGGATGGGGCTCGACGGCCCGTGACGGCAGCGGCGCGTCCGTCGCGGCGTCGTAGCGGATCGACTGCTGGGCGATGTCGACCGGGATGTCGATCAGTACGGGCCCGGGCCGCCCCTCGCGTGCGGTCCGGAACGCCTCGCGGAAGATCCACGGAATCTGCGCCGCTTCCTTGACCTGGACCGCCCACTTGGTGACGGGACGGGCGATCGCGACGATGTCGACCGCCTGGAACGCCTCCTGGTGCAGCTTGCCGGAGACCGCCTGGCCGGTGACGCAGACCATGGGGATCGAGTCGGCGAACGCGGTGTACAGGCCGGTGACGAGGTTGGTGCCGCCGGGCCCGGAGGTGGCGATGGCGACACCGGCACGGCCGTTGGTGCGGGCCCAGCCGTCGGCCATGTGGGTCGCGCCCTCCTCGTGGCGGACGGTGAGGTGCTCGATGCCGCCGACGACCTCCATCGCCTTGTACAGGGGCAGGATCGCGGCTCCGGGACAGCCGAAGGCGATGTCGACGCCCTCGTCCTTCATGATGTGCACGGCCGCCTGCATGGCGGGCATGGTGACCGCGCTCATGACGCGATCCCCGACAGCCCCTCGACGCCCCGCAGGAGCGCCGAGTGGTCCAGGTCGCCGTCGCCCCGGTCGCGGGCTGCTGCGACCAGGGTCGCCACGACGGCGCCCAGCGGTAGCGCGGCACCCACCTCGCGGGCGGCGGCGGTGACGATGCCCATGTCCTTGTGGTGCAGGTCGATCCGGAAGCCGGGGGCGAAGTCGTGGGCGAGGAAGTTGTGCTGCTTGCGGGCCAGGACGGCGGAGGCGGCGAGGCCGCCGCCCAGCACCTCCAGCGCGGCGGTGAGGTCCACGCCCGACTTCCGCAGGAAGACGACGGCCTCCGCGCAGGCCTGGATGTTGGCGGCGACGATCAGCTGGTTGGCGGCCTTGACGGTCTGGCCCGATCCGTGGGGCCCGCAGTGGACGATGGTCGCGCCGAGCGCCTCCAGGAGCGGCCTGGCCTCGGCGAAGTCGGCTTCGTCGCCGCCCACCATGATCGACAGGGTGCCTTCCACGGCTCCGGCCTCGCCGCCGGACACGGGTGCGTCCAGGACGCGTACGCCGTGCGTGGCGGCGGCGCGCGCGAGGTCGGCGGAGGTCCGCGGGGTGATCGAGGACATGTCGATGAAGAGGGTGCCGGGTGCGGCGTTGGCGAGCACGCCGTCGTCGCCGTAGGCGATGGCCGTGACGTGGGGGTCGGCGGGGACCATGGTGACGACGACGTCGGCGCCGCGGACCGCGTCCCGCACGGATGCGGCGGGGGTGCCGCCGTTTGCCGCGAGGCGGTCGAGCTTGTGCGGTTCGAGTGTGTACCCGGTGACCCGGTACCCGGCCTTGAGCAGATTCCCGGCCATGGGTGAGCCCATGATGCCGAGGCCTATCCAGGCGATGCGGGGCAGTGCCATTGCGTTCCTTTCGGGGTGGGATCGGGGGTGCGGGTGGGGTGCGGTGCCCTTGCGTTGCGTTGCGGGTGGTGGATTTTGCCCCTGACCCGCCCTTTCACCGTTTCTTGCCCTCAAGCGCCGGGCGGGCTGGAGGTGGCACACCGGGCGGGGTGGAGACGGGAAACCCTGGCGGAGTGGAGGTGGCGCGGATGCAGCCCGTCCGGCGATTGAGGACCGGGGCCGGGGCGGAGCCCCGCACCGCGGTGGCGCCGCATGTCCGGGGCGGAGCCCCGCACCGCGGCGGCGCCGTATGTCGGTCACCGCGGCGCCGCACCCGTCAGCCAGCCGAAGCTGTCCGCGCTCGCCGCGGCCGGGCGGTATTCGAGGCCGATCCAGTCGTCGTAGCCGGCCTCGCGCAGGCGGTCGAGGAGGGCGGTGAGGCCGAGGTCGCCGGTGCCGGGGGCGCCGCGGCCGGGGACGTCCGCGATCTGGACGTGGCCCGTGCGGCCGGCGTAGAGGTCGATGGCCCGGTTCACGTCCTCGCCGCCCATGGCCACGTGGTAGAGGTCCATGAGGAGCCGGGCGTTGCCCAGGCCAGTAATGGCGTTGACCTTGTCGACGACCGTCACCGCGTCCGCCGCCGTCACCAGCGGATACCGCGGTGACTCAAGGGCGTTGAGCGGTTCGATGAGGAGCACCGCCCCCGCCCGGTCCGCGGCCCGCGCCGCGAGCGCGAGGTTCTCCAGGGCGAGCGCGTCCTGCAGGCCGGGCGGCACGCCCTCGACGCGGTTGCCGTACAGCGCGTTGAGCGCCCCGCAGCCCAGCGACCGGGCGAAGCCGGCCGCGACGTCGACGTTGGCGCGGAAGCGCTCCGATTCCGCGCCCGGCACGGACAGCGCGCCCCGGTCCGGGCCGGGCAGGAGGCCCGCGTAGAAGTTCAGCCCGACCAGTCGCGTCCCGGCACGGTTCAACGCATCCCGCAGCGCGGCGAGTTCGCTGTCGTCCGGCACCGGTGAGCCCGGCCAGGGCCACCACAGCTCGACCGCGGTGAAGCCAGCCGCTGCCGCCGCCGCAGGCCGCTCCAACAGGGGCAGCTCCGTGAAGAGGATCGAGAGGTTCACATCGAAGCGGTGATCGCAGAGGCCCGTCACAGCAACCCAGCTCCTTTCCCTGTCTTCCGGGATACGGAAAAACTATTCCGCGATAGGAAAAGGCTGCCGCCGCCTCGTGGACCCTGTCAAGAGTCTGGTCCGACCTGCGTTCCCGTCCGTGTTCCGGCCCGCGTTCCGGTCCGCGTTCCAGTCCCCGCTCCCGCGCAGTACGTTGACCGGGTGCGATTGAGAGTGGAGTTCACGACCGAGCCGTTCGACCTCGACGAGCCCCCGCCCCACGCCGTGGCGGCGCGCGAGGTCGTCCAGGGCGCAGAGCTGGACGCCGTCGACGTCGGCCCGTTCGGCAACACCGTCGAAGGCCGCGCCGACGCCGTGCTGACGGCCCTGGACGCGCTGCTGCGCGAGTCCCTCAGGGCGGGCGCCACCCGGGTGTCGTTGCAGGTCAACGTGGTCGGCGCCGCCAACGGCGCCGTGCAGGACGACGCGTGAGCGAGGAACTCTTCCGCGCAGCCGTCAAGCCGCTCGTGGACGCCATGGGCGGGCACATGCTCGCACCGGAGCAGGCCGGGGGTGACGACGTCGTCCTCTCGTGGGAGGGCCGCGCCGTCGTCGCCGTACGGCTCCCGCACCTGGCCGACTCGCTGGAGCGCATCCTTGCCGACCTGGAGCGCAGGCACGGCAGGCCGCTGGCGGAACTCGACCGCCGCGCCAAGCAGTCGGTCGTCCGCAGCCTGGAGACGCGCGGCGCCTTCACGCTGCGGCACGGCGTGGAGACGGTCGCCGCCGCGCTCGGCGTCAGCCGCTTCACCGTTTACAACTACATCAACGCCCAGGACGAGAAGCGTGCCCGGGAGAGTGAGGGCGGGTCCTAGCGTGAGGTCCTGGTGACCGCAGGGCGGCGGCGCGAGCAGTTTTTCAACAAACTGTTGACGCGGTGTTCGTCAGGGCGTTAGCTATGCGCAGCTCAACCGAGCGCAGCGAGAAGCGCCACGGAGGTTCCCGTGACTTCGAGTTCGACGCCGGGACTCGCCCGGTTCAACGCGGCCGGGGAGCAAAAAGCCCGGTCCGCCCTGCACGAGATCTGCGCCAGCACCGCGTGGGCGAACGACATCCTCACCGGCCGCCCGTACCGCGACGCCGAGGAACTGCTGACGGCCAGCGACGCCGCCGTCGCCCGCCTCGGCGCGGCGGACCTGGCGGAGGCGATGGCCGGGCACCCGCCGATCGGGCGCCCGGCGCCCGGGGACCTCGTCTCCTCCCGCGAGCAGCGCGGCATGGCGGGCGCCCCCGAGGAACTCAGAGCCGAGATGCTCGGCCTCAACCTGGCCTACCAGGAGCGGTTCGGACACGTCTTCCTGATCTGCGCCACCGGGCTGACGGCCGCACAGATGCGTGATGCCATCCGTAACCGGATCGACAACAGCCCGGAACGCGAGCGCGAGATCGTTCGCGGGGAGCTGGGCAGGATCAACCGCATCCGGCTGGCCCGGCTCGCCGTACAGCACGCAGGGGAAGGAGCGGGCCGCCCATGAGTACCGCAACGACCGCGTCGGTCTCCACGCACATCCTGGACACCTCGGCCGGGCTCCCCGCCGCCGGTGTGGCCGTGGAGCTGTCCGTACGCGACCGCGGCGGCTGGCGCCTGCTCGGCGCGTCGAAGACCGACACGGACGGCCGCTGTGCGGACCTGCCCGCGCTGCCGCCCGGTGGCACCCACGCGCGCCTGCGCTTCGACGTCGGGCACCGTCCGTCAGCAGCCCAGCCGGCCGCGGGCGCAGCCTTCTTCCCGGAAGTGACGGTGACCTTCTCCGTCGCCCCGGGCGAGCACTACCACGTGCCCCTGCTGCACAGCCCGTTCGGCTACTCCGTATACCGAGGGAGCTAGCACCGTGATCCTGGGGCAGAACCAGTACGGCAAGGCCGAGAACCGTGTCGTGAGAGTCGTCCGTGACGGCGCCACGCACCACATCAAGGACCTCAGCGTCTCCGTCTCCCTCTCCGGTGACATGGAGGACGTCCACCTCTCCGGCTCCAACGCCAACGTCCTCACGACCGACACCACCAAGAACACCGTCTTCGCCTTCGCCAAGGAACACGGCATCGCCTCCGCCGAGCAGTTCGGCATCCACCTGGCCCGGCACTTCGTGACCAGCCAGGAATCGATCCGGAGCGCCCGTATCCGCATCGAGGAGTACGCCTGGGAGCGCATCGGCGTTCCCGGTCCCCAACAGCACTCCTTCGTCCGCACGAACCAGGAGACCCGTACCGCGCAGATCACCTTCGACGGCGGCGCGTGGCAGATCGTCTCGGGGCTGAAGGACCTCGTCGTGCTGAATTCCACCGACTCCGAGTTCCACGGTTACGTCAAGGACCGCTACACCACCCTCCCCGAGACCCGCGACCGCGTCCTCGCCACCCAGGTGCACGCCCGCTGGCGCCACGCGTGGACCGGTGACGCGGCCCCGGAGCCGCCGGGGGACTGGGACCGCTCCTACCGACAGGCCCGCGAGCACCTCCTGGCCGCCTTTGCCGGAACCTATTCGCTCTCCCTGCAGCAGACGCTCTACCAGATGGGGTCGCGCGTCATCGACCACTGCCCGGGGATCGACGAGATACGGCTCTCCCTTCCCAACAAGCACCACTTCCTGGCCGACCTCACGCCCTTCGGCCTGAAGAACGACAACGAGGTCTACTACGCGGCGGACCGCCCGTACGGCCTCATCGAGGCGACCATCCTGCGCGACGGCGCCGAGCCCGGCATACCGGTGGACATGACGAACCTCTAAGGACACAGCAACCATGGCAGCACCCCCCTCACCGGTCACCCGCGTCGTCGTGGAGAACTGCGCCATCGCGACCGTCGACGCGAACGACACCGAGTACGCCCGCGGCCACATCGTCGTCGCCGGCAACACCATCGAGTCCGTCGGCCCGGGAGCGGCGCCCGCCGGCCTCACGGACGTCGTCCGCCGCGTCGACGGCACCGGGCACCTGGCCACCCCCGGCCTCGTCAACACCCACCACCACTTCTACCAATGGCTCACCCGGGGCCTCGCCCAGAACTCCAACCTCTTCGACTGGCTCGTGGCCCTCTACCCCACGTGGGCCCGCATCGACGAGACGATGGTGTACGCGGCCGCGCGCGGCTCCCTCGCCATGATGGTGCGCGGCGGCGTGACCACGGCCATGGACCACCACTACGTCTTCCCCCGGGGCGCGGGCGACCTCCTGGGTGCCGAGATCCGCGCGGCCCGCGAGATGGGCGTGCGGTTCAGCCCCACCCGCGGGTCCATGGACCGCGGCGCGTCGGCAGGGGGGCTGCCCCCGGACTTCGCCGTGGAGACCACGCAGGCCGCGCTCTCGGCCACCGAGGAGGCCATCGACACCCATCACGACCCCTCCTTCGGCTCGATGCTGCGCATGGGCGTCGCGCCCTGCTCGCCCTTCTCCGTCTCCACCGAACTCCTGCGGGAGTCCGCCGCGCTGGCCCGCCGCAAGGGCGTACGGCTGCACACGCACGGCTCGGAGACCGTGGAGGAGGAGCACTTCTGCAAGGAACTGTTCGGCATGGGGCCGACGGACTACTTCGAGTCCACCGGCTGGCTCGGCGAGGACGTATGGATGGCCCACTGCGTCCACATGAACGACGCCGACATCGAGGCGTTCGCCCGCACCGGTACGGGCGTGGCGCACTGCCCCTCCTCCAACGCCCGGCTCGGCGCGGGCACCGCCCGCGTCCCCGGCATGCTGCGCGCGGGCGTCCCCGTCGGCCTCGGCGTCGACGGCACCGCCTCCAACGAGTCCGGCGAGCTCCACACCGAGCTGCGCAACGCCCTCCTCGTCCACCGGCTCGCCGGCGGGGAAGCGGCCCTCGACGTCCGGCAGGCGCTGCGCCTGGGCACGTACGGCGGCGCCCAAGTCCTGGGCCGGGCACAGGAGATCGGCTCGCTGGAGGCCGGCAAGCTCGCCGACCTGGTGCTGTGGAGGCTCGACGGCCTCGGCCACTCCACCATCGCCGACCCCGTCGCCGCCCTCGTCCTCGGCGCTCCCGCGCCCGTCACCCTCTGCCTCATCAACGGCGAGCCCGTCGTCGAGGACGGCCGTCTGCTCACCGCGGACGAGGACACCATCGCCCGCGAGGCCCGTGCCGAGGCCCGCCGCCTGGCGCGGATCGCGGCCGGCGCGGGCTGAACCGCCGCACTGCCGGACCCGCCGAGGGGGACGGCCCTCGGCCGGGCCGGGCCGGGGCGCGGCTCGTGACGCGCGCCCCGGCCCTTCTCCGCCCCCACTGACAGGAGGAACCGCCGTGGTCACGGTGGACAGCATCGGCGGGCGGCCCGCCGACGGGCCGGAACCGGCTGCCCGGGAGGGGAGCGGCGTCCATCCAGTGGACCGGCTGCCCCGGCCCGGAAGGCTCCTCGCCGGCGGCTTCCAGCACGTGGCCGCCAGCTACGCCGGAGTGGTCGCCCCGCCCCTCGTCGTAGGCGCCGCCGTCGGGCTCTCCCCGGTGGAGGTGACCTTTCTGGTCGGGGCGGCCCTCTTCACGGCGGGCATCGCGACGCTTCTGCAGACGGTGGGCTTCTGGAAGGTCGGCGCCCGGCTGCCGTTCGTCAACGGCGTCTCCTTCGCTGGCGTCGCGCCGATGCTGGCCATCGCCGCCGCCCAGCCCGACCGCCGGGACGCTCTTCCCGTCATCTACGGAGCCGTCGTCGTGGCGGGCGCGCTGGGTTTTCTGCTCGCCCCGTCCTTCTGCAAGCTCGTCCGCTTCTTCCCGCCCGTCGTCAGCGGCACCGTGATCACCCTCATCGGCATCACCCTCCTGCCCGTCTCCTTCGGCTGGATCCAGGGCGGGCACCCCGAGCGCCCGGCGTCGCTCACCAACCTCGCTCTCGCCGCGGCGACCCTGGCCATCGTGCTGATCCTGCGCCGGCTGCTGACAGGGTTCCTCCAGCAGATCGCGATCCTGCTCGGCCTGGTCGCCGGCACGCTCGTCGCCCTTCCGGCCGGGGCGGTCGACACCACCGCCACCCGGCACGCGGCCGTCGTCGGCTTTCCCGTCCCCTTCCACTTCGGCCACCCGCTCTTCGAGCTGCCGGCCATCGTCTCGATGTGCGTCCTCATGCTCGTCTGCATGACCGAGAGCACCGCCGACATGCTGGCCCTCGGCGAGATCGTCGGCCGCGACGCCGACGAGAAGGTCATCGCCGCAGGCCTGCGCGCCGACACCCTCGGCACCGCGCTCAGCCCGCTCTTCAACGGCTTCGCCAACAGCGCCTTCGCGCAGAACATCGGCCTGGTCGCCCTCACCCGCGTCCGCAGCCGCTTCACCGTGGCCGCGTGCGGGCTGATGTTCGTCCTGCTGGGCCTGAGCCCGGTGTTCGCCTCGCTGATCGCCCTCGTGCCGCGGCCGGTGCTCGGCGGGGCGGGCATCGTGCTCTTCGGCACGGTCGCCGCCAGCGGCATCAACGTCCTGCTCAAGGCCGGCCTGGACCATGGCGACAACCTGCTGATCGCCGCCACGTCACTGGGCGTGGGCCTCATCCCGGTGGTCTCGCGGCCCTTCTACGACAACGCGGCCATTCCCGGCACCCTGAAGATCATCCTGGACTCGGGCGTCAGCGCGGGCTGCCTGACGGCGGTCCTGCTCAACCTCGCCTTCCACCACGTGGGGAGGAAGCGACGGCCCGGCCCGCCCTGAGAGCCCGCCGACGCTCGCGCACCCACGCGACGGCGGCGCCCGCCGCCGGCAGGGCCAGGCACACGGACGCGGCGGGCAGTTCCCAGTGCAGGACCTGGACGAAGAACGTGAGCCAGGGCAGCGCGGCGAGCGCGGTGCCCGTGGCCGGATGCCCGTGGCCGGATGCCCGTGGCCGGGCGGCTGCCCCGGCTGCGCGCCTCAGCCGCCCTGGTGGACCACTGAGTCACAATCGGCGCAAACACTGTCAAGTCCGGCCGAGAGGTGTGCCGTGGTCGAGCAGCAACCGCCGGAGGCGGATCACGAGGAGAAGGGGAAGCCCCGCTTCGTCTTCCCCAGCGCGCTGACCGTCCTCGCGGCCGTCACGCTGATCGTCTGGGCACTCACCTTCGTCATCCCCTCCGGCGCCTACCGCCGAGACGCCGACGGGAACCCGGTCCAGGGCACGTACCACCACGAAGCCGCACCCGGCGGCTTCCTGCACCGGCTCGGCGACCTTTTCCTGTCGCCTGTCAACGGGCTCTACGGCGTGCGCGACCTCACGACGGGCGAAGTGGCGCCGGACGCGGTGGGCGCGCTCTACGGCAGCGCCGGAGTCTTCCTCTTCGTCCTGGCGATCGGCGCGTTCATCACCGTCGTCTTCGCCACCGGCGCCCTGGACCGCGGCATCGAACGGCTCGCCCACCGGCTCCGCGACCGCGGGGCGCTGCTCATCGCCGGCGTCATGACCGTCTTCTCCCTCCTGGGCACGGTGGAGGGCTTCGCCGAGGAGACGCTCGGCTTCTACGGGCTGCTGGTGCCGTTGATGCTGGCCCTCGGCTACGACCGCATGGTCGCCACCGGCACGATCATCCTCGGCGCGGGCACCGGCGTGCTCGCCTCCACCGTCAACCCCTTCGCCACCGGCGTGGCCTCCTCGGCCGCGGGAATCTCCCTGGGCGACGGCATCGTGCTGCGCTTCGCGATGTGGGTGGTGCTGACCGGCGTGACCATCGCCTACGTCGTGCGGTATGCGAGCAGGGTGCGGGCGGACCCGGGCCGTTCGCTGGTCGGCTTCCGCGAGGGGGACCGCGAGCTCGCCGCCCAGGCGGTCGAGCCGCCGGAGCTCACGGGCCTGCAGAAGGGCGTGCTCGTGATGGTCACGCTGGTCTTCGCCTTCATGATCTTCGCGGTCATCCCCTGGGCGAGCGCGCTCACCGGCAAGGCCGACGCGACCCCCTACGGCTGGGAACCGGGCTGGTCCTTCGCCCAGTTGGCGGCCCTGTTCATCGTGGCGGCCCTGCTGGTCGGGCTGGTCGCCCGGCTGGGGGAGCAGCGGCTGAGCGCCATCTTCGTGCAGGGCGCGGCGGACTTCATCGCGCCCGCGCTGGTGATCGTCCTGGCCCGGGGCGTCACGGTCATCATGACGAACGCGAAGGTCATCGACACCGTCCTGCACGCCGTCGAGGGCGCGGTCTCCGGCACCCCGCCGGTGGCCTTCGCGATTCTCGTCTACGTCGTGAACCTGCCGCTGGCCTTCCTGATCCCCTCCACCTCCGGCCACGCCACCCTCGCGATGCCGATTCTCGCGCCGCTCGCGGAGTTCGCGGGCGTCTCGCGAGCGGTGGTGGTCACGGCCTGGCAGTCGGCGAGCGGCTGGATGAACCTGTGGGTGCCGACCACCGCCGTGGTGGTGGGCGGGGTGTCCCTGGCCAAGGTGGGCTACGACCGGTACCTGCGGTTCGTGTGGCCGCTGCTGGCCGTTCTGGCCGTGCTGATCTGCGCTTTCGTGGCGTTGGGCGCGGCCCTGACGTGAACGGGCCGCGCCCGTGCGGCCTTTCAGCCGAGGAGCTCGTACGCCGGCAGCGTGAGGAAGTCCGCGTAGTCCTCGTCCAGGGCGACCTTCAGCAGCAGATCGTGGGCCTGCTGCCAGGCGCCCGTCTCCGTGCGGACGGCCGCGAGCTCCCCGGCCGCGACCTCGCGGACCAGCTGCGCCGTGACCTTCTCGCCGTCGTCGAGCACGACGCCCGCGTCGACCCACTGCCAGATCTGCGAACGGGAGATCTCCGCGGTGGCCGCGTCCTCCATGAGGTCGAAAATGGCCACCGCGCCCAGCCCCCGCAGCCACGCCTCGATGTAGCGGATGCCGACCTGGACGGCGTTGCGCAGGCCCGCGCGGGTAGGCCTGGCCTCCAGCGTGTCGACGGCGATGAGCTGGTCGGCCGTCACCCGCACGTCCTCGCGCAGCCGGTCCTTCTGGTGCGGCCGGTCGCCGAGTACCGCGTCGAAGCAGGCGCGCGCGACCGGCACCAGGTCGGGGTGGGCGACCCAGGAGCCGTCGAAGCCGTCACCGGCCTCGCGGTTCTTGTCGGCCCGGACCTTCTCCAGGGCGACCTCGTTGACCCCGGGGTCCCTGCGGGAGGGGATGAACGCCGCCATGCCGCCGATGGCGTGGGCCCCGCGCTTGTGGCACGTACGCACCAGCAGCTCGGTGTAGGCGCGCATGAACGGGGCCGTCATGGTCACGGCGTTGCGGTCGGGGAGGACGAACCGCTGCCCGCCGTCACGGAAGTTCTTGATGAGGGAGAAGAGGTAGTCCCACCGGCCCGCGTTGAGCCCCGAGGCGTGCTCGCGCAGTTCGTAGAGGATCTCCTCCATCTCGTACGCGGCGGTGATCGTCTCGATCAGGACGGTGGCGCGGACGGTCCCCCGCGGAATGCCCACGTAGTCCTGGGCGAAGACGAACACCTCGTTCCACAGCCGGGCCTCCAGGTGCGACTCCGTCTTGGGGAGGTAGAAGTACGGCCCCTTGCCCAGGCCGAGGAGCCGCTTGGCGTTGTGGAGGAAGTAGAGGCCGAAGTCGGCGAGGGCGCCGGGGACGGGGCGGCCGTCCACGGTGATGTGCCGCTCGTCGAGGTGCCAGCCGCGCGGGCGCATGACGACCGTGGCGAGCTGTCCGGCGGGCCCCAGCGCATACGCCCTGCCCTCGGGGGCCGTGAAGTCGATGCGGCGCTCGTAGGCGTCGATGAGGTTGAGCTGTCCGTTCACGACGTTGCGCCAGGTGGGGGAGGAGGCGTCCTCGAAGTCGGCGAGCCAGACGCGGGCACCGGAGTTGAGGGCGTTGATCGTCATCTTGCGGTCGTCGGCGGGGCCGGTGATCTCCACGCGCCGGTCCTCCAGCGCGGCGGGGGCGGGGGCCACCCGCCACGCGGGGTCCGCGCGGATGCCGGCCGTCTCGGTGAGGAAATCCAGCCGGCCGGTGCGGGCGATCTCCGCGCGGCGCCCGGCACGGCGGGCCAGCAACTCGTCGCGGCGCGGGGTGAAGCGGCGGTGCAGAGCGGCGAGGAAGGCGAGCGCCGCGTCGGTCAGCACTTCCTCCTGCCGCTCGACGGGCGGGGCGTCGACGACTGCCAGCGGGGACGGCGCTGGTGCGGACATGGGCTGTCACTCCTTCAGCGGGCGGTGCTTGCCCGGCGGCGGGCCGCCGGGGTGGACCGGTCACGGCAGGCGCGACCCGTGGACACGGCGCGTGGCACGCGGTGCCGCGCAAAGTGGAGACTATTTTCCTCATGGTGGAAGTACAAGGGCTCATTCCAGCAACGCGAGATCCCCGGGGGTGTCGATGTCGTCCGGTGCGGCGACGTCCGAACACTCCACCAGCCGGACGGCGTCGGCATGGCGGCGCAGATACGCCCGCGCCCCCTGATCGCCGGTGGCCGTCCGCGCGACGCCCTCCCAGTGTTCCCGCCCCAGCAGCACCGGATGCCCCCGCTCGCCCCCGTACGCCGCCGCCACCAGCCCCGCCCCGCCCCGGTGTGCGGCCAGCACCCGCGCCACCGCCCGTGCGCCGATGCGCGGTTGATCGACCAGCATCACCAGTGCCGCCGTCGCGTCCGGGACGGGCGCCAGCGCGCCGAGGCCTGCCCGCAACGACGAACCCATGCCCTCCGCCCAGCCCGGATGGTCCACCAGGGCCGTGCCCGGCGGGAGTTCACCGAGCCGCGCCCGTACCTCCGCCGCCCCCGCGCCCAGCACCACATGGACCGTCGCGCACCCGCCCTCGCGCATCACCCGTACCGCGCGCTCCACCAGGAGGTCGCCGCCCCGGCACTCCAGCAGCGCCTTGGGCCGCCCCCCGAGCCGTCGTCCGCCACCCGCCGCCAGCAGCAGGCCCGCGACCGGCACCCGCTGCGCACTCGTGTCCGCCATCGCCGCCATACGCCCTGCATACCGCATACGCGTCCTGACGTGCACAGGACGCCAGTTCGTCACCCGAACGTGAACGCGCAGCCCCGAATTTCGCTGTGCGTGTAGCGCGTCGCACGGAAAGTGGCGTTAACTGATCCGCGCGAGCGAGCATGTGGGAGGGGGCACGTCGTGGCGGAAGGCGCCGTAGTGGTGGAAGAGGAGCGAGCGGACCGTTCTGCTCAGGAGCCGGGCCCGGGACCGGGCGAGCTGGGCGCGGCGGTGTCCCGGCTGCGCCGGGCGCTGGCCGGACACCCCGCTCCCTTACCGGACAGGGATGCGGCCGAGGACGAACTGGCCGCTCTGGACGCGATGGCGCGCGCCGGCGCGACGGACGTCTCCCGGCTGCGCCGCTCCCTTCTCCTGGTGGCGGGCGCCGTGGGATCCGTCAGCGCCCTGGCCCCCGCGCTCGGCGACGTCCGCGCGGCGGTCGACCGCATCGGCGGACTGCCGTCCGAAGCGCCGGACGGCGTGGGCGAGGGCGCATCCGGCGGCGTGTGCGACGAGGCGCCGGGCGCGGCCGGGTTCCCGCGCCCCCGCGAGGGCGCCTGACGCCCCGTGACCGGGGAGGCCGCCGCCCCTCAGGAGGGGGTGGCCGCGCCGGCGAGCGCCGCCGACAGCTGGGCCGCGACCTCGCGCAGCAGCGGGACGATGAGATCGGTGGCCGCTTCCGTGACCCGGCCCGCCGGGCCCGAGACGGAGATGGCCGCCGAGGTGGGGGAGTCGGGCACCGGGACCGCGAGGCAGCGGACGCCGATCTCCTGCTCGTTGTCGTCCATCGCGAAGCCCGCGTCGCGCACCCGGGCGAGCTCCTCCAAAAAGTCCTCCGGCGTGGTGATCGTCTTCTCGGTGGCGGCCGGCATGCCCGTGCGCGCCAGCAGCGCGCGGACCTCGTCGTCGGGCGACTGGGCCAGCAGCGCCTTGCCCACGCCCGTGGAGTGCGGCAGGACGCGCCGGCCGACCTCGGTGAACATCCGCACCGAGTGCCGTGAGGGCACCTGCGCCACGTACACGACCTCGTCGCCGTCGAGCAGCGCCATGTTGGCGGTCTCCCCGGTCTCGTCGACCAGGCGCGCGAGGTGCGGTCGGGCCCATGTGCCCAGCAGCCGTGCGGAGCTCTCGCCGAGCCGGATCAGCCGGGGGCCGAGCGCGTACCGCCGGTTGGGCTGCTGGCGGACGTAGCCGCAGGCCACCAGCGTGCGCATGAGCCGGTGGATGGTGGGCAGTGGCAGTCCGCTGCTCGCCGACAGCTCGCTCAGCCCGACCTCGCCACCGGCGTCGGCCATCCGCTCGAGCAGGTCGAAGGCGCGCTCGAGGGACTGGACGCCGCCACTGTTCGGGGCGGTTCGGGGCTCGGCGGACGGGGGCACGGCGCTCCTTCCGGGATGGGTGGCAGCAGCCTACCGGCCGCCGTCGCTGCTCCATGCCGGTTTCTGTTGCGTGAAATCCGTATTCCGTGCTGTGAAAGGGGCTTGACGAGACCGGGTGGTGACTGAAGACTGCCCGCAGCGCGCTTCAACAGACTGTTGAATACCCAGTGATCCGGGCCGGCGGGAGGGCACAGCGTGGACCGAGGCGGGGCGCACCGGAGCGTGGACCTGATCCTGAGATCGAGGAGGGTCGTCGTCCCCGAGGGCATCCGCCCCGCGGACGTCGCCGTCGCGGACGGCCGGATCGCGGCCGTCCTGCCGCACGGAGGACCGCCCCCGGCCGCAGCCGCCGTCGAGGACCTCGGGGACGACGTACTGCTGCCCGGGCTGGTCGACACCCATGTGCATGTGAACGACCCCGGCCGCAGCGAGTGGGAGGGCTTCGGCACTGCCACCCGGGCCGCGGCCGCCGGAGGCATCACCACGCTGATCGACATGCCCCTCAACAGCCTGCCGCCCACCACGACCGTGGCCGGCCTGCGGGCCAAGCAGGCCGCCGCCCGCACCCGTGCGCACATCGACGTCGGCTTCTGGGGCGGTGCGCTGCCCGCCAACCTCGCCGACCTGCGGCCGCTGCACGAGGCCGGGGTCTTCGGCTTCAAGTCCTTCCTCTCGCCCTCCGGCGTCGAGGAGTTCCCCCACCTGGGCCGGGCCGACCTCGATGCCGTGGCCCGCGAGATCGCCGGCCTCGGCGCTCTGCTGATCGTCCACGCCGAGGACCCCGGCCACCTGGACCGCGCCCCCCGGCACGGTGGCACGCGCTACGCCGACTTCCTCGCGTCGCGCCCCCGCGCCGCCGAGAACGAGGCCGTCGGTGCTCTCGTGGCCGCCGCCCGCCGGCACGGCACCCGCGCGCACGTCCTGCACCTGTCCTCCGCCGACCCGCTGGCCGCGCTCGCCGCCGCCAGGGCCGGCGGCGTGCAGATCACCGTCGAGACCTGCCCGCACTTCCTGACCCTGACCGCCGAGGAAGTCCCCGACGGCGCCACCGAGTTCAAGTGCTGCCCGCCCATACGCGAAGCGGCCAACCAGGACCCGCTGTGGGCGGGGCTGGCCGCCGGGACCATCGACTGCGTCGTCTCCGACCACTCGCCCTGCACCACCGACCTCAAGGTCCCCGACTTCGCGACCGCGTGGGGCGGCATCTCCTCCCTCCAGCTCGGCCTGTCCGCCGTGTGGACCGAGGCCCGGCGGCGCGGGCACACCCTCCACGACGTGGCCCGCTGGATGGCCACCGCCCCCGCCGCCCTGGCGGGGCTCGGCGCCAAGGGTGCCGTCGAGGCCGGCCGCGACGCGGACTTCGCCGTCCTCGCCCCCGACGAGACCTTCACCGTCGACCCCGCCGCGCTCCACCACCGCAACCCCGTCACTGCCTATGCCGGCCGCACCCTGCGGGGGGTCGTACGGTCCACCTGGCTGCGCGGCCGCAAGATCGCCGATCACGGCACCCCCCTGACCGAGCCCACCGGCCGACTCCTGGAGCGCGCATGAGCACGAGTGGCACACCCGGCACCTCCCCGTTCGCCGGCGCCGCGAGTCCCTACCCCGGCGGCGACCCCTACGCCGACTACCGCAGCACCGGCTTCCCCTTCACCCACCTCCCCGACCTCGCGGACCGCCGGCTCGGCGCCGCGGTGATCGCCGCCAGCGACGAGTTCTTCGCCGAGCGCGAGAACCTCATCGAGCCGGGCCCCGCCCACTTCGACCCCGCGCACTTCGGGCACAAGGGCAAGGTCATGGACGGCTGGGAGACCCGCCGCCGGCGCGGGACGTCCGCCGACAGCCCGCACCCCGCGGACGGTGACCACGACTGGGCGCTGATCCGGCTCGGCGTGCCCGGCACCGTCCACGGCGTCGTCGTCGACACCGCCCACTTCCGCGGCAACCACCCGCAGGCCGTCGGCATCGAGGCCACCTCGCTGCCCGGCACCCCCTCTCCCGGGGACCTGCTCGGCGGCGACGTGCGGTGGACGCCCCTCGTCCCGCGCACCCCCGTCGGCGGCCACGCCGCCAACGGCTTCCGCGTGGAATGCGGCCGGCGCTTCACCCACCTGCGGCTCAGCCAGTACCCCGACGGCGGCATCGCCCGGCTGCGCGTCCACGGCGAGGCCGTCCCCGACCCGGCCTGGCTCGCGGTCCTCGGCACCTTCGACCTCGCCGCCCTGGAGAACGGCGGCCACGCCGAGGACGCCTCCGACCGCTTCTACTCCCCGCCGGTCAACAGCATCCACCCGGGCCGCTCCCACAAGATGGACGACGGCTGGGAGACGCGCCGCCGCCGCGACAAGGGCCACGACTGGGTGCGCTACCGCCTCACCGGGCAGGCCGTGCTGCGTGCCGTCGAGATCGACACCGGCTGCTACAAGGGCAACGCGGCGGGCTGGGCGGCCCTGTCCGTACTCGACGCCACCACGGGCGCCGACCCCGCCGACCACACCACCGGCTGGAGCGAGGTGCTGCCCCGCACCCGCCTCCAGCCCGACACCGTCCACCGCTTCCCGCTCGACCGCACCCCGACCGCCACCCACGTACGGATCGACATCCACCCCGACGGGGGCATCGCCCGTCTGCGCGTGCACGGCTCGCTGACCGACGAGGGCGCCGGACGGCTGCGCCTGCGGGCGGGCCGGCCCTAGGCCGTGCCCGTGAAGTCCCGCCTGGCCCGCGGCGCCCGGCACCGGGGCACCTCCCAGCGGCAGCCGGGGGAGCTCGCCGCGTTGTCGGGACCGCCCGGGTACGCCCGGTACGAGGGCGACCCTCCGCCTCGCGATCGCTCGCACCGGACGCCGCAGGCCACGCCCTTGGGGACCATGGCGCTGCTTCGCGGACACGCCCCAGCCGGTGTCACGCGCCGGACGGGCCGGCCAGCGTGTCCCAGAACATCGACTCGTAGTCCTGCAGCAGCCGGCCGTAACGGTGTGCCAGTGGCTCCGACAGCCGGCCGTCCGCCAGTCCGGACGCCACCGCGGCCAGTGCCTTCGCGTCGCCCTCCGGGTCGGGGCCGGCGAAGAAGTCGAAGAAGCCGCAGGCCTCCTCTGCGAAGCCGTAATGGGCGCGCAGCGCACGGCTGACAGTGGCGCAATAGCCGCCCCAGGCAGCGAAGTTGGCGGTGAGGGCCACCACCACGTCCACGGGCTCGGCGCCCAGCGCCAGCCAGGCCGCGTACGCCGGGTAGGCCTGGCAGCCGGCCTGCGGCTCGTAGGCCGCCGCCTCGTCCTCGCCCAGCCCGCAGGCGGTGGCGAGCGGCGGCAGCAGCCCGAGCGCGAGGCTCTCGCCGTGGGCGAGGTGGGCGAAGAAGGCGGCGACGGCGGGCTGCCGCAGGCCGGTGGCGCGCGCCGCCAGGTGTTCGAAGCTGCGGCGGTCGCCGGTGATGATGTGGCGCTGCTCCAGGGCAAGGGTGGCGAGGGCCGTGCGCGGGGCCCGGCCGGCATGGATCAGGGGGACGAGGCGGTTGGCGCCGGGCGGCAGACGGCGGACGGCGTCGTCGAGGACTTCCCGGGCTGTGCGAGCCATGCACTCAGGGTAGCGACGGCGGCTACTCGGCCCCGCCCAGATAGAAGAGAAGGAAGAAGAAGGCCACGATGAAGTGGACGGCGACGAGGTAGATGAAGACCCGGACCGTCATGCCCATCGGGGCCCGGTCCTCCTCCAGGTAGTTCTTGGCGTTCTCGCTCATGGCATTGCCCTCCGGGTCGGTGCCGTGCCGCCGAGACACAGCTCGGCGGCACCGCTCTGCATCAGCGTGTGCATGAACAGCAGGTCCACTCCGCCGCGCGACGCCGCAGCGATGCGGTGCGGGGTGAGCGAGTCGAAGTGGGCGGCGTCCCCGGCGTCGAGCAGGTGAACACTCCCGCCCAGGGTCAGCCGCAGCCGTCCGCCCGTGACGTACAGCCACTCCTCGCCCGGGTGCACCCGCACCAGCTCCTCCTGGCTGCCCCGGCCCTGCGGCACGTGCAGCCGCAGCGCCTGCATGGCCCGGCCCGAACCGCCGGCCCGCCAGTACGTCCAGCCGCCCGCCTCCTGCGCCTCCATGCGGTCGGCGCGGACGATCGGATCACGCTCCTCGGGCACCTCGCCCAGCAGGTCGGATACCGTGGTGCCGTACGTGCGCGCCAGCGTCAGCAGCATCGGCAGCGACGGGGTCCGCTGCCCGGTCTCCAGCCGGGAGAGGTGGGCGGGCGACAGCCCGGCCCGCGCCGCGGCGGCCTCCAGGGTCAGCCCGCTGCGCCTGCGCAGGGCACGCAGCTGCGGGGCGACCACGGGCAGATCGTCTGCACTCATGTGTCCGGTATAGCCGGGACCGTGCCACAGGGGCAAAAGTTTTGCCTGTGAGGCAAATCCACCGGGCGATCCGGGCGGTCGTGGTTAACGTCAGGCAAACATTAAATATTGGCATTGACATGACATGCGCTACGCGCGTCATGCTGGACTCATGACAACCCCCCATCGTCTGAGCCGTTTTGCGGCCCTCGCCGCCCTGGCCTCCACTCTCCTGGTCGGCGGCCCCGCCGTCGCCGCCACGCCGTCCGCCTCCCCGGCGGCGGCCGTGAAGAGCGCCGGAGACATCTGCTACTCCGACCTGCCCTCGCAGGCCCACGACACCCTGAACCTGATCGACAAGGGCGGCCCGTACCCGTACCCGAAGGACGGCACCGTCTTCACCAACCGCGAGGGCGTCCTGCCGAAGCACGCGGGCGGCTACTACCACGAGTTCACCGTGGTGACCCCCGGCTCCCCCGACCGCGGTGCCCGCCGGATCGTCGCCGGCCAGAAGGCGCACGAGGACTACTACACCGCGGACCACTACGCGACCTTCGACCTGGTCGACTTCACCTGCTGACCCCGGGGCGGCACCACGCGGGTGCCCCCGGGTGAGCCCGCACGGCGGTACCGGTGTCCCGGTGCCGCCGTGCGGCGTACTCGGCAAGATCGTTTGTACCTGCTGGTATGTACGCCGAGAGGCAAGCCGGACCTCGCCCTGGCCGCGGTCGGACGCACGGCACAGGAGCTGCGGGCCGCCGCGGAGGAACAGTTCGCCGGGCCCGGTACGGCCGTGGAGCGGATCACGGCGTATCTGCGGCGCGAGCGGGACGTGCTCAAGGGCTGTCCGGTCGGCCGGCTCACCCAGGACCCCGACGTCATGGCCGACCCGGTGCTGCGCCGGCCGGTCGACGCGACCTTCGCGTGGCTGCGGTCCCGGCTGGCCGAGCTGCTCACCGAGGGCCGCGACCGCGGCGAGCTGGACGCCGCGCTCGACCCCGGGGCCACCGCGTCGACCGTCGTGGCGGTGCTGCAGGGCGGCTACGTCCTGGCCCGCGCCGCCGGCTCGGCCGAGCCGTTCCACCAAGCCGTCGACGGTGTGCTCGGGCTGCCGGCCGGGCGCGCCGCCGCCGAGTGACCGTCACCACCGAGCTACAGGAGCCTTTTTCCGTGTACGCCATGCAGTACGAGATCACCCTGCCCGCCGACTACGACATGAACATCATCCGCAAGCGGGTGGCGACCCGCGGCCACGCCCTCGACGACCGCGCCGGACTGGGCCTGAAGGCCTACGTCATCCGCGAACGCGGCGTCGATGGCTCACCGGTCCACCAGTACGCCCCCTTCTATCTCTGGGGGGACGCCGGCGCGATGAGCGAGTTCCTGGTCGGCGGCGGCGGGTTCCAGGGCATCATCGGTGACTTCGGACGGCCCGCCGTCCAGCACTGGACCGGCATCGCCTGCGAGGCGGGACCCGCCCGGGCCGTCGCACCGCGGGCGGCGACCCGGCATCTGACGCCGATGCCGGCCGGGGCCGACCCCACGGCCCTGGTCGCGGACGCGCTCGCCGGGCTGGGCGAACTGGCCCGCACCGAAGGCGTGCACACGACCGCCCTGGCCTTCGATCCCCGGCACTGGCAGCTGCTGCGGTTCACGCTGTGGGAGACGGCCGTACCGCAGAGCGCCGCCGCGGGCGCCGAGCGCTATGAAGTGCTGCACCTGTCCGCGCCGCACCTCGACGAGATCCCCGCGGGGCGCCACTGGTAGGCGGCCGCCGCTGTCGCAGCGGGGCCGATTGTCGGTGCCTCCCGCTAACGTTCTGGGGGAACGACGTCCGGGGAGGCACGACACCCACGCACTGCGAGAAGGGGGCGAACTTCCGTGTACCGCTGGGAGATCACCCGGGCCGCACTGGCCCAGCGCATCCTGGCCCAGGTCCGTGGCGACAGCTACGACCAGGCCGCGTCGACGGCGGGCACCCTGCTCTCCGCCGGAATCACGAGCCTGGAGATATCCCTCACCACCCCCTTCGCCCTGGAGGCCGTCACCACCCTCTCCCGCGAGGTCGGCGAGGAGGGCGTCGTCGGCGCGGGTGCGGTCCTCGACGCCCCCTCCGCCCGCATGGCCATCGACGCCGGTGCCCGCTTCCTGGCCTCGCCGGGCCTCGACGCCGGCGTCATCCGCACCGGCCACCGCTACGGGGTGCCGGTCTTCCCCGGCGTCGCCACCCCGACCGAGCTGGTGCGCGCCATGGAGCTGGGCGCCGACGCAGTCAAGATCTTCCCCGCCGTGGGCCGGCACCCCGACTGGATCGAGGCGGTACGCGCGGAGTTGCCGCAGGCGGCGCTGGTGCCCACCGGCGGGATATCCGTCGACAGTGCCCCCGACTGGATCGCCGCCGGGGCCGTGGCCTGCGGCATGGGCGCCGAACTCTCCGAGGGGGACCGGGACTCGGTCGCCAAGCGTGCCGGGGAGCTGCTCGGCCGCCTGGCGGAGGCAGGCCGGCGCTCCGGCTGACGCCCTTCCAACTCCCGCAGCACCTACCGGCCCTGCAAGTCGTCCTCACGGCCGATGCCCGCAACCGTACGCCGCCGTATGGTGGAGGTGAGTCGACGGGTGACCGGGCGCGCGGTCCACTGGACCCGCCGCGCCCGGGGCCCTGTCGAGTGATCTTCGACGACCAGGGGGTCGTGCCATGGTGGCCATAGCGGGTGCGAAGGACGGGACAGTCGATCTGGCGGCGATGGGCGGCGAGTTCGCCCGCGACCCGTACAGCGTCTACGCCAAGCTGCGCGAGCAGGGACCGGTGCACCGCGTGCGGATGCCGGAGGGCGCCCTGTGCTGGCTGGTGGTGGGCTACGACGAGGTGCGGGCCACCTTCAACGACCCCCGGCTGTCGAAGGACTGGGCACAGGCCTCGCACGATCTGGGGCTGCCCGTGATCGCCTCCGGCCCGCACATGCTGATCCTCGACCAGCCGCACCACGGCCGGCTGCGCAAACTCGTCGCCAAGGAGTTCACCGCGCGGCGCGTCGAGGCCATGGCGCCACGCGTCCAGGAGCTCACCGACCGCCTCCTCGACGCGATGCTCGCCGGCCCGGACCGCCGCGCCGACCTCGTCGACGCCCTGTCCTTCCCGCTGCCCATCGGCGTCATCTGTGACCTCCTGGGCGTGCCGGACCTCGACCAGGAGTCCTTCCGCCACTGGTCGAACACCGCCATCGGCTCCGCCCCGGCCAAGGTGAAGGCGCAGGCGGCCGGGGAGATCGCCGCCTATCTCGCCGAACTCGTCGCCGCCAAGCGCGAACGGCCCGGCGACGACCTGCTGAGCGCGCTGATCCGCACCACGGACGAGGACGGCGACCGGCTCTCGCCCGAGGAGCTCCTGGGCATGGCGTGGATCCTGCTGGTCGCGGGCCACGAGACGACCGTCAACCTGATCTCCAATGGCGTCCTCGCACTGCTCCGCCACCCCGGCCAGCTGGCCGAGCTGCGGGCCGACTTCGGGCTGCTGGACAACGCCGTCGAGGAGATGCTGCGCTACGACGGGCCGGTGGAGACCTCCACGTACCGCTTCACGACCGAGCCCATCGACATCGGCGGCACGGTCGTGCCGGGCGGGGGCGAGCTGGTGCTCGCCGTCATCGCCGACGCCGACCACGACCCGGCCCGCTTCCCGGAGCCCGGCCGCTTCGACATCCACCGCGACGCGCGCGGTCACGTCGCCTTCGGACACGGCATCCACTACTGCGTGGGCGCGCCCCTGGCCCGGCTGGAGGCCAAGATCGCCATCCGCTCCCTGCTGGAGAGCTGCCCCGACCTCGCTCTGGACGCCCATCCGGCGGCCCTGACCTGGCGCGAGGGCCTGCTGATGCGTGGCCCGCACCACTTGCCCGTCCGGTTCTGACCGTCCCGCAGCCCCCGCGACCACGCGCCGCGGGGGCACCTGACCATGTCAGGACAACCGGACCTCCGGACTTCCCGTCATCAGGTCCTGGGGCTACGCTCCCTCCGTGGCGAAGCAGCAACCCCTCCAGTTCTCCCTCGACCGGAGCAGTCCGGTCCCGCTCTACTTCCAGCTGTCCCAACAGCTGGAGGCCGCCATCGAAAGGGGTGAGCTCGCCCCCGGAAGCCTGCTCGGCAACGAGATCGAACTCGCCGGACGGCTGGGGCTGTCCCGGCCCACGGTCCGGCAGGCCATTCAGTCGCTGGTCGACAAGGGCCTGCTCGTACGCCGCCGCGGCGTGGGCACCCAGGTCGTGCACAGCCAGGTCAGGCGCCCGCTGGAGCTGAGCAGCCTCTACGACGACCTGGAGGCGGCCGGCCAGCGGCCCGCCACCCGCGTGCTGCGCCGGGCCGTCGAGCCCGCCACCGCCCACGTCGCCGCGGCCCTCGGCGTCGCCGAGGGCGCCGACGTGCTGCTCGTCGAGCGGCTGCGCCTCTCCCACGGCGAGCCCATGGCCCGGCTGACCAACCACCTGCCGGTGGGCCTGCTCGACCTGGAGGGCGAGGTGCTGGAGACCACCGGCCTCTACCGCCTGATGCGCACCGCCGGCATCACCCTGCACAGCGCCCGGCAGACCGTCGGCGCCCGCGCCGCCACCGCCGCCGAGGGCGAGCTGCTGGCGGAGCCCGAGGGTGCGCCGCTGCTGACGATGGAGCGGACGACCTTCGACGACACGGGTCGCGCGGTGGAGTTCGGATCGCATCTGTACCGTGCTTCGCGGTACGCCTTCGACTTCCAGCTGCTGGCCCGTCCGTGACGGTGCGGCGATTGTCATGGCGTAAGAATGTTCTGACAAAGCCTTGACGTGATGTGGCGCGCGCCACTACAAATCCACACACGCCGTGAGCGGAGAAGCAAGCGGAGAGGCAAGCGGAGAAGCAAACAGAAGGGCAAGGAGCGCGGAAGGACGGGAAGCGGACCCGTACGGCACTGCCGACGCCCCGGCCGACAGCGGTGACGGATGGTGACGGATACTTGGGCGGTTGGGCCTGCGGGAGCGGGTCCGGCCGCACCGTGACAGACAGTGGAAGGGCAAGTCCTCGTGGCAAGGGTTCGGACAGGCGTACGTGCGGTGAGCGCCGTGCTGGCAGCGGTGCTCGGCGCCACACTGGCGGGGTGCAGCAGCACGGGCGGCAAGCGCGCCGAGGAGCGGGCCGCCAAGACCGCCCAGGGGCGCGCGGCGGTCGACACCCCCCGGTGGACCTTCGCGATGGTCACCCACTCGGGCGATGGCGACACCTTCTGGGACATCGTCCAGAGCGGTGCCAAGCAGGCGGCCGCCAAGGACAACATCAAGTTCCTCTACGCGCACGACGTGGAGGGGAACAAGCAGGCGCAGAACGTCCAGGCCATGATCGACCAGAAGGTCGACGGCCTGATCGTCACGCTCGCCAAGCCCGACGCCATGAAGGACGTCGTCGCCAAGGCGAAGAAGGCCGGCATCCCGGTGATCACCGTGAACTCGGGCTCCGACAAGTCCAAGGACTTCGGGGCGCTCACCCACATCGGCCAGGACGAGACGATCGCCGGCGAGGCCGTGGGCGAGCAGCTCAACCAGCGCGGGAAGAAGAAGGCCGTCTGTGTCCTGCACGAGCAGGGCAACGTCGGCCACGAGCAGCGCTGCGAAGGTGTGAAGAAGTCCTTCAAGGGCGAGCTGCAGAACCTCTACGTCGAGGGCACCAACATGCCCAATGTGCAGTCGTCCATCGAGGCGAAGCTGCAGTCCGACCGGGACATCGACGCGGTCGTCACCCTGGGTGCCCCCTTCGCCCCCACTGCCGTCAAGGCCGCCGAGCAGGCCGGCAGCAAGGCGGAGGTCGACACCTTCGACCTCAACGCCAAGGTCGCCGAGTCCCTCCAGTCCGGCAGCCTCGGCTTCGCCGTCGACCAGGACCCGTACCTCCAGGGCTATGAGGCCGTCGACCTCCTGTGGCTCTACAAGTACAACCGCGACATGCTCGGCGGCGGCCGCCCGGTCCTGACCGGCCCGCAGATCGTCACCAAGGACGACGCCAAGACCCTGGCCGAGTACACCAAGCGGGGCACGCGATGAGCGCACCCGCCACAGCCCCCGCCAAGAACCCGCCCGACGAGCGCCTCGTGAGCCGCTCGTACCTGCGCCGCACGCTCGGCCGCCCGGAGCTGGGCGCGGTCGTCGGCGCCGCGGCGGTCTTCCTCTTCTTCTCGTTCGTGGCGGACAGCTTCCTCCAGGCCTCCAGCCTCTCCACCGTCCTGTACGCGTCCTCGACGATCGGCATCATGGCCGTGCCCGTCGCGCTGCTGATGATCGGCGGCGAGTTCGACCTGTCCACCGGCGTCATGGTGACGACGTCGGCCCTGGTTTCGTCGATGTTCAGCTACCAGATGACCGCGAACGTCTGGGTGGGGACAGGAGTCTCCCTCCTCGTCACCCTGGCCGTCGGCTTCTTCAACGGCTTCATGCTCACCCGCACCAAGCTGCCGAGCTTCATCATCACCCTCGGCACCTTCCTGATGCTGACGGGCCTGAACCTGGGCTTCACCAAGCTCATCAGCAGCACGGTCTCCACCAAGACCATCGGCGACATGGAGGGCTTCGAGTCCGCCCGGACGGTGTTCGCCTCCCACCTGACGATCGCCGGAGTGGACCTCCAGGTCACGATCCTCTGGTGGCTCGGCCTGGTCGCACTGGCCACCTGGATCCTGCTCCGCACCCGCGTGGGCAACTGGATCTTCGCGGTGGGCGGCGGCGCCGACGCGGCCCGCGCGGTCGGCGTCCCGGTCAACCGGACGAAGATCGGCCTCTACATGGCGGTGGCCTTCTGCGCCTGGATCTCGGGCCAGCACCTGCTCATGTCCTACGACGTCGTCCAGTCGGGCGAGGGCGTCGGCAACGAGTTCCTCTACATCATCGCGGCCGTCATCGGCGGCTGCCTGATGACCGGCGGCTACGGCTCGGCCATCGGGTCCGCGGTCGGCGCGTTCATCTTCGGTATGACCAGCAAGGGCATCGTGTACGCGCAGTGGAACCCGGACTGGTTCAAGTTCTTCCTCGGCGCCATGCTGCTCCTGGCGACCCTGCTGAACGCCTGGGTCCGTAAGCGCGCGGAGGCGACGAAATGAGTGCTCTCGTCAAGCTCACGGACGTGAGCAAGTTCTACGGCAGCATCCGCGCGCTCGAGGGCGTCTCCCTGGAGGTCCACGGGGGTGAGATCACCTGCGTGCTGGGCGACAACGGCGCCGGCAAGTCCACGCTGATCAAGATCATCGCAGGCCTGCACCAGCACGACGCCGGAAGCTTCGAGCTCGAGGGCGAGGAGACGAAGCTCGCCTCGCCCCGGGAGGCCCTCAACCGTGGCATCGCCACGGTCTACCAGGACCTCGCGGTCGTCCCCCTCATGCCGGTCTGGCGGAACTTCTTCCTCGGCTCGGAGCCGACGAAGGGCACGGGCCCCTTCAAGCGCCTCGACGTCCAGCAGATGCGCGAGACGACCCGCGCCGAGCTGCTGCGCATGGGCATCGACCTCCGCGACGTCGACCAGCCCATCGGCACGCTCTCCGGCGGCGAGCGCCAGTGCGTGGCGATCGCGCGCGCCGTCTACTTCGGTGCGAAGGTCCTCGTGCTGGACGAGCCCACGGCCGCGCTGGGCGTCAAGCAGTCCGGCGTCGTGCTCAAGTACGTGGCCGCCGCGCGGGACGCGGGCCTGGGCGTGGTGTTGATCACGCACAACCCGCACCACGCGTACCTCGTCGGTGACCGCTTCATCCTCCTCAAGCGCGGGGCGATGGCGGGCAGCCACACCAAGAACGGGATCGCCCTGGACGAGCTGACCCGCCAGATGGCGGGCGGCAGTGAGCTCGACCAGCTCAGCCACGAGCTGGAGCGGGCACCGGGCCCCGATGTGATCGGCGGCAAGCCGGTGGACTCCGTCGAGGGCTGAGAAGTGCCGGTGCCGGGCAGTGGGGCGCCGCTCTCGGGTTGCGGCCCAGTACCCCGCACCGGTGGCGCCGCCTTGGGTGCAGGTTTGCTGTCCGGTTGCGATTGCCCACCAGCCGGGCGGCAGCCGTCGAACCGGCGGGAGGGGCCGGGGCGGGACGGGTCCTGGCAGGGGCGTAAAGCGTGATTTGCGGCGGCATCGGGGGCGCCGAAACAGGGAACCGCACCCGCCGTAAATCATGCAGCCCCCAGAAGGATCCGTCCCGGTCCGGCCCCGCCCCACGAGGCACCGTTGTGCAGCGCACCGCACCCGTGAGGCACAATCGGCGACGACCACAGATACGAGGCCCCGGCCTCCCGAGACCACTGCAGGGACACCGACTCGTGCGAGCACGCACCCGCAGCGCCCGTAGACCCGCCAGGCCCCACGCAGTGGTGGGGGTGCCGCGATGAGCATGTACCGCGAGCGGGTGTACCGGGGCACCGGAAGGGCGACCGTACTCCGCACGGTGGGCACGCGCGAGCGCCGCTCCCATCTCACCGCACCCCGCGTCCCCACCGTCGGCATCGACATCGGCGGCACCAAGGTGATGGCCGGCGTCGTCGACGCCGACGGCAACATCCTGGAGAAGCTCCGCACGGAGACCCCGGACAAGTCCAAGAGTCCCAAGGTCGTCGAGGACACCATCACCGAACTGGTCCTCGACCTCTCCGACCGCCACGACGTCCACGCCGTCGGCATCGGCGCGGCCGGCTGGGTCGACGCCGACCGCAACCGGGTCCTGTTCGCCCCCCACCTGTCCTGGCGCAACGAGCCCCTGCGCGACCGCCTCGCCGGCCGCCTCGCCGTCCCCGTCATGGTCGACAACGATGCCAACACCGCCGCCTGGGCGGAGTGGCGCTTCGGCGCCGGCCGCGGCGAGGACCACCTCGTCATGATCACGCTGGGCACCGGCATCGGCGGCGCGATCCTCGAGGACGGCCAGGTCAAGCGCGGCAAGTTCGGCGTCGCGGGCGAGTTCGGCCACATGCAGGTCGTGCCCGGCGGCCACCGCTGCCCCTGCGGCAACCGCGGCTGCTGGGAGCAGTACAGCTCGGGCAACGCCCTGGTCCGCGAGGCCCGTGAGCTGGCCGCCGCCGAGTCTCCGGTCGCGTACGGGATCATCGACCGCGTCGGCGGCAGCATCCCCGAGATCACCGGTCCGCTGATCACGGAGCTGGCCCGCGAGGGCGACGCCATGTGCGTCGAGCTCTTGCAGGACATCGGCCAGTGGCTGGGCGTGGGCATCGCCAACCTGGCCGCCGCCCTGGACCCGTCCTGCTTCGTCATCGGCGGCGGGGTCTCGGCAGCCGACGACCTCCTGATCGGCCCGGCCCGGGACGCCTTCCGCCGCCACCTCACCGGCCGCGGCTACCGCCCGGAGGCCCGTATCGTCAAGGCACAGCTGGGCCCCGAGGCCGGCATGGTCGGCGCCGCCGACCTGGCCCGCCTCGTCGCCCGCCGCTTCCGCCGCGCCAACCGGCGCCGCGTCGAGCGCTACGAGCGGTACGCACAGGCGGGCCGGGGATGAGCATCATGGAGCACACCGAACGCACCGCCCACGCGGAGGAGCCCGGCGGCCCGGCCGCCGACGGGACCGCCGGCCGGCCCCGCCGCCGCTGGGTCAAGCCGTTCATCATCTTCCTGCTCGTGGCCATCCCCGCCGGCTACCTCTACATCTCCGCGGTGCAGAGCCGCGGCGGCAGCGCCACCAAGCGGGAGGAGGCCGTCTCCAAGGGGCTGGAGGAGGGCTGGCCCTCCAAGGTCCAGCGGCGCATCTATGGGATGACGGTGCCGGCCTACGCCACCGACGTCGCCCACTACGAGACCAACTCCTGGCGGTCCAGCTCGCTGTACCTGCAGTTCTCGACCACGCGTAAGAAGTTCGACAAGTGGCTCAAGCAGGTCGGCACCAACCCCGCCGCCCTCAAGGACGGCCGGATCACCATCGACGAGGACGAGGCGGCCGTCGTGGGGTGGAAGTTCGGCAGCGGCCACCACTGGAAGGGCACGGTCCGGGAGCAGGACAAGCCCAAGCCGAATTTCCAGATCACCGCCAACATGGACAACCCGGACCGCCCCGAGGTGTTCGTCATCTCGACGACGACGCCCTGACGGCGACCCCCTGAAACGGGCCCGACGGACCCGAGGACGGCCCCGTCCTCGTCCTCGGTCCCGCGCTGGGTACCACCTGGCACAGGCTGCAGATGGCGTCTCGCACGGTCCAGATGGTCCAGGTCAGGGGTGTGCGCGCAGGTCAGGGCCTTGTGGTCCGGGAGAGTCGAGACAGTTGGTGAGACCTGTGTGAGACGAGGAGCCCTCGCTGGTGCACTCCGGCGGGGGCTCTGCGTGCGGCTGCAAGACGACGTGTGTGCTCACGGCCGATGCCGCAGCACAAAGCAGGGGACCCCCCGCGGCGAACCAGGCCGTAGCCGTTCGCCCGAGAGAACCCGAACGCTTCGGACGCTTCTTCCCCACGCTTCCCCGGCCGAGACCAGGCAGCGCCACCGACACGCCCTCGCGGCACGGCAGAGTACCCCGGCGAGTGCTGCCGGGGACCTCTCACTGACTCAAGATCAAGTGCTTGGCGTTACTGGCTGTTCCGTTGGTCCCCACGGCCGAAGCGCGCGAGCGCGAGGTCAGAGGAGGTGGTCGGCGCGACCGTCGTGGGTGAGGCGCTCACGGAAGTCAGCCAGCACGCTGTGGTGGAAGCCGGGATCGTCCAGCTCCATGGCCGGGGAGTATGTGAAGTCGATGCGGCAGCGGACCGCTTCGGCCGCTGCCGGTCCGACAGGTCGAGCAGGAACTGCAGGACACAGATGGTGGCCAGTTGGGCGGGTGAGAGCCCGGGACGCGCGTCGCGCGGGTACCAGTCGGCGAAGTCCTCGTCGCACCACAGTCCGTTCAAGCGGTCTCTCACCCACATGGCCGTCGTACCGTCTGGGTTGCTCGCCCGTGCGATGCCAAGCGGCGGGAGCGCCGAATTACAGGTACTCCCTGGTCGTCTGCCGCGTGGGGCTCATCGTCAACCGCTGTCACCGAGATGGCGCTTCCGTGTCACCGGCTGAGCTGTACAGGTGAATGACGTATTGGGCTTCCGCCCGCCTCTTGCATGCTGGGGCGGTCCTCGCACGCTCACATCCGGGCCGGAGCTTGCCATCGGGCGGATTGAATGAAGGAAACCAGCCACTGTGAACTCGCCATTTTCCCTTCGTGCTTCAGCTCTGGACCGGGCTTTTCTTGCGTTCGGGAGCAGGAACCCGGATGCACGTCTGGATGTGGGAGCCATCCTGTATGCGGAGGGCGAAGCGCCGACCGTGGCCGACCTGAGGTGTCTGGTCGACGGGGCGCTGCACGAGTTGCCGGTGCTGTCTCACGCGCTGCGCGGGTCGGCCTCGGCCGTCGCCTGGGCGCCCGTTCCCGATTTCCAGGTGGTTCGGCATGTGGTGGAGACAGTCGTGGCGGGCGAGGGGCGTACATGCGTGGAGAACGAGGTCCAGCGGTTGTGGGCCGGGCCGCTTCCTTCCGCACTCGACTGGGAGATGCGGCTGGTGCGGCCATCCTCGGGGCACGGTTGGGCTCTGTCTTATCGCGTGCACCACGGCCGCCAGGACGGTGTGGCGATCGCGCAGATGTTGCAGATCCTTGTCACTCCAGCAGGACCGGGGCCGGTCCCGCGACCGGCCGCCGGCAAAGGGGTCGGCACGGGCATGGGACGGTTCCTGCGGGCGTTGGGTACGGGTGCGGCGATGTATGCCGGGTATCGGCGCTTCCCGCCGACCGGGCTGGGGGCGGAGTGGGAGCTCTCGGGCAGGCGTCGAATTTCGACCGCCGCGACCTCGCTGCCCCGGTTGCGCTCGGTGGCGCACGCGGCCGGAGGAACGGTCAACGATGTTCATCTGGCCGCTCTGGCGGGAGCGGTGCGCGCCTGGTGCCTGGAGACGGGCAGAACTCCCGCGCCGCTGGCCGTCGCCGTCCCGCTCAATGTCAGGCGCGCCGAGGAGTCATCGACGTGGGGCAATAGGTGTTTTTTGCGTCGGGTGTGGCTGCCGTGCCAGGAAGGTGACCCGCAGCTGCGCCTGCTGCAGACCGTGAAGGCGACCACCGTGCTCAAGTCGGCGCGCGTGCGCCAGACCGCACAGGACCTGCTGCACGGCTCGCCGGCCTGGCTGGTGAAATTCGCACTCCACCGTGTGCTGGATGCGCGCTACGCCCCGGTCATCTCGTCATACGTGCCGTGCGGGGAGGACGAGGCGGCGGTGCCGCCGTCACTGACTGACGTGGTGCCGATGACCCTGCTGCCTCCCGGGCATCCGTTCAATGTCGGCCTGACGACCTACGGCACGACCGCCCAGATCGCCGTGATCAGCGATGTGGCGGTTCCCGGCGTGGACCGGCTCCCGGTGCTGTGGCAGCAGGCCGCCGTACAGCTGTGGGAGGCGATCCTGTCATCTCCCCCCGCTCCCAGGCACCCGGCCGACGGCCGGGTGGGTGTCCCGGCAGGGGGGCGTGCTCGTTCATGATGCCGATGTCACGAGCAGCTGCGGACGGGTGCTCCATCACGCTGGGCGGTGAGGAGCGGTCCGGTCTTCGCCGTGCTGTCGCACAAGTGGGGCGCGACTACGGGATGGCGTACTTCCTGCAGGAGGTACGCGCGGGCAAGCGGTGCGAGGACCTCTGGGCCGACCTGGGACGCTGCGGTTTCACCGGGGTACACCTGCCGGAGGCTTACGGGGGCGGCGGCGCCGGTATGGCCGAACTGTGCGTGGTGGCCGAGGAGATCGCCGCCCACGGCTGCCCCCTGCTCATGCTCATGGTGTCCTCGGCGGTGTGCGGGACCATCCTGGCCCGCTTCGGCACGGAGGAACAAAAGCGCCGGTGGCTGCCGGGCATCGCGGACGGCAGCGGGACCATGGCCTTCGCGATCACCGAGGCGGACGCCGGCTCCAACAGTTACCGCATCGCCACCACGGCCCGGCGCGACCGGCACGACTGGGTGCTGTCCGGCCGTAAGGTCTTCACCTCCGGTGTCGACACAGCTGCGGCCGTCATGGTCGTCGCCCGCGCCGAACTCCCCTCGGGCGAGGTGGCCCCGGGGCTGTTCGTCGTCGAACGCGACGCTCCAGGCTTGGAGTGGCACCCCATTCCCATGGACGTCGCGCTGGCCGAAGAGCAGCACGCCCTGTTCTTCGATGACGTCCGGGTACCGCACGCGGCAAGAGTGACGGCCGGGGAGGGCGGGCTCAAGCCGCTGTTCGCCGGGCTCAACCCGGAACGACTGGTGGCCGCGTCCCTGGCCACCGGGCTCGGCTCACTGGCTCTGCGCCGCGCTGTCGACTACGCCCGCGAACGCACGGTGTGGCAGATGCCCATCGGGGCCCATCAGGGCATCGCTCACCCCCTCGCCAAGGCCTCGATCGAGACCGAGCTGGCCCGGCTGATGACCGCAAAGGCCGCGGCGCTTTGCGACCTGGGACAACACAAGATCGCCGGTGAAGCGGCGAACATGGCCAAGTACGCCGCGGCCGAGGCCGCCGCCCGGACCGCCGACAAGGTACTGCAGGTCTTCGGCGGGAACGGCATGTGCACGGAGTACGGTGTCGCCCCTTTGCTCGGACTGTCCCGGGTCATCCGCGTCGCACCGGTCAGCCAGGAAATGATCCTCAACCACATTGCCCACGGATCGCTGGGGTTGCCGAAGTCGTACTGAGGCAGCCATGGCGGGTTGCCGACCACACGAAGGGACACGGGCGTATGCTCATCGCCCTGACCGGTGCAACCGGCTTTCTCGGCTCCCATCTGCTGGCCCGCTTCCTGGCCCAAGGGGCCGATGTCGTCGCGCTCGTCCGGGACGACGGGCCCTCGTCGCCGCCCGCGAGGCCGTCACGGACGCGGGCCTGGCGGGCGGCACGTGGGATCCGGCCCGTGTGGCAGTCGTCATCGGCATCGGGACCTGCAGCTTCGACCAGTACGAGAGCGAATTCGCCAAAATCGCCGAAAACCGCTCCGAGCTCGTCTCCCCGCTGGCGATCGTCCGCAGTGTGCCGAGCATGATCGCCGGAGAGATCGCCCTTGACCTGCAAACCCAGGGCCCGACCCTGGCAGTCTCCACAGCGTGCGCGTCGGGCACGACCGCCCTGGGCATCGCGCGCGACCTGCTGCGCGCGGGCAGCTGCGACATCGCCCTCGCCGGTGGAGCCGAGGCCAACCGTACGCGCATCCCCGCTGCCTGCTTCTCCCAAATGCGAGCCCTTTCACGCCGCTGCCACGCACCTGCCGCCGCATCGCGCCCCTTCGACCGGGATCGGGACGGCTTCGTCCTGAGCGAAGGCGCCGGCCTCATGGTCCTCGAACGCGCCGCCCACGCCCGGGCCCGAGGCATCGTTCCGCGGGCCCACCTCGCCGGCTACGGTGCCTCCTGCGACGCCCACCACATCGCCGCCCCCACCCGCAGGGCCGAGGCGCCGCGCAGGCTCTGCGCATGGCCCTCCACGACGCCGGCTTGTCCCCCCAGGACGTCGGCTTCATCAACGCCCACGGCACCGCCACCCGTGAGAACGATCTGATGGAATCCCACGCGCTCCACGAGGTCTTCCCGCACGTACCACCCGTCACCTCCCTGAAGGGCACACTTGGCCACTCCCTGGGAGCCACCGGCGCCATCGAGGCAGTTTTTTCCTGGAGTCCCTGGTGCGGGCACGCCGGTCCGCCGGTCTGCCGGGCTCGGCACTGGCATGGGGAGGCATCGGTGAGACGGGATACGTCGTACGAAGCATCATGTCGGACACCATCGCCGGCTCCGGTATCGGACTGATTCCGCCCGCTACCGCGTGCGAGGCGTTGAGCCGCTTCCTGAGCCGCGGCACGCAGACGGCCGTGGTCGGCTGCATGGACTGGGCGCGACTGGCCAAGGTATTGCCCGCCCTGCACACTCCGCGGTTCGCCAAGCAGCCGGAGGACACAGAAAGCCTTTCCGGCCACACAGGAGCGGAGGACTTCAGGAAACGGCTGGCCAAGGCGGACAGTGCGGAGCTGCGCACGACTCTGATCGCCGACACCCTTACGGAACTCACGGCCACCGTTTTGCAGACCACCCGGGATCGCATCGACCGCACGGCGAACCTCGCGGACCTCGGCCTGGACTCGCTGATGAGCACCCAACTCAAGGTCTCTATGCACCGGGTGTTCGGCCGCGACCTTCCCATCATGGAGCTGATGGCCGCAGGCAGCATCGACGGGCTGACTCAACGCCTCGACAGGGCACTGAGCGGTTCCTGAGCGTAGTGGCGGCCGCGGACCGTCCAACGCCGGACGGTCCGCGCGGTCCACCGCCGCTCACCGTGATGTGCTCCCGGCGACACGGTCACGCACCGGCCTGCGGTGCGCCGACGAGTTCTCCGGCCATCCACTCGGCCGTGATCGCCAAACCCGCCTCAAGGGGGACGGCGGGGGCCCAATCCAGGATTGCCGTCGCGAGAGAGATGTCCGGACACCGGACCTTGGGGTCGTCGACCATTGCGGCAACGGACTCGATCGGTGAATCGGATCGCGTCACAACGCGCACCATCTCCGCGATACACCGTACGGTCAGCTCGCGCGGACTGCCGAGGTTCACCGGTCCCGAATGTTGTGAGCGGGCGAGCCGCATCAACCCTTCGGTCGTGTCGTCCACGTAGCACAGCGAGCGTGTC
Source organism: Streptomyces sp. NPDC026206 (assembly GCF_040638465.1). Classification (NCBI taxonomy): domain Bacteria; kingdom Bacillati; phylum Actinomycetota; class Actinomycetes; order Kitasatosporales; family Streptomycetaceae; genus Streptomyces; species Streptomyces sp. NPDC026206. The sequence continues at coordinate 388,333 of NZ_JBEZYL010000002.1, forward strand.
TGCCGGCCATGGCCATGGACGGTGAGAGGACTTCCGCTCAGAGCCTGCCGGATGAAGGTGGGCACCATCCGCCCGTCGTCCGCCTGCATCCGCGGACCATACGTGTTGAAGATCCGGACGATTCCGGTGTTCATTCTGAAGGTTTGCCGATATGCCACCGTTAGCGCTTCTGCGAAGCGCTTCGCTTCGTCATAGGCACTGCGCGGACCCACCGGGTTGACATGCCCCCAATACCCTTCGCTCTGCGGATGGACCTGCGGGTCACCGTAGACCTCGCTGGTGGACGCCAGGAGAAAACGTGCGCCTTTGCTCCGAGCCAGCTCAAGCAGACTCCGCGTCCCATGGGATCCCGCCATGAGTGTTTCCACCGGCTTGGCTGAGTATGCGGCCGGGGACGCGGGCGAGGCGAGGTGAAGCACGAGGTCCACGTCGCCGTCGACGGTGAAGCGATCCGCGGCCACGTCCGCGCGGAGGAAGGAAAAGCTTGCGTGCTCCAGCAGGTGGCGGACATTGCTCTCCCTGCCCGTGCTGAGGTTGTCTACGCAGAGGACTTCGTAGCCGTCGGAGATGAGGCGCTGACACACGTGGGAGCCGAGGAATCCGGCCCCGCCGGCAACCACTGCTTTCGGATGTGCGGTCATCAAGGTCATCTCACTCAGCAGCCGTTCCCCTACCCGATGTTTGATGGAGCGTGCTTTCGATGATGTCGCAGGCTCTGTGAATTCCGGTTTCTGCACGCAGCTGCTGCCCGAGCTCGGCAGCCGTACGGCGCATCGAGGCGTCGCCGAGAGCCGCGGACACAGCATCGGCGAGACTGTGAGCTGTCAGCTCACGGGCGGGCAGCGGCCGAGGCCCCGCGCCCAGAGCGTGCACCCGGGCTCCCCAGAAGGGCTGATCGAGGAAGTGCGGGCAGACGATCGTAGGGATTCCGGCAGTGAGGCTCGCACCGACGGTGCTCGCTCCCCCATGGTGCACGGCGGCAGCGATCCGTGGGAAGAGCCATGTGTGCGGCACATGCGGGACGACCTGAACAAGGTCGTCAGATTCCAGCTTCTTCGGGTCACCGAGAAACACACCGCGCGCGCCGGCTTTCCTGAGTGCGGAGCGAATCAAGCGGTAACGCTGTTCGGGAGCACCTGAGACCATGCTTCCGAACCCGACGTACACGATAGGGGCCGTGTCGGCTTCCATGAAGTCGGCAAGAGGCCCCGGAGGCTGCCATCCCGTGGGTGGATTAAGCTGCCAATACCCCGTGACGTGGGCACACTTTGGCCAGTCGTGAGGAACCGCAAGAACGGAAGTGCTGAAGCAGTAGAGCGTCGGACGAGACATCTGCCGCGCCTCTTTGAACGGACCTGTGAACGGCCACGGGGGCAGCCCGAGGGTTTTCCCGCGCCATGCGTTGACCCGCTTTCGGAACACCTGCCAGAAGGCTTGTTCTGTAAGCCGGAGACTGAGCCTGTTACCGATGTCTCCCAATGAACGGTGGAACCCGATCGCAGGAAAGTCCCGCGTCGGGTGAGCCGGCATGAAGGAAGCCATGACCGACGGCACGCCCATGCGTTCCGCGAAGCTCGCAGCCGGGAGAGCGAAAGGAGAGTAGACGAAGCAGTCACTCTCCTGCACGGCTGCGGCCGTCTCTTCGAGTAGCTGGTCCACCGCGGGCCCGACGACCCGCTTCATCCACCGCGCGAACGGCACCGCTCCCTGCCCTGCAGCAAGCCACCGCTGCCCGTCGGGGCTGGCGATCAGAGATTCGATGTCGGGCTCGACGGACGAGAACTGCACGCCGGTGCCGGACAAGAGGTCCGCATAACGTGGCGAGCCGACAAGGTGGACGTCGAGGCCCCTCTGCCGCAAGGCCCCGCCCAATGCGACGTACGGCTGGGTGTCGCCTCGCGCCCCCAGCGAAATGATGCTGATTCTCTGCGGCATGTCCGTCCTCTGGTGGGTGGTGCGGACCCAACTGTTCCCTGCCCGGCGCAGGCGCTCGGCCAGGCCGCCGACACTGGCGGCGTGCATCAACTCCACGACGAGCAGATCGCATCAGAACGCCCGGTTCACCGTGGGTTCTCAACTCGGGGGCCGTTAGCGAGTCCAGTTCCAGGTCACGATTAAGCGAAACGTCCGACCGTGTCCGGCAGGGTCTACAACTGCCGCCAGCGCCGCACGTGCACCGGCGCGGAGCAGCTGATGGGTCCCCGGCCCAGTGGCGCGACCACGGGGGACAAGAGGCCGAGGAGAATCCTCGAACCCGGAAAATCAGCGACACCGGTGAGCGGCATGATCACCTGCCCAGGATGGGGGGACAGAGGTAAGGGGACAATCCCTCGGAGGAGTGAATCGGCTGAAGGCCTGACTGCCCGCGCCCCCATTGGCCGGCCGGTGGTTGCGGTGTGGCGTCCCCGGTTGGCAAGCTCAGTGAGCCATTTTCAACCTGACGATGCCAGGCATCTGGCAGCGCGCCGGAGCCTGCCGCAACCGTTCCGGTCCTCATCGCCTGGCAGGCCCGCCACGACCGCGACGCCGCCTACCCCTGGCTCCGACTCCTGATCGTCGGCACCCTCAAGGCCGCCGGTGGGGGCCCAAATCTCGTAGCGGAACCCAAGCTGCCTGGTCGGCTGACGGTTCATCGGGCACGCCGTGAACCGTCACCCCCTCGCCCCGGCCGACCGGTACTGCCTTCCGTGAACTCGCCGTAAGTGCAGGCGACGTGTGGCACGACGCGGACTTGTTCGCTGCCAGGCGGCCTTCGACGTCTTCTCGCCTGCGGAGGCCGGTGTCGATGGGGGCCGCGGTGCCGCGGGCGCAGGGTGCTTCAATCGCGCGCCCAGAGTTCTGGGAATGGACCTGCGGCGTGCAGGGGACTGAGAAGCGGTGGGTGCTGTCCCGGGCCGCCGGGTCTGGCTCATGAGATTTCTGACCGGGGTGTCTTGTCTCAGCTGTGTCGACCGCTGACCAGGGATGGTGCGTGCCGAACACCGGGCGGGCGGGGCGTGTCCCGATAGGGGCCTGCCGTTCAGCCAGGCGTCGTCACGGTTCTGACCGGCGGCGCGAGATTGTCCGATGCCTCAAGCGCTACGTCGCTCGAGACCAGGCAGCGCCACCGACACGCCCTCGCGGCATAGAGATCGAGTGTCCAAGATCATGGCGACGCTCCAGGCGGTTCGGCGATAGCCGCCGGAGGCGAGGCGGTCGACCTCGGCTTCCAGGGATTCGGTGGGTTCACTGGCAATAGCGCCTGCGCCTGCGTGGCTGGTGGTGGTACGTACCGCTCGGCATCGCCGTCTGGGCCCTGCCCTAAACCGCTCGGCGTCGTCCTCGGCCTGGTCACGGGCGAGACCCTCGGCCTGTTCCTGGGCACCTGTCTCGCCGCCCGCTTCACCCCGCCCGACTCAACCCGACCTCGCCTGGGCTGATGTCCTCGGCCTCGCCGTTCTCACCGGAGTCGGCTTCACCGACGCCTGGGAAAGACCGTCGACGCCGATGCCGACGGTATCCCCGACATCTATCAGCACACCTCGGCGGCGCCGGCAGGACCTTCGGCCGATCAAGCCCATGCGAAGCAGCGCGGCCAGAGATGGACGGCCGAGATGGCGACGGCGGCGCGGGCGCCGTATCCGGTGAAGTGCCAGGAGCTGACGGTTTCGGTCGGCGAACCCGCGATATCACACTCTGCCGGAACGGTAGACCAACAGGGCGATCTGCACGCGGTTGTTCAAACCGAGTTTGGCCAGGATATGCGAAACATGGGATTTGACGGTGGGCACGCTCATATAGAGGTCGGACGAGATCTCGGCGTTGGTCTTTCCTTGGCCGATGGCGACTGCGACCTCCTGCTCACGGTCTCCGAGGAGGCCGAGCAGCCGCTGGGCTTCACCTTCCCGTACCGATGCCGGTGCCGGTACGGGGGTGCCGGGCGGGCCGGTCGTCACCGTGCCGATCAGCCGGCCCAGAGCTTCGGGCGACATGACCGGCTCGCCGGCCGCGGCCCGGCGTACCGCGTTGATGATCCGGTCGGGGTGGGTGTGCTTGAGCAGGAAACCCGCAGCTCCGGCCTGTAGAGCGCGCAGGACGTAGTCATCGCTGATGAACGTGGTCAGCACCACGATCTCCGGCGCTCGGCGGCGGGCCCGCAGGAGGCGGGTGGCCTCCAGGCCGTCGACGGTGGGCATCCGGATGTCCATGAGGACGAGGTCGGGGGTGTGCTGATCCACCAGTGCCTCGACTGCACCGCCGTCGGCGGCCTCGCCGACGACCTCGATGTCGTCGGCGGAGGCGAGCATCATGCGCAGGCCCGCGCGGACGAGGGCATCGTCGTCGACGAGCAGGACCCGGATCATGCGGGCCACGGCAGCCGTGCCTGGACCCGGTGGGTCTGTCCATGACGACCGTAGGTGAGGGCACCGCCGACCAGAGCCGCGCGCTCTTGGAGGCCGATGAGGCCGAGCTCGCTCCCGGGGACGCAGGGCCTGGTGCCTTCGGGCACCGGGTTGGTCACCTCCACGGTCAGTCCCGCACCTGGTGCTCCGTGGACCGTGATCGTCACAGGTTGGCCGGGGGCGTGCTTGCGGGCGTTGGTCAGGGCTTCCTGTACGACCCGGTACGCGGTCCGCCCCGTGGCACCGGGTGCTTTCGCTCCGTCGGTGACCGACTCGTCCAGGTCGATCCGCATGCCGGCCGTACGCGACTCCTGCACCAGGTGGACCAGATCGGCCAGCACCGGCTGGGGCGGTTCGGACCGTGTCGTGTCGGTCAGGGGGGCGCGCAGCACGCCGAGAACCTCCTGCAAATCCTCCAGAGCCTGATGAGCACTGGAGCGGATGACCGCTGCTGCCTGCCTGACCTGGTCAGCGGGCGCGCCGGGGTTCACCTCCAGTGCTCCCGCGTGCAGGCTCAGCAGGGACAGGCGGTGCGCGAGGACGTCGTGCATTTCGCGTGCCAGTGATTCGCGCTCGCGCTGACGGACGTGGTCGGCGCGCAAAGCCGCCTCCCTCCTGGCGTGCTCGGTGCTCTCGCGCGATACGCGTACGAACATGCCCCAGCCGACGGCCGCGCTCACCAGCACGCCCACCAGGACACTCCCCGTGGGCGCCGCCGCCGGCATCTTCACCCCGACGAGTTGCGAATGCAGCGCCAAATACAGCGCAAAGGGCAGCAGCGCGGACGCCGTGACAGCGAGCGTGGTCCGCCAGGGGCGAATGGCGGCCGCGGTGAACAAGGCGACGAGGGCCGCGGGGATCAGCGGCCAGATGGTCGACAAGAGCGCCAGCACCACCGCGATGGGGACCGGCCACCGGCGCCGCCACCACAACAGCGCACTGGCCGCCAGCGGCACCAGCAGATCCGTGCGGCCCTTGAACGGCGGCGGAAGGACATGGTCCAGTGCCAGGGGGACGACCGACGTGAGCCGCGGGTACAGCCACACACCCCGCGCCCGGGCGTAGCCCACGGCCATCGAAAGACCCGCCGCCCCGATCACGACCATCGCATCGGTGATGCGACCACGACGGACAGGGGAAATTTCCTTCCAGCTCACAACGGCGAAGCATACGTCGCCGACTGGCCCGGCATACCGCTACAGGACGCAGCGTGCTTACCTATGTGCCTGATTCTGTACCTAAGTATATTCCGCCGCGGTGACTCATCCTTTCGTCACCGCACACCATCGACTTTCTGCCGATGCCTCAGCGGCTACCCGCTTTTAACATTTCTTTGGTGAGTCGTTCCGGGAATTCCCGGTTGCTTGATTTCCGGCAGCCCCGGAAGTGCGCGACTTGCGGCCCCGGACGCGCGCGAGCTTCGGCACGCGCCCCGAACCAGAAGCCAAGACAGAGAAAAGCTGAGGATGGCATCTCCATGCGCATCGCGTTTCTGCTGCACAACGCCTATGCCATCGGTGGCACGACCAGAACGACCTTCAACCTGGCCGCGTCCCTCGTCGAGCGGCACGACGTGCGCCTCGTCTCCGTCTTCCGGCACCGGGCGAGACCGCAGCTCGACCCGCCACCGGGAGTGCCCCTCACCGCTCTGGTGGACCGCCGCAGCTCCGCGTCGGACATGGCGGATCCGCGCGCCGGACAGCCCGGCGTCCATTTTCCCGCGGGCGAAAGCCGCGCCGGCCAGTACCACCGCCTCGCCGAGCAACGGATCATCGACTGGCTGGCCACAACCGACGCGGAGGCCGTGATCAGCGCCCGCACCGGACTCAACGTCCTGCTAGCCCGCTTCGGTCCTCGCGACGCCCTGCGCATCGGCCAGGAGCACCTCACGCACGACAGTCACCCGCACCGCCTGCGTCGCGAACTGCAACGCTGGTACCCGCGTCTCGACGCACTGGTGACGATGACGCGGGCCGATGCCCGGGCGCACCGCACCGGCCTGCGCCTCCCGCACGACCTGATCACGGCCATTCCCAACAGCGTGCCCAGCACCCCGGCGGCCGCAGCCGACCACACCGCCAAGGTCATCGTGGCCGCCGGACGCCTGACCCGGGTGAAGCGGTACGACATGCTCATCGAAGCCTTCGCCCGGATCAGCGCACAGCGCCCCGACTGGACCCTGCGCATCTACGGTGGAGGCCCCGAGAAGGACCGCCTTGCCGCCGACGTCGAACGCCGCGGCCTGGGCGACCGGGTGCGGCTCATGGGGGCCGTGACCCCACTGGACCCGGAATGGGCCAAAGGATCCATAGCGGCGATCACCTCGGCGCAGGAGTCCTTCGGCATGACCATCACGGAGGCGATGCGCTGCGGACTGCCTGTGGTCAGCACGGACTGCCCGCACGGCCCACGCGAGATCATTCGCGACGGCGTCGACGGTCTCCTGGTACCGCGCGACAACGTCCGCGCCTACAGCGCCGCTCTGCTGCGACTCATGGACGACCAGCAGCTGCGCGCCCGGATGGGGGCAGTCGCCCGCGAACGCGTCGCTCAAGCCTTCGCACCCCAGGACGCCGCCCGTTGCTACGACGAACTGCTCACCGCCTCACTCGCCCGTCGCAACGCTCTTCCCCCGGGTGCGACCGGATCACGCGAGGGCAACCCGCTCCTGGGGACGGTGGCGCTGCACCGGGCCACCGGCACCCTCCTGGCACGCGGAGCGGTGCGCCGCCTGCGCCGCGGCGCGCTGACAGCTCGCATGCGGTGATGACAACACCCCAGCACTGCGGCTGGTCCTCACCTAAAGGCCCCCTGGCACAGGAGGTCCCTGCGAGGCGGGACTTTCAGAAGCACGCCGTCGTAGGGCGGCTGTGGGGCAAAATCGACGGGTGCTGTCCCGCGTCGGGGTCTGACTCGTGTGAGAGTGGGCCGGGTGCCTTGTTACGGATGTGTCGATCTTCGGGTGTGGGGCGGTGCGTGCCGGCACCGGGCCGGTGGGGGGCGTGTCCCGATAGGGGCCTTGCCAACTACAGCGCAGTCACGGTTCCGACCGCCCGCCCGGCGCAACCGGGAGTGCGACCTTTGATCCCCCGCGGGTGAGGCGGCGGGGAGCGACCAGAGTCGGCGAGGCCGACGGACGGGTTCTGAAGGCACGGCTTTCGGCGTCGTCCCGGGGGCGCCTTGACCATGACCGGGACTGGGGGCCGGCAATGGGGCCGAGGTGCGGGCCACGACGCCCTTGAACCAATGAGTAGGGCTTCGGCGTTCCCGCGTCGGCACTTGCTGTGGCCCCCTTCACCGCCCAGCCCGCCTGGAGCCGGCCGACTGGCTCGGGCAGGGCTGCCAAGCGGCGGTCATACTAGTCATCCGGCAACCACAGTGGTGCCTGCGCAGGTGCCCGCCTTTCCGGTGATGGTGATGAGTTGCGTATCCCTTCGCCGGCTGGCACCGCCGTCAATCCGATTCCAGCATGGTTGTGGCCGACGCCATGACGAGAGGCACACCTCCGATCGCCGCTTCTTTTTAAGAAGCCCCCGTAGCCGATCTTCTGGGTGGCAAGCCCCCGGCAACCCGGCGAACCAGCTCACTTCACAACCGAAGCGAACCATCCCATCGGGTAGTTGCGCCACTCGTCAGGGCACCACCGAGCAGTCGGCCCCTCGGCCGTCGGAATTGTCCTGTTCGCCTGAACGTGGGGGATCTCTGTGCCTTTTCAGGTATGCGGTCCGATGAGCACCGATGATGTCGCCAGGGCCGGTGTACCCGAAATTCGATTTACGACTGGGGTCGTTGATGCTGGTGACGCGGGAAAACGTGGTTAATCGCCCCGCAGCTGGCGAATCGGAGCGGCATTGGGCTGTGGTTCGACGGTGGCCGATCGTGCTGTTCTCTGCACTCGCCGTACTCATGAGTCTCCCGCTGTCGCTCGGTCTTGGCGACCGGCTGGTCGATGGGGGTTATCTGGATCCCGCCGCCGAGTCGAGCCGCGCCGAGCGCCTGCTGGCCGACCGCTACGGGGCCGTACCGGCCAAACTTCGGCTGACCGCCCGGTCCACGCAGTCGGTTCAGGAGGGCGCAGCGCGCGACGCGGGCCGGGACCTCGTACGCCATGTGGCCGCTGTACCGGGGGTGCTGTCGGTGGCATCCCCGTGGACCGTGCCTCAGCAGCAAGCCGACGCACTGCTGTCGCGGGACGGGCGCTCTGCGCTGCTGGAGGTAGGGATCCGCGGTGACGACGAGCAGGCCGGGCGGACTGCGTCCCGGGTCATCGAGCGGTACACCGGGGATCTGGGACCGCTGCGGATTGAAGCGTCTGGACGGCTCGCGGTCAACCGCTACGCGGAGGAGCGCAGCCAGCGGGATCTGATTACCTCGGAGATGATCGGAATTCCGTTGGTGGCGATCGCGCTGGTACTCATCTTCGGTTCGTTTACCGCCTGTTTGCTGCCGTTGGCCATGGGGCTGGTGAGCATCTCGGGGGCGCTGGCGGTGCTGTCCCTGCTCGCCGACCGACTCCAAGTGTCCGTCTTCGCCCCGAATATTGTCACCGCGCTGGGCTTCGGCCTTGCCGTCGACTACAGCCTGATCATGGTCAGCCGGTTCCGGGAGGAGGTCACGAGAGGCGCGGGGACGGCAGAGGCCGTCGCCTCGACCGTGCGCACGGCCGGGCGGACCGTTGTGGTCTCCGCCGCCGTCGTCGGACTCTCGCTGTCTGCCTTGCTGTTTTTCCCCACCCCGTTCTTCCGGTCACTGGGCGCCGCGTCGATGGCGGTGGTCGCGCTGGCCGGAGTCGGCGCTCTGGTCCTGCTACCGGCGCTGCTGGCCTTGCTGGGGAACCGCCTGGGCACAAGGGGTGGGATCCTGCGCCGGCGCAGTCCGGTCCGCGAGCAGCGTTCGTGGGAGTGGCTGGCAGGACAGGTGCTGCGCCGCCCCGTCGCCGTGGCTACCGTCGTGTCCGTCGTGCTGCTCGCGCTGGCTGCGCCCCTCGCGGGGGCGCGATCCGGTTTCATCGACGAGTCATGGCTGGCCCGCCAGGCGCCGCCGCGGGCGGCGGCCGAACGCGCCGCTGAAGACTTTCCCGCGCTGCGGGGCTCCACCGTCACGGTGCTGTTCCCGAGCCTGGGACCAGGCACAGCTGCGGCCGCCGGGTTGGACGAGAGGTTGTCAGAATTCGACTCCGTAACCGCAGTGCTGGGGCCGTATCCAACCACCAAGGTCGACGAGCACACGACTGGCGTCGGCCAGGCGGAGGTCTCGAGTCGTGACCCCGCCAACAACGACGTTCCCAGTAAAGTCCCCGGCTATGCCGACGCTCACGCTCAAGCGGAGACTCCAGAGCGTAAAGAGGCCCCCGGCCATGCAGCCGCCCCCCATCGCGTAGCAGGGGGTGCCGAGCGAGCTTCGCAAACCGGCGTCTGGTACACCGTCACCACCTCCGCCTCCCCGTACAGCGGCCCGGCACGGGACCTCGTCGCCGTGGTGCGCACGATGTCTGCCCCTGGGCCCGTGATGGTCGCGGGCGAGACGGCTGCGCTGGTGGACATGCGGCGCAGCCTGGCCCTGCACCTGGGCTGGGCCGCCGTGTTGATCACGCTCGCAGTCGGCGTGCTGCTCTTCCTGTACAACGGAAGTCTGCTCGTGCCGGTCAAGGCCATCTTGATGAACCTGCTCACCCTGGCGGCCACCATGGGCGCGATGGTCGTGCTGTTCCAGGACGGGGAACTGTCGGCCCGGCTGGGAGGGTCAGCCACCGGGCATCTGGACCCGATGATCCCGGTGGTCGTGTTCTGCGTGGCGTTCGGGGTGTCCATGGACTACGAGGTCTTCCTCGTGGCCAGGATCCGCGAGGAGTACCTGAGCTCGGGAGACAACGGCGCGGCCGTCGCCGAGGGGCTGCGCCGCACCGGTCCGCTGATGACCGCAGCAGCCCTCACCTTGATCATTGTGATGGGTGCCCTGGTCTCCTCATCCCTGACAGTGCTTCAGCTGCTGGGGGCGGCGCTTGCCCTTGCCGTGGCCATCGACGCCACGCTCGTACGCTGTCTGCTGGTGCCGGCCGTGATGGGTCTGGCAGGACGGTGGAACTGGTGGGCACCCGCTCCCCTGCTGCGGGGCCGCGCGGTGCTGCTGCCTCGGGACCGCGCGGGCCACGGGTAGACGCATGCCCGAGATGTCGTGGAGACTCAGGCCTCGGAACCTCGTTCGACGGCTTCGGCCACCTCCTTCCGTCGCGCGGCTTCCTCACGCTCGAAGCGGGCCCGGTCCAGTCGCTCGGCCCGGTCCTCGTCGTCGGCCATCAGCAGCTCCAGACCGGTGCCGCCGAGGTCGAGCACGCCCAGGTCGACGAAGGCCCGCCGCAGCCTTTCTCCCAGCAGCCCGATGTCCTTGACACAGGGCACGATCCGCCGGAACAGCAGCTTGCGGAAGAAATGCGTGAACTCGGACTGCTCGGTCAGCCGGACGGCCTCCTGCCGGGGAATCCCGAAGTTCTCCAGCACTTCGAGCCCCAGGAAGCGGTCCCGCATCAGATAACAGCCCTCGACGACGAAGTCCTCCCGCTCGCGTACCTCGGCCTGACTGAGCTGGGCGTAATGGTCGCGCAGGGCCATCCTGCCGAAGGCAACATGACGGGCCTCGTCCTGCATCACAAAGGTGAGGATCTGGCGAGGCAGCTCCTTGTCCGTGGTGTCACGCAGCATGCCGAAGGCGGCGAGGGCCAGGCCCTCGATGAGGACCTGCATGCCGAGGTACGGCATGTCCCAGCGTGAATCGCGGAGCGTGTCACCGAGGAGCGACTGGAGGTTGTCGTTGATGGGATAGACCAGGCCGACCTTCTCCCGGAGGAAGCGGCTGTAGACCTCCGCGTGACGTGCCTCATCCATGGTCTGGGTGGCGGAGTAGAACTTCGCGTCCAGGTCCGGGGCCGCCTCCACGATCCGGGCCGCGCATACCATCGCACCCTGCTCACCGTGGAGGAACTGGCTGAACAGCCAGGACGCGTAGTGGCGGCGCAGTTCGGCGCGCTCCCGCTCGTCCATGCGCCGCCAGTGATGGGTGCCGAACAGCGGGATCAGTTCGTCCGGAGTGCCGAGCGCGTCGTGGGGATCGACGTCAATGTGCCAGTCGATCCGCAGATCTGAGTCCCACTGCCTGTCTTTGCCCTTCTGGTACAGCGCCAGCAGCCGCTCCCGGCCCTGGCCGTACTCCCAGTTGAAGCGAGCCGCGCCGGAGGAGGGGACCTCCCAGGTGGACGGGGGATGCGCATCGGTGGCCGTCATGGCTTCTCCTCCTGTAAGGGCCGAGTGGGATCGCCGCAGCCCGGTTGGTCGGTGCCGGCATGGCCCAGGTCCCAGGCGGTCGTACGACTGAGGTCCCAGCACAGCGGCAGCACCAGGGCGCGCGGCAGGTGCCGCATGGCCCGTACGACCGCCCGGTACCGGCGTCCGGGCACGGATACCACCCGGCCGCGCCGCAGGTCCGCAGGGCCGTGGCGGCGATCCGGTCGGCGGGCAGCCACATCCAGGACGGGAAGTGCGCGGTGTCGATGGCGTTGCGCTCGTGCAGGGCTGTACGGGTGTAGCCGGGCAGTACCGCGAGCACGCGGATTCCCGCCTGGCGCACACCCTTGGACCGGCCGATGGACTCACTGAAGGCGATGACCCATGCCTTGCTGGCCGGATAGCTGCTGGCCAGCCATGAGGGCCCGCACCCGGCGACCGAGGCGACGTTCACGATCGCTCCGCTGCCGGCCCGGAGCATGCGCGGCAGGGCGGCGTGGGTGAGCCGCATCACGGCCCGGATGTTGAGGTCGAGCAGGGCGCTTTCCTCCACGACGGACGTGGTGGGGAACGGGCGGCCCAGCGCCGTCCCGGCGTTGTTGACCAGGACGTCCACGGGTGGGCCTGAGCGCAGTCGCTCCTCCACCGCGGCGCAGCCCTCTGCGGTGGCGAGGTCGGCGGGAAGGACATCGACGTTTCGGCCGGTGGCCGCCCGCAGCGTGCGGGCGGTCCGTTCCAGGGCGTCCGGGGTGCGGGCGACGAGGACGAGGTTGTGCCCGTCCCGCGCGAGTTGGTGCGCGAAGGCCTCCCCGATTCCCGAACTCGCTCCGGTGACCAGTGCGAGGGCCATGGTCAGACCGGCTGTTCGATGTGGTCGGGACGGAAAACCACGGAGCCGGCGAAGACGTCGAGCAGCCCGCTCAGTGGCTCGGCGGGCAAGCCGGGTTTCCACAGCTCCACGGCCATCTCACCGTGGTAGAGCATCGGCCAGCGCACGTAGAGCCGGGCATCGTCGGCGTCGTGTACGGCCCGGGAGCGGTGTACGGTGTCGGCCGCGACTTTGCCCATCAGGTCAGTGCCGCACCCGAAACCGTACGGATAGCGTTCCCGATCGGGCGGCACCGTCTCGATGTGTGCTGCGTCGGCCCGCTCGACCCCCACATGGGCGTGGATCCCGGCCCGGATCAGGGGCACTTCACGCTCGCCGTCCGGTCGTGGCTCCCACCCCCCCGACGTCGTACGGCTCACCCGGACTTTGGGCACCGCGTGCAGGAAGGCGCGTACCTCCCATGCCTCCACCGAGGGGCCCAGCGGGCGACAGCCTTCCGGCGCGAGGACCCGTAGGGGACTGTCAGGAGGGTCGAGCGCCACAATCGTGACGTCGTTGCGGCCCAGCGTCCGCTTGTCGACAACCCAGCTACCGGATGCGCTCACGACCAGGGCGTCGAGTTCGGGGTCGACGAGGAAGAGCATGCCTTCACTGAGCCGCTTCCAGCCCATGTACGCCTCGTACATGCGGGCCAGTTCGGATGATACGTACCGGCCGATGTCGACGGGCTCGGGCAGCAGGTTCAGTTCCCCCATGATCCGGCCCGCGCGGGCGAGCTGCCCGGGCACAGGACTGGCGTCCCAGACGCGGGCCGGTACGGCGTCGGGCACCACCTCGCAGGCATCGGCCACCTCGCGGGCGCAGGCCGCGGTCACGAGGCGGTCGCGCATCCGGTCCGGGATGCGCTCGGTCTCCGTCGGGTGCCCGCCTTCGAGCGTGCACAGGGTGGCCTCGGCGACCTCGCCGGGCTGCTCGCCCCGGGAGACGAACAGCACCTTGGGAGCCGCCATCCGGGCCATGGCCGTACGTGCGGTAGCGACCACCTCCTCGTGCGGCAGGCCGCTCAGCCGCTCCGGCACCTCGGCGAGGACGACGACCTGCCGCGAACCGACCCGCAGCCCATGCTCCTGACACGCTGCCACAGCAAGCGGCGGCACCTGCTCAGGCAGCCGCTCGCGCAACGGCGCAGGGCCCTGTGGGACACGGGTGGCCACCAGCAACAGGTCCACATCGCCGTGCGAGGTCTCGACCACGGTGTGGCCCTGCTCCTCGAAGGCGGCAACGAGCTGTCGTACGAAGGCCGCCAGAGTCGGGGCGGCGTGCTCGGCGCCGACGACCTGCACCAGGCAGGGGCGCCACCAGGGCAGCCCGGTCAGGTCGGGGAGGGCGGAGGCAAGGGGTGCGACGGTCATCGGTCTCCTCGGATCAGGGGCAGCACCCGGCGGGCGAGGTCGTCGAGCGATCCCGCGGAGATCAGCTCCAGTACGGCAATGTCGCAGCCGAGCCGCTTGCGTACCATGACGGAAAGCTCGACGACCATGAGGGAGTCCAGGCCCAGCCCGTCGAGTCGGCAGGTGCGGTCGACGCGTTCGACCGACGTCTGCAGAACCTTCGCCACCAGTTCGGCCAGCAGCTCTGCGACCGCCTCGGCGCCCTCCTCCGGGGAGAGAGCCTCCAATCGGGTCTGCACCTGCTCCGCGCTTTCCGCACCGGAGCCCGCCTCGCTCTCGTCACCCGCCTCGAACAGGCCGGCATCGAGAGCCGGGAACAGCTGCCGGATGCGCTGCCAGTCGAGACGGCCGACGATCGCCGACTCACTTTGGCGAACGACGAGCTCATTGAGGACACGCCAGCCTTCCCCAGGGTCCAGAGCGCCCACGCCGCCGCGTTCCATCTTGTCCAGCAGGCCCGTCCGCTGAACGTACCCGGTACCCCGGATGTTGCCCCACTCAACGGAGAGGCCCGGCAGTGCGGCGCGTCGACGCTCGCGCACCACCGCTTCGCCAAAGGCGTTGGCGGCGCAGTAGGGCCCCTGATGACGGTTACCGACCAGCGCACTGACCGACGAGCACACGACGAAGAAGTCCAGCTCCTGGTCCCGGGTGGCGCGGTCGAGGGCCAGGGTGCCGGCGACCTTGGGGCGCAGGACCTCGGCGAACCGTTCCGCAGACAGCTCCGCCAGCGGGGCGTCGTCGATGTGCATGGCCGCATGGAGTACCCCGCGCACTGGGTGCCCGATGTTCTGCGCTTCCGCCAGGATGCGTGCCACGGTGCCCGGTTCGGCGATGTCGGCGGCGTGGGCGCGTACCTCGACGCCCCGCGCGGCGAGCCGCTCGAGGAGGCCGGCGCCCTCGGGTGTGGCGGCGCCGCGGCGGCCGACGAGCACCAGATGGCGGGCGCCCCCCTCGGCCAGGAACTCGGCGAAGGCGGCGCCCAGGCCGGAGAACCCACCAGTGACGAGGTAGGAGGCATCGGGGCGCAGGGACAGGACACCGCCGTCCTCAGCCGTGATCGGCGGAGCCTGGGCAAGGTCGACAACGACCTTGCCGATGTGCTTGGAGTGCAGCAGGCTCTGGAAAGCCTCCGTGACTCGGTCGGCCGCGTAGACCTGGTGCAGCAGTGGCTCGTACCGTCCGTCGGTGATACGCCGGGTCAGCTGCGCGAACTGGCCGGCGGCCGTCTCCGGTGACTGCGCGGCCAGACTTCCCACGTCAACGCCGAAGTAGGCGATGTTGTTGCGGAACGGTCCCAGCAGCAGCGGGGAGTTGGCGTACAGGTCACGCTTGCCCAGCTCGATGAACCGGCCGCCGGGGCGCAGGCACTCCAGCCCGCGGGCAATACTTTCCCCGGCCAGTGAGTTGAGGACGACATCCACGCCCCGGCCCTCGGTGGCCGCGCGCACTTCCTCGGCGAAAGCGAGGTCGCGGGAGTCGAAGACGTGGCGCACCCCGAGGCTGCGCAGTAGCCGGCGCTTGGCGGGCGTTCCGGCAGTGGCGATCACCTCGGCGCCCAGGCCCAGGGCGTACTGGATCGCCGCGAGCCCCACTCCGCCCGCGCCGCTGTGAACCAGGACCACCTCCCCGGAGCGCAGCCGGGCCATTTCCTCCAGTGCGTACTGCACGGTGAGGAACACGGCAGGCAGGGTGGCCGCCTCGGTGAATCGCATGCCCTCGGGCACAGGGCCGGCCTGGTCGGCGCGAACCACCACATGGGAGGCGAGGCAGCCGTAACCGGATGCGTAGACCCGGTCGCCGGCGGAAAAGCCGTGCACGCCCGCCCCGGCCTCGGTGACGACACCGGCGCACTCCAGGCCAAGACGTGGTCCGCCGTGGTCCGGGGCGTGCTCGTCAGGCACCAGTCCGGTGGCGACCATGACATCGCGGTAGTTGAGGGCGGCGGCCGCGACCTCGATCAGCAGTTCTCCCTCGCCCGGTCGTCGCACGGCCTCCTCGACCCAGCTCAGCCGATGCCCGAGTCCGGGGTCGTGCAGCTGCAAGCGGTAGCCGCCTCCCCCCGTGAGAGTGGGCGGCCTCTCGGTGATCAACGTGGGGCGGAAGCGGCCCTCGGCGGTCAGGACACGCTCCGAGCCGTCTTCGCCGGCGCGCAGTTCCTCGGCCAGACGGTCCGCGTCGCGGTCCGGGTCGCCGGTGGGTTCGAGGGAGATCCTGCGGACCCGTACGCCCGGGTACTCGTTCCCGAGCACCCGCCCGAGACCCCACACGGGGGCGTCTGCCGGGCTGAGGGGACGCTCAGGGGCCGGGAAGAGCCCTGTGGGCGGCGTCACGAGCCACAGCTCGGATTGCGCAGCGGCCAGTTCGCCGGTCAGGTCGCGCAGCGCTCGAGCGCGGGCGACGGTCAACCGGTCCACGTCCTCAGGGCCGCCGGAGACCCGGGGACCCCCGGCACCCAGGGTCTCCAGGAGGGATCTGGCGTCCAAGAGGACGACGGCGCGCAGTGGCGCCCCGGGCTCGCCCAAGGGAAGCTCCGACAGGCGCACCCCCTCGGGCAGCTCGGTCACCGGTGCGGCCAGCCGTGCGGCTACGGCTTGCCCGAGCGCGCGCGATGCGGGTTCCGTGATGACGGCCCAGGCTCCCTCGGCCGGATCAGGCGCCGAAGCGGGCGGCGGGGCATTCGTGCGGGGCGCGCGACGGGCGACCAGGACGGTGTTGTCCGCACGCTCCGGATCCGGTACCACGCCCGTGTACCCCACCTCTGCGAAGCCCGAACTCGTCAGGCACTCCGTCCAGAGGTCCCTGGACAGCAACGGAGAGCCACCTCGGCGTTCGTCGGTGCAGGCCCAGTACTCGTCGAGCAGCCCGAACAGCGAGCCGACCAAGTCGTCTTCGAGGCTTTCCAGGCCGATCAGCAGACCGCCGTCGGCCAGCAGACGCCCCACCCGCTCGGCGGCGTCCTGGACGTCGGCGGTGGCGTGCAGCACGTTGGCCGCGAGGACGAGGTCGAACCGGCCGTCGGCGAATCCCTGCTCCTCAAGGTCCTTGTCCAGGTCGAGGACGCGGTACGTCATGAAGTCGTAGTCGCGGAAACGCGTTTTGGCGCGGGCGAAGAACGCAGAGCTGACGTCGGTGAAGATGTAACACGTGCGGTCGGCCGGGAGCGCTGACAGGACAGCTCCCGTCAGGCCGCCCGTACCGGCGCCCAGTTCGAGCACTCGCAGGGGACGGCCCTGGGGCCAGTGGCGGACGATCTCGCGCACCAGGTCGCGGGCGTAGAGGTTGTGCAGCCTCATCTGCGGCGAGTCGCTGTACAGCTGGGTCATCAAATGCTGGTCGGCGCCTGCGAAGAACATCTCGCGCGGGTCGGCTCTACCGCGGAGGATGTCAGCCAGGTGTGGCCGGCCCATGTTGAAGCCGACGCTTGCCGCCGCCCAGTCGGGCAGCTCCCGCAGCTGTGCGTGGACCTGTGCGTCGGGGTCGGGCAGGGTCTCGGTGAATCGCCAGCGGGCGGGCGTCTGTGGCCCGCTGGGCGTGAGCGTGCCGCTGTCGCATGCAGCGCGGAGGAGCAGCTTCAGCAGGGGCATGTACGCGGCGCGCACCCCCGCCTCTCGAAGCTCGAGCGTGCCGAACTCACCTTCTGCGGGCAGGAGCTCAGCAAAGGCGCGGGCTGCGTAGTGGCCGAGCGCAAGCCAGTTGCATGCGGCGAAACGCGCATAGCGGTCGTCCGCGATCTCGGTGAGACGCCGCCGTTCCTCACGCGTGGCGGCCAGCAGGGCGTCAGGGGAAGGAAGGTGCACCGCGGCCGGCAAGGCGGTGGCCGGAGCTGCGCGTAGGGCGATCTCGTATCGTCCGAGAGGGATCCCGACCTGGTCGAAACGGCGCAGACGACAGCCTGTGAGTTCCATGCTCACCTCGCCGCTCGCATCCAGCACACGCAAGTCCCACACTGCGTGGCGGTCGCCGAGGGTGCGGGCAGTGACGTGGACGAAGCCGCTGTCCGCGGGACGGCGCCAGAACCGGACGCCGTCGATGCCCGCGGGCAGGAAGAGGTGCCCGTCAGCGAGGGCAGCCAGCAGCGGCGCGCCGGTCTGGAGGGCGCCGTCCAGCAGCGCCGGGTGGGCCAGATAGCCGGAGGTGTCGGCCTGGAGGCGGTAGGCGGAAAGGGCTTCGCCGTCCCCGGCCCGCAACTCGGTGAGAACCTGGAACGCGGGCCCGTGCACCACCCCGGCCTGGGACAGCGCCGCGTAGTGCTTGGCCACGGCTCCCGGCCGGGCCTCCAGGCGGGCCATGACGTCGGCGATGTCCGTGCGCTCCGGAGCCGCCCGGTGCAGCCGCCGCACTCGGCCACGGGCGTGCGGCCGCCACGTGCCGGTCCGCCCGGTGCGACTGGCGATCTCGACTGCCCCCGTCTGCGGATCGAGGGAGGTCTGCAGCAGCAGTTCGTCGGTGCTGTCCTCGCCCGGCAGCACACAGGCCGCCGTGAAGAGCAAGTCCGTCACCTCCAACGCGTGGGTGCCGAGGGCCTCGCAGCCCGCCTCCAGTGCCGCCTCCGCGTAGGCGGTGCCCGGCAGCACAGGGGTGGCGCCCACTCGGTGGTCGTCCAGCCACGGAGTGCGGGCCGAGGTCAGCGGTCCGTGCCAGGTCGGTGCGGCCACCGCGGCGCGCTGGCCCAGCAGGGGACGGGACACTGTGCCGTCGCTCGTGACCCGGCCCCACCAGTCCGGTGCGCCGTTCCAGTGCCGCTCGCGTTGCCAGGGGTAGGCAGGCAGGTCCACCACGCGGCCCGGGCGCGGCAGGAGGGCATCCAGGTCGACATCGGCGCCCGCCGCCAGGGCGTGGGCCACCGCCGTACGGACCGCTGCGGGCGCGTCCCCGCGCCGGGTGCAGGTGCGGATCACGGCCACGGAGCGGTCGCGGCGGCGGAGCCCGAGGCGCTTGAGGTACGGGCTGAGTACCGCGTGCGGGCCCACATCCATCAGGATATCGGCGCCCAGATCAAGCAGAGTGTCCACGGCCGGAGCGAAGAGCACTGGGCGTCGTACGTTGTGCCACCAGTACGCCGCATCCAGTTGTTCGTCCTCCGCCAGCAGCGCGCCGGTGACTGTCGACGTGAACGGCAGTCGGGTCGGCTGGGAACGCACTGCGGCCAGGGAGGCGCGCAGGGGCTCCTCGATGACGTCCATCTCGCGGCTGTGGAAGGCGTGGTCGAGGTCGAGGGGACGGAAGAAGATGCCGCGCATGCTGAGTTCCTCGCCGAACGCGGTGAGAGCCTCGCTGTCCCCGGCGACCGTGGTGTCACAATGGGTGTTGACCCCGGCCAGCTCGAGGCGGCTGCCGTAGCGGAAGAGCTCCTTGAGGACGTCTTCCTCGGAAAGACCCACCGCGGCCATGGTGCCCTTGCCCGCGGTGAGCGCCTGGGCGCGACTGCGGTAGGCGACCACCCGCGCGGCGTCCTCCAGCGACAGTGCCCCGGCAGTGTACGCGGCGGCAATCTCGCCGACACTGTGCCCGGTGACCGCCGCGGGGCGAATACCGCGGGCCGCGAGCAGCTCCACAAGACCGAGTTGGAAGGCGAACAGCAGAGGTTGGGCCACTCTCGTGTCGCGGATCCGGGAATGTTCCGCGTCAGCGGTCATTTCCTCGGCAACGGACCAGTCGAGATGGCGGCCGAGCTCGGCGTCCACCGCTTCGATCGTCTCTCGGAACACCGGCTCGTCTGCGAGCAGGTCGGCCCCCATACCCGACCACTGCGATCCATTGCCTGCGAAGGCGAAGACGATCCTCCCGTCGCCGACCGCCTGCGCGGAGGACAACCCGGGCGCCGGGCGTTCCGCGCGGGCCGCACCGCGTAGCGCCTGCGCCGCCTCCTCCGCAGTGGAGGCCAGCAGCGCTGTGCGGTATGGATGATGGGTGCGCCGGCGGGTAGCGGTGTGGGCGACATCGTAGAACTCCCCGGCACCACAGGTCTCCAGCCGCTCCGCCATTCGAGTGCAGGAGTCGGCGAGCGCTTCGGGCGTACGCGCTGAGACGACCAGGGGCAGCGGCTCGGTGAAGGCTGTGGTGCACGGTGATGCAGGCAAGGGAGGGGGCGCCAGTACTACATGGGCGTTGGCACCGCCGAAGCCGAAAGAGTTCACGCCGACGACGGACTGGGCAGTCACCTCGACGGGTTCCGCGGTCACCGTCGGCCGGAGCTGCAGCTCGTCGAAGTCGGTCGCAGGGTTGAGCCGCTCGGCGTGGAGGGTAGCCGGCGCCGTGCGGTGCCGGAGCACCAGCAGGGCTTTGAGGAGCCCCGCCATACCCGCACCGGCCTCCGAGTGGCCGATGTTGGACTTGACCGAGCCAATCGGCAGCGGCCCCACTGTGCGATGCTGCGCGAGGGCCTCGCCGATGGCGGTGCACTCGATGGGGTCGCCTACCGGGGTGCCTGTCCCATGGGCCTCCAGGTACACGAGCCGGTCGGGCGAGATCCCGGCGTCGCCGTACACCTGCTCCAGCAGAAGCCGTTGGGCCTTGCCGTTGGGCAGGGCAAGCCCCGCAGTGCGGCCGTCGTTGTTGGTGCCGCTGGCCACGATCACCGCGTGCACGCGGTCGCCGTCCGCAAGAGCCTCGGCCAATGGCTTGAGTAGCAGCAGTCCGCCACCCTCAGCCCGCACGTAACCGTCGGCGTCGGCGGAGAAAGCTCGGCATCGCCCCGTCGGCGAGAGCATCGACGCGTCGGAGAACCCGCTGTAGACATGTGGATCGAGCAGCACGTTGACGCCGCCGGCCAAGGCCAGGGCGGACTTGCCCGTGCGGAGGTGCTCGCAGGCCTGGTGGAGGGCGGTCAGGGCCGAAGAGCAGGCGGTGTCGACGGTCACGCTCTGGCCGTGCCAGTCAAGCAGATGGGAGATCCGGTTGGCGGTGTTGCCGCCGGCTGTCCCGGACATGGTGTAGGCGTTGCCCGAGTCGGGGCGTGTGGCCTGCAGGGCTCCGAAGTCCTTGCTGGAGCAGCCGATGAACACGGCACCGCTCGTGCCCGCGAGACGTTCGGTGTCCACGGCCGCGTCGTCCAGGGCCTCCACGGCGAGTTCCAGCAGCAGTCGCTGCTGCGGGTCCATCCGGGACGCCTCGCGGGGAGAGACCCAGGAGAAGTACCCGCAGTCAAAACCCGTAACGTCGTCGAGGAACCCGCCCGCCACGGTGTAGGTACGACCGGGCCTGCGACGGCCGCCGTCCAGGAACTCGGCGACGTCGAACCGGTCCGGTGGAACGCTGGAAACGGCATCCTGCCCTGACATGAGGAGCGATGCGAGATCGTCGAGGCGTTGAACGCGGCCTGGAAGCCGACACGCCACGCCCACGACCGCAATAGCCGACGACGGCGCAGCGGATTGGCCCTCCTGCATTCAGCTCTCCTCACTGGAAGGGATAGACGAGCAAGCCGCAGGCGCGACCCGGCCGGCCCAGACGGACCAAGCAGGAGCATATGGGGACCTACAGGCACAAATGGGCCGCTCTCACCCGTGTGGCGGCAGGGAGTTTGCGCCCGCCAAGTCACCCTTTCCGCCAGCCTCGGGAAGCAGTGCACTGGGCCAGGACGACGCGACGAGCGGCTGGTGTTGCAGGAGTGGGCCAAACGCCGGACGACCGCGCAGGGTCCGGCCAAGCGGGCCCGGATTGTGGTGCCGTGGCGGTATCAGGGCGGGATTCGGGATGCGCCCACGGCAGACGAGAAAGAGGTCGTCGCGTCCGGATCTACGACGCTCGTGCGTCGTGCCTCACGTACCTGGCCAACAACGGCGTGCCGGACCACATCCTTGCAGGCGCGCGCCCGGAGGACCCACTGTCGACACGGTCACGAGTACACGCCGGAGAACACGTACCTGGACCTCCGGGGGTTCCGGCAGTGCCGGACCTGTCGCAGCGAGAGGAACAAGAGCCGCTAGGTTCGACCCGGCCATGTGAGATCCCGGTGAGACATGAGAGGGTCGGGCGGGTGAGTGAGACACCGGCGAACACCCTGCAATACCGCTTTGACGGGCCAGAAGACGCCCCCGTCCTGGTCGTGGGTCCCGCGTTGGGTACCACATGGCACAGGTCGTATAGACCGTCCACGGGCGTCCAGTGGGTCCAGGGTGAGCGCGTAAGTCCAGGTCAGGGCCTTGTGACGTGAGAGCGTCTACGGGGTTGGTGACACGCGCGTGACATGTGAGGACCCCGTTGGCTTACTCCGACGAGGGTCCTGTGTAGACGGGGACCTGATACGACGACGCTCCGCCGGCTTGCTCCGGCGGGGCTCGTCATGAAATTGGTCAAGGCGGATTTGAGCTTGTGCTGAAGGCTCCGTTGCACTCCGGCTCGTCGCTCTCGAGTACGCGGAGGAGCGAGGCGGTGACGACGCGGGCGGTGAGGCCTATCGGCCGCACGCGGCAGGGGAATTCCCCGCGGCGAACAAGGTCGTAGCCCTTCGATCTCGACAAGCCGAACGCCGGGGCGGCGCCCTCGACGCTCGCGGTCCCGCTCCAGATGGTGCGGATGCGCTCGGGGCTGAACGGGCCGTGATGCGTTTCGCTGCTCTGGCTGAGCATTCCTGCCAACAGTGCCTTTCGGTTCGGTTGCTTCCGGGGCAGTGGGGAAGCAGGGAGCTGCGGTGGACTGCCGATAGTCCGAGAAATCACCGTTTCGGCAACCGGCCATTGATGGATACCCTGCTCCGCTCAGCGTTGGGAGTGAGTTGCAAAGCGCCCAATCAGCGCCAGCGTTGCTGGTTGGGTCGTCGGCATTGTCTCCACGTGTTTCCGATGACTCATCATGTGGAGTGCGTGGCGATCCTTAAGCCTGCCACGAAGGTCTACTGACCTGCGGTTTTGTGCGTGCGCATGATGTGCGGTGTGGGCGCCTGCACCTGCATGTGAACGCCCTCCGCTATCGGGTGGCAGGATCGAGCAACTGACGGGGCGCGACTTGTTGCAGCTGGAGGACAAGCTGGACTTTTTCCTGGCGTTGCGGATGAGCTGACGGGAACCGTTCCCGGGGCCTCGACGCACTGAGGGGCAGGAGCCGTTCGACGGCTCCTGCCCCTCGTTTTCACCGGAATGCAGCAGAGCTACAGACCGAGCTTCCTCCGTGTCTCATCGTCCACTTCGACGGAGTAGAACCGCACCATTTTCGCGGCCTCTCCCCTCGTTCGCTCCCCCATGAACGGGAGCGCTGTCTCCAGGAGGCCATCCGCATCGAGGAGCGGCTCCAAGCACTGGAAGTGCGCAGCCGATCGAATCCCGTCCTCCGGGCTCTCCATCAGTTTCTCGACGAAGGCGAAGCAGCGCGCGACGAGATCATGATCTGGATCTTCCGCACGCAGCTGAGGCATCAGAAGAGGGTAGGACAGAACATTTCCGAGGAGATTGAAGTAGCCGAGCGCGAAGTCTTCGTCACGCACCGCCTCGTGGATGGGCATATCGGCCTCCTCCTCGATCAGACTGGCGGCCTCGGGCACGAAATCGATCAGGAGCGCCGGGATTTGACTGTAGGAAGTGACGATCATGGGGTTACTTCTCCTTCTAGCACGGACAGCCGGAACCTGATGGCGTGTTGGCTCTCTTCGCTATCCCGAACGGATCGGTCAAGCCCTTGATCAGGTCCTTCGTCGCCTGCTTGAAACCGTGCCGCTGCACGTCTCGCGCATATCCGGGTACTTGAGCCACCCCGCCCACGACACCAAAGGTACGCGCGAACCCCCGCATCTTCGTGGCCTCCCCTACCGGCTCCGGGCGGCCATTGTACTTATTGCGCTCGAACCCCTGGCCCGTGACATCCTGCATGGCAGCCGATTTGACCACCTTGTCACGATTCCCCTTCATCTCCTTCTCCAGCTGGGGCTTGTTCTTTATGCCCTTCGCCACATTCCCCGTGACGTCCCTGGAATTCAGCGCTTCCCACAGCTCCTGCGCTTCTCGCTTCGCTATCGCCAAATCCTCGTCCGAGAGCCGGACCGCGTTCTTACCCTTCGCTCCTTCGCGAGCCGCACGATCCCCATCGATCAACTCGGAAAGACCGGAGAGGACGGCCCACCCCTTCTGTACGTGCCATTGATCTTTCTCCAGTCCATCGGCCATGAGCCTGTGGCCGTTCCGGAGCTCGTACTTGATGGCAGGGCCGGCCTTACCGTTTCCATAGACTTTTTTGGCATTGTCCCGCGCATAGATGTTGCCGAGGTAGTTGTTGAGCTTCTGATTGGATGCACGAGGCCGGACAGCCCGCGGAGCGTGGTACTCCTTGTAGATGGCGACAGCATTGTTGACGAAATCGTCGACCTCGCCGAAAAACCAGTTGACGAGTTCCGAGCCCCACCACTTCCCGTCCGGGTCGCTGTACAGCAACGGGTTGTTGTTGCCGTAGCTGTACCCGTGCAGCTGCTGCGGGTCGGTGACGTCCATCAGCGGGTCGACGCTGATGAACCGGGCTGTCGCCGGATCGTATTCGCGGGCCCCGAGGTGGGTGAGTCCTGTGGAGTTGTCCTTCGTGCCGCCGATGAACCCGCGGTCACCGGGCCATGCCGTGGCCGCCGCGCCGCGCTGGGCGCCGAAGACGGTCAGCTTGCGGCGGTTCACCGCCTGGGTGGCGGCGTCGACGGCGGTGGTGGCGGTGTCGTGGTGGTCCGAGAAGAGGTAGCTGAGCTTGCCTCCCGTCCGTACGGCGGTGGTCTCGCCGCTGTGGGTGTAGTAGCGCGTCCCGACCTTGGTGGTGCCGTCGGGCTTCAGCAGGAGCTCGTTGCCGCCGGGCAGGTAGAGGGTGCTGCCTTCGGCGTCCTTGCGGATGAGCCGGGCACCGCCCGCGTCGTAGACGTAGCTGGTGGTCCGTCCGCTCTCCGTGACCTTGGCGAGGTGGCCTTCGGTATCCCAGTCGAGGACCTGCTCCTTGCCGTCGGTCCGGCGCAGGACGGTGTTGCCCACGGCGTCGTAGACGAAGTCGTCCGAGCGCTCCGGCGTGGTCCGTTCCCCTCGTGACGTCGTCACGGAGGTCAGGGCCCGGCGCTGCCGCGCGTCCTTCGCCGGGTAGGTGTAGGCCCGCTGCACGTCCTTCGCGACGTCGCCGCCGGCGTCGTGCAGCGTTTCGGTCTGCCGGCTGCC
Organism: Streptomyces sp. NPDC026206; assembly: GCF_040638465.1. NCBI lineage: Bacteria > Bacillati > Actinomycetota > Actinomycetes > Kitasatosporales > Streptomycetaceae > Streptomyces > Streptomyces sp. NPDC026206. The sequence continues at coordinate 413,386 of NZ_JBEZYL010000002.1, forward strand.
CACCGCGTCGTAGGTGTAGGAGTGCCAGTACGGATCGGACCCGCCGACCTTCGGACGGTTGCCGCCTTCCGGCTTGGCCGCGCAGTCGTCGGTCGCGGTCCACGCGTGGGTGATCCGCCGCAGGGAGTCGGTGACGAAGCACTGCGTGTCGGTGACCGCGGCCTCTCCCTGGCCGGTGACGGTGGTCAGGCGGGTCATGTTGCCCGCCGCGTCGTAGGTGTACCGGACGTCGTCCAGGCGCCCCGGGCCCGAGGGGCCGGATTCCTGCTCCGTCGTAGTGTGCGTCAGGTCACCGGTGTGCTCGTCGTACTCCTTGGCGTCCCACAGCCGCTTGCCCTGCGCGCCCATCTCCCTGCGGAGCGGACGGCTGAAGGCGTCGTACTTGGTGTCGGCGACCAGCGTGGCACCGCTCACCGTCGTGCGCAGGGGCAGGTCGTACGGCTTGGACCCGTCGTAGTTGGTGGTGACGCGCTCGGCGGCGAGTCCCCCGATGGCAGGGTGGCGCACCCATTCGGGGAGTCCGTTGTTGGCGTTGTAGCCGCGGGTCCACTCGTAGGTGCCCGCGAGGCCTCCTTCGCTGTCGGGGATGGTGACCTTGTCGGCGGTCGGGTTGTACCAGTCGTCGAAGGCGGTCGTCTCGAAGGTGTACTTCTTGCCGCCGACGATCCGGCTGGCCGACGTCAGCTTGCCCTTGGCGACGGTGTCGTAGACCCACTCGCTCAGGACCGCGTCGTTCTGCTTGAGATGTGTCTTGCGGCCCAGCACGTCGTACGCCGTGGTGAGCGTGGCCTTCTTGGCGTCCGTCAGTGACACGGGCCGGTCCAGGGCGTCGTACGCGGTGGTGCTCAGGCCCTTGTCGGGGTCGTCGACCTCCACCTCCCGGCCACGGGCGTCGTAACGGTAGGTCCACGTGCTGCCCGCGGGGTCGGTGACCTTCTCCCGCTGCCCCTTGGCGTTGTACGAGTAGCGCGTGGACTGCGAGGCCGTACGCTCGTCGTCGGTGTACTGGATCAGTTCCGTCTGGCGGCCCAGGGCGTCGGCGACGGTCGTGGTGGCCGTACCACCCTTGGGCGGGATCACCGTGGTGCGGTCGCCCTCGTGGATCGTCCGGGTGCGCTTCGTCTCGTCCCCGAACTTCCGGGAGACCACGTCGGTGACGCGCCCCGCCCCGTCGTAGAGGTTCTCCGTGACGTTCGGCACCTTGGAGTCGTCACTGGTGACCAGGGTGCCGGAGGGGTCGCCGTTGGCGTAGTAGGAGCCGTACGTCTTCCACGTGAGACCGCGCGTGTCGTAGATCGTCTCCGAGATGACCCTGCCGGTGCCCGTCGCGGACGCCGTCTGGGTCTGGCGGGAGCGCAGGAGCCCGTCGTAGAGCGCGTAGTCGGTCCGGTAGGAGCCGTTGTGCTCCAGCGTCTTCGAGGTGACGACGGTGGGGCCGTCGCGGCGGATCTGGTAGTCGTACTCGAACGTGGGGCTCTTGGGAAAGGCCGACTTGGGGTGCCCGGGCTGCCATACCTTGGTCAGACGGGCGAGGCCGTCGTATTCGGCTTCGACCCTCTTGCCGTTGGCGTCGGTCTGGGCTGTGACCACGCCGTGTCCGAGGGCGAATTCCGTACTGGACACGTGCCCCAGCGCGTTGGTGATGGCGATTTTGGTGGGATCCGCTCCTGTTGCCGGGGTATACGCGGTGGTGGACTTGTTGTTGAGCGCGTCGGTCATCGTCAGGACCCGACCGTACTGGTCGTAGGTGGCCGTGCCGGTCGTGATGAACCCCGTGCCCTTGGCGTCCTGCTCGTCCATCCGGGTCACGAGTCCCCGGCCCGAATCCGGCAGCTCACCCAGCACGCCCGAGCCGTCGTAGTAGGAGCGCTTCTCCGATATGAGGTCGCCGGGGAGACTCGCCTCCTTGCCGCAGGGCACCGAAAGGACGCGCTGCGTGGCGACGGCGTTGAGGATGGGGTTCTTGCCGTTGCGCGTGTACGTCGTCGTCGCGCACGTCTCGTCGCCCGTCTTCGCCGTGTCGCCGAAGTCGGTCTCCGTCAGGGGCATGCCGTAGTCGTCGAAGGTCCGCTCGGTCCTCGTGCGCCGCCAGCCGTCACCGACGGCCGTCCGGCTGCTCTCGGCCTGGACACCGGACACCTGAGCGATGAGGTCGGGAAGACCCTCGCGGGCGTGGGTGGCGGTCGGCCCCTTGCGCCAGGGCTCGTACACCTTGGCGGACAGCAGCTTGCCGCCGTCGCCGTCGTACGCGGCCGACTCGCGGACCATTCCGGCGAACGCCGGGTGGTCGTCGGTCTTGTTGCCCTCGCCGTCGGCGACCTGGGCGCCGCTCACACCCCGGAAATAGCGGGACTCGGTGAGCGTGCGCCGGTCCGCGCCGGCACCGGCGCGGGTCTGCACCCGGCCGTAGCCCCGGAACTCGCTGTAGGCGCGGTGCTCGGGCTTCGTCAGCTCGTCCTGGCTCTTCTCCCAGGCCGGACCGTCGAGGTAGGTGTACTCGATCTGCTTGTCCGGGGCGCCGCCGGTGTTGTCCGACTCGCGGACCTGCGTGACCACGTAGGTGTGGAACCAGTCCTTGACCGGCTTGTAGTCCGCGGCAGGGGATTCCTGGGGCACCCAGTAGACGGGGTGGCAGCGGCGCGCGTTGTGCGCCTCGTCCGGCAGGTCGCCCGCCTTGCACTCCGGTTCCGAGTAGGTGACGCCGATGGTGCCGCCGGTCTCCGTCTGCACGGCGGAGACCCGGTACCGCACGAGCGGCGGCACTGCGTCGACGGCCTTCTCCACGCGGTTGGGCAGCTGGATTCCCTTGAAGGTCACGTCGGGCAGCGTCGTTTCCTTGCCGCCGACGTGACCGGTGTGGGAGATCGCCGACAGCCACAGGGCCGGGCTGCTGCCGTCGCCGCTGCTCGGGAACTGGTGCTTGAGCTCCCAGGCGTCAGCCTTCTTGTAGGAGCCGTCGATCAGCGACTCCGTGGTGATCTTCGCGAGGCGCTTACGGGTCCAGAAGCTCGGCGAGTACTGTTCCTTGCACTCGTCGCCGGACTTGCAGTACCGGTCGAAGGGTACGTCGGGCCAGTACTTGGCGTTGTCCTTGGTGAACTTGTCCTCGGCACAGGCGAAGCCCGAGTCGGGCAGGCAGCGTTCCGCCTCGGTGAAGGTCACCCGCGCGGCCGCGGCGTTGGTGCCGTAGATGTTGTCCGCACGCAGGCCGTAGTCGATGCGGTTCAGGTATCCGCCGCGGATGTACTCGGTGACGGTCCCCCTGCCCGTGGTCGAGCTGGCGTTGCGCGCGTAGCGGTTCGTCTCGGCCGTGTAGTAGTACGCCATGGCGTCCGAACCGGGAGTCACGACGTAGTCGAGGTTCCACCGCCAGGCCCGGCTGCAGGACGAGTCCCCGAAGGCGTCCTTGTGGCACGGCTCGCGAGAACTTCAGCGGTGCCCTGATCACCCACCGCGGCGACTGGACCGGTGACGGCTACGAGGACCTCATCTCCGCACGGCCCCAGGGCGACGGAACCAAGAAGCTGTTCGTCCATCCCAACAACGGCCTCGGCTACGCCTGTACGAAGACCGTCGAGGCCGTCGACGGACAGCCGCAGGGCTGTCCGATGGGGAGCCAGGAGCTCCGCGTGTACGACCCGGCCCACAACCACTGGAACAACGCCCAGCAGATCGTGGCCATCGGCGACGTCGACGGCCCCACCGACCTCGACAACGACGGCAGGCCCGACATCCCCTCCTTCCCCGACCTGCTGGTCAAGGAGGGCGACCACCTCTGGCTCTACTACGGCTCCAGCAGCTGGTACCTCGACGAGACGGACCCCGTCCTCATCGGTGACGGCGGCTGGACCGACTTCGACGTGATCGCCCCCGGAGACGTCACCGGTGACGGGCGCGTCGACCTGGTGTCCCGTCGGCGCAGCTCGGGTGAGATGTATGTGTACCCGGGAAGCGGACCGGCCGGTGAGGGTCTGGGGGACGGGAGCACGCGCCGGCAGTTCGGCCAGCACTGGACCGCGGCCTACCGCCCCCTGATCGCCTCCGGAGGCGACGCCGACAACGACGGTGTCCCGGACCTGTGGGCCACCACTACCGATAACAACGCCGGACTCCTCTTCTATCCGAAGATCACCACTCGCGATCACGGTGATCCGTTCCCTGTGGGAACAGGCGGCTGGGGCGATTTCACGGCCCTCAGCTGAGCACAGGCGTGCCGGGGTAGGGGGCACTTCTTCCGGGTGCCTCCTACCCCGGCGCGTCCGGCCCGTCCGCCCTGCGTGTCAGCGGCACGAGCCAGGCCAGCCCCAGCAACGCCACCACGACCAGGCCGCCGTCGGAGACGAGGGTGTAAAGATGTCGCTGCTCCCCCGTCGGTGGGGGATGTAGCCCTTCTCGAAGAGGGTGCGTTGCTGGGAGCTCGCGGTCAGGGCGTAGACGACCCAGACGGCGATGCCGTTGACGGAGTCCCAGAGGGCGTGGAGCAAGGAGACGTCCACTGGCACTCTCAGCCTTGTGTTCTCGGGAGGTCCTGGTAGGCAAGTTGCAGTCCTGCGGCGACGTCGCCGCTGCCTCGGTCGCGTGCCAACGCGACCGATTGGTCGCCGAGCGCGGCGCGTGCCTTGCCTTCCGCCTCCTCACGTACCGGGGCGAGTTGGGGGGCCGTGCTGCGGATGGCCCACCGTGCTTCAGAGGGCGCGCCCGGCGGGCTAGTCGGCGGCGGAGCCTCTGCCGACGAGCAACCCCGCCCTCTGAACGGGCGGCTTGTCTTCGTGCGCTGTTGTGGTCGGCTGCGATCAAGTTTTGGGTGTTGAGTGAGGGGGATTGAGCATGTTCTGCGGCCCCTGAGCGGAGGGTGGTAAAGGGGCGGGAGGATGGGTGGGTGCTGTCCCGGGTCCGGGGTCTGACTCATGATTTCTCTGACCGAGGTGTCCTGGTGTCACAGTGTCGGCCGTTGGCCGGGGATGGCGCGTTGTCGGTGCCGGGCTGGCGGGGTGTGTCCCGATAGGGGCCTGTCGATTGTTGTGGCGTCCTCACGATTCTGACCGTCTGACGCGGCCTGGTACCGGCGACGCGACATGTCGTCGGACCGGAAGGAGAGGAACGGGCATGTCCAGTTCGACCGTGCCCAGTACGTCGTCTGCTCCCAAGACCCGCCGTCGTCGCCCGGCGGGGGAGGTGGTTCTGGGAGTGGATACGCACCGGGATGCCCACGTAGCCTCGGTGCTCTCCGTGACGGGGGCGGTCCTTGCCACCGGCGAGTTCCCGGCCACCGCGGCGGGATACCGAGCTCTGCTGAAGTGGGCCAGGAAGTCGGGAGCCGTGCGGCGGGCCGGGGTGGAGGGGACTGGCTCTTTTGGGGCGTCCTTGTCGCGCTATCTGCTGGCTCAGGGCGTGGACGTGTTTGACGTGAATTGGATGGACCGGGCGGATCGTCGGCGGCGTGGTAAATCGGATCCGCTCGATGCCCAGAATGCGGCGCGAGCCGTGTTGAGTGGGCGGGCCCGCGACCGGGCCAAAACGGGCGACGGGCCGGTGCAGATCGCGAGAATGTACAAACTCACGAAGGCGTCGGCCGTCAAAGCGCGCACCCAGGCAATCAATCAGCTCAAGTCCGTGCTTATTACCGCTGATCCCGCTTTACGGGAAGAAATGGCGGGAATGGGCAATGCTGAACTCTTCCGTACTTGTGCGCGGTTCGCGGACGCGAGTAGTTGTGAGGAGATCGGCGAGGAGTCGGTGCTGGAGGCCACTCGGATCACGTTGGGTTGGCTGGCTCGCAGGGTTGGCCAGCTCTCCGAGCAGATCCGGGACGTGGAGACTCGTCTTGCCCGGCTCGTGGAACCGGTATGCCCCGCAGCTGCTCGACGTGGTGGGGATCGGCCCTGACACGGCCGTCGCTTTGCTGATCACGGTGGGGGACAACCCGGAACGGCTGGACAGCGAGGCGTCGTTCGCTGCGCTGTGCGGGGTCAGCCCTGTCGAGCGTTCCTCGGGACGCCGGCAATTCCGTCGCCTCAACCGCGGCGGCGACCGGCAGGCCAACGCCGCACTCCACCGCATCGTGTTCACCCGCCTTCGGGTCGACCCGCGCACCCAGGACTACTACGAGCGCCGCATCAAAGAGGGTAAGACCCGTCGCGAAATCGTCCGATGCCTCAAACGCTACGCGGCCCGAGAGGTCTTCCACCTGGTCAGACAGTTACAGTCAGGACCCCGCTCATAGGGGCTGTCGTGACAGATGAGAGGGTCTGGCGGGTGAGTGAGACACCGGCGAACACCCTGCAATACCGCTCTGACGGGCCAGAAGACGCTCCGGTCCTGGTCCTGGGGCCCGCGCTGGGTACTACATGGCACATGTGGGACCGGCAGGTACCGGAGCTGACCCGGCACTGGCGCGTCGTGCGCTTCGACCTGCCCGGCCATGGCGGCGCCCCCGCCCGGCCCGCCGCCACCGTCGGCGAACTCACCGACCGGCTGCTGGCCACCCTGGACCGGCTCGGCATCGAGCGCTTCGGGTTCGTCGGCTGCTGCGTCTCCGGCGCCATCGGCACCGACCTCGCCCTGCGCCACCCGCACCGCCTCGCCTCGCTGGCCGTGGTCGGCTCCGCCGCGCACTTCGGCACCTCCGACGGCTGGGGCCCGCGTGCGGCCGAGGTCCGCGCCGACGGGCTCGAGCCGGTGGCCCGGTCGGCGCCCGAGCGCTGGTTCACCCCCGCCTTCGCGGGCGGCCAGCCCGCGATCGTGGACTGGGCCGTCCAGATGGTCCGTACGACCGACCTCCACTCCTACGCCGCCTCCTGCGAGGCCCTCGCCGCCTTCGACGCACGGGCCGAGCTGAGCCGGATCGGGGCCCCCACGCTGGTCATCGTCGGTGCGGAGGACCAGGTCACCCCCGCAGCCGAGGCCCGCGTGCTGGTCGCGGGGATCCACGACGCGCGGCTGGCCGTGGTGCCCGCCGCCCGGCACCTGACGCCCGTGGAGCAGCCGGCTGCCGTGACCGACCTGCTGGTCCGCCACTTCTCGGCCCCCTGGCAGCCCGCCCCCGCCCCGGGCCAGAGCGCGCCGCCCGCCCCCGCGCAGGTGGCGCCCCAGCCGCCCACAGCGGGCGGGAACGTACCGGGCGGGAACGTACCGGGCGGGCCGTTCGCGGCGCCGGGCTCCGCCGTCCCGCAGCCCGCCGCCGAGCCGGCGCTCACGCCGCAGCCGGCCCCGGCTCCCACCCCGGCGGCCAACGCCGCGCCCGCGCATCCGGACCATGGCGGAAACCCCTTCGCCGAGGCGCCGCAGGAGCCGTACGCCCCGGTGGCCGTAGCCGCGCCCGCCGTAGCCGCGCCTGCCGTGCCCGCCGCAGCCGGCCCGCCGCCGGGAACGGCAGCCCCCGAGGCCGCACACCTGCCGGCCCCCGAGCCCGGCAACCCCTACGCCACCACCGCGAGCACCGCAGGCACCACGAGCCCCGAAAGCACCGAAAGCGCCAACTCCTACGCGGCCCCCGCCCCGGACACGTACGCGACGGGCGTGCGCATCCGCCGCGAGGTGCTCGGCGAGGAGAGCCGGAGCGCCCCGCAGGGATTCGGTGCCGCGTACGAGGACGCCGTCACCCGCGTCGCGTGGGGCGGGACGTGGGCGCGGCCCGGCCTCGACCGGCGCACTCGCTTCCTCGTCGCCCTGAGCGCCCTCACCATGGGCGGTCATCTGGACGAACTGGCCGCGCACGTCCGCGCCGCCCTGCGCGGCGGCGTCACGGCGGACGAGATAGAGGAAACGTTGCTGCACGCGGCCCTCTACTGCGGTCTGCCGGCGGCTGACGCCGCCTTCGCGGTGGCCGGCCGCGTCGTCGCGCAGGAGAACGGCGTCGCGCAGGAGAACGGCGACGCAGGGTAGCGGGCGGACGCGGCACGGTGGCGCGTAGCAAGATGGGGTCATGAAGCTGACCAAGCACAGTCACGCCTGTGTCCGTCTGCAGAAGGACGGCCGCACCCTCGTCATCGATCCCGGAGCGTTCAGCGAGGAGGACGCGGCCGTGGGAGCGGACGCCGTCCTCATCACGCACGAACACCTCGACCACTTCGACGAGAACCGGCTGCGGGCCGGTCTGGAGGCCAACCCGGCCGCCGAGCTGTGGACCCTGCGCAGCGTCGCGGAACGGATCTCGGCGGCCTTCCCGGGCCGGGTGCACACGGTCGGCGAGGGGGACGCCTTCACGGCTGCGGGCTTCGACGTCCAGGTGCACGGGCAGCTGCACGCCGTGATCCACCCGGACATCCCGCGGATCACCAACGTCGGCTACCTCGTGGACGGTTCGGTCTTCCACCCCGGCGACGCGCTGACCCTGCCGGGACAGCCGGTCGAGACCCTGATGGTCCCGGTCATGGCGCCCTGGAACAAGGTCGCCGAGGTCATCGACTATGTCCGCGAGGTCAAGCCCCGCCGTGCCATCGACATCCACGACGCCCTGCTCACCGACCTCGCCCGGCCCGTCTACGACCGGATGCTGGGCCCGGACGGCCCCGGCGCCGGGGGAGCGGACCACTGCCGGATGGCGGCCGGTCAGAGCATCGACCTGTGAGGCACCGGTGACTGTCACACCCGGCCGTTAGGGTGGCTCCATGCGCATCGCCACCTGGAACGTGAACTCGATCACCGCCCGTCTCCCCCGGCTGCTGGCCTGGCTGGAGAGCAGCGGCACGGACGTGCTGTGCATACAGGAGACCAAGTGCACGGCCGAGCAGTTCCCCGTCGAGGCGCTCCGTGAGCTCGGTTACGAGTCCGCGGTGAACGCCGACGGCCGGTGGAACGGCGTGGCCCTGCTCTCCCGCGTCGGCCTGGAGGACGTCGTCATGGGCCTGCCGGGAGGCCCCGGCTACGACGGCGTGCAGGAGCCCCGCGCGATCTCGGCGACGTGCGGGGGCGTCCGCGTCTGGTCGGTCTACGTGCCCAACGGCCGCGAGGTCGGTCACGACCACTACACGTACAAGCTCCACTGGCTGGAGGCGCTGCGGGACGCGGTCTCCGCGGACGCGGCAGGGGAGCGGCCGTTCGCGGTCCTGGGCGACTTCAACATCGCCCCGGCCGACGAGGACGTCTACGACGCGTCGGCCTTCGAGGGCGCCACGCACGTCACGCCCGCCGAGCGCGCCGCCCTCGCCGCCCTGCGCGACGCGGGCCTGTCCGACGTCATGCCGCGCCCCCTGAAGTACGACCACCCGTACACCTACTGGGACTACCGCCAGCTGTGCTTCCCCAAGAACCGGGGCATGCGCATCGACCTGGTCTACGGCAACGCCCCCTTCGCCGAGGCGGCCAAGGACGCCTACGTCGACCGCGAGGAGCGCAAGGGCAAGGGCGCCTCCGACCACGCCCCGGTCGTCGTCGACCTGGACGTCTGAGCCCCGGGCACCCCCACCCACCGGCCCCCCGGGCGGCCGCGGACGCTAGCCGAATGCCGGGATGACGTGCTTGCCGTACGCCTCGATGGTGGCCTCCTTCGCGTCGTGCATGGCGTAGACCGCGAACTGGTCCACGCCCAGGTCCCTGAGGTGTTCCAGCCGCTCCCGGTGCGCCTCGACGGGGCCCAGGAGGCAGAAGCGGTCCACGATCGTGTCGGGCACGAAGTCCGCGGAGACGTTTCCCGCGCGCCCGTGGTGGCTGTAGTCGTAGCCGTGGCGCTGCTCGATGTACGAGGTGAGCGCCTCGGGGACGAGGCCGGAGTGCGCCCCGTAGCGGGCGACCAGGTCGGCGACGTGGTTGCCGACCATGCCGCCGAACCAGCGGCACTGCTCGCGCGCGTGCGCCAGGTCGTCGCCGACGTAGGCGGGCGCGGCGACGCAGATGGTGACCGAGGCCGGGTCGCGGCCCGCCTCGGCGGCGGCCGTGCGCACCCCCTTGATCATCCATTCCGTCAGGTACGGGTCGGCGAGCTGCAGGATGAAGCCGTCGGCCTCCCGGCCGGCGAGCGCCAGGGCCTTCGGCCCGTAGGCCGCCATCCAGACGGGCAGCCTGCCTTCGCTCACCCAGGGCAGCCGCACCGTCGTGCCGTCCATGTCCGTCTCCCGGCCCTCCGCCAGGTCGCGGACGATGCGCATGGTGTCCCTGAGCGTGGCGAGGGTGTTGGGCTTGCGCCCGGCGACCCGCATCGCGGAGTCGCCGCGCCCGATGCCGCACACGGTGCGGTTGCCGTACATGTCGTTGAGGGTGGCGAAGGTGGAGGCGGTGACCTCCGGGCTGCGGGTGGAGGGATTGGTGACCATGGGGCCGACGACGAGCCGTTCGGTGTGTTCCAGGATGCGGCTGAGGATGACGAAGGGCTCCTGCCACAGCACGCAGGAGTCGAAGGTCCAGCCGTAGCGGAAGCCGGCCTCTTCGGCGCGGCGCATAAGGCCGACGACGGCGGTGGCGGGCGGGTCGGTCTGGAGGACGAGGCCGAAGTCCACGTGCGGGGTGCTCCTTACGCGAGTTACGCGAGTCACGCCAGGTACTGACAGGTGGAGCGGGGCAGGTAGCGCCCGTGTCCGGCCCGGCCGGTGAACCGCCGCCGGTCGATGACGGTCTCGCCGCGGGAGAGCACGGTCTCGACCTGTCCGGTGATCTGTTTGCCCTCGTAGGCCGAGTAGTCGACGTTCATGTGGTGGGTCGCGGCGGAGAGGATCTGCCGGGCGTGGGGGTCGTAGACGACGATGTCGGCGTCGCAGCCCGGCGCGATGGTGCCCTTGTGCGGAGCGAGTCCGAACATCCGGGCGGGAGCGGCGCAGGCGATCTCGATCCAGCGGCGGCGGGAGATGTGGCCGTCGACGACGGCCTGATGGAGGAGGTCCATGCGGTTCTCGACGCCCGGCAGGCCGTTGGGGATCTTCGAGAAGTCGCCCCGGCCCAGCTCCTTCTGGCCGGAGAAGCAGAACGGGCAGTGGTCGGTGGAGACGACCTGGAGGTCGTCGGTGCGCAGGCCGCGCCAGAGCGCGGCCTGGTGCTCGCGGGGGCGCAGCGGCGTCGAGCACACGTATTTGGCGCCCTCGAAGCCCGGTTCGGCGAGGTTGTCGGTGGACAGGAACAGGTACTGCGGGCAGGTCTCGCCGAAGACGGGCAGGCCCATGTCGCGGGCGCGCGCCAGCTCGGCGACGGCCTCCTCGGCCGAGACGTGCACGACGTAGAGGGGGCTGCCGGCGACGCGGGCGAGCTGGATGGCGCGGTGGGTGGCCTCGGCCTCCAGCAGGGTCCTGCGGACCTCGCCGTGGTAGCGGGGGTCGGTCTTCCCGGCGGCGAGGGCCTGTTCGACCAGGACGTCGATGGCGATGCCGTTCTCGGCGTGCATCATGATCAGCCCGCCGTTCCCGGCGGATCGCTGCATGGCCCGCAGGATCTGCCCGTCGTCGCTGTAGAGCACGCCGGGGTAGGCCATGAACAGCTTGAACGACGTGACGCCTTCCCCCACCAGGAGATCCATCTCCTTGAGGGAACTCTCGTTCACATCGGAGAGGATCATGTGGAAGGCGTAGTCGACGGCGCACTGCCCGTCGGCCTTGGCGTGCCAGGTGTCCAGCCCCTCGCGGAGGGCCTGCCCGCGCTGTTGCACCGCGAAGTCGACGACCGTCGTGGTGCCGCCCCAGGCGGCCGCCCGCGTACCGGTCCCGAAGGTGTCGCAGGAGGACGTGCCGCCGAAGGGGAAGTCGAAGTGGGTGTGGGCGTCGACGCCGCCCGGGACGACGTACTTGCCCGTCGCGTCGATCGTGTGGCCGGCGCCGCTCCAGGCCCGGGCGCAGGAGCTGCCGGGCGCGGCCAGGGCGGCGACCTTGCCGTCCTCGATGAGGACGTCCGCGTGGATCTCCTCGGCTGCGGTGATGACCAGGCCGCCGCTGATGACCGTCGTGGTCATGACCGCTCCTTCTCGCCGATGGTGCGCTGCACCTGGCGCAGCGCACCATCGAGCGCGGCGGCGCCCTCCTCGGCCTCCGCGACGGTGAGCGTCATGGGCGGGGCGATGCGCAGGGTGTTGCCCTCGCGGCCGCCCCTGCCGACCAGCAGCCCCTGTTCGCGGGCGTGTTCGAGGGCGAGCGCGGCGGCACGCGGCGAGGGCGAGCCGTCGTGTTCGACCAGCTCGATGCCGATCATCAGGCCGCGGCCGCGCACCTCCCGGACGACGGGCAGGCCGGCGGTGACGGCGCGGAGCCGCTCGATGAGGAGGCCGCCGACGCGGCGCGCGTTGCCCTGGAGGTCGTGCTCCAGCAGGTAGGTGAGGTTGGCGAGGGCCGCCGCCATGGTGACCGGGCTGCCGCCGAAGGTGGAGATGGAGTTGGCGTCGAGGCAGTTCATGACCTCGGCCCGGGCGACGACACCGCCGACGGACATGCCGTTGCCGATGCCCTTGGCGAAGGTGAGCAGGTCCGGCGGGCCGCTCGCGGCGTGTGCCTGCCAGCCCCAGAAGTGCTCGCCCGTGCGGCCCCAGCCGGTCTGCACCTCGTCGCTGATCCACAGGATGCCGTGCCGGGCCAGCACGCGGCGGAAGGCGGCGTAGAGCCCGTCGGGCGGTGCGGTGAACCCGCCGACGCCCTGCACCGGCTCGGCGATCAGCGCGGCGACGTTGCCGTGCGTCTGGCCGAGCATGTCCTCGAGGTCGGCGACGCACGCCTCGGTGAACTGCTCGTCGGACAGCCGGGCGTACGGGCCCGGGGCGCGGAAGCCGCCGTGTACGTACAGCGTCTGCAGCGGGGAGAGGCTGGTGGGCGACCAGCTGGAGTTGCCGGTGACGCCGACCGCGGAGAAGGAGCGGCCGTGGTAGCTGTTGCGCATCGCCAGGATCTGGTTCGAGCGCCGGAAGGACGTGGCCAGTAGCAGCGCGGCGTCGTTGGCCTCGGTGCCGGAGGTGGTGAAGAAGACCCGGGCGTCGGGGATGCCGGACAGGGACGCGATGCGCTCGGCCAGCTCCACCATGTGCCGGCTGAGATAGAGGGTGGAGGTGTGCAGGATGCGCCCGGCCTGCCGGGCGACGGCCTCGGTGACCTCGGGCAGGGCGTGGGCGGTCATGGTGGTGAGGACGCCGCCGAAGAAGTCGAGGTAGCGCCGGCCGTCGGCGTCCCAGACGTGGCGTCCCTCGCCGTGGGTGAGCTCCAGCGGCTCGCGGTAGTAGACGGTGAGCCAGTCGGGCATCACGGCCCGGTGCCGGGCGTGCAGCGAGAGCTGCCCGGCGGTCACGGCCGTACCAGCCCGTCGTACGCGTCGGGCCTGCGGTCCCGGTAGAACGCCCACTGCCGGCGCACCTCGTCGATGACCGCGTAGTCCAGGTCGCGGACGACCAGCTCCTCCTTGGTGTCGCTGGCCAGGTCCCCGACGAACTGGCCGCGCGGGTCGACGAAGTACGACATGCCGTAGAAGTCGTTGTCGCCGTACTCCTCCTGGCCGACGCGGTTGATCGCGGCGATGAAGTACTCGTTTGCGACGGCGGCCGCCGGCTGCTCCAGCCGCCACAGGTGGGCGGAGAGGCCGCGGGAGGTGGCGGAGGGGTTGTAGACGAGCTGGGCACCGGCCAGGCCCAGTGAGCGCCAGCCCTCGGGGAAGTGGCGGTCGTAGCAGATGTAGACGCCGACCTTGCCGACGGCCGTGTCGAACACGGGCCAGCCGAGGTTGCCGGGCTTGAAGTAGTACTTCTCCCAGAAGCCCTTGATCTGCGGGATGTGGTGCTTGCGGTACTTGCCCAGGTAGCTGCCGTCGGCGTCGATGACGGCGGCGGTGTTGTAGTAGAAGCCGGACTGCTCGACCTCGAAGACCGGTACGACGATCACCATGCCGGTCTCGCGGGCCAGCTCCCGCATCCGGCGGACGGTGGGGCCGTCGGGGACGGGCTCGGCCCAGCGGTAGTGCTCGCTCTCCTGCACCTGGCAGAAGTAGGGGGCGTTGAAGACTTCCTGGAAACCGATCACCTTGGCGCCCTGCGCGGCGGCCGCGCGGGCGTGTTCCTCATGCTTGGCGATCATCGACTCGGTGTCGCCGGTCCAGGTCGCCTGGACCAGTGCGGCGCGGACAACGTTGGCCATGAGCTGCTCCTATGCCAGGGGCTTCCACCAGGCTGACACGCGAAGATCCGTGTGTGCCTGCGACCGTAGGTGCCGTCACTCCCCGTGGCAAGACCATCGCGCGACCTGTGGACAACGGGTCGCCGGTGCGGCGCGGCTCAGGCCCCTGGAGACCTCCGGAGGGCCTGAGCCGCTCGGTGCGGGGGCGGGGCGGTACGCCCGTGCGGGGGACGCCCGGCTGTCAGTGCGCCGGCCGCACCACCATGGCCGAGCCGCCGCCGCGCCGTGACGTCTCGGCCGCCGCCAGCCACCGCCCGTCCGGCAGCCGCTGGACGCCGGTGGCCGCGCCGATCTCCGCATTGAGCTTGAAGACGTGGCCCTTGGCCTCCAGCTGCCGGCGCAGCGGGCTCTCCCACAGCCCCGGTTCCAGCTCGGTGGTCACCGCGTTGCGCTGGCTGGCGCGCGGCGCGGCGATCGCGTCGACGAGCGGCATCCCGCGGTCGACGTGGTTGAGCAGGGTCTGCAGCACCGTGGTGATGATCGTGGCGCCGCCGGGGGAGCCCAGCGCGAAGGCGGGCCTGCCGTGGTCCAGGACGATCGTCGGCGACACCGACGAGCGCGGGCGCTTGCCCGGGCCGGGCAGGTTCGGGTCGTGCACGCCGGGGCTGACCGGGACGAAGGAGAAGTCGGTCAGCTCGTTGTTGAGCAGGAACCCGCGCCCCGGCACCGTGATGCCGCTGCCGCCGGTCTGCTCGATGGTCAGGGTGTACGCGACGACGTTGCCCCACTTGTCGGCGACCGTCAGGTGGGTGGTGTGCTCGCCCTCGTACGGGGTGGGGGCGGCCGCGCCGCGCGTCGTACAGGATGCCGCGGGCCGGCGCGGGTCGCCGGGCGCCAGCGGGCTGACCAGCACGGCATCGTCCTTGACCAGGCAGGCGCGCGAGTCGGCGAAGCGCTGCGAGGTCAGGCCCTGGACGGGCACCTTCTCGAACGCGGGGTCGCCGACCCAGCGGTTGCGGTCCGCGAAGGCGATCCGGCTCGCCTCGATGTAGCGGTGCAGATACGTCTGCCGGTCCAGCTTCCCGAGGTCGCCGCGCTCCAGGATGTTCAGCGCCTCGGCGACCGTCGTGCCGCCCGACGAGGAGGGGGCGATGCCGTAGACGTCCAGGCCGCGGTACTGCGTCCGGGTGGGGGCCTGCTGCTTCGCGCTGTACGCGCGCAGGTCCTTCTCGGTCAGGTCACCGGGGCGGGCCACGCGGTGCGAGGCGGGGTCGACGGGTGGCTTGCGCACGGTCCGCACGATGTCGCGCCCCACCGCGCCACGGTAGACGGCGTCCACGCCCTGCTTCGCCAGCAGGTCGTAGGTGCGCGCGAGGTCGGGGTTCTTCAGCGTCGAGCCCACCGCCGGGGGCTTCCCGCCCGGCAGGAACAGCTTGGCGCTGGCCGGGAAGTCCTTGAAGCGCGCCTGATTGTCGGCGGTCTGGCGGCGGAAGGTCTCGTCGACGGTGAAGCCGTCGCGCGCCAGCCGCTGAGCGGGCGCCAGCACCTGGGCGAGCGAGCGGCTGCCCCAGGAGCGCAGGGCCGTGTCCCAGGTCGCGGGGGTGCCGGGGGTGCCGACGCTGAGGCCGCTGGTGACCGCGTCGGCGAAGGGGAGGGGCCTGCCCTTCTCCAGGAAGAGGTCCTTCGTCGCGCTGAGGGGGGCCCGCTCGCGGCCGTCCAGGGTGGAGACCTTGCGCGTCCTGGCGTCGTAGTGGACGAAGTAGCCGCCTCCGCCGACGCCGGCGGAGTAGGGCTCGGTGACGCCGAGGGCGGCGGCGGTGGCGACCGCCGCGTCCACAGCGTTGCCGCCCTTGCGCAGCACCTCTGTGCCGGCCGCCGACGCGTCGGCGTCGACGCTGGCCACCACGCCGCCGTGACCGACGGCGAGGGGCGACTTGTGCGGTGTACGGGCCGGGCCCGGCCCGGCGGCCGCGGCGGGCGCCGTCAGCGCGCCGGCGACGAGCGCGGCCACCACGGCGAGGACGGGCAGGCTTCGGTGAGGGGTCGGTCTCGGGAGGGCCATCTGTGCCTCCATTCGGGCGAACGGGCCCCGGAGCCTACCCGCGGAGCCCGCCCGCCGACAGGGCACGCTCAGCGCTTGCGCAGCTCCCCGAGCACGGAACGCGCCATGGCCTGCTCGCCCTTGGCGTTGGGGTGGAAGGGCGCGGCCGGGTTCCCGGGCCGCACGCCCTCGACCCACCGGTCCGCGGTGGGCCTGCACACATCGTGGCCCACGGTCGGGCCGTAGGTGTCGGCGAAGCGGACGTGCGCCTTGGCGGCCTGCGCCTTGAGCATCGCGTTGAGCCGCTTCTCGGTGTCGCGCAGGTAGGGGGTGTCGCCGGCGGCGATCGGTACGGCCGGGAAGCAGCCCCGGCCGCTGTCCGGCATGATCGTCGGGTAGCCGACCAGCACCACCTTGGCCTGCGGTGCGCGCTGGTGCACGGCCTTGAGGACACGGGCGATCTTCGGCGCCGCGCCGTTGATGCGCGCGGTGAGCCGGTCCGAGCCGTCCGCGGCCGTGAACTGCTTCTTGCACGGGGTACCGGCCCGGTCGCCGGCGGACAGCTGGGCACAGGTGCCGATGATGGGGCCGAAGCCGATGTCGTTGCCGCCGATGCCGACGGTGACGAACCTGGTCCCCTTGCCGAGGGCGTCCAGCTGGGGTGCGTTCGCCCCCTGCGCGCGCCACATGTCGTCCGTGGTCGCACTGCTGCAGCTGACGTCCTTGAACGACTTCTGCTTCAGCTGCACGGCGGCCAGCGCAGGGTAGTTCACGCTGGAGCGTGCGCAGTCGCCGCCGGTCTGCCGGGGAATGCCGGCGCCGGAGGTGTACGAGTCGCCGAGGGCGACGTAGCGGGCTCCGCCGGCCTGCCCGGTGGTGGCGGCCGGCGGGGTCGCCGCCCCGGTCGTCAGTGCCGTCAGTGCCGTCGCCGAGCCGAGCGCCACCAGCGCCTTCCCGTACCGCCCGCCGCGTTCGCGCGCCTGTGCCACTACTGCCTCCGTAGCCAAGAAGAGTCGTCCGGCCCATGATCAACCGATCATGGCCAGGACAGACTCGCCTTGTGCTGACCCCCTGTCAATTTCGACACGACCGTCCCATTCTGCCCACTAATTGGACTCTTATAGTCCAATTAGCTAGGTTGGTGGAGTGCGACTGACCAAGAGCACCGATATCGCCCTGCGCATCGCGATGCGCCTGGCCGTGACCGCGCAGGACGCGGCGGCGCCGACCACCCGCGAGGTGGCCGGCGCGATCGGCGTGCCGTACACCCACGCCGCCAAGGTGGTCAGCCGGCTGCAGCACCTGGGGGTCGTCGAGGCCCGCCGGGGCCGCGGCGGCGGCCTCTCGCTGACCGCGGCCGGGCGCCTGAGCTCGGTCGGCCGCCTGGTGCGCGAGCTGGAAGGCGCCGGTGACGTCGTCGGCTGCGAGGACGACCCGCCTTGCCCGCTGCGCGGCGCGTGCCTGCTGCGCGGCGCACTGCGCGACGCGCAGGAGGCGTTCTTCGCCGCGCTCGATCCCATCACCGTCCAGGATCTGACCGGCCCGCCGACCGGCCCCGTCCTGCTGAGCCTGGGCCCGCCCCCCGGAAGCTGACGAGACCACCGCCCACGAGGGCGGTCATTCACACCCTTAAATGCGAATCCTGGATGCAAGTTTGATCGGCTGATCGCTTGCTCCGGGACCCGACCGTGAGGAGCCGCCGATGCTGTCCCCGAAGTCCACCGAGATCGTCCGAGCCACCCTGCCCGCGGTCGGCGGTGCGATCGCAGAGATCACACCGCTCTTCTACGACAAGCTGTTCGCCGCCCACCCGCGGCTGCTGCGCGACCTGTTCAACCGCGGCAACCAGGCGAGCGGCGCCCAGCAGCAGGCCCTCGCGGGCGCCATCGCCGCCTTCGCCACCGCACTCGTCGAGCACCCGGACGTACGGCCCGACGCGATGCTCTCCCGTATCGCCCACAAGCACGCCTCGCTGGGCATCAGCCGCGAGCAGTACCCGGTCGTCCAGGAGCACCTCTTCGCCGCCATCGCCGAAGTGCTGGGGGAGGCCGTCACGCCCGAGGTCGCGGCGGCCTGGGACGAGGTCTACTGGCTGATGGCCAACGCCCTCATCGCCCTGGAGGCGCGGCTGTACGAGCAGGCGGGCGCCCTGCACGGCGCCACCTGGCGCTCCTGTCGCGTGGTCGCCCGCCACCAGGAGACCGCGCAGGTGGCCACCTTCCTCGTCCGCCCGCTCGACGGCCGCCCGGTGCCGGCCGCCCGGCCCGGCCAGTACGTCTCCGTACAGGTCACCCTGCCCGACGGCGCTCGGCAGATCCGCCAGTACAGCCTGTCCGGCCACCCCGAGGACGCCCTCCAGTTCTCCGTCAAGCGCGCGTCCGGCGACCCGGCCGGCGAGGTCTCCGGCCACCTCCACGACCACGTCGCGGTGGGGGACACCCTGCTCGTCAGCCACCCCTTCGGCGACGTCGTCCTCGACGACGGGGACGCGCCCCTCCTGCTCGTCTCCGCCGGCATCGGCTGCACCCCCATGACCGGGATGCTCTCCCACCTCGCCGCCACCGGCTCGGACCGGCGCGTCATCTGTGTGCACGCCGACCGCAGCGAGGCCACGCACGCCTTCCGCGCCGAGCTCCAGCAGCTGACCGCCAAGCTCCCGAACGCCACCGCGCACGTCTTCTACGAGCACCCGGAAGGCCCCTGGCCCGCCGGGCGCACCGGCCGCGCCGACCTCTCCCGCCTCGGTATCCCGGCCGGCGCCACCGCCTACCTCTGCGGACCGCTGCCCTTCCTCCGTGCCGCCCGCGCCCAGCTCCTGGACGCGGGCGTGGCGGCCGCCTCGATCCACTACGAGGTCTTCGGCCCCGACCTGTGGCTGGGCCAGGACTGCTGAGCGGACGTCAGCACCGAGGGGCCGGCGATCGATCGTTACTCACGCGTAACATGCCGGCATGTTACCCACGGTAAGGCCGCGAGGTTACTTTCGGGTCACTTTGTATCGGCAGTGCCGCCGCCCCCCACGGAAGCGGCGGCACCGAGGTCAAGGAGTGACCTGTGCGACGACACTCCCGTCAGGCTCTGCACACCACAGTCATCGGTGCCGCCTGCGCCGCGCTGCTCGCGGGCGGCACCCTGGGACTGGCACCCGCCGCACAGGCGGCGCCGCCGGCCGCGGCTGCGGCGGCGTTCCCGGACGTCAGATTCACCGACATCCCCGGCTCCGGCGGCATCACCCTCAAGGGCAACGTCTTCACCCCCGCCGGCGCCGACGGCTCGCGCCGCTACCCCGTCGTCGTGCTGCCCGCCAGCTGGGCCATGCCGCAGCTCGAATACATCGTCCAGGCCAAACAGCTCGCCGACTCCGGCTATGTGGTGGTCAGTTACGCCGCGCGCGGGTTCTGGCTCTCCGGCGGGAAGATCGAGACGGCCGGTCCGCCGGACATCGCCGACGTCTCCCGCGTCATCGACTGGGCGCTCGCCAACACCCCGGCCGACCCGGACAGGATCGGCATGGCCGGGATCTCCTACGGGGCGGGCATCAGCCTGCTGGCCTCCGGCTTCGACAAGCGGATCAAGGCCGTGGTGGCGATGAGCGGCTGGGCCGACCTCATCGAGGCCATCTACGGCGAGCGCACCCAGCACCGCCAGGCCGCCGAACTGCTGGGCGGCCTCGGTGCGCTGACCGGGCGGCCGGGCGAGGAGCTGCAGGGGGTCCTCAAGGACTTCCTCGGCTCCGACCTGTCCCGGGAGAAGCAGATGCTGGAGTGGGGCGCCAAGCGCTCCCCGGCCACCTACCTCGACGGCATCAACGCGGGCGGCGCGGCCATCATGCTGGGCAACGCCTGGGGCGACACGGTCTTCCCGCCCGACCAGTACGTGAAGTTCTACGAGCGGCTCACCGGCCCCAAGCGCCTGGAGCTGCGGCCCGGCGACCACGCCACCGCCGAGGGCACCGGACTGCTCGGCCTGCCCAACGACGTCTGGACCAACGCCCGCCGCTGGTTCGACCACCATCTGGGGGGCGCCGCCAACGGCATCGACCACGAACAGCCCGTCCAGCTGAAGTCCCGTACCGGCGGCGGCTACGAGTCCTACCCCGACTGGGCGGCCGTGGAGCGCACCCGCAGCGACGTCCCGCTCCCCGGCTCCCGCACCATCCGCGCGGGCGCCGACTCGGGCGCGAACGGCGGCACCGCCCTGCTCTCCAACGTCCTCGACCAGTTCCTGAAGCTGCCGCCCATGGTCTCGGTCCCGCTGCTGCCGCGCACCCGTGCCGCCGTGTGGCAGTCCGGACCGTACGCCAGGGCGCAGCGCGTGCGCGGCAGCGCGCGGCTGCACACCACGCTCACCAGCGACAAGGAGAGCGGCACGGCCGTCGCCTACCTCTACGACGTGGGCCCGCTGGGTGTGGGCAGGCTGGTCAGCCACGCCCCCTACACCTTCCACGGCAGGGCGCCCGGCCGGTCCTTCGCCGTCGATCTGCGGCTCCAGTCGACCTCCTACGACGTCCCGGCCGGCCACCGGCTCGCGCTCGTCGTCGACACGGTGGACCCGCTGTACATCCAGCACAACCCGGCGGGCGCGCGCCTGACGTTCACCTCCCCCAAGGGCGATCCGTCCGTGCTCTCGGTCCCGGTCCGCGACTGAAGGGACTTTCAAGGATGCGTTCCCGCGCCCGGCATCAGCGTGCCGGGCTCGGCGGGGGCGACCTCGACGGCCTCCGTCTTCGGGCTGCGCTTCTGCCGCTTGGCCACCCAGGTGGCGAACCAGGACAGCAGCATGCACATCCCGATGTAGACGGGGGAGATGATCATGACGACGGGGATGAACGGCAGGTCGTAGTCGAGGTTGCTGGCGATCAGCTTTCCTGCGTGCAGGAACTCCTCATAGGTGATGAGGAAGCCGAGCGAGGTGTCCTTCAGCGCGACGACGAGCTGGCTGATGATGGTCGGCAGCATCGCGCGCAGCGCCTGCGGCACCAGGACGTAGGTCATCACCTGGGTCTTGAGCATGCCCAGCGAGTACGCCGCCTCCCGCTGGCCGCGCTCGACGGAGTTCACGCCCGTGCGGAAGACCTCCGCAAGCACCGAGCCGTTGTAGAGCGTGAGTCCGGTGACGAGGGCGGGCAGCGGCTGGACCTTGAGCGCGACGAAGACGAAGAAGATCATCACCAGGACGGGCATGGCCCGGAAGAACTCCACCACGAGCGTGGCGATCCAGCGCAGCGGCCGGTGCACGGACAGCCGCCCGCAGGCCAGCACCGCGCCCAGGGCGAGGGAGAGCACGGCGGCGCAGGCGAAGGCCTTGAGGGTGTTGCCGAGCCCGCGCAGCAGCATCTCCTGGATGCCCTTGTAGGCGAAGGGCCTCCACTTGGCGGCCGTGAACTGGTGTGTGTCGAAGAGGAGGTAGACGACCCAGGCGACGATCCCGAGGATCACCGCGGTGGCGAGGACGCCGTACAGGCGGTGGCGGCGCTGCGCGAGCGGGCCGGGGATGTCGTACAGGGCGGTGGTCATCGGGCGACTCCGCAGCGCTTCTCCAGCACGTTGAAGACCGCGCTGATGGTCAGGGTCACGATCAGGTAGCCGACGGCGATCCAGATGAAGGACCAGATGATGCTGTAACCCAGCTCGTTGAGGGTCTTGTACGTGCCCAGGAGCTCGGTGACGCTGAACGAACCGGCGATCGCCGAGTTCTTGGCGAGCGCGATCAGCGTCGAGCCGACCGGTGGGATGACGGAGCGGAAGGCCTGCGGGAGCACGACGCCGCCGAGCGTCTGGGTGAAGGTCATCCCTAGGCTGCGGGCCGCCTCCCCCTGGCCGCTGGGCACCGTGTTGATGCCCGAGCGCAGGGCCTCACAGATGAAGGCCGAGGTGTAGCAGCCCAGGGCGAGGACGGCGAAGAGCTGGAAGGGCAGCACGACCCCGAAGCGCGGCAGGCCGAGCAGCACCGCGAAGAACAGCAGGGTGAGCGGGGTGTTGCGCAGCACCGTCACCCATACCGTGCCGAAGGTGCGCAGGGAGCCGACGGGGGCGACCCGGAAGGAGGCCATGACGAAGCCGAGGGCGAGGGCGAGCAGCGAGGCGTAGACGGTGAGCTCCACGGTGCCGAGCAGGCCCTTGCCGTAGAGGGAGAGGTTGTCGAGGAGAACGTTCATCCGGGTCCTTGGGTCAGCTCGCCGGGTAGCGGTCGACGGGGGGCGGCTGCGGGGCCGGCACCCCGGACAGGCCGAGGGTCGCGTCGTACGCCTTCTTCCAGTCACCGTTCTTCTCGTGCGCCGCGACGGCGTCGTCGAGGGCGAAGCGCAGGGCGGAGTCACCCCGGGGCACGCCGATGCCGTAGGGCTCCTTGGAGAAGGGCCTGCCGGCCACCTTCAGCTCGTCGGGCGCCTTGGCGGCGAAGCCCATGAGGATGGTGTCGTCGGTGGTGACGGCGTCCACCTGGAGGCTGAGGAGGTTGTCCACGCAGATCGAGTACGTGTCGTAGGCGACGGCCCGGGCCTTGGGGTAGTCGCGCTGGATGCGCTGCAACGGGGTGGAGCCGGCCGCCGAGCAGACCCGCTTGCCGGCCAGGTCCTGGGGGCCTTCGATGCCCTTCTCGTCCGTGCGGACCAGCAGCGACTGGCCGGCGATGTAATAGGGCCCGGCGAAGCCGACCTGTCTCTTGCGCAGGTCATTGATGGTGTACGTGCCGACGTAGTAGTCGATCTGCCCGTTCTGCAGGGCGGTTTCGCGGTTGGCCGAGGCGACGGTGCGAAAGGCGATGGTCTTCGGGTCGAAGCCGAGGGAGGCCGACATCATCCGGGCGATCTCGATGTCGAAGCCGGAGTAGCCGCCGGTGGCCGGGTCCTTCTCGCCCAGATAGGGCTGGTCCTCCTTGGCCCCTACGACGACATGGCCGCGCTTCTTCGCGGCCCGCCAGGTGGCGGAGTCCTCCAGGTGGAAGCCGGTGGCGACGTGGTAGACGGGCAGCTGGCCGGGCTTGGGCCCCTTGACCGGCGGGCTGCCCTCCTTGCCGCAGGCGGCGGCCAGCAGGGCGAGGCCGGTGAGCGCCAGGGCGGCCACCCGGCCGGGCGTGCGCCCGGAGCGCGTTCGCCTCATGTGGATGCGTCTCGTGTGCACGACAGCCCGCTCAGTGCTTGAGGATCTTGGACAGGAAGTCCTTGGCCCGCTCGCTCTCCGGCGCGGTGAAGAACTCCTCGGGGGTGCGGTCCTCGACGATGCGGCCGTCCGCCATGAAGACGACGCGGTTGGCGGCGGAGCGGGCGAAGCCCATCTCGTGGGTGACGACGACCATCGTCATGCCGTCCCGGGCGAGCTGCTGCATGACCTCCAGCACCTCGTTGATCATCTCGGGGTCGAGGGCCGAGGTGGGCTCGTCGAAGAGGAGCGCCTTGGGGTTCATGGCCAGCGCGCGGGCGATGGCCACGCGCTGCTGCTGGCCGCCGGAGAGCTGGGCCGGGTACTTCTCGGCGTGGGCGAGCAGCCCGACCCGCTCCAGCAGCTCCCGTGAGTGCCGGTCGGCCTCGTCCTTGCCGCGCTTGCGGACCTTGATCTGGGCCAGGGAGACGTTGGCGAGCACGGTCCTGTGGGCGAAGAGGTTGAACGACTGGAAGACCATGCCGACCTCGGCACGGAGCTTGGCGAGCGCCCGGCCCTCCTCGGGCAGCGGCTGCCCGTCGAGGGTGATCGTGCCGGACTCCACCGGTTCGAGGCGGTTGATGGTCCGGCACAGCGTGGACTTGCCAGAGCCGGAGGGGCCGATGACCACCACCACCTCCCCGCGGCCGACGGTGAGGTTGATGTCCTGCAGCACGTGCAGCTTGCCGTAATGCTTGTTGACATCCCGCAGTTCGATCAACGGATCGACGGCCATACCAGCGCCCTACCCACTCTCAGCTGTCTCGCAGTCGCCGCAAACTATCCGCATCAATAGGGGACTTTGACGCTGACACGCGTACAGAGCGGGATTGGGCCGGATAGAGGGTGCAATGGCCGCCATTTGCCCTAGGTACACAGACTCAGCCTGGGTACCTAGCCTGTGAGGGCCGGACGGGGGAAGCAGAGGGGGAAGGAGCCCGGGGTGGCCGACAGCAGGCCCGTATACCTGCGCATCGCGGACGACCTGCGGCAACGCATCGACGAGGGCGGGCTGACGGTGGGCGACCGCATCCCCTCCCGCTCCGAGCTCAAACGCGCATACGAGGCCAGTGACCAGACCGTGGACCGCGCCGTCCGCGTCCTGAAGGCCGCCGGCTACGCGGAGGGCCAGTTCGGGCGCGGCGTCTTCGTCGCCGACCGGGCACCGCTCGGCACGCTGCTGCGCTCCACCGGCGCCGTCGACTCGCCCTTCGCCGCGAAGATCCGTGGATACGACGGCCCGGACCGTCCCGCGGCGGCGGGCGCCATGACCCGGGACACCGCGCTGACCTGGGAGGCGTCCTCCAGCGAGAGCCCCGCCCCGGTGTCCGTCGCCGAGCGGCTGGGCATCGGCGCGGGCCAACCGGTGCTGTGCACCCAGTACGAGTACCTGGCCAACCGCCACCCCGTGCAGCTCGCCACGAGCTGGGAACCGCTGACCATCACCGAGGGCACCGACGTCGCCCTGCCCGAGCGCGGGCCCTACGCGCGGCGCGGCGTACGCGGCAGACTGGCCGCCATCGGGATCCGCGTCGTACGGGCCCGGGAACTCGTCGGCTCACGCCCGGCCACCACACCGGAGGCCGAGGCGCTCGGCTGCGCGGCCGGCCAGTGCGTCACCGTCGTCGAGCGCACCCACTACGACGGCGACGACAGGGCCGTGGAGACCTCCGACATCGTCGTGCGCGCGGACCGCTGGCGGCTGGAGTACACCATCGCCTTCACGAGCTGACGGCGGCGGGAGCCCTGGCGGCGGTCAGTTCTCCGCGACCTCCGCGTAGAGCTGGGACAGTTCCGGGGCGCCGTCCGCCGCCCACGCCTGGCCCGCCTCGACCACATCGATCTCCCGGCCGCTGGCCAGCCGCACCACCGGCTGCCCGTCCGGCCAGATCCACCAGAGCGCACCCGAGACCGTACGCACGATGACCGTGCCCAGGTACAGGCCCGCGTCGTTGCCCAGCCACGGCAGCAGCTCCGGGTCCTCGCGCCAGCGCGGCTGCAGCTGGTCCAGCGCCTCCAGGGACGACGGCGAGTCGTCGAGCACGACCCCTGCCGACTGCGCGTGCGCGCGCAGCAGTTCGCACTCCGACAACAGCTCGGCCAGACCCTCCGGCCCCCGGTCGGACGCCCCGGGCAGCGCCGCCCCGTGCGCCGGGCCGTGCCGCTTGCGCCAGCTGTCCAAGAAGGGAATGTTCATACCGGACAGTCTGACGCATCGGGGCGCCGTCCGGACTCCAGGAGGAGCTGAGGAGAAATGGCGCCCCGTCGTCGTGGCCCGGCTGTCAGGGACCGACCGGAGCTGTACAGAAGCCTCTCCCGGACCACCTGAGGCGGTCCGGGAGAGGCTTCATGACGCGCTGCTCGCCGAAGCTCAGATCCCGGACTTCGCGCGACGCTTACGAGCCTGAGCCGGAACCTGCTGGGGTTCCCGGGAGGCGTCGGCGAAGGGCTTGACGACCTCCAGGTACTTCTCGAAGGACTCCTGGCCCAGATCCACCTCGCGGCGGGTGTAGGACACACAGGGCCGCAGGGCGATCTTCGGAGTGGTGCCGTCCTCGTGCACCTCGCCCGTCTCGTACTCCTCGGTGCCCATCTCCGGGACCAGGAGCTCGACCGAGAAGACACCCTCCGTGGTGTCAGGCATCAGGTCGTCATGCCGGATCAGACGCCCGTACGACGTGGTCGTGATCGTCTGACCGCCGATGGTCGTGGTGGTGACGGCCTCCTCCACCCCCGGCTCATCCTTCTGGTCCTCGCCCACCGGGACAAACTTGACTGCCACTCAACTGCTCCTTGCTGTCCGCGAGCCGGCTTGCATCTGGCCCGCCTGTACTTCCCGCCTGATCTTAATCGGGGCAGGCGGCCTCATGACGCTACCCGGGCGGCTCCTTGAGCGGCGCCTCGTCGCAGTCGTACTCGCCAGGCGTCCGGCAGATGCGGGTGATCCGGTGGCGGAGCGAGGCACTTGAGGGTGCGGCTCGTGGTACGACTGTGGCCCCTCGGCGGCCCATGTGAACGCCGGCCCGGCGAGGGGCCACCGCCTCATGTGCGGCACTTCCGTATGTCCGGACGCCAGTGCGACTTGGAATTCACATGCCACCTGACTGCCCCGGTCCCGACAGGGCCTCACTCGCACGGATGGCCCCACCACAGGCGCGCTGCGCCCGACATGGCCGGTCGGCCTTCTTGACGTTCCCCTGGCGTCTCCCTAACTTCATCCCGCCACGTGCAGAGCGGGGAACGCTGGGAGGCATGACGCGCATGCTCCGGACATCGAAGCTCACCGTGCCCGTCGGGCGACGGCACAGACCGGCGGCCTTCGCCCGGGCGGTCGCCACAGGCGCCGTCGCGGTGGGGGTGGTCTGCGCCCTCGGGCTCGCGAACACCCCGGCCCACGCCGACACCGCACCGACCCGAGAGCCGCTCCCTTTGGAGCGGCTCTTCGACAACCGGGCGGTCAGCGACGACGCCCACCCGGAAGCCGCCGATTTCGACGGCGGGGGCAGCTCCTTCTCCGCCCAGGACCTGAGGGCCGCCGGCTGGACCCCCGGCCGCCTCCTCCCCGTCGACGGCTCCCCGCTGCGCTGGCCCGCCCCGGCGCCCGGACGCCCCGACAACGTACGGGCCGACGGGCAGGCGGTGCGGCTCAGCGGACGCGGGGAGGCCCTCTCGTTCCTGGTGGCGGGCAGCTCCGCGGCGGGCGGCTCCGCGGCGGGGGCGAAGAGCGGAGCCGGCGGGCGGGGCCTGGTCCGCTACCGCGACGGCTCGCAGAGCCCCTACCTCCTGCAGGCGCCCGACTGGCGCCACGGCCCGCTCCCCACCAAGACCCTCGGCCTGCCCCACCGCAACACACGCGACGGCCAGCGGACCGAGACCACCCGCCTGTACGTGGTGACCGTGCCGGTCGAGCGCTCCCGGGAGGTCGCCTCCGTGGTGCTGCCCTCCGCCGGGTCCGCGAGCGACCTGCACGTCTTCTCCCTCGCCCTGCGCGCTCCCTCGAACGGGTGGACCGGCAGCTGGGCGGCGTCCACGTCCGGGTACGCGGCGGTGGGCCCGTGGACCGACCGGACGCTGCGGCTGATCGTGCACAGCAGCGCGGGCGGGCCGCGCACCCGCATCCGGCTGGAGAACACCTTCTCCCGGCAACCGGTCCGCATCGGGCACGCCACCGTGGCGCTGCAGAGCCGTGGCGCGGCGACGGACGGCCGCCCCCTGCCGCTGACCTTCGCCGGCCGCCCCGGGGCCGAAGTGCCCGCAGGGGCACAGCAGTTCAGCGACCCGGTGGGGTTCCGGGTGCCGCCGGACTCCAATCTGCTGGTGAGCATCCACCTGCCCGGGACCGTACGGGCGCTGCCCGTGCACAGCTACAGCAACCAGGTCTCCTACCTCAGCGCCGACGGCGCCGGTGACCGCACGGGCGACCGGGGTGCCGGCGCGTTCGGCGGGACACTGGACGGCTGGCCCCTACTGACCGGCGTGGACGTCGCCGGCGGACCCGGATCGGTGGTCGCCCTCGGCGACTCCATCACCGACGGCGAGCGCGCCACGCCGGGGGCGAACGGGCGCTGGCCGGACCTGCTGTCCCGGCGGCTGCTCGGGCAGCACGCGGTGCCGCGGCTCGGCGTCCTCAACCACGGCATCTCCGGCAACCGCGTGGTGACCGACCGCTACCCCGGCGAGGGGACCAGCACCATCAAGAGCGGGGTCAGCGCGGAACACCGGCTGGAGCGCGACGTCCTGGCACAGACCTCCGCCCGTACCGTCGTCATCTTCGAGGGCGTCAACGACATCCGCGCGGGCACCGGGGCCGACGAGGTCATCGACGCCCTCAAGAGGATGGCGGCCGTCGCCCACCAGCGGGGCGTGCGCGTCGTCGCGGCCACCATCGCGCCGTGCGGCGGCTTTTTCGACTGCACGGCGGAGGCCGATGCCGCTCGCGTCGCCATCAACCGGCACATCCGCGCCGCCACCTCGCTCTACGACGCCGTCTTCGACTTCGACGCGGCGATCCGCGACCCCCGCCACCCGGACCGGATGCTGCCGCGCTTCGACGGGGGCGACCACCTGCACCCCAACGACGCGGGCATGAAGGCGTTCAGCGACGTGATCGACCTGCGCGAGCTGGTCTGACGCCGGACGGGCTCCCTGCGGGGGCCCGTCCGGTCACGGCACCCGTGCCGTCCACTCCGGCGACGCGAACTTCGTCGCCGCCAGCTCCTCCGCCCGCGCCAGCTCCACGGCGGAGACCGAGCCCTCCGTCAGGCCGTACCGGTCCCGGAAGGAGTCGATCATCTTGTCGATGACGGCCGGGCGCGGCAGGCCGGTCTGGCGGCGCAGCGGGTCGACGCGCTTCTTGGCGCTCGTGGTGCCCTTGCCGGAGAGCTTCTCCTTGCCGATGCGCAGGACGTCGAGCATCTTCTCGGCGTCGATGTCGTAGGCCATGGTCACGTGGTGCAGGACGGCACCGTCACCGGCGACCATGCGCTTCTGCGCGGCGCCCGCCATCTTGCCGGCGTCGGTGGCGATGTCGTTCAGCGGCTGGTACCAGGCCTTGACGCCCATGCCCTCCAGGGCGCCCAGCACCCAGTCGTCCAGGTAGGCGTAGCTGTCGGCGAAGGACAGGCCCTGCACCAGGGCGTCCGGGACGCACAGGGAGTAGGTGATGGTGTTGCCGGGCTCGATGAACATGGCGCCGCCGCCGGAGATGCGCCGCACCACCGTCATGCCGTGGCGTGCCGCGCCCTCGGGGTCGACCTCGTTGCGCAGCGACTGGAAGCTGCCGATGACCACGGCCGGGGAGCCCCACTCCCACACCCGCAGCGTCGGCGGGCGCCGCCCGGCGGCGACCTCGGCGGTCAGGACCTCGTCCAGGGCCATGTGCAGGGCTGGGGACTGCGGGCCGTCGTGGATGAGCTGCCAGTCGTAGTCGGTCCAGTCGGTGGCTTGTGCCAGGGCGCGGCGCACGGCGATGCCCACCGCCTCGGACGTGAAGCCGAACATGATCGTGCCCTCGGGCAGTGCCGCGTCGATGCGGGCCGCGAGCTGCGGGGCCGGGGTGTCGGCGGGGGCGCCCTCCAGGGCGCGGTCGATGTCCAGGAGCGCCTCGTCGGGTTCGAGGAAGAAGTCCCCGGCCACCCGCACATCGCGCAGCACCCCGTCCGCGACCTCCACGTCGACGACGACGAGCTTGCCGCCCGGCACCTTGTATTCACCGTGCACGGCGCATCCTCCAGCATGCATTCTCCGCCCGCCCGCCCCAGCCGGCCGGCAGCACAAACAACCGTAACGCTGCGTTCTGGCGGGGTGGGGGGAGCCGTCGAGGGGTTCACCCCGGGGACATCGTGAGGCCACCACCCCACCACCGGTTGTCGGTGCGGCGTGGTTCGATGTCCATATGATCGATGAATTTCTCGCAGGTGACGTGACCGATGTCGAGGAAGTGGTCCGCAAGGCGGCCGCTGCCGAGATCCTGCCGCGCTTCCGGCAGCTCGCCGCGGACGAGATCGTCGAGAAGAACGGCCCGCACGACCTCGTGACCGTCGCGGACCGGCTCGCGGAGGAACACCTCACGCACGCGCTGACCGCCCTGCTGCCCGGCTCGGTCGTCGTCGGCGAGGAGGCCGTGCACGCGGACCCGCGCATCCTCGCCTCGCTGTGCGGCGAGGATCCGGTGTGGATCGTCGACCCGGTCGACGGCACCCGGCAGTTCGTCGCCGGTGACCCGGGCTTTGCCACCCTGGTGTGCCTGGCGCACCGCGGCGAGCTGCTCGCCTCGTGGACGTACGCGCCGGCGCTGGAGTTGATGGCGACAGCCCGCCGGGGCGGGGGTGCGCTGCTCAACGGCGCGCCGCTGAGCTGCGGCTCGCCCGTGCCCGGCAAGGACCTGGAAGTGGCCACCTCGCACTACGACTTCACCACCGACGAGCAGAAGCGCGTCCTGGCGGCGCTGTGCACGGACGGGGTCGCGCCGCGCCCCTGCGGCTCGGCCGGGCTCGAATACCTGCACGTGGCACAGGGTGTCCTCGACGCGGTGGCCTTCTCCTGGGAGAACGCCTGGGACCACGCGGCCGGCCTGCTGCTGGTCGCCGAGGCGGGCGGGGCGAGCGCGACCGTCGCGGGCGAGCCGTTCCGGATCGCGGGCGGCAACGCGCTGCCGTTCAGTGCGGCGCGGGACGAGCCGACCCTGCGGCATATCCTGGCCCTGCTGGCGTCCGCCGGCTGACAGGCAGGGACACGAGGGGAGCCCATCCGGTGGCCACCATGCTCGACGCGGTCGTCGTAGGAGCGGGGCCCAATGGGCTGACCGCGGCTGTCGAACTGGCCCGCCGCGGCCTGTCCGTCGAGGTGTTCGAGGCGGCCGACGCCATCGGCGGCGGCGCCCGCACCGAGGAGCTGACCCTCCCCGGGTTCCGCCACGACCCGTGCTCCGCCGTGCACCCGCTCGCGGTGCGCTCGCCCGCCTTCAGGGCGATGCCCCTCGACCGGCACGGGCTGGAGTGGATCCACCCCGACCTGCCGATGGCGCACCCCTTCCCCGACGGGACGGCCGCGGTCCTCTCCCGGCGCGTCGGCGAGACCGCCGCCTCCCTCGGGCCGCGTGACGCGGGCGCGTACCGGCGGCTGCTGGCGCCCTTCCACGGCCGCTGGGACACGCTCGCCGCCGACTTCCTGCGCACGCAGTGGGACGGGCTGCCGCGCGACCCGGTCACGTACGCCCGGTTCGGGCTGGTCGCCGGCCAGCCCGCCACGTTCCTGGCCAGGACCCGCTTCCGCGACGAGAAGGCCCGCGGCCTCTTCGCCGGGCTCGCCGCCCACGGCATCGCCCCGCTCGGCGGCCCGGGCACCGGCGGCCTGGCCCTGATGTTCGCCCTCGCCGCCCACGAGTGCGGCTGGCCCGTGCCGCGCGGGGGTTCGCAGTCCATCGCCGACGCACTCGGCTCCTACCTGCGGGAGCTGGGCGGCGCCATTCACACCGGCTTCGAGGTCAAACACCTCGACGACCTGCCGCCTGCCCGTGCCTTTCTCTTCGACACCTCGCCGACCGCCCTCGCCCGGATCGCCGGGCTCGGCGACGCCTACCGCCACTTCCGCTACGGCCCCAGCGTCTTCAAGCTCGACTACGCCCTGGACGGACCGGTGCCGTGGACGTCCGGGGCCGCCCGCCGGGCCGGCACGGTCCACATCGGCCCGACCATCGGCGAGATCGGCAGTGCCCTGCGGGCCGCCGTCCAGGGCGACGACCCCTCCGTCCCCTTCCTCATCACCGCCCAGCCCAGCATCGTCGACCCCACCCGCGCCCCGGAGGGCAAGCACACGTTCTGGGCGTACGGGCACGTGCCCAGCGGCTGGGAGGGCGACGCCACCGAGGTGATAGAGCGTCAGATCGAGCGCTTCGCACCGGGGTTCCGCGATCTCGTCCTGGCCCGCGCCACGGCCGGTCCGCCGGAGCTGGCCGGGCGCAACGCCAACTACGTCGGCGGTGACATCGCCACGGGGTCGGTGGCGGGGCTGCGCCTGCTGGTGCGGCCCAAGCTGGCGCGCGTGCCGTACGCCACGTCGCACCCCGCCGTCTTCCTCTGCTCGTCGGCGACCCCGCCGGGGCCGGGGGTGCACGGAATGTCCGGGCACCACGCGGCGAAGGCGGTATGGCGCAGCCTGCGGGCTACCACGTAACCGGGGGCTCCGCCCCCGGACCCCCGGTCCTCAAGCTCCCCCGGCTACCGCTGGGAGGTGCCCCCAGACGGGCTGGCTGTGCTGTGTCCTCAAGCGCCGGAAGGGCTGAAATTCGGCCCGTCGCGCTCTGTCAACCATCATTGACATGCGGCCCGCGCGGCCCGGGCCGCGCGCCGGACGCTGATGTCGGATTTCCGCGAGCCCCGGCGCCCCGGACGCCGGATCCTTGAACCCATGCACACCGACTTCGACCGTTGCGTACGGGCCGTGCGCTCCAAGGACGCGCGCTTCGACGGCTGGTTCTTCACCGCCGTGCTGACCACGCGCATCTACTGCCGCCCCAGCTGCCCGGCCGTGCCGCCGAAGGACCGGAACATGACCTTCTATCCCAGCGCGGCCGCCGCCCAGCAGGCCGGGTTCCGGGCCTGCAAGCGGTGCAGGCCCGATGCCAGCCCCGGCTCGCCGCGCTGGAACGAGCGTGCCGACCTCGTCGCCCGCGCCATGCGCCTCATCGGCGACGGAACGGTCGACCGCGAGGGCGTACGCGGCCTCGCCGACCGGCTCGGCTACAGCACCCGCCAGATCGAACGCCAGCTGCGCGCCGAGCTCGGCGCCGGGCCCCTCGCCCTCGCCCGCGCCCAGCGCGCACAGACCGCCCGCCTCCTGATCGAGACCAGCGCGCTGCCCCTGGCCGACGTCGCCTTCGCCGCCGGCTTCTCCTCCATCCGCACCTTCAACGAGACCGTCCGCGAGGTCTTCGCGCTCACTCCGACCGAGCTGCGCACCCGAGCGTCCGGCGGTCATCCTCCGGCCATCCCCGGCACGCTGACGCTGCGTCTGCCCTTCCGGGAGCCCCTGTGCCCCGACAATCTCTTCGGGCTGCTCGCCGCCACCGCCGTCCCCGGCGTGGAGGAGTGGCGCGACGGCGCGTACCACCGCACCCTGCGCCTGCCCTACGGCCACGGAACGGTCGCGCTGAGCCCCCGCCCCGACCACATCGACTGCCGGCTCGCCCTCACCGACCAGCGCGACCTGGCCGGCGCCATCAGCCGCTGCCGCCGGCTCCTCGACCTGGACGCCGACCCCGAGGCCGTCGACGGGCTCCTGCGCACCGATCCCCGCCTGGCGCCCCTCGTGGAGAAGAGTCCCGGCCGACGCGTACCGCGCACGGTGGACGCCCAGGAGCTGGCCGTACGCGCCGTGCTGGGACAGCAGGTCTCGGCGGCCGCCGCCCGGACCCTGGCCGCCCGGCTCGTCGCCGCACACGGCGAACCCCTGGCGATACCCGGCGCGGGCGGAGGCCTCACCCACCTCTTCCCCTCGGCCGAGGCGCTGGCCGCCCTGGACCCCGCGGCACTGGCCATGCCCGCCGGACGCCGCGCCACGCTCGTCCGTACGGTCGGCGCCCTCGCCACCGGCGAGCTGGCCCTCGGCGTCGGCAGCGACTGGGTGCAGGCCCGGGCGCGCCTGGCCGCCCTCCCGGGCATCGGGCCCTGGACGGCCGGGCTCATCGCCATGCGGGGCCTCGGCGACCCCGACGCCTTCCTCCCCACCGACCTCGGCGTCAGGCGGGCCGCGGCAGGCCTCGGCCTGCCCGCCACGCCCGCCGCGCTGACCCGGCACGCCACCGCCTGGCGGCCCTGGCGGGCGTACGCCGTCCAGTACCTGTGGTCGGCCGACGACAGGTACTGGACGGCCACCGCCCGCCCGTCCGTCACCTGCTGAAAGAAGAGACCATGTCCCGCGTCCACACCGTCGTCGACAGCCCGTACGGGCCGCTCACCCTCGTCGCCGCCGAGGGCGTCCTGTGCGGCCTCTACATGACCGGTCAGCGGCACCGGCCGCCCGAGGAGAGCTTCGGGGACCGCGCCGACGATGGCCCCTTCCCCGAGGCGGTGCGCCAGCTGGAGGCCTACTTCGCCGGCACGTCGACCCGCTTCGACCTGCCGCTGAGCCTGACGGGCACGCCCTTCCAGCGCCGCGTCTGGGAGGGCCTCCTGGAGATCCCCCACGGCCGGACGGTCTCCTACGGCGAACTCGCGGCCCGCATCGGCGCCCCCGGTGCCGCGCGCGCGGTCGGCCTCGCGAACGGCAAGAACCCCATCGGCATCATCGTTCCCTGCCACCGCGTCATCGGAGCCGGCGGAAGCCTCACCGGTTACGGGGGCGGGCTGGAGCGCAAGCGCCGGCTGCTGACCTTCGAGCGCGGCGGCCTGCTCTTCCCCTGACGGCGATCCCGCTCACGTGCCGTCCCCGTCGCGGTCGCGGCTGCTCTCCGCCACCCTCCGCAGGCGGGGGTGGCGCACCGGGCCCTGTTCCGAGACGGCCTCGCCGACCATCGTGCGCAGCGCGTCCCGCAGGCCGTGCATCGCGTGGTGGCGGGCCGGGCCCGCGCCGGGATCGGTGCGCAGCTCCCTGAGCAGGGACCAGCACAGGGCGAGCATCACCACGACGAACGGCAGCGCGACCAGGATCGTCGCCGACTGGAGCGACTTCAGCCCCCCGGCCACGAGCAGCACGGCGGCGACGGCCGCCATGAGCACGCCCCACGCCACGACCAGCCACGTCCGCGGATGGAGCGCGCCCCGGCTGGAGAGGGAGCCCATCACCAGGGACGCGGAGTCCGCGCTGGTGATGAAGTACGTCATCACCAGTGCCATCGCGATCCAGGAGGCCGGCGTGGCGAGCGGCAACGTCTCCAGCAGGGCGAACAGCGAGGCCTCAGCGCCCTCCTGGACCGTGCCCGCCATGTCGGCGGCGCCGGTCATGTCCAGGCGCAGGGCGCTGCCGCCCATCACGCAGAACCACACCACCGTCGCCCCGCTGGGCACCAGGAGCACCCCGACGAGGAACTCGCGGATCGTCCGCCCGTGGGAGATACGGGCGATGAACGTGCCGACGAAGGGTGCCCACGACAGCCACCACGCCCAGTAGAAGATCGTCCACGCGCCGAGCCACTTGGAGTCGGTGAACGCGCCCGTGCGGGTCGCCATGGGCAGCAGGTCGTGGAGGTAGCCGCCGGCGGCCGCCGGAATGGTGTTGAGGACGAAAACGGTCGGGCCGAGGAGGAAGACGAAGAGCATCAGGCATGCGGCGAGCGCGATGTTGAGCGTGCTCAGCCACTTCACGCCCTTGTGCAGCCCGGAGAAGGCCGAGAGGACGAAGGCCGCCGACAGCGAGCCGATGACGACGAGCTGCAGGGACGTGGAGTCCTTGACGCCCGTGGTGATGTCGAGGCCCTTGGAGACCTGCAGCGCACCGAGGCCCAGGCTGGTCGCCGTGCCGAAGACCGTCGCGAGGACGGCGAGGAGGTCGATGGCCCGCCCCGGCCAGCCGGCCGCCCGCTCCGCCCCGAGCAGGGGGACGAACGCCGAGCTGAGCCGGTTGCCGCGGCCCTTGCGGAAGCCCGCGTACGCCAGGGCGAGCCCGGCCATGCCGTAGATCGCCCAGGGGTGCAGGGTCCAGTGGAAGAACGAGTACTCCAGGGCCGTGCGGGCCGCGGCGGGGGAGCCGGCGGTGACACCGCTGCCCGGGGGCGGGGCGGTGAAGTGCTGCAGCGGCTCGCCGACGCCGTAGAACATCAGGCCGATGCCCATGCCGGCGCTGAACATCATCGCGATCCATGCGAGGTTGCCGAACTCCGGCTGGGAGTCGTCCGTACCGAGCCGGATCCGACCGTAGCGGCTGACGGCGATGCTCACGCACAGCACGAGGAACACATCGGCCGCGATCACGAACAGCCAGGCGAAATTGGACAGCACCCAGCCCAGAGCCGCCGTCGACACCCGGTCGAAGGAGTGCTTGCCCAGCGCCGCCCACGCCACCACCGCCAGGACCGCCAGGCCGCCGCCGACGACGAGAGTCATATCGGGGGGTTCGTCCTGCGGCGTGCGCACGTCGGTGCTCTCGGTGCTCATGACGCCCCACTATGGAGGGGAAAGCCCGGATTCAACCGCCTGGCACGCCGCCCACGAGGCATGGGCAGTGCCACGGTCCCCCGGGTAGGGTCACCGCGGCGCGACCGGGAAGCGAGGGGATGCACGGTGGCGGAATCGACACGCGTACTGATCGCCGCGGACAAGTTCAAGGGGTCACTGACGGCCGTCCAGGTCGCGGAGCACGTGCGGGCGGGGCTGCGCCGGGCCGTGCCGCGGCCGGCGGTGACCGTGCTGCCGGTCGCGGACGGCGGGGACGGCACGGTGGACGCCGCGGTGGCGGCCGGGTTCGAGCGGCGCGAGGCCCGGGTCACGGGGCCGGTGGGGGACCCCGTCACGGCCGCGTACGCCCTGGGCGGCGACGGCACCGCCGTGGTCGAGATGGCCGAGGCGTCAGGGCTGCGGCGGCTGCCGCACGGGGTCCTCGCCCCGCTCACCGCGACCACGTACGGCACGGGCGAGCTGGTGCGGGCCGCGCTCGACGCGGGGGCGCGCACGATCGTCCTGGGCGTCGGCGGCAGCGCCACGACGGACGGCGGGGCGGGGATGCTGGCCGCGCTCGGGGCACGGTTCCTCGCCGCGGACGGTCGGACGCCCGGCCCCGGAGGCGGAGCCCTGGCCGCCCTCGACCGCGCCGACCTGTCCGGGCTGGACGCGCGGCTGGCACGGACGCGGATCGTGCTGGCGAGCGATGTCGACAATCCGCTGACGGGCCCGCGCGGGGCGGCGGCGGTCTACGGGCCCCAGAAGGGGGCGAGCCCCGCCGACGTCATGGCACTGGACGCGGCGCTCGCGCACTACGCGCGCGTGCTGGACGGCGCGGAGCGCGCGGGCGCCCCGGGAGCCGGGGCGGCGGGCGGCATCGGCTACGGCGCCCTCGCCGGGCTGGACGCGGAGTTCCGGCCCGGCATCGAGGTGATGCTGGAGGTGCTGGGCTTTGAAGCAGCCCTGAAGGGCGCCGGCCTCGTGATCACCGGGGAGGGATCGCTCGACGAGCAGACGCTGCACGGCAAGGCGCCGGTGGGGGTGGCGGCTGCCGCGCGGGCGCACGGGGTGCGCGTGGTGGCCGTCTGCGGGCGGCTGGCACTGTCGCCACAGGCGCTCGCGGACGCCGGGATCGACCGCGCCTACGCCTTGACGGAGCTGGAACCGGACGCCGCGCGCTGCATGGCCGAAGCGGGTCCGCTTCTGGAGCGTCTCGCCGGGTTTGTCGCACGCGACTACCTCGCCTGAGGCCGGAGCCCCTTCCGGCCCGCTCACCCCGCGCGGCGGGGTCCGTGCCGCAACGGCGACGGCGTGGGGCCCGGGCGAATCGCCCGGGCCCCACGCCGTTGTCACCTCACCCCGCGCGGCAGCGCTACGGCAGCTGCGCCGCACGCGCCTCGCGGCGGTTGTCACGGAAGGTGTTCACCCGTCGCGCGGTCGCGAAGAGCGGGATCACCGCACCCAGGACGACCTGCAGGGCGCAGCCCGTCTGGAGCAGGAGCTCACCGCCCGGCGCGTCGAAGGCCCACGCGGCCAGCAGGCCCATGCTGAGCACGATCCAGCTGAGCATGGCCACCGCGAGCGGCCCGCGCGGCTTGGGGTACTCGACCCGGCTGACCATCAGCCACGCCACACCCATGATCGCGAGCAGCGTCGGCACGAAGGGCAGCTCCAGCAGCACGATCGAGACGACCGTCAGCGCGCCGAAGGGGCTCGGCATGCCCTGGAAGATGCCGTCCCGCAGCTGGACGCAGGAGAAGCGGGCGAGCCGCAGCACCACCGCGAGCAGCACCACGATCGCGGCGACAGCCGAGACCCGCTGGTGGGCGTCGTCGGCGACCATGCCCCAGACGACCACGAAGTACGCGGGCGCCAGGCCGAAGCTGATCAGGTCGGACAGGTTGTCCAGCTCCGCGCCCATCGCCGAGCTGCGCAGCTTGCGCGCCACGAGCCCGTCGAAGAGGTCGAAGACCGACGCGAGCAGCATCAGTATCACGGCCGTGGCCGCGCTGTGGCGCGCCATGCCGCCGTCCTCGTTGCCCGTGAGGTGCGGGATGAGGACGCCGGTGGTGGTGAAGTACACCGCCATGAAGCCGCAGATCGCGTTGCCCAGGGTGAGGGTGTCCGCTATTGACAGCCGCGTGGACAGCGGCATGTCGTCCGTGTCGTCGGCGACGTCGGCTTCGGGGACCCAGGCGGCCTGTGTGTCCGGCTCAATCACGGTCAAGGCGTGTCACCCCTGCCGTGGTGGCTTGACCGACCTCGACTGCGACCTCCACGCCTTCAGGGAGGTAGATGTCGACGCGCGAGCCGAAGCGGATGAGACCGATCCGGTCGCCCTGCTCGACCTTGGTGTCCGCGCCCAGGTACGGCACGATGCGACGGGCCACGGCGCCGGCGATCTGGACCATCTCGATGTCACCGAGCTCGGTGTCGAAGTGCCAGACGACGCGCTCGTTGTTCTCGCTCTCCTTGTTGAAGGCCGGAACGAAGCCGCCGGGGATGTGCTCGACCGAGGTCACCGTGCCGGCCAGCGGGGCCCGGTTGACGTGGACGTTGAGCGGGCTCATGAAGATCGCGACGCGGGTTCGTCCGTCCTTCCACGGCATGATGCTCTGCACCACGCCGTCGGCCGGGGAGATGACCCGGCCCTGGGCGATCTCACGATCGGGGTCGCGGAAGAACCACAGCATGCCCGCCGCGAGCGCGGTGGCGGGCACGGCCAGCGTCGCCCAGCGCCCGGAGCGGCGGGCCTGGGAGAGGCTGACCGCGGCGGTGGCGACGGTCGGGAGGAGCCACGGCGACGCTCCGCGCGCAAGGCGTACGCCAGCGAGGCTGCCGCGTGGTGCAGAGGAAGAGCTGTGGGGCATGGGTGACCTTCGTAGCGGAGGGTGCCGCGTAGCGATATGGGGGACGGCGGCTTTCCGGGGATGCTATCGGTTTCGGGCGGCAACTGGCTAAGCGCCAGAGCCAGTCGATGGCCTGACGCCGATGACAGGGTGTGATCTTCTTCTCTGTTAAAACACCCTTACATACCTCCAAAGCGGGCATTTACCCCTGGATCCGGTACTCCTCGAGTAGCCGGCGACCGATGATCATTTTCTGGATCTCGGCTGTTCCTTCACCGATCAGGAGCATCGGCGCCTCGCGGTAGAGCCGCTCGATCTCGTACTCCTTCGAGAAGCCGTAGCCGCCGTGGATGCGGAAGGCGTCCTCGACGACCTCCTTGCAGTATTCGGAGGCCAGATACTTGGCCATGCCCGCCTCGAGGTCGTTGCGCTGGCCCGAGTCCTTCTTCCGCGCGGCATTCACCATCATTGCATGGGCCGCCTCGACCTTTGTCCCCATTTCCGCCAGCTTGAACTGAATGGCCTGGTGCTGGGCGATGGCTTTTCCGAAGGTGTGGCGCTGCTGCGCGTAGGAGACACCCAGCTCGAACGCACGCTGAGCGACGCCGCAGCCACGCGCCGCGACATTGACGCGGCCGACCTCGACGCCGTCCATCATCTGATAGAAGCCCCGCCCGGTGGCCCCGCCCAGTACGCGGTCGGCCGGAACGCGGAGCCCATCCATGATCAACTCGGTGGTGTCGACGCCCTTGTAGCCCATCTTCTCGATCTTGCCGGGGATGGTCAGACCCGGCTTGACCTGGCCGAAGCCCGGTTCCTTCTCGATCAGGAAGGTGGTCATCGACTTGTGCGGGGCCGTGCCCTCGGGATGCCCCTCGTCCGTCCGGCACAGCACCGCCACCAGCGTCGACGAGCCGCCGTTGGTCAGCCACATCTTCTGGCCGTTCAGGACGTAGCTGTCGCCGTCGAGCACGCCCTTGGACGTGATCGCCGACACATCCGAGCCCAGCCCCGGCTCCGACATCGAGAACGCGCCCCGCACCTCGCCCGTCGCCATCCGCGGCAGGAAGTACTCGCGCTGCTCCTGGGTGCCGTGCTGCTTGAGCATGTAGGCGACGATGAAGTGCGTATTGATGATTCCCGACACGCTCATCCAGCCCCGGGCGATCTCCTCGACGCACAGCGCGTATGTGAGAAGGGACTCACCGAGCCCGCCGTACTCCTCGGGGATCATCAGGCCGAAGAGGCCGAGTTCCTTGAGGCCCTCGACTATCCGGGTCGGGTACTCGTCGCGGTGCTCCAGCTCGGTCGCGACCGGGATGATCTCCTTGTCGACGAATTCACGGACCGTGGCGAGAATGTCCCGCTGGATGTCCGTCAGCCCGTCGGTCTGCGCGAGGCGCCCCATCTCACTTCTCCCGGATGATCGGCTCGGGGCGGCCGGGCTGCTCCCCGCCGCGCTCCTTGATGTACGTGGCGGTGGGGACCATGACCTTGCGCCGGAAGGTGCACACGACGGTGCCGTCCTGCTTGTAGCCGATGGTCTCGACGTAGACGATTCCGCGGTCGGTCTTCGACTTCGACGGCGTCTTGTCCAGCACCCTCGTCTCGCCGTAGAGGGTGTCGCCGTGGAAGGTCGGCGCGATGTGCTTGAGCGACTCGATCTCCAGGTTGGCGATCGCCTTGCCCGAGACATCGGGGACGGACATGCCCAGCAGCAGCGAATAGACGTAATTGCCCACCACGACGTTCTTTCCGAAGTCCGTGGTCTTCTCGGCGTAATTGCCGTCCAGGTGCAGCGGATGGTGATTCATGGTGAGCAGGCAGAAGAGGTGGTCGTCGTATTCCGTGACCGTCTTGCCGGGCCAGTGCTTGTAGACGTCGCCGACGGTGAACTCTTCGTAGGTGCGGCCGAACTGCATCGTGCTCAGGCTCCCGGGATCTCGAAGACGGACTTGCGGACCATGCCCGCCGCGCGGCCCTTGCCGGCCATGACGAGCGCCATCTTGCGGCTGGCCTCGTCGATCATCTCGTCGCCGAGCATCGCCGAGCCCTTCCTGCCGCCCGCCTCGGACGTGCAGTAGTCGTACGCGTCGAGGATCAGCTCGGCGTGGTCGTAGTCCTCCTGCGAGGGCGAGAAGACCTCGTTGGCGGCCTCCACCTGGCCGGGGTGCAGCACCCACTTGCCGTCGAAGCCCAGCGCCGCCGCGCGCCCGGCGACCTCCTTGTACCCGTCCACGTTCTTGATCTGCAGATAGGGGCCGTCGATGGCCTGCAGGTCGTTGGCGCGGGCCGCCATCAGGATGCGCATGAGGATGTAGTGGTAGGCGTCCGCCGGGTAGCCGGGGGGCTGCTCGCCGACCACGAGGGACTTCATGTTGATGGAGGCCATGAAGTCGGCCGGGCCGAAGATGATCGTCTCCAGCCGGGGCGAGGCGGCCGCGATCTCGTCGACGTTGACCAGGCCCTTGGCGTTCTCGATCTGCGCCTCGATGCCGATGCGCCCGACCTCGAAGCCCATCGTCTTCTCGATCTGGGTCAGCAGCAGGTCCAGGGCGACGACCTGCTGGGCGTCCTGCACCTTCGGCAGCATGATGCAGTCGAGGCTGGGGCCGGCGCCCTCGACGACCGTGACCACGTCGCGGTACGTCCAGTGCGTGGTCCAGTCGTTGACCCGCACCACACGGGTCTTGCCCGTCCAGTCGCCGTTGTTCAGCGCGTCGACGATGGTGTGCCGGGCGCCTTCCTTGGCCAGCGGGGCGCAGGCGTCCTCCAGGTCGAGGAAGACCTGGTCGGCGGGGAGGCCCTGGGCCTTCTCCAGGAAGCGCGGATTGCTGCCGGGGACGGCGAGGCAGGAGCGGCGCGGGCGCAGCCGGTTGACGGCGGGGGTGGAGCCGGTCATGCGGAGACCTCCAGGGGGTCGAGCTGGTTCGCTTTGCGGATCTCGTCGACGATACGGCCGATGATCTCCGTGATCCCGAAGTCCTTCGGGGTGAAAACGGCCGCCACCCCTGCCGCCCGCAGGGCGGCGGCGTCGGCCGACGGGATGATGCCACCCACGATGACGGGCACCTCCTCCGCCCCCGTACGGCGCAGCCGGGCCAGTACGTCCGGTACCAGCTCGGCGTGCGAGCCGGAGAGGATCGACAGGCCCACGCAGTGGACGTCCTCGGCGACGGCGGCCGAGACGATCTGCTCCGGGGTGAGCCGGATGCCCTGGTAGACCACCTCGAAGCCGGCGTCCCGGGCCCGGACGGCGATCTGCTCGGCACCGTTGGAGTGCCCGTCCAGGCCGGGCTTGCCGACCAGCAGCCGCAGCTTGCCGCTGCCCAGCTCCTCCGCGGTGCGGGCGACCTTCTCACGGACGGCGGCGAGCGGGGTGCCGGTCTCGGCGGTCACGGCCAGCGGCGCCCCGCTGACGCCCGTCGGGGCGCGGAACTCGCCGAAGACGTCCCGCAGCGCCCAGGACCACTCGCCGGTGGTGACCCCGGCGCGCACGCACTCCAGCGTGGCGGCCATCAGGTTGTCCGGGCCGGCCGCCGCCTTCTTCAGCGCCGACAGGGACTCCTGGGCGCGGCCCTCGTCGCGGTTGTCGCGCCAGGAGTGCAGGGCCGCGACGACGCGGGCCTCATTGGCCGGGTCGACGGTCATGATGGCCGTGTCGAGATCGGCGGTCAGCGGGTTGGGCTCGGTGGACTCGTAGCAGTTGACGCCGATGATCTTTTCCTCGCCGGCCTCGATGCGGGCCCGGCGCTCGGCGTGCGAGGAGACCAGCTGCGACTTGAGGTAGCCGGACTCGACGGCCGCCATCGCGCCGCCCATGCCCTGGATGCGCTCGATCTCCTCCAGGCACTCGGTGACCAGGGCGGCCACCTTGGCCTCGATGACGTGCGATCCGGCGAAGATGTCCTCGTACTCCAGCAGGTCGCTCTCGTGCGCGAGGACCTGCTGGATGCGCAGGGACCACTGCTGGTCCCAGGGCCGGGGCAGGCCCAGGGCCTCGTTCCAGGCGGGCAGCTGCACGGCGCGGGCGCGGGCGTCCTTGGAGAGGGTGACGGCCAGCATCTCCAGCACGATGCGCTGGACGTTGTTCTCCGGCTGGGCCTCGGTCAGGCCGAGCGAGTTGACCTGGACGCCGTAGCGGAACCGGCGCTGCTTGGGGTTGTCGATGCCGTAGCGCTCGCGGGTGATGTGATCCCAGATGCGGCCGAAGGCCCGCATCTTGCACATCTCCTCGACGAAGCGGACGCCCGCGTTGACGAAGAAGGAGATGCGGGCGACCACATCGCCGAAGCGCTCGGCCGGCACCTGACCGGAGTCCCGTACCGCGTCGAGCACGGCGATGGCCGTGGACATCGCGTACGAGATCTCCTGCACCGGAGTGGCCCCGGCCTCCTGCAGGTGGTAGCTGCAGATGTTGATCGGGTTCCACTTGGGGATGTTGTTGACCGTGTACGTGATCATGTCGGTGGTCAGCCGCAGGGAGGGCACCGGCGGGAAGACGTGCGTCCCGCGCGAGAGGTACTCCTTGACGATGTCGTTCTGCGTCGTCCCCTGCAGCCTGGTGACGTCGGCGCCCTGCTCCTCTGCGACCACCTGGTACATGGCCAGCAGCCACATCGCGGTGGCGTTGATGGTCATGGAGGTGTTCATCTGCTCCAGCGGGATGTCCTGGAACAGCCGCCGCATGTCACCGAGATGGGCGACCGGGACCCCGACCCGCCCGACCTCGCCGCGGGCGAGGATGTGGTCGGGGTCGTAACCGGTCTGCGTCGGGAGGTCGAACGCGACCGAGAGGCCGGTCTGGCCCTTGGCGAGGTTGCGCCGGTACAGCTCATTGGACGCCTCGGCCGTGGAGTGCCCGGCGTAGGTCCGCATCAGCCACGGACGATCCTTCTGACGCTCAGTCATTGCAGGTTCTCACACGTTCCTGCTGTGTTTGATGGTCCGCTCCGCTGGCGCGTCACGGAACAGATTGATGGCGTCGATGTGCCGCGCCCGCATCTCCTCGTCGCGCACGCCCATGCCCTCCTCCGGGGCCAGGCACAGCACGCCGACCTTGCCCTGGTGGAGGTTGCGGTGCACGTCGTACGCCGCCTGGCCGGTCTCGGCGAGGGTGTACGTCTTCGACAGGGTGGGGTGGATCTTCCCCTTGGCGACGAGGCGGTTTGCCTCCCACGCCTCGCGGTAGTTGGCGAAGTGCGAGCCCACGATGCGCTTCAGCGACATCCACAGATAGCGGTTGTCGTACTCGTGGGTGAAGCCCGAGGTCGAGGCGCAGGTCACGATGGTGCCGCCCTTGCGGGTGACGTACACCGAGGCGCCGAAGGTCTCGCGGCCCGGGTGCTCGAAGACGATGTCCACGTCCTCGCCGCCGGTCAGCTCGCGGATGCGCTTGCCGAACCGCTTCCACTCGCGCGGGTCCTGGTTGTGCTCGTCCTTCCAGAACTTATAGCCCTCGGCGTTGCGGTCGATGATCGCCTCGGCGCCCATCCGACGGCAGATTTCCGCCTTCTGGTCGCTGGAGACCACACAGATCGGGTTCGCCCCGCCGGCGAGCGCGAACTGGGTGGCGTACGAGCCGAGCCCGCCACTCGCGCCCCAGATCAGGACGT
This sequence comes from Streptomyces sp. NPDC026206, assembly GCF_040638465.1. Taxonomy (NCBI): domain Bacteria; kingdom Bacillati; phylum Actinomycetota; class Actinomycetes; order Kitasatosporales; family Streptomycetaceae; genus Streptomyces; species Streptomyces sp. NPDC026206. Next base: position 457,626 of record NZ_JBEZYL010000002.1, read on the forward strand.
TGTCGCCCTGCTTCATCCCGGCGCCGTTGCGGGAGACCAGCTGGCGGTAGGCGGTGGAGTTGACCAGCCCGGGCGCCGCGGCCTCCTCCCAGCTGAGGTGGGCCGGCTTGGGCATCAGCTGGTTGGACTTCACCAGCGCGATCTCCGCCAGGCCGCCGAAGTTGGTCTCGAAGCCCCAGATGCGCTGCTCGGGGTCGAGCATCGTGTCGTTGTGGCCGTCGGCCGACTCCAGCTCCACGGACAGGCAGTGCGCGACGACCTCGTCGCCGGGCCGCCAGGCGTTGACGCCGGGCCCGGTGCGCAGCACGACGCCCGCCAGGTCGGAGCCGATGACGTGGTACGGCAGGTCGTGCCGCTTGCCGAGCGGGGAGAGCTTTCCGTAGCGCTCCAGGAAGGCGAAGGTCGACACGGGCTCGAAGATCGAGGTCCACACCGAGTTGTAGTTCACGGAGCTGGCCATGACGGCCACGAGGGCCTCGCCGGGGCCCAGTTCGGGCACCGGCACCTCCTCGAGGTGCAGCGACTTGCGCGGGTCCTTCTCCCGGGTGTGGAGCCCGGCGAACATCTCCGCCTCGTCCTTGTGCACGGTCACCGCGCGGTAGGACTCGGGGATGGCCAGCGCGGCGAAGTCCTCGGCGCTGCTGTCGGGCGCGAGTATCGCGTCCAGTATCTGGTTCACGGTTTGCCTCCGGCGAAGCACGTCTGAACGGGCTTGAGGGAACGTCGGGGGTGGTGCAGAGGCGGTGCCGTCGGTTCGGCGGTGGTGCTCGGCTGCGCGGGTGAGCGCTTGGGGGCCTGGTGACGCAGGCGTCCGGGCGCACGTACTGGTGGGGTACTTGTGGGGACAGCCGGCGCGCGACTTGTGTCTGCGTGCCGGCCGCCCGGACACCCACAAGGTATGGCACCGCGTGCCACTCGACAAGACACTGGGTGCCAACAATTTCTCTCAGATGTCATCCGGATGGCACTTATGAGCAACAACGGCCGCCCCGATGGGGCGGCCGTTGTCCAAGTATGTCGGTCTTTGTCTTAGTTCTTCTTGAGTGCCTTCTCGATCGCGCGCATCACGTCGCCCAGCGGAGCGTCCGTACGGGCCACCGCCACCAGCACCTCGTCGTCGGCCCGTACCGACGCCGCCGGGGCCCCTCCCGGCCCGGTGCGGCCCGCGCCGATGCCCGTGCCGAAGGTCTCCCGCACGATGGCGAAGGCGTGGTCGAGCTGGGCCTCCATATCCCCCTCGCCACCGCTGCGCAGCCACCGGCGGAGCACGTGGTTGTGCGCCGTGACGACGGCCGAGGCGGCGACCTCGGCGAGCAACGGGTCGTCGTCGCCCACGTGATGGGCGCCCTCGTCGAAGTGGCCCAGCAGGTAGCGGGTGAACAGCCGCTCGTAGCGGGCCACCGAGGCGATCTCGCGCTCGCGCAGCGCGGGCACCTCGCGGGTCAGCCGGTACCGCTCGACGGAGACGGCGGGGGAGGCCGCGTACATCCGCATGACCTCCTTGATCCCCCGGCAGACGGTGTCCAGCGGGTTCTCGTGGGCAGGTGCGGCGTCCAGCACGCCCGCGGCGCGGACGAGTGTGTCGTCATGGTCGGGGAAGATCGCCTCTTCCTTGGAGCGGAAGTGGCGGAAGAACGTCCGGCGGGCGACCCCCGCCGCCGCGGCGATCTCGTCGACGGTCGTCGCCTCGTAGCCCTTGCGCGCGAACAACTCCATGGCAGCGGTGGCCAGTTTGCGGCGCATCGTGAGCCGCTGTGCGGCGGCGCGACGGGAACCGGCGGTCTCGGGGACGCTCTCGTGCGGGTCCTTGGCGGCCTTCGGGCCGTTGGCTCCCCTGGACTCGGTGGCGGCCCCGCGCGGGGCGCGGGCGGACTTGGCGGGCTGGGACATGTGGGGAACGTAACACGCGTCCGTATGGGTGTGCCGGGGCGGACTGTCACCGGGTCCGAGCAGTCCGCCCCACCCCACCGCTTGATCGAGCACAGCCCGGTCAGGCCTTCGCGTACTCGCGGAAGCCGCGTCCCGTCTTGCGCCCCAGGCAGCCGGCCGCCACCAGGTGCTCCAGCAGCGGCGCCGGCGCCAGGCCGGGGTCACGGAACTCGCGGTGCAGCACCTTCTCGATGGCCAGGGACACGTCGAGGCCGACGACGTCGAGGAGCTCGAAGGGCCCCATCGGGTAGCCGCCGCCCAGCTTCATCGCCGCGTCGACCTCGTCCAGGGTGGCGTAGTGCTCCTGGACCATCTTGACGGCGTTGTTGAGATAGGGGAACAGCAGTGCGTTGACGATGAACCCGGCCCGGTCCCCGCAGTCCACCGGGTGCTTGCGGACCTCGGTGCACACCGCACGGACGGTGGCGTGGGCGTCGTCCGCGGTCAGCACCGTACGGACCACCTCGACGAGCTTCATCGCCGGCGCCGGGTTGAAGAAGTGCATGCCGACGACGTCCTGCGGGCGCGAGGTGGCCCGGGCGACGGCGACGACGGGCAGCGAGGAGGTGGTGGTGGCCAGCACCGCACCCGGCCTGCACACCTTGTCGAGCGTGGCGAACAGCTGCCGCTTGACCTCCAGGTCCTCCGCCACCGCCTCGACGGCCAAGTCCACCTCCGCGAACGCGTCGAGGGAGCCGGCCGGGGTGACCGCCGCGAGCGCGGCGTCCCGCTGCCCGGCCGTGAGCCTGCCCTTGTCCACCGCGCGCGCGAGGGACTTCGCGATCCGGGCCTTCGCCGCCTCGGCCTTCTCCTGCGTGCGCGCGGCGAGCACCACCGGGTAGCCGGCCTTCGCGAACACCTCGGCGATCCCGCTCGCCATCGTCCCCGACCCCGCCACGCCGACGCTGCGCACCTCGCGCCCGGCCGCCGCCGGGGAGCCGCCCGCCGCGCCCGGGGTGTCCGCGTCCGCCACGACGACACCGGCGCCCGCGGCCTCGTACGTGTAGAAGCCGCGCCCCGACTTGCGGCCGGTCAGCCCGGCCGCCGCCAGCTGGCCGAGAATGGGCGCCGGCGCGTGCAGCCGGTCGTGCGAGGCGGCGTACATCGCCTCCAGGACCGTACGGGCGGTGTCGATGCCGATCAGGTCCAGCAGGGCGAGCGGCCCCATCGGCAGCCCGCAGCCCAGGCGCATGGCCGCGTCGATGTCCTCGCGGGTGGCGTAGCGGGACTCGTACATCGCGGCGGCCTGGTTGAGGTAGCCGAACAGCAGCCCGTCGGCCACGAAGCCGGGCCGGTCGCCCACCGCCACCGGTTCCTTGCCCAGCTCCCGCGCCAGCTCGGTGACCGCGGTCACCGCGCCCGGCGCGGTCAGCACCGAGGAGACGACCTCGACCAGCTTCATCGCCGGTGCCGGGTTGAAGAAGTGCAGGCCCAGGACGCGCTCGGGGCGGGCCGAGTCGGCGGCCAGCCGGGTCACCGACAGCGCGTTGGTGCCGGTCGCCAGGATGGCGGTGGGGCGCACCACGGCGTCGAGGGCGGTGAACACCTCGTGCTTGAGCTCGTAGTTCTCCGGCACCACCTCGATCACCAGGTCCGCGTCCGCGGCCGCGGCCAGCTCGCCCGAGGTGCGGAAGCGCCCGAGCGCGGCCCGGCGCTCCGCCTCGGTGATCCGCCCGCGTTCGACCGCGCGGGCGGTGGCGGCCTCCAGCGCGGCGCCGGCCCGCAGGGCGGCCGCGTCGCTGACGTCGATGCCGATGACGTCACGGCCGGCCAGGGTGAGGACTTCGGTGATGCCGGTGCCCATCGTGCCGAGACCGACCACGGCTATGGTCGGGAGGGACGTCGGTGGTGACGAGGGACGGAGAGGGGACGGCTCAGGGGTGGACGTACGGTCCATCGCGAGACTCCAGGGGATGTTCCCCGTACGCAGGGGAGACGGCGGTTGGCGGCGGCCGCGCACAGAGGGCGGCGACTTGAGGAATTCCGCGGACGGGTAGGGAGCGTCCACGGAAGCAGAGTTGTGCGACCGGCAGGCCCTGTCCCGGGGCCGTGCCGTACTCGAAATGCCGAACCGACGTCAACGCTGTGGCCGCTGCGTCACCAGCACGCCAGAGCGGGAATGCTGCTCTTGCCGGGAGATTAACTCACGGGTAACCAAGAGCGCCAGAGGCGTGCGGGCGACTTACGATGTGGCCCAGGCCACTCGGGGAGGAGAGCGGGAAATGGAAGAGGAATTCCGCGCGCTGCTGAAGCGGGTACGGGCCGAACTGGTCTCCCCGGCCGAATTCGCGGCACACGAAAAGCTGCTCGCGCTCGTACGGTCCGACAGCCGCGCGGCGCGCGACCGGCTCGCCCAGGTCCTGATCGCCCCGGAACAACCGCTGTGGGCCCGCGAGATCGCCGCCTTCGCGCTGGGCTCCAAGGGCGACCGCCGCGCGTTCGAGACGCTGGTCCTCCTGCTCAACTACCGCGAACCCGTGCGCTGCGCCACCGCCGCCCAAGTCCTCGCCCGCCTCCGCGACCCCCGCACCGCCCGCGCCGCGGCCGCCCTCGCCACCAACCCGCTGCGCACCGCCTACGCCCTTCACCCCGTCCGCCTGCTGACCGAGCTGCGCGCCCCCGAGTCCGTACCGGCCCTGCTGTCCACCCTGGAGCGGCTGCTGGCGGCCCGCGACCACTGCTGGCCGGTCGCCCGCGCCTGCGTCGAGGGCCTGGGCGTCCTCGGCGACCGGCGGGCCGAGGCCGCGCTGGTCGCCGCGCGCGAGCACGAACGGCTGCGCCCGGCCGCCGTCGTGGCGCTGGCCCGGCTGACCGGCCGGGGCGGCGGCGCTCACGGGGTCCGCAGCGGCTCCAGTACGTAGCGCACCTCCGGCACGGCGGCGCCGCCGACCTCGTCCGTCCGCTCGGCACCGTCGCGAGTGCAACCGGCGCGCTCGTAGAAGCGGCGGGCGTGCGCGTTTCCCCTGAGCACCCACAGCACCAGGCGCGCGTAGCCGTGCTGCCGCGCGCCCCCCAGCGCCGCCGTCCACAGGGCGCGGCCGACGCCCGTGCCGATCAGCTCGGGGAGCACGTAGATCGCGTACAACTCGCCGGTCCCCGGCGGCCGGCCGGCATCCCGGCACGGCCCGTAACAGGCCCAGCCCACGACGCTGCCCGCCTCCTCGGCCACCGCGTTCACCGACCGGTCGTCGCCCCCCGCCAGGCGCGCGCGGTGGGCCGCCGCGTTCGCCGTCGCATCCATGGCGTCCAGATGGTGCCGCGGCACCAGCCCCGCGTACGCGTGGCGCCAGCCGCTCACCCGGATCGCGGCCACCGCCTCGATATCGGCGTCGGTCATCTCCCGTATGTTCACCATGCGCGGAGGCTAACGCCCGGCGTCCAGGATTTGGGCGGTTGTGACGATGGTGGTTGGCTTTGCCCGCACACGCACAACGGCAAGAACAGCATTTTTCATCGTCCCGGAGGACTAGCCATGGGCCAGGTCGAGGCCACCACGGAGCGGATCATCGCGGCGGGCGCGGAGGACGTCTTCGACGCCCTCGCGGACTACAGCGGCACCCGCGCCAAGCTGCTGCCCGAGCACTTCAGCGAGTACGAGGTGCGCGAGGGCGGCGACGGCGAGGGCACCCTCGTGCACTGGAAGCTCCAGGCCACCAGCAAGCGCGTCCGCGACTGCCTGCTGGAGGTCTCCGAGCCGTCCACGGGGCAGCTGGTGGAGAAGGACCGCAACTCCTCCATGGTCACCACCTGGACCGTCACCCCGGCCGGCGAGGGCAGCTCCAAGGTGGTCGTCACCACCACCTGGACGGGTGCGACCGGCATCGGCGGCTTCTTCGAGCGCACCTTCGCCCCCAAGGGTCTCGGCCGCATCTACGATGCCGTGCTCGGCCGGCTCGCCGAAGAGGCCGAGGGCAGGCCCAGCGTCGGCTGAGCCCCGGGCCGCCCGGGCCGGACCGGTCCGGGCTCACCGGTTCGAGTGGTTTTCGCTGTACCGCACCGGTGCACCGAAACCCCCTCCGACCGGCTGAAAGCCCCTCGTTCGGCGCTCCCACGCAAATCGTCGCGCTTGCTGGCCGTTGTCGCGTAATGCGAGAAATGGGCGGCAACGCAGGCGCGACGAGGGGAGCAGTACGTGGGAGGGTCCGCCTTCGAGACCACCTTGGAGAAGAGCGACAGGACGCTCGACCCGCCCCCCTCCGCACCGACGCCGACCGACGCGCCACCACCGCCCGGCCCCGCCAGAGTGCGGCTGGTGTTCGCAGGCCTGATGCTCACGCTGCTGCTCGCGGCGCTCGACCAGACCATCGTGGCCACCGCCCTGCCGAAGATCGTCGGCGAACTGCACGGCCTCGACCGGATGTCCTGGGCGGTCACCGCCTACCTGCTGACGTCCACGGTCGTCCTGCCGCTCTACGGCAAGCTGGGCGACCTCTCCGGCCGCAAGGCCGCCTTCGTCCTCGCGATCGTCGTCTTCGTCGCCGGCTCCGGGCTCGCCGGCTGGTCGCACACGATGGACCAGCTCATCATCTTCCGCGCCGTCCAGGGCGTCGGCGCCGGAGGCCTGCTGATCGGCGTTCAGGCGATCATCGCCGACATCGTCCCGGCCCGCGAGCGCGGCCGCTACATGGGCGTCATCAGCGCCGCCTACGGACTGGCCTCCGTCGCCGGGCCGCTGCTCGGCGGATTCTTCACCGACCACGCCGGCTGGCGCTGGTGCTTCTACATCAACGTCCCCTTCGGCCTCGTCACGCTCGCCGTCGTCGCCGCCGCGCTCAAGCTGCCCAGGCCGCCGCGCCGGGCCCGCTTCGACGTCCTGGGCGCCCTGCTGCTCACGGCCTCCTCCACCTGCCTGGTGCTGCTGACCACCTGGGGCGGCACCGCGTACGAGTGGACGTCGCGGACCATCCTCGGGCTCGGCGCGGGCGCGATCGGCACGGCACTGCTCTTCCTCGTCGTCGAGCACTTCGCCGCAGAACCGATCATCCCACCGCACCTCTTCCGTGACTCCGTCTTCACCGTCACCGCGCTCGTCGGCGCCGTCGTCGGCGTCGCCCTCTTCGGCGCGGCCACCTACCTGCCCACCTTCCTGCAGATGGTCGACGGCGTCGACGCCACCGAGTCCGGACTGCTCATGCTGCCCATGATGGGGGGAATCGTCGCCGCCTCGCTCGTCGCCGGCCACCTCATCAGCCGTACGGGCCATTACAAGCTGCTGCCCATCCTCGGCGGCGCGCTCTCCGCCGAGGGCATGTACCTGCTCTCCCACCTCGACGCCCAGACCGGCCGGCTCGTCTACAGCCTCTGGATGGCCATCCTCGGCGTCGGCATCGGCCTGGCGCTGCCGGTCCTCGTCCTCGCGGTGCAGAACTCCGTGCACCCGTCCGACCTCGGCACCGCCACCAGCGCCAACAACTACTTCCGGCAGATCGGCGGCTCGCTCGGCGCGGCCGTCTTCGGCACGCTCTTCGCCCACCGCCTCTCCGCCGCCCTCGCCACCGAACTGCCGCCCCGCGCCGGCCTGCCGGCCCCCGACTCCATCACCCCGCAACTGGTGCACGCCCTGCCCGCACCGCTGCGGGACGGATACGTGCGGGCCTACGCGGAGGCGATGCCGCGGATCTTCCTCTACCTCGTACCGGTGCTCATCGTGGGCTTTTTGCTCGCCTTCCTGCTGAAAGAGAAACCACTGGTGTCCCACAACGCCCCCGAAGCCGTCATCCCGTCCGCGCGCACCACACCGCCGGCCGGCCCGGCGCCCTTCGTCGCGGGCATCCCCGTGACCGGCTCCGTCCAGCACCACGACGGCACCATCGTCCCGCGCGCCGCCCTCACCCTCATCGACATCCAGGGCCGCCAGATCGGCCGCGGCGCCAGCGGTGACGACGGGCGGTACGCGCTGAGCACGCCCGGCACCGGTTCCTACGTCCTCATCGCCGCCGCCGGCGGGCACCAGCCGCAGGCCGTCACCGTCACCGTGGGCGAGCGGCCCGTCGAGCTCGACGTCGTCCTCGGCGGCGCCGGGCGGCTGGCCGGCACCGTGCGCACCGCCGACGGCACCCCGGTGCGCGAGGCGCTGGTGACCCTGACCAACGTGCAGGGCGAGGTCGTCGCCACCACCCGGACCGGCCCCGAAGGCGGCTATGTGATCGACGAGTTGATCGCGGGCGAGTACACCCTCGCCTCCAGCGCACCCGCCTTCCGGCCGGCCGCGCTGCCCGTGACCGTCCAGTCCGCCCGCGAGACCCGCCAGGACGTCGAGCTCGCGGGCGGCGCGGTGCTGCGCGGCACGGTGCGGGCCAACGGCGGGCGGCCCGTCGAGGACGCCCGCGTCAGCCTGCTCGACGCCGCCGGCAACGTCGTCGACTCCACCATCACGGGCGCCGACGGAACATTCCGCTTCGTGGACCTCTCGGCCGGCGAGTACACCGTCGTCGCCGCCGGCTACCCGCCCGTCGCCACCGTCCTGCAGATCGCGGGCGGCGGAAGGACCGAACGGGACCTCCAACTGGGCCACGCGGACCAGTGATCCGGGCCCACCGCGCGCCCGGCGCCCGGCCCGGCGACCCGGCGCACGACATATTCCGCTAATGAGCCGCGCCCGGGCCCGCACGGGCTCTACGGTGGTAGTGGTGGGGAGATCTTGCGTACGCGTGCGAAGGAGCAACCGCCCATGGATCGTGGCAACGGCGAGTTCGTCCCCGCACAGCGGGAAGCCGTCCCCGGGCGCATTCCCCTCGCGGTGGTCGTGGCGGACGCCTGCGGGCTGGTGACCCACTGGAGCAGCGGTGCCCGCAGGCTCTTCGGTGCCGGGCGGGCCGAGGCGGTCGGCAGGCCCGTCGCGGATCTCCTGCCCGTCCACGGGGCGTTGCGGGCCTTCGGCGACCCGGGCGACCCGGACGCCTACGAACCCGGGCCCGACGCCGGCCTGGGCACCGAAGCGCCCGGCATCCCGGCCCTGCACGGCTATCCCCGCGCCGGCCGCGCCCGCACCACCGGTGGCGAGGGCGGCCCGCTCGACGTCCTGTGGTGGGCCTACCCGCTGGCCGGGCCCGGCCAGGGGCGGCTGCTCGTCCTGGCCGCCGACGCCGGGCGGCTGCCCGGGGACCGGCGGGTGTTCCCCGGCTTCGCCCCGCACACCGACTTCCCCGGCGCCGATGCCCTCGCCGGCCACCTGCCCGACATCCTGCCCAGCATGGGCCCCGCGGCCAGCGGCCGGATCGTCGCACAGGTCCTCGAACTGGGCTATCCCGTCCTGGAGATCAGCCAGAGCGAGCGGTTCCCCGTGACCCACGACTGGGGCATGCCCAAGTACCTGGAGCGGCGGGCCGGCAGGCAGCGCGCCGCGGCCGCCGCCCTGCGGGGCGCGCCCGGTGCCCCGCTCGCGGGCGCCGACGATCCCGACGACCTCGAATACGCCGCCGTGCGCGAGCGCCTGGAGTTCCTCAACGAGGTCAGCGGCGGCATCGGCACCTCCCTCGACCTGGAGCGGACCATCCGCGAGGTCACCAGCGCCGCCGTACCCCGCTTCACCGACTTCGCCGGCACCCACCTGCGGGCCGCGGTCCTGGCCGGCGAGGGCTTCCCCGACGGACCGCCCGACGTCACCACCGTCTGGCACCGCGTCTGGGTCGAGCACAACGACGAGCCGGGTCGCTGGGACGACACCGTGCCGGTCGGCGAGGCCATCGCCTTCCCCGAGCACACGCCGTTCTTCCAGTGCATGGTCACCGGAGAGCCCGTCCTCATCCCGCGCATCAGCGAGGAGCTGGGCGAGCGCATCTCCGGCCAGTTCGAGAAGCGCGACCTGCGGCCGCTGATCAACGGACGTTCGATGCTGGTCGTCCCCCTCAAGGCCCGCAACGTGGTGCTCGGCTTCATGGTCCTCATGCGCCGCGACGGGCGAGAGCCCTTCAACGGCATGGACCGCACCACCGGCGCCGAACTCGCCGCCCGCGCCGGGCTCGTCCTGGACAACGCCCGCATGTACACCTACCAGGAGAACGTCGCCGACACCCTCCAGGACAGCATGCTGCCGCAGTTCAGTCCGCGCATGGCCGGCTGCGACACCGCCACCCGCTACCTCCCCGGCACCCGCCTCGGCCGGGTGGGCGGCGACTGGTTCGACACCATCAAACTGCCCGGCTCCCGCACCGCCCTCGTCGTCGGCGACGTCATGGGCCACGGCCTGAACTCGGCCGCCATGATGGGCCAGATGCGTACCGCTGTGCAGACCATGGCAGCCCTCGACCTGCCGCCCGGGCAGCTCCTGCGCAACCTCGACGACATCGCGCAGCGGCTCGGCGAGCACTACCTGGCCACCTGCCTGTACGCCGTCTACGACCCCATCCGCTCGCGGCTGAGCATCGCCAACGCCGGTCACATCCCGCCCGTCCTCGTCCGGGCCGAGGACGGCCGCAGCCGCCTGCTGGACCTGCCCACCGGGGCACCCATAGGGGTCGGCGGCGTGCCCTTCGAAACGGCTACGGTGCCGGTGGCGCCGGGCGACCGCCTGGTGCTGTGCACCGACGGGCTGGTGGAGGTGCGCGGGCAGGACATCGGCACGGGCCTGGCCGCGCTCTGCGAGTCCGCGGCCCACCCTGCCGCGTCCATGGACGACGCCTGCGACACCATCATCCGCGCCCTCAACACCGGCGACAGCCGCAAGGACGACGTGGCCCTGCTGATGGCCCGGCTCAACGGCATCCCGCCCGAGCACGTGGCCGAGTGGGAGCTGGAACCGCAGGCCGGCGAGGTGCCGCGGGCACGGCGGCTGGTCCGCGACCGGCTGGCCGCGTGGGGCCTGGCGGCGGCCGCCCCGGTGGCGGAGCAGCTCGTGGGGGAGGTCCTCGGCAACACCGTGCGCCATGCGCACACCCGGCGGATGGGGCTGCGCCTGGTCCGCACCGACGTGCTGCTGTGCGAGGTCACCGACGACGACCACACGCTCCCGGGGCTGCTGAGCACCGCGCCGGACGATGAATACGGGCGAGGACTGCGGGTAGTGAGTGCACTGGCGCGGGAATGGGGCGCCAGTCATTCGGGACGGGGGAAGACGGTGTGGTTCGAGCAGACGCTGGTGCGCCCATGAGCGTGACCGACCGGTACCTGAACGCCTGGGAGGGGTTCTGGGGCGACACCTCCGACGAACAGGGCGACGCGATCTGGGACTCCGATCCCTCGCTGACCGCGGAGCCCCATCTGGCCTTCCTCGCCCCGCACGCCGACCGCACGCTTCCGGTCGTCGACCTCGGCTGCGGCAACGGCACCCAGACCCGCTTCCTGGCCGGCCACTTCGCCCGCGCGGTCGGAGTGGACCTCTCGCGGGCAGCGGTGGAGCGCGCACGGCGGGCCGACCAGCAGGCGCTGGCGGAGTACGAGCAGCTCGACCTGGTGGACGCGGCGGCGGTCCGTGCCCTGCACGAGCGGCTGGGAGACGGCAACGTCTACCTGCGCGCGGTGATCCACCAGAGCGATCCCCAGGACCGGGCGCCGGTGGCGGCGGCCGTCGCGCAGCTCCTCGGCACGCGGGGGAGAGCCTTCGTGGTGGAGCCGACGCAGGCGGCCAAGACGGTCCTGACAGGGGTCGCGGAGGCACCGGGCGGCCCGCCCGCCAAGCTGCAACGGGTCCTGGCGCACGGCCTGCGGCCCGCCCTGGCCGCCGACAGCGAGGTGCCCGAGCTGCTGCGCGCGGCCGGACTGGAGATCCTCGCCGAGGGACATACGGAACTGGCCATGACCGAGTTCCACCCCGACGGCCGGCGCATCGGCCTGCCCGCGCAGTGGTTCGTGGCCGCCCGCGGCTGACGCCGCGCCCCCGCGGGCCGCTCGGTGCGGCCGTCAGGCGGGGGCGTAGCCGCGGTCGTGGACGAGCTGCCGGGTGAGGCGGGCGAAGGCCCGGGCGGCGGCGCTCTCGTAGGCGTTCTCGCGGCGCAGCAGGGTGACCGTGCGCGCGGGCAGCGCCGGGTCGAGGGGGACGGTGGCGAGGTGGGGGTGGTCGTGGGTGAGGGCGTCGGGCAGGACGGTGGCCAGCGGGGTGCGCCGGACGATCTCGGTCAGTGCCTGGATGGAGTTGGCCTCCACGGCGATACGGGGCCGCACGCTGTGGGCGGCGAAGTAGCCGTCGATGTGGCCACGGGTGGCGAAATCGCCGCTGAGCAGGGCCAGCTGATGTCCCGTCAGCTCGCGGACGGACAACGGCTCGGCGCTGCCGGTGCCGGGTCGGTGGGCGCCGACGACGAGGCTGAGGGTCTCGGTGAACAGCGGGGTCGCCGCGACGCCGGGCAGGTGGGGGCCGTGGAAGGCGATGCCGAGGTCGAGTTCGTCGGCCAGCAGCCCTGATTCGATGCGGTCCTGCGCCATCTCCCGGACGTCCAGGGTGACGCCGGGATGGCTGCCGTGGAGCTCCGCGACGAGGGGGCCGACGAGGTAGGCGGTGAAGGTCGGGGTGACCGCCAGCCGCAGATGGCCGCGGGAGAGGTCGGCGACATCCAGCACGGCGCGTTCGGCCGCGGCCAGGTCGCGCAGGGCGCGGCGGGCGTAATGCGCGTATGTCGCACCGGCGTCGGTGAGTCGTACGGTGCGGCCGCTGCGGTCGAGCAGCTGGGCCCCGACCGTGCGTTCCAGCTGCTTGACCTGCTGGGACAGGGTGGGCTGGGAGATGTGCAGGTCTTCGGCGGCGCGGGTGAAGTTGCCGTGCTCCGCGACGGCGAGCAGATAGCGCAGGTGACGCAGTTCCAGGGCCATGGCCACGACTATAGATGCCATCGATAGCAGTCATGGGTAATGCCTCTTGGACGCTATAGGTCCAGGTCATGCATGGTGGATCCCGTCGGCCCCACGGGGCCGGCAGCCACCGAAGGGAGTGACCCATGCAGGACCTCACCGAGGGCGTCGCGCGGTTCCGGCGGGACGTCTACCCGGCCAGGGCGGAGCTCTTCGCCCGCCTGGCCGGCACTCACCGGCCGACGACGCTGTTCATCAGCTGCTCCGACGCCCGTGTGGTGCCGGAGCTGATCACCCAGAGCGAGCCGGGCGAGCTGTTCGTCATCCGCACCGCCGGCAACCTCGTCCCCGCCTACACCCCCGGCCCGGACGGTGTCGCGGCGAGCATCGAGTACGCCGTCGCCGTCCTGGGCGTGAGCGACATCGTGGTGTGCGGGCACTCCGCCTGCGGCGCGATGACCGCCCTCGCCGAGAACCACGACCTGAGCGGCGCGCCCGCGATCGCCGGCTGGCTGCGCCACGCGGACGCCTCCCGGGCCCGCACCACCGCCTCCGGCGCCGAGAAGGTGGGCGCCCTGGTGCGCGAGAACGTGCTCGCGCAGCTGGCGAACCTGGCCACCCACCCTTCGGTGGCCCGCGCGATGGCCGGGAACGCCGATAGCACGGTCACTCTGCACGGCTGGGTCTACGACATTCCCACCGGAACCGTCGAGGAACTCGACGCCACCGGCCGCCCGGTCCCCCTCGCGGCCTGATCCCCGGCCCCGAGCCCGGTCCCCTGCCGCCTCCCGGGATCACCACCACCCCTGAACCGCCGTTCCCGCCGCTTCCCGGCGGACGGCCTTTGTGAAAGGAAGCCCATCCCATGGTGCACGCCCAGTTCGACCCCGCAGCCCGTCAGGCCCTGTCCGCCGCTGCCGTCGAGGCCAAGGTGCGCAAGGACCTGTCCTGGCAGCAGATCGCCGACGTGACCGGCCTGTCGGTCGCCTTCGTCACCGCCGCCGTGCTCGGCCAGCACCCCCTGCCGGAGGCGGCCGCGCAGGCCGTCGCCGGGCTCCTGGGCCTGGACGACGACGCCGCGATGCTGCTGCAGACCATCCCCACCCGCGGTTCCGTCTCCGGCGGCATCCCGACGGACCCGACCATCTACCGCTTCCACGAGATGCTCCAGGTCTACGGCACCACGCTCAAGGCGCTGGTCCACGAGCAGTTCGGTGACGGCATCATCAGCGCGATCAACTTCAGGCTGGACGTGAAGAAGGTGGCCGACCCCGAGGGCGGCGAGCGCGCGGTGATCACCCTGGACGGCAAGTACCTGCCGACCAAGCCCTTCTGATCCGGCCCGGCCCCCGACGGCCCGGTGCGGGTCCGCGACGACGGCGTCACGGACCCGCACCGGCCCTGCGGTACACCTCCTCGGGCGGACGCCGTCCGCCCCGCCTGAAAGAGATCTCCATGGACTTCGCACAGCGCACCATCGACATCGCCCGCCGCAACGTCGAAGAGGGCGGCCGGCCGTTCGCGACCGTCATCGTCAAGGACGGCGAGATCCTGGCCGAGAGCCCCAACAAGGTCGCCCAGACCTGTGACCCCACCGCGCACGCGGAGATCCTCGCCATCCGCGAGGCGTGCGTGAAGCTGGGCACCGAGCACCTGACCGGCACCACCATCTACGTCCTGGCCCACCCCTGCCCCATGTGCCTGGGCTCGCTGTACTACTGCTCGCCGGACGAGGTCGTCTTCCTTACCACGCGCGACGCCTACGAACCCCACTACGTGGACGACCGCAAGTACTTCCAGCTCGACACCTTCTACGGCGAGTTCGCCAAGAGCTGGGACGAGCGTCGCCTGCCGATGCGCCACGAGGCGCGTGAGGCGGCCACCGGCGTCTACCGGTTCTGGCAGGAGCGCAACGGCGGCGAGCGCCGCGTGGCCGGCGTCCCCACCGCCTGACCCCCGCGGCGGTCGGTTTTCCGGGCCACTGATGCCAGGAGCCGAGCGCAGAGCCTCTCACCTGCGGTAGAACGGGTGCATGGTGAAGATCCTGATCTCCGCGGACATGGAAGGGGCCACCGGCGTCACCTGGCCCGCCGATGTGCTGCCCGGCACGCCGCAGTGGGAGCGGTGCCGGCACATGTTCACCTCGGACGTGAACGCGGCGATCGCCGGGTTCTTCGACGGGGGCGCCGACGCCGTCCTCGTCAACGAGGCGCACTGGAGCATGCGCAATCTGCTGCTGGAGAAGCTGGACGAGCGAGCGGAAATGCTCACCGGAAAGCACAAGAGCCTGAGCATGGTCGAGGGGGTCCAGCACGGCGACGTCGACGGCATCGCGTTCGTGGGCTATCACGCGGCGGCCGGAGCCGAGGGAGTGCTGGCCCATACCTATCTGGCCAACTCCATCACCGGCGTACGGGTGAGCGGCGCGCGGGCCAGCGAAGGGTTGCTGAACTCCCTGGTCGTCGCCGAATACGGTGTTCCGGTGGTGCTGGTGACCGGTGACGACCGTACGTGCGAGGACGCCAAGGGTTATGCGCCCGAGGCCCGTTCGGTCGCGGTCAAGGACTACGTGTCGCGGTACGCGGCCGTGTGCCGCACCCCGGCCCGTACGGCCGGGGACATCCGGGCCGCCGCGAAGGCCGCCACCGCGCTCGCGGTGCGGCACGAGCCGGTGCGGGGCGGGCCCTTCACGGTGGAGCTGGAGTTCGACGCCGAGCACCTCGCCGGGGCGGCCACGGCCGTGCCGGGCGTCGAGCAGAGCGGCGAGCGCCGCGTCGCCTACACCATGCCGACCATGTACGAGGCAATCCGCTGCTTCAAGGCGGTCACCACCGTCGTGTCGGCGGCGGTGGAGGACCAATATGGCTGATGCGATCAACGGGGGCAACGGGGGCAACGGGGGCGGCGCCACCACCGGCGGCGCCGGAGCGATCGACGAGCAGGCGCTGGAGGAGGTGGTGCGCTTCACCTCCGACCTGATCCGGATCGACACCACCAACCGGGGCGGCGGCGACTGCCGGGAGCGCCCCGCCGCCGAGTACGTCGCCGAGCGGCTCGCCGACGCCGGCATCGAACCGGTCCTGCTGGAGAAGGAACCGGGGCGCACGAACGTCGTCGCCCGGATCCACGGCACCGACCCCGGCGCGGACGCCCTGCTCGTCCACGGCCACCTCGACGTGGTGCCGGCTCAGGCCGCGGACTGGAGCGTCCACCCCTTCTCGGGCGAGGTGCGCGACGGCGTGGTGTGGGGCCGGGGCGCGCTCGACATGAAGAACATGGACGCGATGGTCCTGGCCACCGTCCGGGCCTGGGCCCGCGCCGGGGTGCGCCCGCCCCGCGACATCGTGCTCGCCTTCACCGCCGACGAGGAGGACACCGCCGTCCCGGGCGCCGGGTTCCTCGCCGCCGAGCACGCCGCGCTGTTCGAGGGCTGCACCGTGGGCATCAGCGAGTCCGGTGCGTACACCTTCCACGCCGACGGCGGGATGCGGCTCTACCCGGTGGGGGCGGGGGAGCGCGGCTCGGCCTGGCTCAAGCTGACCGCGCACGGCACGGCCGGGCACGGCTCGAAGGTCAACCACCGCAACGCCGTGGTCAAACTGGCCGCCGCGGTCGCCCGGATCGGCGAGCACCAGTGGCCGGTGCGGCTCACCCCGACCGTGCGGGCCGCGCTGCGCGAGATCGCCGCGGCGCAGGGCATCGACGTCGATCCGGGCGCACCCGGTCTCGACATGGACGAACTGCTGGGCAAACTGGGCAGGGCAGCCGCCCTGGTGGCCGCCAGCGTCCGCAACAGCGCCAACCCCACCGTGCTGGACGCCGGGTACAAGATCAATGTCATTCCGGGGGCCGCCGTCGGGTTCGTGGACGGGCGGACCGTGCCGGGCGGGGAGGAGGAGTTCCGTACGACCATGGACCGGCTGACCGGCCCCGATGTGGACTGGGAGGTGTACCACGGCGAGCCCGGACTGCAGGCCCCGGTCGACGGCCCCGTCTTCGCGCGGATGCGCGCGGCCCTGGAGCGCTTCGACCCGGAGGGACGGGTGGTGCCGTTCTGCATGTCCGGCGGCACGGACGCCAAGCAGTTCGCGCGCCTGGGCATCGTCGGCTACGGCTTCTCACCGCTCGAGCTGCCCACCGGCTTCGACTATCAGGCGCTCTTCCACGGCGTCGACGAGCGGGTGCCCGTCCGGGCGTTGCACTTCGGCGTCCGAGTGCTCGACCATTTCCTGATGGACCGTTTTGAGGAGGCGTAGCAATCATGGTGTCCACGACGCCCTACGGAGCCTGGCAGTCCCCCATCGACGCGGAGCTCGCCGCGGCGCACGACGGCCGGCCCGATTTCGTGGGCACCGTAGGTGACGAGGTGTGGTGGGTGGCCTGCCGCCCGGCGGAGGACGGCCGCAGGACACTGGTCCGGCGGCGGCCCGACGGGGCGGAGGTCACGGCGCTGGCCGCGCCGTGGGACGTGCGCAGCCGGGTGCTGGAGTACGGCGGCACCCCCTGGGCGGCGGTGCCGCGGGCGGCCGGCGGGCCGCTGGTGCTCTTCGTCCACTTCGCGGACCAGCGGCTGTACGCGTGGGAGCCGGACGACCCGGCGGGCGGCGCGCCCCGGCCGCTGACCCCGTTGTCGGCGGTGGGCGGCGGGCTGCGCTGGGCCGACCCGGTGCTGCTGCCGGAGCGCGGCGAAGCGTGGTGCGTGCTGGAGGAGTTCACCGGCGACGGCCCGCGCGACGTGCGGCGCGTGCTCGCGGCCGTGCCGCTGGACGGCTCCGCCGCCGGTGACCGCGGCGCGGTGCGCGAGCTGAGCGACGACCGGCACCGCTTCGTCACCGGGCCCCGGCTCTCCCCGGACGGCCGGCGGGCGGCGTGGATCGCCTGGGACCACCCGCGCATGCCCTGGGACGGCTCGGAGCTGAAGCTCGCCGACGTCACGGCCGAGGGGCCCGGCGCCCTTCTCTCGGGCGCCCGGACCGTCATGGGCGGGGCCGGGGAGGCGGTCGCGCAGGTGGAGTGGGCCCCGGACGGCAGGCTGCTCGCCGTCACCGACCGCACCGGATGGTGGAATCTGCACCGCCTCGATGCGGTGACCGGCGAGAGCGTCAACCTCTGCCGCCGCGAGGAGGAGTTCGCGGGCCCGCTGTGGAAGGTCGGCCAGCGCTGGTTCGTGCCGCTGGCCGCCGGACCGGTCGCCGTGGTGCACGGCCGCGGCGCCCAGGCGCTGGGGATACTCGACCCCGAGACGGGCGAGCTGGTGGACGCCGCCGGGCCGTGGACGGAGTGGGCGCCGACGCTGGTGGCCGGCGGCACCCGCGTCATCGGCGTCGCGGCGAGCCCGCGCACCGCCTACGAGGTGGTCGAGCTCGACACCTGTACGGGCAGGGCCCGGGCGATCGGCGCCCGGCACACGGACGCGGTCGACCCGGCGTACTACCCGGAGCCGCTCATCCGCACCTTCACCGGGCCGGACGGCAGGGACATCCACGCCCACGTCTATCCGCCGCACAGCCCCGACCACACGGCGCCCGCCGACGAGCAGCCGCCGTTCGTGGTGTGGGCGCACGGCGGCCCCACGAGCCGCTCGCCGCTCGTGCTGGACCTGGAGATCGCCTACTTCACCTCGCGCGGCATAGGCGTGGCCCAGGTCAACTACGGCGGCTCCACCGGCTACGGGCGCGAGTACCGCGACCGGCTGCGGGAGCGGTGGGGCATCGTGGACGTGGAGGACTGTGCGGCCGTCGCCGAGGCGCTCGCCGAGGAGGGCACCGCCGACCGGGACCGGCTGGCGATCCGGGGCGGCAGCGCGGGCGGCTGGACCACGGCCGCCTCGCTGGTCTCCACCGGCCTCTACGCCTGCGGTGCCATCAGCTACCCCGTTCTGGACCTGACGACCTGGGCGAACGGCGGCACCCACGACTTCGAGTCGCGCTATCTGGAGAGCCTGGTCGGCCCGTCCGCCGAGGTCCCCGGCCGCTATCGCGACCGGTCGCCGCTCAGCCGCGTGGACCGGGTGTCCGCCCCCTTCGTGCTCCTGCAGGGGCTGGAGGACCCGATCTGCCCGGCCGCGCAGAGCGAGCGGTTCGTGGAGGCGATGGCCGGGCGGGGCGTGCCGCACGCCTATCTCGCCTTCGAGGGCGAGGGCCACGGCTTCCGGCGGGCCACGAGCATGGTCCGCGCGCTGCACGCGGAGCTCTCCCTCTACGCCCAGGCCTTCGGCATCGAGGTGCCGGGCGTACCGGTCCTGGAGCTCGTCAAATGACGGGCGGACGCCAACTGTCCTGAGGCGGGGTCAGCCGGCGGCGGTGGCGGCCGCGGGCACGGGCACCGCGGCGGTGCCCGTGCGGGCGGCGGGGACGACGACGGGGGAGCCGTCGCCGGGGGCGGCCAGGACGTCGGCCTCGATTCCGTACAGCTCACGGACGAGGGCGGCGTCGACGACCTCGCGGGAGGGGCCGTGCGCGACGATCCGGCCGTCGCGCATGGCGACGATCGTGTCGGCGTAGCGGGCCGCGCTCGCCAGGTCGTGCAGGACCATCACCACGGTGCGGCCCGCGGCCGCGACCTCGCGGACGAGTTCGAGGACGTCCACGGCGTGCCCGAGGTCGAGGGCGCTCGTCGGCTCGTCCAGCAGCACGACGGGGGTCTCCTGGGCCAGGACCATGGCCAGCCAGCAGCGTTGGCGCTGGCCGCCGGAGAGCTGGTCGAGGCGGCGGGAGGCCAGTGCGGCGGTGCCGGTGGCCTCCAGTGCGGCCCGGACCGCCCGTTCGTCCTCGCGCGACCACTGGCGGAAGAGACCCTGGTGCGGATGGCGCCCGTAGCGGACGAGCCCGGCGACCGTCACGGCCTCGGGCGCCTGCGGCGACTGGGGGAGGAGGGCGATGCGGTGCGCGGCCCTGCGGGGGGTGAGCGCCCAGATGTCGGCGTCGCCGATCCGGACCGTGCCGGAGCCGGGCCGGTGCAGCCGGGCGATGGAGCGCAACAGGGTGGACTTGCCGCAGCCGTTGGGCCCTACGACGGCGACGACCTGTCCCTCGGGAACGGTGAGGTCCACGCCGTGCACGACCGGGTGGCCGGGGTAGCCGGCGGTGAGCTGTTCGACGACGAGTCGCATGAGGTTAGCCTAACCTAATGGTCGCTTTGCGTTTCTGCCGCGACATTCCCTGCCCTCTTGGATCCTGAGGACTCGCTTGGATTCTGACGACCCGCCCACATGTTCACTCGCGCGTCAATTCCCTTCGAGTGGGTCTGTCGTGTAAGGTTAGCCTTACCTTAATTCGAATGGAATGGGGGGAAACCGCCGTGGAGCAGTCCGAACTCGCCGGCCGTACCGCGCTGGTCACCGGCGCGGGGCAAGGCATAGGCGAGGCCGTGACCCGCGCCCTTGTCGCAGCAGGGGCCAAGGTCGCGGCCCTCGACGCGACGCCGGACGGCATCAAGGAGCTCGAAGCGGAATACGGCACCTCGGTGGTGACTCCCTATACCGCCGACGTCTCCGACAGCAACGCCGTCGAATCCGTCGTCGAGGACGTGGAAAGCCGGCTGGGGCCGCTGGACATCCTCGTCAACGTCGCCGGAGTGCTGCGCACTTCACCCGTCGTCGAGATCACCGACGAGGCGTGGCAGCGCACCTTCGCCGTCAACTCCACCGGCGTCTTCAACGCCTCCCGCGCCGCGGCCCGCCGCATGGACGGGCGCCGCCGCGGATGCATCGTCACCGTCGGCTCCAACGCCGCCGGAGTGCCGCGCACCAGCATGGCCGCGTACGCCGCCTCCAAGGCGGCCGCCACCATGTTCACCAAGTGCCTCGGGCTCGAACTCGCCCGCAGCGGCATCCGCTGCAACGTCGTCTCGCCCGGCTCCACCGACACCGCCATGCAGCGCTCCCTGTGGGCCGACGAGCAGGCCCCCGCCCGCGTCATCGACGGTGACCCCGCCTCGTACCGCGTCGGCATCCCCCTCGGCCGCATCGCCGACCCCGCCGACGTCGCCGACGCCGTGCTCTTCCTCGTCTCCGACCGGGCCCGGCACATCACCATGCACGACCTCTACGTCGACGGCGGTGCCACGCTGCGCGCCTGACGGTACTTCGGATGCCCGGGGCCGGCACCGTGCCGGTCCCGGCCACCGGCCCGTCCGGCGCCACCCGCCGCCCCGGGCGGTCGCCCAGGATCCGGCCGCCCGCCCGGCCGCCCGGCGCCCCGCGTCGCCCAGGGCGGCCGTGCCCCACCGGGTTCCGGTCGTCCGACTCGCCATCAGGCGAAGGGCGGTCGCGCCCCCACCGGGGCGCCCTGCCCGAACCGCCGTCAGGCGGGGAGCCTCCGGGCGGACCGCCCGAACGCCACCTCACGGCAGATGGCGGGCCGCCCACGCCACCACTTCACACCCACACCCGGTGCGATCCACCGGGGGAACGGAGCAGCAGGTGACCACCGCTCACCACGTCGCCGACCGGCCGAGCGAGCCCGGCGCCCCCGCACGGGGCGACACCGTCGGCGCGGCGACCTCGCTGCTCGACGCCTACGAACCCGGCCGCGCCCGCTTCTTCGCCTCACCCACCCGCACCCTCCTGGCCCACGGCGTACGGGCCGGGGTACCGCACGGCGACGCCCCCCTCGCCCGCCGCGTGGCCGAGACCCTCGAAGCCGAGCTGCTCGCCGGCAACCCCGCGCCGGTCGTCGTCGGGGCCGTGCCCTTCGACCACACCGCCCCCGCCGCGCTCGCCGTGCCGGAGGCCGTCCGCTGGGCGCCGCCGCTGGCCGAGGACCCGCTCATCGCCCTGCCCGCCGCCGCGCCCGCCGCCGCCGACTGGGACATCCGGCCCGTCCCCGGGCCCGCCGTCTACGGCAGCGCCGTCGCCGAGGCCGTACGCCGCATGAAGCGCGGCGACCTCAGCAAGGTCGTGCTCGCCCGCACCCTCGAACTGCGCTCCTCCCGCGACCTCGACCTGCCCGGACTGCTGCAGCGCCTGGCCCGCCGCGACCCGGCCGGCTACACCTTCGCCCTGCCCTCCGGCCCCGGCCGCACCCTCCTCGGCGCCAGCCCCGAACTGCTGCTCTCCAGACGCGGCGCACGCCTCGTCGCCAACCCGCTCGCCGGCTCCACGCCCCGCAGCGCCGACCTCGCCGAGGACGTACGGCGGGCGGCCGCGCTCCTGGAGTCGGAGAAGGACCTGCACGAGCACGCCGTCGTCGTGGACGCCGTCCGCGAGGCCCTCGCCCCCTACTGCCGCACCCTCGACGTACCCGCACGCCCCACGCTCGTACGCACCGCAGCCATGTGGCACCTGTCCACGACCGTCACCGGCGAACCGGCCGACCCGGGCGTCTCCGCCCTGGAGCTGGCCCTGGCCCTGCACCCCACCCCGGCCGTGTGCGGCACCCCCACCGCCACCGCCCGCCGCGTCATCGACCAACTCGAACCCTTCGACCGGGGCGCCTACACCGGAATGGTGGGATGGGGCGATGCGAGCGGTGACGGCGAATGGGTCGTCACCATCCGCTGCGCCGAGGCCGAGGAGCGCACGCTGCGGCTCTTCGCGGGCGCGGGCGTCGTCGACCGGTCCTCGCCGGAGGCCGAGACCGCCGAGACCGGCGCGAAGTTCCAGACGTTCCTGCAGGCAGTGGGGGTCGACCAGTGACACGGTTCAACCGGACGGTGACACCGTCCGACGCGGGCGCGGAGCAGGACGCCCCGGGCTACCCGGCGGAGTTCGCCGAGCGCTACCGTGCCGCGGGCTACTGGCGCGGCGAGACGTTCGGGCAGATGCTGCGCGAGAGGGCCGCCGCACACCCCGGCCGGGTCGCGATCGTGGACCCCGCCGGCGAGGGGCGGCGCTGGACGTACGGCGAACTCGACGAACGCGCCGACCGGCTGGCCGCGGGCCTGCTCGCCCGGGGCATCGGCAAGGGTGACCGCGTCGTCGTCCAACTCCCCAACATCGCCGAGTTCTTCGAGGTCGTCTTCGCCCTGTTCCGCATCGGCGCCCTCCCGGTCTTCGCCCTGCCCGCGCACCGCGAGACCGAGATCGGCCACTTCTGCTCCTTCACCGAGGCCACCGCCTACGTCATCGCCGACGTCGCCGAGGGCTACGACTACCGGGCGCTGGCGGACCGGGTCCGCGCCGAGGTCCCCACGCTCAAGCACGTGCTGGTCGCCGGCGAGCCCGGCGGGCACACCGCCCTCAGCGAGGTCCGCGCGGCCGGCCCCGTCACCGTCGAGAACGCGCCCCGGCCGCACGAGCTGGCCTTCCTCCAGCTCTCCGGCGGCTCCACCGGCGTGCCCAAGCTCATCCCGCGCACCCACGACGACTACCTGTACTCGCTGTGGGGCTCCAACGAGATCTGCGGCGTCGACGAGAACAGCGTCTACCTGTGCGCGCTGCCCGCCGCCCACAACTTCCCCCTCAGCTCGCCCGGCACCCTCGGCGCCCTCTACGCCGGCGCCCGCGTCGTCCTGGCCCCGCGCCCGAGCCCGGACGTCGCGTTCCCGCTCATCGAGCGCGAACGCGTCACCCTCACCGGCCTCGTACCGCCGCTGGCCCTGGTATGGACCGAGGCCGCGACGGCGGGGGAGTACGACCTCTCCAGCCTGGAGGTCCTCCTGGTGGGCGGCGCGAAGTTCAGCGAGGAGGCCGCCCGCCGGGTGCGGCCGGCCCTCGGCTGCACGCTGCAGCAGGTTTTCGGCATGGCGGAGGGCCTGGTGAACTACACCCGGCTCGACGACCCCGAGGAGACCGTCGTCACCACCCAGGGCCGCCCCATCTCGCCCGACGACGAGATCCGCGTCGTGGACGACGAGGACAACGACCTGCCCGCCGGTGCGACCGGACACCTCCTCACCCGCGGCCCCTACACCATCCGCGGCTACTGGCGGGCGCCCGAGCACAACGCGGTGTCCTTCACCGCCGACGGCTTCTACCGCACCGGCGACGTCGTACGGCTCACCGCGACCGGCCACCTCGTGGTCGAGGGCCGGGCGAAGGACCAGATCAACCGGGGCGGCGAGAAGGTCGCCGCCGAGGAGATCGAGAACCACATCCTCGCCCACCCCTGCGTCCACGACGTCGCCGTCGTCTCGATGCCCGACGACTACCTGGGCGAACGCACCTGCGCCTATGTCGTGCTGCGCGAGGGCGCGCCGCCGGTGAAGTCCGTCGCCGTCAAGAAGTTCGTCCGCGAACGCGGGCTCGCCGCCTTCAAGGTCCCCGACCGCGTCGAGTTCGTCGACGCCTTCCCACAGACCGGCATCGGGAAGGTCTCCAAGAAGGACCTCCGCGCCGCCATCGCCGCCCGGCTCCGCGCCGGCGCCCCACAGCTTTAGAGAAAGGCCCCCACCACCATGGCGCTCCCCGCCATCGCCCCCTACCCCATGCCCACCGCGGCCGACCTGCCCGCGAACAA
This sequence comes from Streptomyces sp. NPDC026206, assembly GCF_040638465.1. Lineage (NCBI taxonomy): Bacteria > Bacillati > Actinomycetota > Actinomycetes > Kitasatosporales > Streptomycetaceae > Streptomyces > Streptomyces sp. NPDC026206. The sequence goes on from NZ_JBEZYL010000002.1 coordinate 481,676, forward strand.
GGTCGGCTGGACGGCCGACCCCGCCCGTGCCGTGCTGCTCGTGCACGACCTGCAGAACTACTTCCTGGACGCCTTCACCGCCGGCGCCTCGCCCGTCACCGAACTGCTGGCCAACACCGGGCGGCTGAAGAAGGACTGCGCCCGGCTCGGCATCCCGGTCGTCTACTCCGCCCAGCCCGGCGGCCAGAGCGCCGCCGAGCGCGGCCTCCAGCAGGACTTCTGGGGCCCCGGCCTGCCCGCCGACGCCCGGGCCCGGGCCATCGCCGACGCCGTCGCCCCGGACGAGGGCGACACGGTCCTGACGAAGTGGAAGTACAGCGCGTTCGTCCGCACCGACCTCGCCGGGCGCATGGCGGCACAGGGCCGCGACCAACTGATCATCGTCGGCGTCTACGCCCACATCGGTGTGATGATGAGCGCCTGCGACGCCTGGATGCGCGACATCCAGCCCTTCCTCGTCGCCGACGCCGTCGCCGACTTCTCCGCCGAGGACCACGCCACGGCGCTGCGCTGGGCAGCAGCCAAGTGCGCGGTCGTCACCACCACCGACCGCGTCCTCGAAGGGAAGTGACCCCCATGGCACTCACTCTCGAACAGATCCGTGCCGACGTCGCCGACGTACTGGGCGAGGACCCCGCCGACATCCCCGACGACGAGAACCTCGTCGACTACGGGCTCGACTCCGTCCGCATCATGACCCTCGTCGAGCGCTGGCGCCGCGACCACGGCACCGAGGTCACCTTCGTCGACCTCGCCGAGCAACCGGCCATCGAGCAGTGGGCACCCCTGCTGGGGGCCCTGGCATGACCTCGACCGCACTGAACCGGCCCGTCAGCGGCACCCCCTCCCGGCGCCCGGCGCCGCGGGGCCTGCCGCTGACGGCCGCTCAGTCGGGCATGTGGAACGCCCAGGCCCTCGACCCGGGCAGCCCCGCTCTCAACACCGCCGAGTACCTCGACATCCACGGCGACCTGGACCCGGTCCTCTACGACGACGCCGCGGTCGCCGCCCACCAGCGGCGCTTCCTGGACCTGCTCACCCGCATCGCCGGCAGCGACCCCCATCGGCCGCTGTCCGCCCTCGGCCTCGCCACGGACGAGGAGCGCGAGCGCGTCCTGACCGAGTTCAACGACACCGCGGTCACCCTGCCCCCGACGACCCTCATCGGCCCCGTCGAGGCCCAGGCGGCACGCACGCCGGACGCCGTCGCACTGATCGCGGGCGAGATCGGCCTGACGTACGCGCAGCTGAGCGCCCGTGCCAACCGGCTCGCCCGCCACCTCGCCGGACTGGGCCTGCGCCCCGGCACACGGGCGGCCCTTGCGCTGCCACGCTCCCCCGAGCTGGTCGTGGCACTGCTCGCCGTCCTCAAGGCGGGCGGCGCGTACGTCCTGGCGGACCCCGGAGCCCCCCGCGCCCGCCTCGGCCGGCTGCTGAGGGACACCGCGCCGGTGTGCGTCCTGACCGACACTGCCGCGCGGGCGGCGTTCGAGGGGGCCACGCCCCCGGTCGTGGTGGTGGACGACCCCGCGCTGACGGCCCCGCTCGCCCGGCACCTGCCCACCGACCCGGGCCGCGCGCTCACCCCCCAGCACCCCGCGCACGTCATCCACACCCCGGACCCCACCGGCCGCCCCACAGCCGTCGAGGTCCCCCACTCCGCTGTCGACGGCCGGCTGCGCTGGCTGCAGGACCGCTACCGGCTCGCGCCCGGGGAACGGGTGCTGCACAGGACCGGCGCCGCCCTCGACGCGTCGGTGTGGGAGATGCTCTGGCCGCTTCGCGAGGGAGCCACCCTGGTCCTCGCCGGACCCGACGCGCACCGCGACCCGGCGGCCCTGGCCCGTACGATCCGCGAACACGGTGTGAGCACCGCCCACTTCACGCCGTCCGCGCTCGCCCTGTTCCTGCGCGAGGCCCGGGCAGCGCACCGCACCGGGCTGCGCCGGGTCCTGTGCGGCGGGGAGGACCTGCCGCGCGGGACGGCGGACCTCTTCCACCGGCTGCTGCCGGGCACCGAACTCCACCACCTCTACCGCCCGGCCGGAGCGGTCGGCGACGTAGCCCACCACCTGTGCGAACCGGGCGCGCCCGGGACAGCCGTACCGATCGGGCGGCCCGTCTGGAACACCCGGCTGTACGTCCTCGACACCGCGGGGCAGCCCTGTCCCCCCGGCGTCACCGGCGAGCTGTACGTCGCCGGTGACCGGCAGGCCCTCGCCGAGTGGTGCGTGGCCGACCCGTTCGGCCCGCCTGGCGCGCGCATGTACCCCACGGGCGACCTGGCCCGATGGAGCGAGGCCGGCACCGTCGAGCACGCGGGCCGAGCCGCTGCGTGCGCCCCGGCGGGCGGGGACCGGCCCGGCGATCTGGGCGCGGTCGCCCATGGGACTCCGGCCTCGGCGGATGCCGCCGCCGAGGCCGGGCCGGACGCTCCCGGGTTCCCGGGGGAGCGGGGCCGGTGCGCCTGAGGGTGCCCGGCCGCGATCCGCTGCCCGGCCCCGGACCCTGGCGGCCGGGCGGCGGATCGCCGCACGTCCCCGCGTGACGAGCGGCCCGGGCCGGGATACGCGGAGGCGGTGGCGGTCGCCGTGCCGTAACCGCCCGCCCCGGCGGAAATTCACTGGCCGCGCCCGCGCGCACTGTGATGGTGTGGCCCGGGTTTGACCGTAGACGACAACGAACGAGGGTGGGCGCGGATCATGCGGATCGGCGGGTGGGCCGGCGAGGGCTTCGGGGCGGTGGCGGACGCGTTCGCCGCCGTCCTCCCCGAGGACGGACGGGGCGGCGGGGCCGTCGCACTGTACGTGGACGGCGAGCCGGTGGTCGACCTGTGGGGTGGTACCGCCGACGTCCGCACCGGGCGGGCGTGGGAGCCGGAGACGGCCGCCCTGGTCTTCTCCTGCGCGAAGGGCATCACCAGCCTCTTGGTCCACCACCTCGTCCAGGAGGGACGCGTCGACCTGGACGCACCCGTCGCCCGGTACTGGCCGGAGTTCGCGGCCGCCGGCAAGGAAGACGTGACCGTCCGTCATGTCCTGACGCACCGGGCCGGACTGCCCGTGGTGGACGCGGCGTTGACCTTCGAGGACGTGCTCGCCTGGACCCCCGTGGTCGAGACGCTGGAGAAGCAGGCCCCACTGTGGGAGCCGGGCAGCGCCCACGCGTACCACGGGCTCACCTTCGGCTGGCTGGCCGGAGAGGTGATCCGGCGCGTCACCGGCAGCACGCCCGGCGCCTACTTCCGGGAACTCCTCGGCGACCCGCTGGGCCTGGACACCTGGATCGGGCTGCCGGCCGCCGAATTCGCCCGCCTGGCGCCGCTGGAGGAACCCACGGACCCGGTGCCGATGCCCGGCCCCGAGCACCTGCTCGTGCGCGCCCTCACCATGAACGGCGCGCTCGAATTCCCCGGTGCCGACAGTACGCACGGCTACGGCACTCCCGCCTTCCTGGCCGCCGAGGTGCCCGCCGGCAACGCGGTCTCCACCGCCCGGGGCCTGGCGGGCGCGTACGCGGCGGCCGCCACCGGCCTGCACGGGCTGCCCCGGCTGCTCACGCGGGAAACGGTGACCGAAGCCGTCCGGGAGCAGACCTCGGGTCCCTCCTGGCCGGACGGGATGGATTTCGGCGGGCGTTGGGGCAGCGGCTTCCACATCGACGCCCCGCCGGCCTGGAGCGCGCTCGGCCCGCGGAGCTTCGGGCACGACGGGGCGGGCGGCAACACGGCCTTCGGTGACGACGAGTTCGGGGTGGGCTTCGCGTTCGTCACCAGCCGAATGGTGGGCCTGGGCGACGACCGGGCCGAGCGGCTGGTCGCCGCGGTGCGGGGGTGCCTGGGCTAGGGCGGGATTCCTTCCCCTACCCGCCCCTTCCCGATTCTTGTCCTCAAGCGCCGGACGGGCTGGGTGTGCCGTGTCCTCAAGCGCCGGACGGGCTGGGTGTGGACCGGGGTACGGGGCGGAGCCCCGGTCGTCAGGGCAGGGAGCCCAGCAGGCCCGGCACGTCCGCGATCGAGTCGACCGTGTGCGCGGCTCCCACGGCGAGGCCCGCGGCGGCCTGGCCGGCGTACTTGCCGGTGCGGACCTGGATCGTGGTCGCGCCGATGCTGTTGCCGCCGGCATTGTCCGTGGTGGCGTCGTCGCCGATGACCGCTGTCTGTCGCGGGGCGAAGCCCGTCGACGTCGCGGCGAGGCCGAAATACTCGCTGGAGGGCTTGCCCAGCAGCCGGGCGGAACAGCCCGTGCCGTACTCCAGGGCGGCGACGATCGCCCCGGTGTCGATGAACTCCGCGCCGTCCGGGGTACGGTAGAGCGCCCCGCGCTGCAGGGCGATGAGCTCCGCACCCGCGCGGACCGCGCGGAAGGCCCGGTTCAGCAGGGGGTAGTCCAATACCTCCTGACAGTCGCCGACCACCACATGCGTGTGCCCGGCGTCCTCTGGGTGGTGTGGGTGTTCCGGGTGCAACGATCTCCGCAGGTCGTCGGACATCAGCGACAAGACGCGTGCGGCCGGGTGCTGCGCCAGCAGCGTCCGCGCGGCGACGACGGGGGTGAAGAGCTCCTCCGGCTCGATGTCCAGGCCGCAGGCGAGCAGGCTCTCCAGCGTCTCCCCGACCGTCTTGGATTCGGTATTCGTCAGAAAACGCAGCGCATAGCCACGGTCCCGTAGATGATTGACCGCCTCCGGTGCGCCTTCGATGGCGATGCCATGATCGAAGACCGTCCCATTGATGTCGATCAACAGTGCCCGAACCTGAGAGTCCACAGCCGTCTCCCGCTCATACGATGGAGATCGGGAATCGATCCTAACCCGACGGGCACAAAGCCACGAGCCCTGCCATCCTGAGATCGGCCGGCCGCCTTCCCGGTCGGCCGGCGGTGCCGCACGGAAGGAGCCTCGAAATGACTGCAGGCTTTGACCCGGCAAGGACGATGCGACCGTTCCGGCGAATAGGGCTCGCGGCGGAGCATGAATCACCGGAGAATCCCTGCGGCTCTGAGGTCCGGGTCGCACTGACGCCGGACGGCGTGAAAGCACTGGTCAGGCACGGTTGTGCGGTGGCCGTGGAGCGTGCGGCCGGGGCGGCCACAGGGTATCCCGACGCCGCCTACATCGCCGCCGGGGCGACGATCGAATCGCGGGGCGACCTCTATCGGTCGAAGGATCTGGTGATCAAGCTCAAAGGGCCGGCGCATCACGACCTGGCGCATATGGATCCCGGGTCCAGCCTGCTTTGCATGGCCCATGTGCAGTCGATACCAAAAAGGGTGGCCGTCGCCAACCGGAGCGCGGTGAATGTCATAGCGATGGAATTGATCCGCGAAAGCCCGGAGCTCCTCGCGGATACGTACATCCGCAGTCGGCTGGCAATGGAGCAGATATTCGACAGCTGTACCGACCCGAACTCCGCGCTGCACGCGGTCGACGCCCGCTCCCTCGCCTTCGTCGGTTTCTCCGCGGATGCCTTCGGGGCGGTGCAGTACGCCGCCCGGTGCTGTCCGCGCTCGCTCCAGGTGCTCCAGGCGCGGCCCCCGCGGCACGCGGACCCGACCGCCCTCACCGTCGGTTTCGAGGAGCTGGCGGAGATCGCCGCCGGCATCCCGGCGTCCCGCGTGGAGGAGCACCGGGCCGCCCGGCCCCTCAAGGCGTACGGCAGGAGAAGGATCCACTGCCTGCACGAGACCGGCCGGGCCGGCGCCCTCTTCGGCATCAACCTCGCGCTCGAACGAAACAGGCACATCGCCGGCCCCGCCGGCGTCAGGACCGCCATCCTCGGCTACGGCAACGTCGCCTTCGGCGCCCTCGACGAGTGCGTCCGGCGCGGCGTCGCCACCGTCGACATCCTCACCAGGCGGGCCACCGCCAGACCTTTCGTGCGCCGCTACCTGCAGTCCAGCGACCTCATCATCAACGGGGTCGAGCAGCCGCCGCAGTTCCGCGGCAGGACCTACATCGTCACCGAGGACGACCTCGGGTCCGTGCTGCGCCCCGGCACGGTCGTCGTCGACCTCGTCGGCGGCTGCGCCACCAATCGCACGGCCGTCGAGCCCATCGTCGAGTGCACCCACCCCTCGGACCCCTACACCGTCAGGAACGGCGTCTGCCTGGCCTCCGTCTGGGGCTGGCCGCTCCTGGGGTTCCAGAAGGAATCCGTGGAGCGCTACAGCGGGCAGATCGTCCAGGTCCTCCTCGGCGACGAGCAGTTGATCACCGGGCTGGCCTCCGCGCCCCCCGGCATCCGGCGCGCCCTGGTGGCCGGTCCGGTGCTGGCGCGCGGGCCCTCTTCCCAGCAGATGGCACTCAGTGCCACACTCGGGGAATGATCAAGCGATCGACCGACGCGACGGACCGTGCCTGGGCGCTGCTCGGCGGGGACCCCGCCCTCACGGCGGCCGTCGACACCGGCGGGCCGGGCGGGGCGCTCCAGGCGCGCCTGCCCGTACGGGAGATGGCCCGGTCGACCGTCGCCGTCTGCGCGCTGGCCGCGGCCGAACTGTCCACCGCGCGGCGCGGCGGCGGCTCGCTGCCGGCCGTACGCGTCGACGACGGTGCCGTGGCGGCCGCGTTCGTCAGCGAACGCCACCTGCGCGTCGACGGCCGGGCGGCCGCCACCTTCGCGCCGCTGTCCCGCTTCTGGCGCACCGCCGACGGCTGGCTGCGCACCCACGCCAACTACCCGCACCACCGCGCCCGCCTCCTGGCCGCGCTCGGCCTGCCGTCGTCGGACACGGCCGGCGACGAGGCCCTCGCCGCCCGCGTCGCCGGTCTCCTCGCCACGCGCGAAGCGGCCCAGGTGGAGGAGGAGGTCCACGCGGCGGGCGGGCTCGCCGTCGCCGTGCGCACCCCGCACGAGTGGACCGTCCACCCGCAGGGTGCCGCCGTCGCCCAGCGCCCCCTGCTCAGCCTCGAACGCATCGCGGAAGCGCCCGTGCGCAAGCTGGACGGCGGGTCCGGCCGGCTGCCCGCCGAGGGGCTGCGCGTCCTCGACCTGACCCGGGTCCTCGCCGGGCCCGTCGCCACGCGCACGCTCGCCCTGCTCGGCGCGGACGTGCTGCGCGTCGACTCCCCGTCCCTGCCGGAGAGCCGGGACACCCACGCCGACACCGGCTTCGGCAAGCGTTCCGCCGTGCTCGACCTCGCACGATCCTCCGACCGCGCCACGTTCGAGTCGCTGCTCGCCACCGCCGACGTCGTCGTGACCGGCTACCGGCCGGGCGCCCTGGACCGGCACGGCCTGTCGCCCATGGCCCTGGCCGAGCGCCGGCCCGGCCTGGTCATCGGCCAGTTGAGCGCCTGGGGCACGTACGGGCCGTGGGGCGGCCGGCGCGGCTTCGACAGCCTGGTGCAGGCCGCCTGCGGCATCGCCGCGACGGAGGCCGGACCCGGTGGCGGCCCTGGTGTGCTGCCCGCACAGGCCCTGGACCACGGCACCGGTTATCTGCTGGCCGCCGCCGTTCTGCGTGCCGTCACTGATCAGCGCACGGCGGGTGGTACGCACCTGGCGCGGCTCGCGCTCGCCCAGACGGCGGCGTGGCTGGCGCGTGATGTGGGGCGTGACGAGGGTGAGGGGACGGGGGAGCGCGAGGAGTACGAACCTGGTCCGTGGCTGAGTGAAAGAGAAGGTCCCCTGGGGTTGTTGCGGTACGCGTTGTCACCCGTGGCGTACGAGGGTGGGCCCCGTGACTGGGCCCGTTCGCCGGGGCGTTGGGGTGCGGACGCGCCCGTGTGGGGCGGGGCCGCCGGTTTCCGGGGCGCCGCGCCTGTTTTCGGCCCCTTCTCCGCAAACCCCGGGCCGGGAAGCGTCCAGGTCAGCCGCGCGGGGAACCGATTCACACCATGAGGGGACGCCGGGCACACGGCGGCCCGTACGAGAAGCCGAGGTTGCCGTGGCCACAACCGTCCGACGAGCCGTTCTGACCCTGCCTGCTGCGCCTTTGGGGCCCGAGAATCCGCTGCCGCCGCTCACTGCGCCGCGTGATGTCCACAGTGGTCTGCGCGCCGTCGAACGCAGCCTTCCCCCCGACATGGCCCGGCAGATGCGGTACGCGCCCCTGCGTTCCCTGTTGCCCGTGCGTCGCCGCGACGACTACGGCCGTGAGCGCGTCCCCACCGACATCGACGCGATCGTCATCGAGAACGACCGGCTGCGCGCCACCGTCCTGCCCTCGCTCGGCGGCCGTGTGCACTCCCTCGTCCACAAGCCGACCGGGCGCTCGCTGCTGTACACCAACCCCGTTCTGCAGCCCGCGGGCTTCGCCCTCAACGGTGCCTGGTTCTCCGGCGGCATCGAGTGGAACATCGGCGCGACCGGCCACAGCACCCTCTCCGTCGCCCCGCTGCACGCCGCCCGTGTGCCTGCCCCCGACGGCGGCGAGATGCTGCGCCTGTGGGAGTGGGAACGGCTGCGCGACCTGCCGTTCCAGGTCGACCTCTGGCTGCCCGAGGGCTCCGACTTCCTCCATGCCGGGGTGCGTGTACGCAACCCGCACGACCGCCCCGCGCCCGTCTACTGGTGGTCCAACACCGCCGTCCCCGAGGCTGCGGGCACCCGTGTCCTCGCCCCGGCGGGGCACGCCTGGCACTTCGGCTACGAGCGCTCGCTGCGCCGCGTGCCCGTCCCGCACCGGGAGGGAGCCGACCGGACGTACCCGGCGGGCGCGGAGCGTCCTGCCGACTACTTCTACGACCTCCCCGACGGCGAACGGCGCTGGATCGCCGCGCTGGACGAGGACGGCCGGGGCCTGGTCCAGACCTCAACGGACCTCCTGCGCGGCCGCAAGCTCTTCCTGTGGGGCGCGGGGGAGTCCGGCAGGCGCTGGCAGCAGTGGCTCACCGAGCCGGGCACGGGCGGCTACGCCGAGATCCAGGCGGGGCTCGCGCGCACGCAGCTGGAGCACGTACGGCTGGAGGCGGGCGGCGAGTTCGCCTGGCTGGAGGCGTACGGCCCGCTCGCCGCCGACCCCGGCCACGTACACGGACCCGACTGGCAGGCGGCGCGCGCGGAGGTCGCCGGCCGGCTCGAAGCGGCGCTGCCGCGGGCCACGGTGGACGCCGCGTACGCCGCCTGGCGCCCGTGCGCCGACCACGAACCCAAGGAGTCGCTGGCCACCGGCTCCGGCTGGGGTGCCCTGGAGGTCGAACGCGGCGGATTCGACCTGCCCGGTACGCCCTTCCCCGCGGCGGCGCTGGGGGACCAACAGTGGCCCTGGCTGGAGCTTTTGCGCACCGGCGCCTTCGACGAGGACGGCCCGGAGCCCGGCCCCTCCCTGGTCTCCCCGCCCTGGCGGGAACTGCTGGAGGCTTCCGAACCCGGCCCGTACACCGCCTACCACCTGGGCGTCGCCCAGTGGCACGCAGGCGACCGCTCGCAGGCCGTCCGCAGCTGGGAGGGCGCCCTCCGGCACGGCCTGGCCTGGCCCGCGCTGCGCGCCCTCGCCGCCGCCGACCTCGTGGACGGCCACCCGGAGCGGGCCGCCGACCGCTATGCCGCCGCCGTGGCCGGGGCGGCCGACGCCGGGGTCTCGCGCGCGGCCGCGGCCGCACTGGCGCGCGAGGCGGTCACCGCGCTGCTGGACGCGGGCCGGGCCGACGACGCGGCCGCCGTGCTGGCCGGCCTGCACCCGGCGACCCGTGCCCGCGGTCGCTTCCGGCTCCTCCACGCCCGGGTCCTGCTCGCCCAGGGGGACGAGGCGGCGGCCCGTGCGGTGTTCGACGAGGGCTTCGAAGTGGCGGATCTCTGCGAGGGCGAGGACTTTCCCCGGTGACCGGGCCCCGTCAGCCGCCCCTTCGGTCGACGTACTCGAAGACCGAACCGTCCGGATGGCGCGCCACCAGGTTCCGGCCGATCGGCGTCGGCACCGGGCCCGCGATGATGTCGGCGCCCACCGCCTGCAGGTCGGCGAGCGCCTCGTCGACGTCCGTGACGGCGACGGTCGCCGTGATCCTGCGCAGGACGGACAGCTCCGCTTCCGGTCCGCTCATCAGGAAGAAGCAGCCGACGGCCGCGACCGAGACCCCTCCGCGCCGGAAGCGCAGCGCCTCGGCCCCGGTCAGCCGTTCGTACACCGCGATCGCCGCTTCCAGATCGGCGACGCACACCCGTAGCGAAGTCCCCAGAATGTTCATGGAAGCAAGGCTAGTTGGCGGGCACCGGCACGGGTGGGCGGTCGCGGAGGATCAGACCCGGCAGAGGAGTTCGCCGTTCAGTACGGCGAACCACCCGTCCTCGTGACGCCCCCACTCGTGCCACGCCCGCGCTATCGCCTCCAGCCCCGCCCGGTCCGTGTGGCCGCCGTCCACCGCGCGCGCGGCGAAGGCGGAGGAGGTCGTGCGGTCCGCCCACAGCCCGCTCCACCAGGCGCGTTTCTCCGCGTCCGCGTAGCACCAGGTGCCCACGGTGGCGGTGACGTCGCTCAGGCCCGCCTGCCGGGCCCAGGACAACAGCCGGCTCCCGGCGTCCGGCTCCCCGCCCCCGGCACGGGCGACCCGTACGTAAAGGCGCTGCCAGGCGTCCAGGCCGGGGACGCGCGGGTACCAGGTCATGGCCGTGTAGACCACGTCGCGGACGGCGACGACCCCGCCGGGCCGGCACACCCGGCGCATCTCGCGCAGTGCCGCCACCGGGTCGTCGAGGTACTGGAGCACCTGGTGGGCGTGCACGACGTCGAAGGAGCCGTCGGGGAAGTCCAGGGCGCGCACGTCGCCGGTGGCGAAGCGGACGTTGTCCAGGCCGCGTTCGCGGACGGCCGCGCGGGCCTGCTCCAGGATTCCCGCGGCCGCGTCCAGGCCGGTCACCTCGCCCCGCGGGACCAGGGCCGCCAGATCGGCGGTGATGCTGCCGGGGCCGCAGCCGATGTCGAGGATCCGGTGCTGCGGCCTCAGCTCGGGCAGCAGATAGGCGGCGGAGTCGGCGGCCGTGCGCCTGCCGTGGGAGCGCAGCACCGACTCGTGGTGGCCGTGGATGTAGACGGCTCCCCCCTGGTCCGGCCCTTTCCGTATGTTCCGTTCCTCGGCCATCGGCGGTCCCTTCGCTGCTCCTGCAGTGACACTTTCACCGTACGCGCCCATCTCGCATGGCGAGAGTGGTGTCTTGCAATGCGGGACGGGCCGTCACCCGCCCGCCCGTGTCGGACCGCCGCGCACCCCACGATCTGCCAAGGTGGACGGGAGACCGGGTGAGCGGCCGGGTGAGGTACGGAGGTACGGATGCAGCAGGGCTCTCCGGCACCCCCCGCCCTCCCGGCGCCCGAGCGCGGACTGCCAGTCCTGCCGGAGCTCGCCGCGCGGCTGGCGGAAGCGGCGGGTCGCTCCGAACCGGAGCCCGTCGGCGGCGGCCCGGAGCTGCGCACCGCGGCCTGCGCCTACTGGGCCCGCCGCGGGCTGCCCACCGCGCCCGAGCACGTCGTCGCGGCCCCCGGCGCCCAGCCCCTGCTGCTGGCCCTGTTCGCCTCGGCGGGCGGCGAGGTCCTGCTGACGCGGCCCTGCGCCGCCTGGTACGGGCCGCTCGCCCGCCTCGCCGGGCGGCTCGCCTACCACGTGCCCGTACCGGCCGAGTGCGGCGGCGTGCCCGACCCGTTCGCGCTGCTGGAGACCGTGGGGCGGATCCGCGCGGAGGGCGGGCGGCCGCGCTTCCTCGTGCTGTCCGTCGCCGACGACACCACCGGCACCGTCGCACCGCCGGAGATCCTGCACGAGGTCTGCGAGGCCGCGGCCGCCGAGGAGCTGACCGTCATCAGCGACGAGACCTGGCGCGACGTCCTGCACGACCCGCACGCCACCGTCTTCGTCGGGCCCGCCGAGATGTACCCCGACCGCGTCGTCGTCCTCACCGACCTCTCCGGCCCCCTCACCCCCGCCGCCTGGCCCGCGGCCGTGGCCCGTTTCCCCGTCGGCGGCGCCGGGCCCGCCCTGCGCGCCCGGGCCGGCTCGGTCCTGACGGCCGTACGGGCCGAACTGCCGCCCCCCGTGGCCGAGGCCGCCCGCTGGGCGCTGGCCGAACCCGGGCCCGTACGCGAACGCGTCGCCGCCACCGCGCGGCTCTACGGGGCCCTGGGCGCCGCGGCCCGCGAGCGGCTGGACGCCGCCGGAGTGCTCTGCCGGCCACCACAGACCGGCCCCCACCTCTACGCCGACCTCGGCGAGCTGCGCGACGCCCTCGCCGCCCGCCGCATCACCGACTCCGTCGAACTGGAGGGCTACCTCAGCGCGGTGCTCGGCCACCCCGTGCCCGGCGGGCACCGCTTCGGCGACGCCCCCGACGCCCTGCGCGTCCGGCTGTCCACGCCGCCGCTGCTCGGCGCCTGCGACGACCGGATCCGACGCGCCCTGGAGGCCACCGACCCGGCGGCGGAGCCGGATGTCGCGGAGGCGTTGTCCACTTTTGGATCGGCGTTCAGTGAACTCGCCGGTATCTGATCTACCGTCGACCGGTGGGCATCCCCCGGCGCCGGCGCGCGGGCCGGCCCGCAGCACCGCCCAGGTTCCGGTTCCCCACGAATGGAGCCCCAGATGACCGAACAGACCGAGCGTCCCCTCGCGGAGCCGCGTCCCCTCGGCGAGGTCCGCTCCTGGCCCCGGTCGTTCGCCGACCGCCTGACCGCGCCGCTGCCGGGCGTCCGCGCCATGGCCCGCCTCGCCCGCGAGGGCCGGCTGCGCCCGTGCGCGCAGGCGCTCCTGGAGATCCCCGACCTGCCCTACGAGCCGGGCCCGCTGCCGTCCGTCGACGCCGGTTCGCTCGCCCTGACGTGGGCCGGGCACGCCAGCTGGGTGCTGCGCGTCGGCGGGCTCACGGTCCTGACCGACCCGGTCTGGTCCCGCAGGATCCTGGGCACCCCGGCCCGGGTCACACCGGTCGGGGTGCCCTGGGAGGACCTGCCGAGGATCGACGCCGTCGTCATCAGTCACAACCATTACGACCACCTCGACCTGCCCACCCTCAAGCGGCTGCCCCGCGACACCCACCTGCTGCTGCCGGCCGGCCTGGCCTCCTGGGCGCGCCGCCGCCGCTTCACCCGCGTCACCGAACTCGACTGGTGGGAGGCCGTGGAGCTGCCCGGCCCCGCCGGGCCCGTACGCTTCGACTTCGTCCCGGCCCACCACTGGAGCAAGCGCACCCTCATCGACACCTGCCGCTCGCTGTGGGGCGGCTGGGTGCTCACCGCGCCGGGCGGGCGGCGCGTGTACTTCGCGGGGGACACCGGGTACGGCTTCTGGTTCGAGCGGATCGGCGGGCGCTATCCCGGCATCGACGTGGCACTGCTGCCCATCGGCGCCTACGACCCGCGCTGGATGCTGGGACCGGTGCACACCGACCCCGAGGAGGCCGTACGCGCCTGCCAGGACCTCGGGGCCCGGGCGATGGCCGCGATGCACTGGTCGACCTTCCTGCTCTCCGCCGAGCCGCCGATGGAGCCCCTGCGCCGGGTGCGGGCGGCCTGGGAGGTGGCGGGGCGGCCGCGCGAGGACCTGTGGGACCTGCCCGTGGGGGCGTCGCGGGTGCTGACGGCCCTGTGAGGGGGGCCGCCGCTACGCGCTCCAGGTGAAGGTGAAGCGGTTGGCGCCGTGGCCGGTGCAGGTCAGGTACGAGGGGAAGCGGCTGGCCCGGGTGTCGACGCCGACGACGCCGGTCGGCTCGTCGAAGGTGAAGTACACCGAGCCGTTGCCCAGCGCCTCCCCGCCGCCCGCACCGCTCCGCCGCACGACGAGCTGCACGGGCACGCCCTCCCTGATGGCGAAGTCCTGGGCGGGACCGCCGGATTCCGGACGGACGTCGAGCCCGTCCTGCTGCCGGAGGAACTGCAGGGTGAGGGACCCGGCCGGGCCCCGGGCGGCGAAGTCCACGCGGACCGCCCGGCCCTTGGGCCCGTCCGGTGCGGCCACCGCCAGGCTGTGGAAGCCGCCGGCGGCCACCAGGGTGACCTGGCGGCCCTTCACCTCCGCGAGGATGCCCGACACCTGGGCGTCCCCGTCCTTGCCGGCGCCGAGCAGCGCACCGTCCCACGTCACCGCCAGGCTGTGCAGATCGCCCGCGGCGATCGCGGCGATCCTGCGGCCCTGCGCGGCCCTGACGATGCCGGAGACCTGGTGGTTGCCGTCCCGGCCCGCGGCCAGCAGCCGGCCGTCGTCGGTCAGCGCCAGGCTCTGCAGGGCGGCGGCGGAGACGGCGACGACCTTCGTGCCCTCGGCCGCCGCCAGGATGCCGGAGACCTGCCGGTCCTCGTCCCGGCCGGCCGCCAGCAGCCGGCCGTCGCGGGTGACGGCCAGGCTGTGGAAGTCACCGGCGGCGACCGAGGCGACCTGCTCGCCCCTGGCCGCCGCCACGATGCCCGACACCTGACGGTCGCCGTCGTGGCCGGCGGCGAGGAGCCCCCCGTCGTCGGCCACCGCCAGGCTGTGCACGGAACCGGCCGCCATGGCGGTGACCTTCCCGTCCCCGGCGGCCGCACGGATGCCCGAGACCTGCTGGTTGTGGTCCTTGCCCGCGGCCAGCAGCCGGCCGTCGCGGGTGACGGCCAGGCTGTGGAAACCGCCGGCGGCCACGGCGGCCACCGCCTCGCCGCGCGCCGCCGCGAGGATGCCCGACACCTGCTCCTCGTCGTCGAGCCCGGCGGCCAGCAGCCGCCCCTCCTCGCACACCGCCAGGCTGTGATAGCCGCCCGCCGCGACGGCGGTGACCCTCCTGCCCCGCGCGTCCCGCAGGATGCCCGGCACCTGCCCCTGAAGGCTCAGCCCCGCGGCGAACAGCTGCCCGCCGGTGCGGGTCGGTACGACCGCCATGAGCCCTCCTGAGGATTGCGGCACGGTGAGGTCCACGCTGGTCGCTCGCACAGGTGGCGGCACCTGCGGCACGGCCGAACAGGTGAGCGCCGCAACGGGCGCTCGGCGCAGCCACCGCCGCAGCGCCGGCACCGCGCCCACCGCCAGGGTAAGGGCCACGGCCGCCGCCACGCCCTCCCACGGCCGGGCGAACAGCCGGGTGGCGGTCGGCTCGTAGGTGGCCGCCCACGCCAGGGCATGCGGGAAGGTCCCCCGCGCGTGAAGCGGGGCGCGGCTGCCCGTCCTCGGCCCCACCACGCGCTACGGAAGGCCCCCGCGCGTGAAGCGGGGCGCGGGCACGCGCGCGAGCAGGCAGGCCGGCATCACCGGGACGCGCCCGGCGGGCATCGGCTGGGACAGCACGAGCACGCTCCCCCGTTGCTCCTCCAGCCGCGTCCGCGTCCGCGCCTGCGTCGGCCGCTTCGGCGCGGCCTGCTCGCGCAGCCGCGGCAGCAGGCGTGAATCGCCGCGGGAGGCGACACCGCTCGGCCGCCGGCCTGCGCGGTCCGCGGACGGCACCGGCTGCGCCGCGCGGCACGACCAGGCCGGTGCCGGGGGGCGGACGGGCCGGCGAGGGCAGGTGCAGATGGCCGGCGCGCAGATGCGACACCGGCTCGACGTCCGCGACGGCGGCCTCGGGCGGCGGCACGGCACCCCTGCGGTGGCGCAGGCGGTCAGGTGCCGCACGAAGAGCGGATCGGTCGGGACCCGGACGCCGGAGTCATGGAGATCAGCTGGTGGGGAGGAACGGGCGCGTCCGGAACGTCAGGAGCGCGCCTCGAGCACATGCACACGCAATGGCACCCCGTACGCCGGGTGCGTCGTCTCGCGCTCCCGGCGCATGCCCAGCTTGCGCACGACCCCCTCGGCGGCGGTGTTGCCGACGGCGTGCACGCTGACGACTCTGGCCAGGCCGCGGTCCCGCAGAGCGAAGTCCAGCACCGCCCGTGCCGCCTCGGTGGCCAGCCCCTGCCCCCAGAACGGCCGCCCGAGCCGCCAGCCGATCTCCACGGCCGGCAGGATCTCGGGCAGGAACGCGGGCTCGGACAGCCCCGCGAACCCGGCCAGTCGGCGGCTGTGCCGGCACTCCACGGCGAACAGCCCCACGCCGCGCTCCTCCCACTCCCGCTCCCACGAGGCGATCCGGTCCTCGGTCTGCCGCCGGTCGCACACCGACCCGTCCCCGATCCAGCGCATCACCTCCGGATCGGCGTTGATGGCCGCCATGGGGGCGATGTCGTCCTCGCGCCAGCGGCGCAGCGTCAGTCGGGGCGTGCGGAGGCAGGTCATGCCGCCATCCTGCCCACCCACCGCACGGAAGCCACCCCGGGCGCATGATCCGGTCATCCCGGCCGGAACGTCCGCGAGGGGTCTACGCTTTGACACGCCAACGGTCATCGCGCGCAAGGGCTGGTCGGTCCCGGTGAGTGAACACAAGTCCCCGCCCGAACCTGAGCCGCAGGTCAGGGCGTGCCCGTGGTGCCACGGCTCCGGATTCCTCACGCACGCGCTGGCCTACTGCCCGGGCACCGACCCGTTCAAGGGGCCGACCGAGACCGTCCACCGCGCGGGCCAGTGCCCGCACTGCCGGGGGAGCGGCGCGTACGACTCGGCCCTGGACACCACCCTGGACCAGGCGCGCGGCGAGGAGCCGCCTCCCCCATGAGGGGGCGGGCTGGGCGGCGAGCAGAGCCGGCCGTTCCTGCTGTGGCCGCGGGAGCCGAGCCCGCCGGTGGCGGAGGGACAGGAGCCGGTCGGTGCGGAAGCGATGCACCGCGGGCTCCGGCGCCGGCAGTGCGAGGCACGTGGGCGACCGCAAATTCCGGCGGGACCGTTGCGGCAGCGCGGATTCCGCTTGATCGCCCCCCGCTGGACGAATCACGGCCCGCGGCCCCGATCGCAGTACCTTTTGCGGCCGGCCCAGGGGAAGCGCGGGACAAAAAATTCTAATTTGGCGCCCCGGAGAGCGCCGGTCAATATGTGCTGTCGCACATACATCTGCTCTTGCACTGGTGTGCGCTGTCGCCCCAGAATCAGCGACCTGCCCGCAGCACGAGAGGCGCACCTCCCATGCACGACACCGACGGCACCCCCGCACGCCGTTTCGGCCTCCCCACCGCGACCGCACTGGTCATGGGGAACATCATCGGCGGAGGCATCTTCCTGCTGCCCGCCTCGGTCGCGCCTTTCGGCACGGTCAGCCTGCTCGCCTTCGGCGTGCTCACCATCGGCGCGATCGCGCTCGCGCTCGTCTTCGGGCGGCTGGCCGAGCGTGACCCGCGTACCGGTGGCCCGTATGTCTATGCACGGGAGGCGTTCGGTGACTTCGCCGGGTTCCTGTCGGCATGGTCGTACTGGACCATGACCTGGGTGAGCAACGCCGCTCTCGCCGTCGCCGGTGTCGGCTACCTCCACGTGCTGACCGGGGGCGGGGAGTCCAAGGGCCTCGACCTGGCCCTGGCCCTGGCGCTGCTGTGGCTGCCGGCGCTGGCGAACTTCGCCGGTACGCGCTGGGTGGGCGTGGTGCAGATGGTCTCCACGGTGCTGAAGTTCGTGCCGCTGCTGTTCGTTGCCGTCGTCGGTGTCTTCTTCTTCGACCCGGCCAACCTGGGCTCCTTCACCGAGGGCGGCGGCAGCTGGACCGGCAGCCTGTCGGCGTCGGCCGCGATCCTGCTCTACAGCTACGTGGGCGTGGAGTCGGCGGCGATGAGCGCGGGCGAGGTCCGCGACCCCGAGCGCAACGTCGGGCGCGCCAGCGTGCTCGGCACCATCGGCGCGGCCGTGGTCTACCTGCTGGGCACCCTGTCCGTCTTCGGCACGGTCGCGCACGACAAGCTCGTCGACTCCACCGCCCCGTTCTCCGACGCGGTCGACGCGATGTTCGGCGGCCACTGGGGCGGCACGCTGATCGCGGCAGCCGCCGTGATCTCCATCCTGGGCGCCCTCAACGGCTGGACGCTCATGAGCGCCCAGGCGCCCTACGCGGCCGCCAAGGACGGGCTGTTCCCGGCCGCATTCGCCAAGAAGCGGCGCGGGGTGCCGACGGCCGGTGTGCTCGCCGCGGCCGTGCTCGCCTCGGTGCTGACGATCGTCAACTACACGGCCGGTGTGGGCGGGGTCTTCGAGATCCTGGTCCTGATCACGACCTTCTCCGCGACCGTCCCCTACCTGCTGGCCACCGCCGCGCAGGTGTACTTCCTGCTGACCGGGCGGCGCGAGAAGGTCCGCACCGGACGGATGACGCGCGACATGGTGCTGGCCGTCGGCGGGTTCGCCTTCTCCTTCTGGCTGGTGGCGGGCGCCGGGTACGCGGCGGTCTACCAGGGCGTGCTCTTCCTCTTCGCCGGAATTCTCGTCTACGTGTGGATGGTGGCCCGCCGCCCGGCGGCGGACCCCGAGGCGTCGGCCGCCGCCACCGGCGCGGCGCCCGCCGGGGCCGGGCCCAGGGCCGAGGCCGCCGAGCCGGAGCTGGTGGGCTGAGACCGGCGGCCGCGCGGCCCGTCAGGCGGTGACGCCGCCGTCGAGTACGAGCTCGGTGCCGACCGTGTATCCGGCCTCGTCGGAGGCCAGATGGAGCACGGCGGCGGCGACCTCCTCGGGGGTGCCCGCGCGGCCGGCCGGGACCTCGCGGCTCATCCGCTCGGCCTTGGCCGAGGAGGACTCGCCGGGGCGGGAGGACATCGGGGTGTCGACGGGCCCGGGGCTGACGGCGTTGATCCGGACACCGTCCCCGATGTGGTCCAGGGCGGCGGTGCGCGTGAGCACGGAGACGGCGGCCTTGCCGGCGGCGTACGCGCCCAGGCCGGGCAGGCGCTTGTGGGCGCCGAGGTTGGACGAGATGTTCACGACGGCGCCGCCGCCGTGAGCCCGCATGTGGTCGATCTCGTGCTTCATCGACAGCCACAGGCCCGTGAGGTTGGTGGCCATGATGGCGTGCCAGCCGTCCTCGGGGATGTCCGCGACCTTGGTGGGCGGTATGAAGGTGCCGACGTTGTTCACGGCCACGTCGAGGCCGCCGTAACGCGCCACCGTCTGCCCGACGAGGGCGCGTACGTCCTCGGAACGGGTCACGTCGGCGGTGACGGCGGCTGCCTCGCCGCCCTCGGCCTCGATGGCCGAGACGGTCTCCTCCAGCGGCTCCGGGCGGCGGCCCGCCACCACGACCCTGGCGCCCTCACGGGCGAAGGCGAGCGCGATGGCGCGGCCGATGCCCGTGCCGCCGCCGGTGACGAGAACGGTCCTGCCGGTGAAGCGTGCGGTCATGGCGACTACTCCTCAACGAGATAAGAACGATCGGTCCAGAATTCGGGCATGCCGATGCCGATGCCGATGTCGGCCCGGACGGCGGGGAGTGCGGCGGTCAGTCCAGCAGGGCCAGCGCCTGGGCGGCGGCATCCCGCAGCAGGCCCGGGGACGGGTCCACCTTGCCGACCACCCGCATGCCCTGTATGAGCACCAGCAGCATCCGGGCGAGCGCCACCGGGTCGCGGCCCACGGGGAGTTCCCCCTGCGCCCCGGCCCGCATGAGTGCCGAGGTCAGCGCCGTCTCCACGGAGTGCCAGCTCTCCTCGACGCGGCGCGCCGCGTCCGGGTCGTGCGCGGCGAGCTCGACGGCCGTGTTCGTCACGAAGCAACCGCGCCGCTGCGTGTCGCGGGCGGCCTCCCGCGCGAAGCGCTGGATCAGTGCGCGCACCGCCGGCAGGGCCGGGCCCGGCTGGGACAGCTCCGCCACGATGCCCGGGCCGTGCTGCTCGCCGTAGCGCTCCAGGGCCTTGAAGTAGAGCTCGCGCTTGCTGCCGAACGTGGCGTACAGGCTCGCCCGGGCGATGTCGAGGTGCTCCACGAGGTCCGCCATCGACGTCGCCTCGTAACCGCGCCGCCAGAACAGCTCCAGGGCTGACTGCAGGGCGGCGTCCGGATCGAATTCCTTGGTCCTGGCCACGTCGAGAACGCTAGTCCTATCTGGAACGATCGGTCAATAAAGCTCGCGGGAGAGGAGGTGAGGTACCGTAATCCCGCGGTTCCTGCCCACCGGAGCCGCGCGGCGGTGGGGCCCGCCGTACTCCAACCGCGGTGAACACGCCGCCAACGGTCCCTACTTGCGATGAGGTGCGCCCGCGTGCGCCCGGCGAGTAGGAGACGTGAGTGGAAGTGCCCCGTACACCGGTGGTCGTGTGGACGGTGTCGCTCGGCGGCGGCCTCGGCGCCGCGGCCCGCTACGGAGCCTGTCGGCTCTGGCCGGACGCGCCCGGCTCCTTCCCCTGGACGACCGTGACGGTCAACGTCGTGGGGTGCGCGGCCATGGGCGTCCTGATGGTGGCGGTCGCCGGCGCACGGGCCACGCACGCGCTCGTACGCCCCTTCTTCGCCACCGGCGTGCTGGGCGGCTTCACGACCTTCTCCACCTACGTCGCCGACGCCCAGACCCTGATGAGCGGTGGCCGCCCCGCCGCCGGCCTGGCCTGCACGGCGGGCACCCCTCTCGTCGCCCTGGCCGCGGCCTGGTCGGCGGCGCGGGCCGCGCGCCGGCTGCGGGTCCCCGGGCGGGAGCGGGTGCGCGCATGACGTGGGCACTGGTGATCACCGGAGGCATGGTCGGCGCGCCGCTGCGCTACCTCATCGACCGTGCCGTCGGGCGGTGGCACGACGGGGCTTTCCCCTGGGGGACGTTCACGGCCAATGCGCTGGGGTGCCTGGTGCTGGGCCTGCTGACCGGGGCCGCGGAGGCGGACGCCGCACCGCCGGACCTCCAGCTCCTGCTCGGGACCGGCCTGGCCGGGGCGCTGACCACCTACTCGACGTTTTCGTACGAGACGCTGCGCCTCGCCGAAGGGGGCGCGGGCTTCCTCGCAGCGGCCAACGTGGCCTCGGGCGTCGTGGCCGGTCTCGGCGCGGCATCCCTGGGGGCGGCGCTGGCCCAGGGGCTGTGGGGGTGACGCGATGACACCCCGGTGGAGTTCCCTGCCGACCCTCACGCCGGACGGCGGGCCGGCCTCACGTCATGGCCTTCGACGGGTGGTCCAGACGCAGCTGGGCCGCCGCCAGGGCGACCTCGGTCCGGTTCGAGCAGTCGAACTTCAGCAGCAGGTTGGAGACATGGCGCTTCACCCCGTGGATGGAGATCCCCAGGGCCCGGGCGATCTGCTGGTTGCTCTGCCCCTGCGCCAGCAGCCTCAGGACGGAACGCTCACGATCGGTGACCCTGCTCAGGCCCCGCGCCGCACGGCCGGCCGCCGCCGCGTCCGGCCCCACCGCGCCCCGGGGAGCGGAAGCGGGCCACACCAGCTGGGTGAACGTCTCCCACAGGGAGTTGAGCGTGATGTGCTGCTCCAGGAGCCAGGCGTCCACGGTCTTGCCGTAGGCCAGGTGGCCGGGAAACGGGGGCGCGGCGTCGGACAGGCTCAGCACGAGGCGGGTGCGGCTCATGGAGAGCAGCGAGTCCAGGGTGTGGCTGTATGCCGTCAACGGCAGCACGCACACGTCGAAGGGCTCTTCCTGCAGCAGCCGCTGCGCGGTGCCGGTCTCCTGGCACACCCGGTGCGCCCCGATGACCGGGACCCGGTCGAGGAGGGCGGGCAGGCCGTAGAAGGCGATCTCGTCGTGCGCCAGCCACAGCACGCGCAGCCGGGTGGCCGGATCGCCCGGCCCCGCACCGTCCGCCGGAACGCCCGGCGACGGCGCCCACGACTCCCGCACCCCGACAGCCTGCTGCTCGTCCATACCCGGCCCCCCATGGTCCTGGTCGTCCCGCCGCGTGATCCCCGGGCTGAAGGTATGCAGCGGAGCGGGATGTGAATAGTCATTTTCGGCCAATGAGGAGCTTCTTGACGCGAACCGATCACGGGAGGCCGGTGATTCCCACCGGGCGGGCGGGCCCCGGAGCGCGGCGGCCGCGCTCCCGGACCGGCTCATGCGCGCGTCGTATCCGTCACGACGGAATTCCGCTCGAGCTCAGTTCCTTGTTCGCATACCGGCCGTCGTCGGTCACCTCGGTCCCGAACCAGGCCGGCGGCACAAAGGCGAGGGCCTCCTCCCGGTCTTCGAACTCGACCTCCACCGTGACCAGTCCCGCGAGCCGGCCCTCGAAGACGTCGACGTGGGCGGTTCGGCCCGCCGGAAGCGGAACGAGCCTACGCGATTTACTCACCCGGCAGCCCTCCGTGGCCGGCCATAGAGCATCGAATTGCGCGGCGTCAATGCTTGTCTCGAATTCTTGCCGCTCGAGCCCGCTGCCCTTCTTCACCGTCAGCGAATATTCGTCCCCCACGCGCCGGACGCGTACTTCTTCGCGCTCGCCGCGCGCCAGGTACCCCTGTCGTACGGGCACCGCGGGCTGCCCCTTGAAAGGCGCGTCGTCGCGGACTGTGAACTTGCGCTCGATCTCCATCGGCATGGTGCAACTCCCTCGATCCTGGGCGGCGTTGTGAAACGCAGGCTGAACGCTCGCCGCCGCGCTTACGACGCCCCCGTTTCGTCGCGGGACGCGTCGTGGCCGGGCCGTCACCCGGCGTCGACCGGGGGTCGATCGTCGGTTCTGACCAGAGCGTTCAGACAGATGAACTTCGGTGCTGCTCTTCGGAGGTAGCCGAACGGCTACCTCCGAAGAGCAGCACTTTAGGGCACTTGTCCGGATGCGGACCACTGAGTAGAAATGCCAGGACGCATAGCTGTTCGACTGCTCGTGAATTATGTCCGATGCGTACGCCAGCGTATGTGCTGAAGTGGGGGAAGCGATGACCGTTCAAGCCGTTTCGGAAAACCTGTTGACGGGACTGCGTCCACAAGATCTGGAGACCTTGCTCAACGGGTTGCCGGTGGCGGCGAGCGACCGTCAGAAGGACTACAACCTCAGCCTGGTGAAGCGCCTGGGCGCCGCCCCCTGCATGACGGACCTGCTGAATCAATACCTGGCCGACGACGACCTGCTCGACGAAATCGCCGCGCGTTCGTACCGGCACGTCAACCATTTCGACAAGATTGTGCTCGTCGACTCCGGTGACCGGCTGGGTTACCGGCTCACCCTCCATGCGTGGTGCCCGCCGTACACCGAGAAAGAGCTGCACGACGAGCTGATCCACGACCACCGGTTCAGTTTCTGGTCGACCATTCTCACCGGACGGCTGGTCTCCCAGAACTTCTACCGCACGGATTCCCCGGAGGCCGCCGCGGCGCCCGGTGATCCGACGACCCTGTTCCGGCAGTACCGGTACAGCCCCGAGAAGCAGGGTGTGTCCACGCACTCGAACTTCTACGAGTTCGTCGGTGAGACCGAACTGAGAATGACCGGCGAATCGGCCGAGTCGCAGGGGAACGCCTACCACCTGCAGTACCACCGCATTCACCGGGTGGCGCTGCCGATGGAGGCGATGACCTGCACGATGGTGCTCCGCGGGCCGCGGGAGCGCGACTTCTCCAACGTCTACAACACGGCGTACCCGTCGACCGACACCCAGTCGGGCAACACCATGTTCACCCGCGACGAACTGGCCGGGAAGCTCCGTAACATCCTCGCCAACATCAACGCCACGGCGCATGCGGCTTCCTGACCCACCGCAGGGCGCGCCGGGCACGCCGTCCGTCCGGCTCGAAACCGTCGAGACGGTGGCGGACGACTGGTTCACCCTGCGCAGATTCCGCCTCGCGGCCACGCGGCGGGACGGCACGGTCCAGCACCTCACCCGCCTCAGCTTCGACCGGGGCGACCGTGCGGCCGTGCTCCTGTACTCCCGCGCGTCGGGAACGGTGGTCCTCACCGGCCAGTTCCGGCTGCCACTCCTGCTGCACGACGTGCCCGGCGGGGAACTCCTCGAGGTTCCGGGCGGGCTGCTGGACGACGCGGACGCCTGCGAAGCGGTCCGGCGCGAGGCCGAGGAGGAGACCGGCTACCGCGTCCGCGAGCTGCGCAGAGCGTTCACCGCCTACATGGCGCCCCAGCTGAGCGCGGAACGCACCCACCTCTTCACCGGGGAGTACGACCCGGCCCTGCGGACCGGCCCGGGTGGCGGCGTGGCCGAGGAGGGCGAGGACATCCGCGTACGGGAACTGCCGCTGCAGCAGGCGATCGACGCGGTCTCACGGCAGCCGGCCGCGGACGCCAAGACGCTCCTGCTCCTCCTGCACGCCCACAACCAGGGTCTCTGCGCCCCACAAGGGCCCGCACACCACGCAGCACACGACGCAGCACACGACGCAGCACACCACGCAGCACACCACGCAGCACACGATGCCGCCCACGATGCGGCACACGACGAGAAAGGCCGTCCCACATGACGGAGCAGTCGCTTCCGGCGAGCCGGGCAGAAGTGATCGACCTGTCCGACGACACCCTCCGGTCCCTGCGCGAGAGCCGCACCCCGGACATCGAAGGACGCAGCAAGCGCCTGTGGCTGCTGCCCGCAGGACTGTGCATGGTGGAGCTGATCCCCAGCCTGCGCAGCTTCACCTTCGACCGCGACGAGCTGTTCCAGGACACCGGACCGCTGCGCCTGGACTTCTACGAGCGTGCCGCGCCCCAGCTGGAGAAGGCCGGGATCCGCACCGCGTTCATCCGCAGGCTCTCGCCCATCGCGTACCTCGCCGAGTATCACGAGGCGCCGCCGTTCGAGGTGATCGTCAAGAACCGGGCCATCGGCTCCACGCTGGTGAAGTACCCCGGACTGTTCGAGGAGAACGCGGTCCTGCCGCGGCCGGTGGTGAAGTTCGACTACCGCGTGGACCCCGAGGACCAGCCGATCGGCGAGGACTACCTGCGCGCGCTGGGCGTGCCCGTCGAGGAGTTCCGGGACCGGGCCCTGGCCGTCAACGCCTCGCTCATCTCCTGGCTCGCGCCCGTCGAGGTCTGGGACTTCTGCCTCATTTTCGGTCAGGACGAGGCGAACGAGCCCGTGCTGATCTCCGAGGTCTCGCCCGACTGCATGAGGCTGCGGCACCCCGACGGCTCCTCGCTGGACAAGGACCTCTTCCGGAACGGGGCGTCGGAGGGGGAGCTCGTGACGGAGTGGAAGAGGCTGCTCGATGGCATCGCCTGACCGCGGCTGCGGCCCCGTCGCCCTGGTGACCGGCGCCAACCGAGGCACCGGCCTGGCCATCGCCCGGGAGCTGCACGGGCGTGGCTACCGGGTGGCCGCCCTGAACCGGACCCCTTCGGGCGAGCCGTGGCTGCACGAGACGATCTGCGACCTGTCGGACCCGGCGGGCGTGGACGCCGCCGTCGAGGCCGTGGTGCGCGGGTTCGGACGGCTGGACGCCTGCGTCACCAATGCCGTCGCGCGTGCCTTCGCACCCATCGCCGAGCTGGACACGGCGGCGTGGGACGAGTCGGTGGCGGTGAACCTCACCTCCGTCTTCCGGGTCGTGCGCGCCACGCTCCCCGCGATGCGCCGCAGCGGCGGCACGTACGTGATCATGGGCAGCCACGCGGGCACCCGGTTCTTCGAGGGCGGCGCCGCCTACAGCGCGACCAAGGCGGCCCTGAAGGCCTTCGTCGAGACGCTGCTGCTGGAGGAGCGGGCCCACGGCGTGCGGGCCACGCTCGTCAGCCCCGGCGCCATCGCCAACCTGGACGGCGACGACACCCCGTACAAGATGGCCACCAAATCCGTCGCGCGGTGTGTGGGCGCCCTGGTGCAGGACCAGCCCGCCGACCTGGTCGTCGGTGACGTCGAGGTCCGGCCCGCCCGCCTGCCCGAACCGCTGGTCTCGGGTATCGCCCGCCTGCAGCACGTGTAGGACCGCCCACGCCGTCCGCCGCCGGCCGCCGCTGTGCGTCCGAGCCCGGAGTCACTCCGAGCAACAAGGTGCAGAACCAAGGACACCACCGTGATCCAAAGCCCCACCGCGCATACGGCTCTCTACCTCGGTCGCTCCGGTCCCCCCGGGAACGCCCCGATGGCCCGCGAGCCATCCGTCCCGGCACGGGCCACCGCCCGGCCGGCCCTGTCCCTGTCCGCCGCGGCCCCGCCCAGGCTGCCCGTGCTGCGTGAGGTGGTCCGCCGCTTCCCCGTACCCGAGACCCGCCTCGTCGTGGCGGGCGAGCTCAGTGCGGGCGCCGTCGAGTACCTCCGCGTCCTGGCGGGCGCCCTGGACGTGGGCGCGGTGATCACCACCCGGTGGACGACGACCGCGGCACGTGAAGAGGGCCTCGGTGACGTACAGGTCCTCGTGCCCGACCGGCCGGAGGACCTGTGGCGCACGGCCGCCGAGTACGCGGGCCGGGTGTCCCGCCGGACGTCGGCCGCCGTGGTCCTGCAGGCCCCGGGCCGGCTGTGGGGCGCCTGCGACCAGTCGCTGCTGGACGCACACGCGGTGCGCGGTGTGGTCAGGAGCACGGACTGGAACGACCCGGTGGACCCGGTCCCCGCCGGCCCCGCGCACCTGCCGGTCTTCACGACGGCGGGCAGCCCGCTCCACCCCCTCCTGCAGGGACCGGCCGGACACGCGCTCGCCTACGGCCTGGAGTCGGTGCTGCGCGACGGGCTCAGCCGCTCGGTCACCGACGCCAATGTCGGGCTCCTCGGCTTCGGCCCGGGCGACACCGCCGTCGCCACCGCCCTGCGCGTGGCGGGCGCACAGGTCGGCGTCCACGACGCGGACCCCATCCGGATGTGCGCGGCGGTCCTGGCCGGACACCGGGCGACCAGGCGCGACGAACTGCTCGGGTGGGCCGACATCATGGTCGACCCGAGCGGCGAACTCCTGCGGGACGGCGATGCGCTGGCCCTCCTGCGGGACGAGACGGTCGTGCTCACGGACGGCCCCCCGGGGCGGCCGGTGAACGGCCCTGTCGCGGGCGGGCTGTCCGTCCTGGAAGAGCAGGAGGGCATCGCCGTATGCCGCTTCAAGGGCACCAGGCTGTACGTCGTGGCCAGTGCGGCACCCAGGCATGTGGACGAGCAGATCGTCGGCCGGCTGCATGACCTTCTGTGCTGCGAGATGTACTTGTGCATCCGGGAACTGGCCACCCGGCAGTACCGCCCCGGTGCCCATCACCTCTCAGTGGAGCAATGCGAGGAGATCGCGTGGCTGTGGTGTCAGACGTACGGGCGGTCGCGATGAGCATGATCGCGCCGACGCAGGTGGACTGGCGGCAGGAGACCGGCCGGCTCCACATCCGCTACGAGCATACGGACGGCCGGCATATCCATACCGAGCGCGTGCAGGCGCGTGCGGTACTCGACCTGGACGACCGGGGCCAGGTCCTCGACGTCGACATCAAGGGCCTGCCCCGGCCCGTGGTCCAGCGGCTCGCGCCGTTCGCCGGCTCCCGTGTGACGGAGAACTCCGGGCCGGGCGTCTCGCTCGACGCCGACGCCGCGTGGCTGTGGCTGCACCTGCGACGGGGACCACGGGCAGAGCAGCTCCGCGGCGACGCGCAGGTCGATCTCACCTTCCTCGAGGGCGCGCTGGCGGAGATCGCCCTGACCCTCCTCCCGACGCAGGGCCACGCTGCCGAAATGAGTTCCTGAATGCTCGCCCCGTACAAGGACTGCCTCAGCCGGCCCCACGTCACCTACCTCTTCGCGACCAACCTGCTGGGACGGCTGCCCAACGGCATGGCGCCGCTGGGAATAGCCCTCTTCCTGCGGTCGCACGGCATGAGCTTCGCAGTCGTCGGAGGCATCACGGCCCTCTACGGGCTGTCCACCGCCGTCGGGGGGCCGCTGCTCGGGCGGGCGGTCGACCGCCTCGGACAGCCCAGGGTGCTGTGGGTCAGCGCCCTCGTCTCGGCGGCTGGCTTCCTCGCCCTGATCTGGGCCGGTGGCAGACACACAGGGGCGGCCGCCGCCGCTGCCGCCGTGGCGGGACTGTCCTCGCCCCCGCTCGAACCGTGCCTGCGCACGCTCTGGCCGAGCGTGCTCGACGACAAACGCGCCATCGCCTCCGCCTACGCGCTCGACGCCTCGCTGCAGGAGGTGGTGTTCGCGGCGGGACCGCTGTTCGTCGTGCTGATCGGGTGGCTGGCCGGAGCCGGCCCCGCGCTCGCCTTCACCACCCTCGCCATGATCGTCGGCACGCTGGCGTACGTGACCCCGGAGCCGGTCCGGCTGTGGCGCGCCGAACCCCGGCAGCCCGACTGGGCCGGGCCGCTCCGGTCGAGGATGCTGCGCCGGCTGCTGCTCGCCCTGGCCTGCGTCGGCGTGGGCCTGGGCGCTCTCAACATCGACACCGTCGCCTACCAGGAGCACATCGGCCACGCCGGACTCTCCGGAATCCTGCTCGGCGTGAACGCCGCGGGCGCACTGGTCGGCGGGCTCTACTACGGGGCCCGGCAGTGGAAGGCGACGACCATGCGCCAACTGCAGGTGCTCCTCGCGGGGATGGCCTGCTGCTACCTCCTGCTCGCGCTCGTCCCGCCGCCCGCCGTGGCCATCGCGCTGGTCTTCCTCGCGGGACTGTTCCTGTCCCCGGTCCTGGCCTGCGGCTTCGGGATCATCGGGGACGTCGCCCCGCCGGGCACCGCCACCGAGGCGTTCGCATGGATGGTCACCGCCGTGCTCACCGGCAACGCCGTGGGTTCGTCGGCGGCCGGCGTGGCCGAACAGCACGCCGGGCTGTGGGCCTCCTTCCTCGTCCCCGGAGCGGCCGCGGCCGTCGCCGCACTGGTCGCCGTCGTCCTCCTGCGCGATGCCGCGCAGCCACCACAGAACAGCTCCATGAAGGCCATGCACCCGTGAACCCTCTCCTGATCGTCTCCGACCTGGACGGCACCCTCCTCGACTCCCGGACCCGGGTCTCCGAGCGCACCCGTGCGGCGGTGCGCGCCGTACAGCAGGCCGGGCACACCTTCGTCATCGCCACCGCACGGCCCGTCCGCGACGTGCGGCCGATAGCCGAGGCCCTGGGCCGCACGGTCATCGCCGTGTGCGGCAACGGATCCATCGCCTACGACTTCGGCCGCGAGGAAGTCCTGGACCACCGGCCCATCGGCCAGGCCGAGGCCCGCATCGCCCTCAAGGCGTTGAGCGGCGGTCTGCCGGGGGTCCGGCTCGGCGCCGAACGGTGGCCGGACCTCCTCCTGGAGGAAGGGTTCGCCCTCGACCCCGTCTACTGCCGCGAAGCCCTCCGGGTCGCCTCGCTGGGGACGGAGCTCGACGAGCGTGGCTTCGGCAAGCTCATCGTCCAGGCGGACGGCACCGCGCACGACTACCACGGCGCCGTCGCCGCCCTGTTGCCCACCGGCTACGAAGTCACCCTCTCCTCCGGCCAGTTCTGCGAGGTGACCCGGGCCGGCGTGGACAAGGCCACGGGCCTGGAGCGGCTCGCCGGCCGGCTCGGCCTGGGCGACGCGGACACCGTGGCCTTCGGGGACATGCCCAACGACCTGCCCATGTTCGCCTGGGCCGGCCGCTCGGTGGCGGTGGCCAACGCCCACGCGGACGTCCTGCGCGCCGCGGACGAGGTCACCGGCTCCAACGACGAGGACGGCGTCGCCCGTTACCTGGAACGACTGGCGCGCACGCGCAGCTGACCGGCACGAACAGCGTGAGCACAGCAATGACCGCAACATTTGGAGAGGAACCGCACGTGGACATAGCGCTGATAGGTTCCGGGCGGGGTGCCCGGCACGCGGACTGGTTGGCGGCGTGTCCCGGCTTCGCCGTGGCCCAACCGGGCGCCGACGCACTGACGCTGATCCGGCAGGGCGGCCTGGAAGCGGTCGTCGTGGCCACGCCGACGCACACCCACGCCACGCTGGTGACCGAAGCACTGCAGCGGGAGATGCTGGTGGTGTGCGAGACACCGCTGGCGCAGAACGCCCCGGCCGCGCTCAAGCTCGCCGAGCTCGCCGCGTCGCTCGGGAGCCGGGCCCATGTCCCCTTCCAGTGGCGGGAGAACACCGCGCTGCGTTCGGCCCGCACCTCCCTCCTGCAAGGTGCGATCGGTGAGCTGATCGCCCTGGACATCGACATCAGCGACGACTCCCACGCAGGCCCCGCCACACCGTCGCCGTGGCGGGAGCAGCGCGAGTCGGCCGGCGGCGGGGCCCTGGCCCACCTGGGCTGCCACGCCTTCGACCTGCTGCTGTGGTCGACGGGAATGAACACCTGGGAGGTCGAGTCGGCATGGACCCACCGGGTGCACGACACCCGTCGCGGCCCGGCGGGCCCGGTGGACGTCGACGTGGACGACGTCGCCCAGGTGGAACTGCGCCCGCTCGGCCACCCGGCCCGGGCACGGGTGGCGGTGTCCCGCGTCACTCCCGGGCGGCGGAAGCTGGAGTTCGCGGCACTGGGCACCCGGGGCACCGTCCGGGTGGCCGCCGACACCACCGACGGATCGGCCGTGCTGACCCTGGCCACGGGCGCCCGGACCCGGCAGGAGCTGACCGGCCCCGACCCGATGAACCCCTACCGGCGCCTGGCCGACGACCTGGCGACGGGCACCGTCACCCTCGCGACGTTCGACGACGGCCTCGCGGCCGTCAACCTCATGGACGCCGCACTCCGCAAGAGCACCGAGGGGAGCCGGGCCGGGCGTGTCACTGAAGACTGCTGAGGTAGCCCACGTACTCATCGCCCTGGTCGCCCTGCTCGGGCTCGCGCACCTCGGCGGGTACCTGTTCCACCTCATGCGCCAGCCCCAGGTGATCGGGGAGATCGTCGGCGGACTCGTGGCAGGACCCACGGTCCTCGGCCAACTCGCGCCCGCGGCGCAGCACTGGTTGCTGCCGACCACCGGTCCGGCCGCCGCCGTGCTCGGCGCCTTCTACCAGATCGGCCTGCTGCTGCTGGTCTACCTGACCGGTACGGAGCTGCGCCACCGGGGCGGCGACCCGCAGCGGCGGACGATCGGCCTCATCGCGGTCTCGGGGCTGGCGCTGCCCTTCCTGTGCGGACTGGGCGTCGCCGAGGCGGTCGACCTCGGCGACCTCGCCGGGCCCGACGGCTCACCCACCACGATCGCCCTCGTCTTCGGCATGGCCATCGCGGTGACCAGTGTGCCGGTCATCTCCCGGATCATGCTCGATCTCGGCATCCTGCGCACGGCGTTCGCGCGCATCGTCCTCGCAGTCGCCGTCCTCGAGGACGTAGTGCTCTATGTCGTCCTCGCGGTCGTCCTGGGCGTCGCACAGGCGCACGCGAGCGATTCCTACGGGCTGTGGGCGCTCTACGGCACCGACTCCGTCGCCATGGCCACCGTCTATTTCACGGCGGTGCCCCTGGTCTTTCTGACGGTGTTCCTGCGCTGGGGGCCACGGGCCTTCACCCGGATATCGGCAAGTCCGCTGAATTTCCTGGCGGTACGCAGTCCGATCGCCTTCCGGCTCGTCTTCGTGTTCCTGTCGTGCGCGGCCTGCACGGGCCTCGGCATCGACCCGGTCTTCGGGGCGCTGGTCGCCGGCATGTGCGGCGCGGAGGCGGCGACGCCGCAGACCCGGACGTCGGACGACGCCCTGCGGTCCATCTCGCTGGGATTCTTCGTCCCCGCCTACTTCGCCGTCGTCGGCGTCAAGCTGGACCTCGCACGCCACTTCAGCCTATTCTTCTTCCTCTGGTTCCTCCTACTGGCCTGCTTCGCCAAGTCGTTGAGCGTATGGCTGGGCGCGCGCATGGCCGGGGAGACGAACAGGTCGGCCATCAACCTCGCCGTGGCGATGAACGCGCGCGGCGGTCCCGGCATCGTCCTCGCCTCGGTGGCCTTCGGGGCCCACATCATCAACGAGGACTTCTTCACCTCCCTCGTGCTGCTGTCCATCATCACCTCACAGATGGCCGGCGTATGGCTCGGCAGAGCCGTGCGAAAAGGCGAGTTGCCGGCCCCGGCGCCCTCGGCGCCGGAAGAAAAGCACCAGGAAATCACCGAACGCGGTCTCCAAATATCAGGAGTGGAAAAATGACACAGGTATCGGACGTGGAAATCGGCGTCATCGGAGGCTCCGGCTTCTACTCGTTCCTCGACGACATCACCGAGGTGGCGGTCGAGACCCCCTACGGCGCTCCCAGCGACTCCCTCCTCATCGGGGAGATCGCCGGGCGCAAGGTGGCCTTCCTGCCCCGCCACGGACGCAAGCACTCGGTGCCGCCGCACCGCATCAACTACCGCGCCAACCTCTGGGCGTTGCGCTCGGTCGGCGTGCGCCAGGTGCTGGCACCGTGCGCCGTCGGCGGCCTGCAGGCACACCTCGGCCCCGGCACCCTCGTGGTCCCCGACCAGTTCGTCGACCGCACCTACGGCCGTGAGCAGACCTACTACGACGGCTACGAGCGCACGGACGGCCTGACCCCGAACGTCGTGCACATGTCGATGGCCGACCCGTACTGCCCCACGGGCCGGGAGACCGCCCTGGCCGCCGCGCGCGCCCGCGACTGGGAGCCCACGGACGGCGGCACGCTCGCGGTCATCCAGGGCCCGCGGTTCTCCACCCGGGCGGAGTCGCGCTGGTACGGGGCGCAGGGCTGGTCGGTCGTCGGCATGACGGGCTTCCCCGAGGCGCCGCTCGCCCGCGAGCTCGGCCTCTGCTACACCTCCATCGCCCTGGTCACCGACCTCGACGCCGGCGTCGAGGTCGGCGAGGGCGTCACCCACGAGGACGTCCTGAAGGTCTTCGGCCAGAACATCGACCGCCTGCGGCCCGTGCTCTTCGACGCCGTCAAGTCCCTGCCGGCCGAGCGCACGTGCCTGTGCAGCCACGCCCTCGACGGTCAGGACACCGGGCTCCAGCTCTCCTGAACCGGGCCGCCCCGCCCACCCCCTGCCCCAAGCCGTTCCGCATCGCACCGGCGCAGCCGGATCCCGAAGGGAAGAGCGCATGATCAGCCCGAAGATGCCCGAGGCCGAGGCCGTCTACAGCAGGTCCGGTGACTTCGTCGTCTTCAACCAGCTGGCCGTCAAGATCGAGATGGACGACGTCTCGAACGAGGACTACTACAGCTGGCTCGACGACATGAAGGCCACGATCGGTGACCGGGTGGCCGGCGCGGAGATCGCCGAGAAGGACCAGGCCCGCACCACACCCCCGCTGAACACGGCCATCTACTACGACACCGAGGACTTCCGCATCCTGGAGACCGGCGCGCTGCTGCGGACCTCCTGCAACAAGATCACGCACGCCTTCTGCGCCTTCAAGGCGGCCCAGGACGAGAACCACGTCCGCCGTGATCACCGCTACGTCTTCGACGGCGAGGAGAAGGCCGCCATCCAGGCCGCCCCCGACTCCCCGGAGGCGGTGGCCGTCGTCAAGCGACTGCTCGCCCGCACGGACATCGAGCACCCCGGACGGCACCTGGAGGAGGAGTACGGCATCCCCAGGACGGAACTGATACCCACCGTGCGCCTCGACGACTACCGCTACACCTTCTTCGTCTGGCTCGACAAGCGGGACGCGCTGCGCTGCAGCATCGACCGCGCGTTCGTGCAGAACCTGCGGCTGCCCGCGGAGCAGCGCGAGGAGCGGCCGGTCAGCGAGGTGGAGCTGGCCATCTACCCGCGGATCGACGAGGAGATCGCCGGCGACCCGCGCGTCGTCGAGCTCATCAAGGTGCTCTCGCAGGACCTGTGCGACCGCTTCGGGGTGCGCATCACCTCGGACATCAAGTACCAGCGCGCCGCCACGGCCCTGGGCATGGGCGGACGCTGACCAGGCCGGCACGCCGCAGGCAGGACTCGACGAAGGACTCCGTGTGAAGATCTTCCTGGCGCGTCACGGCCAGTCGCAGTGGCAACTGAATCCCAGCCAGGACTGGGACACCCGGCTCAGCGAGCTGGGCCACGTACAGGCGCGGCGCCTGGGGGAGTGGTGCGCCGGGCACCACCTTCTGGACGCGGAGTCCCGGCTCGAAGTCGGCAGTCTGCGGGCCAGCCCGCTCAAGCGGGCCCGGGAGACGGCCGGTTACCTCGCCGAGTCGCTCGGGCTGCCGGTCGAGGTGCAGCCCTCCCTCACCGAGGCGGCCTTCCATGTGGCCTCGGAGCTCCCCAAGGCTCCGGCACCCTTCGCCCCCCGGCCCGAGGGCGCGCTTCCGGAACGCTACACCGCGTTCCGGAAGCAGGCCGGGGCGGCGCTGGCCGAACTGACGCGGGTGGCCGAGGAGACCGGCCGGCCGGTGCTCGCGGTCACCCACGGCGGCCTGGTCAAGACGCTGCTGCGGAGCATCGCGGAGACCGACGCGTTCTGCTTCAAGCTCTACAACTGCGGCATCAACGCCATCGAGTGGAAGGGCGGCAGATGGAGGATCGTCCACGTCAACCTGTGGGACCACCTGCCGCCACGGCTGCGCACCACATGACCTCGCGCCGGCTGGTGCCCGCGTGCAGGCTCACCCTCACCGTCCTCAGCGGCACCCTGTGGCGCCGCAAGCCCCTGTACAGCGAGATCGTGCGAAGAGCGCACCACTACGGCCTCGGGGGCGCGGGCGTGTTCCAGGGCATCGAGGGCTTCGGATCCGACGGGGTCATCAACACCACGCGCCTGCTCAGCATGAGCGACCGCCTGCCGCTCCTGATCGTCGCGACGGACGAGGAACCGAAGATCTACGGATTTCTCGACGAACTCGACCCCGCGATGGACATCGAATCCGCCGCGATCGACCACGTCCGGCTGGCCGTACGCGATTCCCCTAAGGAGCCCGGCCCATGAGCGATCACCGGCAGGACACCGGCACGGGCCCGGGCGTGCGAGGCCCGGACCTCACGGCGAAGGCACTCGTCGACCACTACGGCCTGGAGCCCATGCCCCTGGAGGGCGGGCTCTTCCGGCGCACCTGGGCCGGCCCGCAAGGACCGGACGGCCGCCCGGCGGGTTCGTCCATCGTGGTGTTGCTGTCCCCCGAGGACGGGCAGTTCTCCGCGATGCACCGGCTGCCGGCCGACGAGGTCTGGCACTTCTACCTCGGTGACCCCGTCGAACTCCTGCTGCTCGGCCCGGACGGCGACCACCGGGTGGAGACGCTCGGGCACGACGTACTGGGCGGTCAGCACGTGCAGTTCACCGTGCCCGGCGGCACGTGGATGGGGGGCCGGGTCGTGCCGGGCGGCCAGTGGTCCCTGTTCGGCTGCACCATGGCCCCGGGCTTTCTCTCGTCCGACTACGAGGGCGCGGACGCCGGGACGCTCCGTGAGCAGTACCCCGGCGCCGCCGAGCTGATCACCGAACTCTGCAGGCCCGGGGTCCCGTTGCGGCACCCCGACCGTTCGGAGGGGACCGTCACCTCACCGGAGGTGTGAGATCAGCGGTGGCTATGGTGAGGTGTCCCGGGGCGGCCGGGCGACGCGAGGGGAAGCGGAGCACGGTGACGAGCGGCCAGG
This sequence comes from Streptomyces sp. NPDC026206, assembly GCF_040638465.1. Classification (NCBI taxonomy): domain Bacteria; kingdom Bacillati; phylum Actinomycetota; class Actinomycetes; order Kitasatosporales; family Streptomycetaceae; genus Streptomyces; species Streptomyces sp. NPDC026206. The sequence goes on from NZ_JBEZYL010000002.1 coordinate 516,734, forward strand.
AAGACCGGCACGGGATGTGGCACGGGACGTACGACGGGCACGGCGACCTCGTCCGGCTGTCGGCACGGGACGCGGAACTCGACTCCCTTCCCCCTCTGCCCGCAGCGGTGGAGGACCCCGCCGGGCTGCTCGAACTCCGGCTGGACGGCAACGCCTTCACCGCCTTCCCCGAGCCACTTCGCGACATGAGCGGCCTGGAAGCCCTGAGCCTGTACCGGAACCGGCTCACGTCCGTGCCGCGCTGGGCCGGCAGCCTGACCGGGCTGCGGAGCCTCAATCTGGCGGCCAACCGGCTCACCACGCTGCCGGACGAGTTCGGAGAGCTGGCGCGTCTGCACACGCTCGACCTGGGCCACAACGAACTCACCGAGCTGCCCGACGCACTGGGCCGGCTCACCGGTCTCGACCGCTGTCTCTACCTCAGCAACAACCGTCTCACCGCGATACCGGCCGCGCTCTGCCGCCTCACCGCGCTGCGCTACCTGAACGTCACGGACAACCTCCTGACCGCTCTCCCGGCCGAGTTCGGCGACCTCGCCGCCCTGCGCGAACTGCGCCTGTACAACAACCGGCTCGTGGCCCTGCCCGATTCGCTGGGACGGTTGGGCGAACTACGCGAGGCGCACCTGATGGGCAACGCACTGACATCGCTGCCCGCCTCCACCGGCGATCTGGCCGCGCTGCGCGAGCTGCGTCTGATGGACAACGAGCTGGAAAGCCTTCCTCGATCCATCGGCAGGCTGAAGCGCCTGCGCATCCTCGACCTGCGCAACAACCACCTCACCGCCCTGCCGCCGTCCCTCGGCGACCTGTCCGGGCTGACCCATCTCGACCTGCGGAACAACCACCTGACCGAGCTGCCCGACGCCTTGTCGAAGCTGCCGGCACTGGAAAAGCTCGACCTGCGGTGGAACGACATCGACCCCTGGCCCGACTGGCTCGAGGACCTGGAACGGCACGGATGCGCGGTGCTGCGCTGACCGCGGGGACAACCGATCACCTATGAACCGACACATCGAGGCCGCGAGGCCGACACGCACAGGAGCACAGAACATGACCGAGACAGGAACCGCGGCGTGGGGCGTTACGGCACAGTCGCTGGCATCGATACGCGCCGGCATCAGGGATGTCCCCGACTACCCGGAGCCCGGCATCCTCTTCAAGGACATCACGCCCCTGCTCGCCGACCCGCAGGCGTTCCGGGCGACGGTGGACGCCTTCGCCGGCATGTGCACCGAACTCGGGGCCGACAAGATCCTCGGCCTTGAGGCCCGCGGCTTCATCATGGGCGCCCCCGCCGCCGTCCTCGCCGGCGCCGGCTTCATCCCCGTACGCAAGGCCGGCAAGCTTCCCCGCACCACCTTCTCCCAGGCGTACCAACTGGAGTACGGCACCGCCGAGCTGGAGATGCACGAGGACGCCATCGCCCCCGGCGAACGCGTCCTGATCGTCGACGATGTCCTGGCCACCGGCGGAACGGTCGAGGCCTCGACGGAACTCGTCCGCAAGGCGGGCGGCGAACTGGCGGGCGTGGCAGTTCTGATGGAACTGACGGCTCTCGGCGGCCGCCGACGCCTCACCTCTTCCCTCCCCGGCGTCCCCGTGAGCTCCCTGCTGACGTTCTGAGGACGCCGACTCCAACCTTGAGTCCTCGCGCATACGGCCGTCCGTGACTCCCCACGGACGGCCGTCTGTTGTCGCTCCACGAGTGGGACGGGCACGCCGGGCCGGGAACCGCGTCGGCGGGCACCTTAGCCCATGCGCAGACCAGCAGTGGGCGAAACCCCGTACAGAGCGCGTATGGGTCGTACCGACGATACGCTGCGGCCTAGCTTCAGTCATCGCCTCACGCACACGCCCCGGCCGTTCAGGGCGGGGTGCCGGGTCCTCCCGGACCATTCGAGGCGAGGAGGCTGAGGTTCATGGCACGACCGAAGAACAGCGGAAGAGGCCGGCGGCGCCCGCCCAGCGACTGGGTGCAGCTCGCGGCAGCCGTTCTCACCGCGGTCACTGCCATGGCGGGGGTAGTTGATCAGCTGCTGCGCTGACGCGCAATGCTGAGTGGTCCGGACGACTGGCTGGGACTCGTGGTGGGCCCGGCCGCGTTGAGATCGGCCGGGCCCACACAACGCCTCGCGCACGACGAGCCTGGCTCTGGGTGGCTCCGGGGCCAGGCCGTTCGTGTCCTGCGCGAGAGACCTGAAACTCCAGTGGTGCTCACGCCGACATGTTCGCCCCTCGGGCGCTTGGGCGGACGAGGGAGCCTGGATGTTGCCCAACCATAGCAATGGCTTCCTTGACGTGTGATAGGCGAACAGATTCGTGCAGGTCAAGTGGGGTGGCGCGGAACGCGGCAAAAGCCTGGCGCAGGGTGGCGAGGCTATGGCGTATGTCCACGTGGGATGGCCGGGGCCCGCATCGCAGCAGCTCAGGGGCTCGGGACAGGTGGCGAACGCAGTGGCGTGGGGTGGCGAAGCATGGCGGATTCAGAACGGGCCCGAGCAGCCCACCTGAGGAAAATATGTGCGAGAGCCGCGAGCTCCGGATAGGCCGCCCCGTGGTTGTCCACGGACGGCCGTCTGCTGTCGCGGCGGGTGGCTCCCCTTCTGGGGTTCTGGCTCAACTTCTGTGGAGCGACGTCGTGCGCGCTCGTCCGCACGGCGGGACCAGCCCGTGACGTCCGGCTCTCCGAGGCCCCAGGACCGATCGGCTGAGCACCTACGCACCATCACAGAAGTTGAGCCAGAAGCCCTTCTGGCTCCCCGGTGCTCCCGGTCGGCTCACTTCCTACGCGATCTGACGAGCCTTTCCTCGGCTTCCTTCAACCCCCATTCCAGGCAGGGTGATTAGTCCGTCCCTCCTTCTGCCTCACTGCGCCGCGCCCCGCGACACTCGAGGGTGGCCGACGGCAGGGCTCGAAGAACCTGCGGCCAAGCGTTTAGAGGGGACGCGCGTACTTGCGTATGTCATGGCGTAGGGCAGCCGCCTGTGACCACACAGTTCGGACGGTTCCTGCTCGCTCGGTCCGTGATCTGGCAAAGAGGCGGGGGCAGGCGCTACCCGCTGCCGACGACTTCAGGATTCCTGTACCCACGTCACCGCATGCGGCTTGACCTGCAAGGGCCAGAGACTGCGCGCTACCTGCAGGGCCGCCCTCCGCGTCTCGGCCCAGGTTGGCCGACGCTCCAGCCGCGGCGCTCCGTACCTCAGAAGTCCTGATCCCTTACCAGCAACCAACGATGCTCTGTGAACGTAGGACTTCGGCATGAGGCGGAGCCACCTAGCAATCACTGAGAAGCCAAGACGTCACAGAACGATGCGGCGTACCCTGATCATCAGCGATTCTTCCTAGGGGGCGGTTGCATGGAGCAGATGTCGAAGGATGACCTTGCGGCCAAGTACAGTGATGCAGAATTCCGAAGTAAGCTCTTCCGCCTGACCTCTATGGGCGAGCTGGTCGGAGCCTGTCTCATTGCGAACAATTTTCGCCCATCCAAAGATTTTTATGAGGCAATCCGCCTTACGCCTTATGGCGAGGAAAAGCTTCAGCAATTCTTGCGCAAGAAGATCCCTTATCAGGAAGCGCGATTGAGCTGCTTCCTGGAGTTCTCGTGGCTGGATCTCTTGGTAGACGTTTTAGCTACAGACGATGCGGCACTCCAGCAGGCAATCGGGGAGCACATTAAGAAGGGGGAGATCAGTTACCCTTTCATTTTCGGCCGGGAGCTATACGACCGCGCGTTTGACAAACTGACGCTCAAGGATGACGGTGCGCACCTGACCCTCTCTGAGACGCTCGAGTTTCTTGACGGCACACCACAAGGCGTGTTCCAGGGTCACAATATGGTCACGGGTCCATATGGACTCCTCACCAGCCAGCAGATTCGCTTCTACTCGCCAGAACGCCACCCGAGCCTCATGCACTGCAGCGACGTTAACTGTGGCCGGATACACGAAGTGCATCTCACGACATCACAGACCGCCCTGATTAATAAACACCGCTCGGAGGCCACAAAGGTCCTTCGGAGGGAGAGTGAGACGCCAAGCGCCTGGGGCTCATTTCTCGCAGATATTTTCTCAAGGACTGTCAACACGGCAAGGGATGATATCGGGGATGGGCTTATCTCTCTACTCGGTGACGCACTCACGGTCGAGGAACTTAGAAAGTGCGTCGAGTGGCTACTTGACGGTACCTCGGGCCGGTTGCGAAATGTCCTGCAAGAATTGGGAATCAGAGGAAAAGCTCAGGATATATCAAGGCATCTAAATAGGGCCGAAATGATGCAACTCTGCCTCACGTTGTCTGACAGGGACGTGATTAACTGCATTGACGCTCTGGTCCATGTTGGCGATATTCAGGTCCCAAGCGAGGAAGTTCGTACCCCCATAGTAAATGAAGCCGCATTCGGCAAGTTCCGGGTGTCTGCCGAGCTGGGGCCTCACGGAGTTCGGCTCCATTCGCGAACCATGAACGTCGCTCCTCTTCGGCTACGGCACCTGATCGAAAGCATGTACCGGCTCGACTACGTCGAGGACAGGGAGGAGCTCGATTGGCAGCTCAGAAATGAGGACGCAGATTCCTTGGAGGCCAAGCTCGACAAGTACCTACAAAACCGGTCGCCCCGGGACGTCCTTGAGGCACTCGTGCTGGCAAGAAAAAGTAATGCTGTGACTGCGTGCGAAGTATTGCGCCTTCGGGATGGAGCTGCGGAGGACCCCGAGTTCATTTCGACTATCCTGTGGAAGTTGGGATTCGCATCGGTCCTGAACCAGGATCCGCATCGAAAGTTCTGGAAGCTGCACGAAGAAATGGAGCGGATGGTCCGAGGAGTTCCTGGAAGTCCTCTCGGGCCGACCCTCGAAGAGTTTAGGGGGGCAGCGGCCAACTACTTCGTAGAGCTGGAAACTATCCTCGATGACAGCATTTGCTTCACTGTGTGGTCGCTCACTAGTGATCACGTCGCGAGCAAGCGCCCGTTCACATACAGGGTGGACGAAGAGCTAGCTCGGTCCCACGAGTGGCTTCAGAGGGCCGCTTCGCGCTCATCCGACAATTTGCTTGAGTACGGCGACCGGGTTTCCTTGTATGCCCTCTGTAGGGGGTACCAATCTATCGCCGCCGAGCTCATAAGGGTCGCGAACCGGCGAATGGAATTTATTCGGCCCGTAGATGAATTCCCCCAGTGGGCCGGCCAACAGAACCTTCAGAAGTTTCCCTTCGCACACACAATCCCATTCCTTGACCTAACAGATAATGCACGCGAAACTCTCATCAAGAGGCTGCAGGAGATAAGTCGCTCCTTGGTGAGTGAGGAAGTCTACAGCGCGCGGAACGACTGGCTTCACGGGAGGCGCAATGTAACGTCGTTCGAGAAGGTGAGGTCCAGTCTGCAAGCCATACGCACCGCCGTCCAATTGGTCGAGGACTCGGGATTTGCTCGGATTCCCTACGCTGTGCTCGATCGCACCACAGATGGGTACGGTCGCAGGGTGGCCACCCTGGAAAGCACAAGGGGATTCCGCTTTTCTCTGCTCTACCCGACTCGTTTCGACTGGCTTGATATGCCCGGAGATGGGCGAGCGGTACACATTATGAACGCGGCTGTCTTTTCGCCTCCCAATCACGTTCTGCGCTTCGTGTCAGAAATGTCTTCGCCATACACGGAGATGTGGTCGGACTATCCAAAGCGCAAGCCACGGTCCCAAAGGGCTATTAAGGCTATGGGGATGGCCGCGCCAGAGGAGTAGTGGTGAGGCCTCACGAGGCATGCTGAAGTGGGTGGTCAGGGCGGATACTGAGCTTGTGAGAGACGAGGTGGCAGGGGCAGTTGCGGGCCGAGTGGTCACCGAGCCTCCACGCCTGGGGCGCCGGGGAACTATCCTGCGCAGGCGCTCGGTCCCCGACGATTGCGGACTACCGTTGCTGCCTTTGCTGGTGACGGGTGGCTGACGCGACGGCCGCCCAGAGGCTTCGACGCCTGAGGCGCGGGAAGCTGGAGCGAGTGAGGCGTCGTCGGGAGATGCCAGGAGGTGTGGAAGGGGAGGCCCCGTGCCCAAGCCAGTTCGCGAAGTGCGTACTGGCAGCGGCAGCAGCGGGAGTGTGAGGAAAAGGGGGTGGCGTGGGACCCGCAGGGTCTTGTCTTCCCGAGCGAGGCCGGCGGGCAGCGCGACTCACGCAGCGTCCTTCGGAACTTCCGGTCCCTGCTGGCAGATGCCGGATTCGAGAACCCGGAGGAGTGGACAGTGCGCGAGCTCCGGACGAGTGCTGTATCGCTCCTGTCGGCCAACCGGATTCCCATCGAGGTCATCGCCCGCGTGGTCGGGCACAGCGGCACTCAGACGACGGAGCGCGTCTACCGCAAGCAGATCCGCCCGGTGATCACGGAAGGGGCGGAAGCCATGGATGACATCTTCGGCATGAGCACTGGATCCAGAGAGGAGACGTCGAGCGATTGACTGCGCTCGCCGCCCGGTGGCTCCCTGTTTGGCTCCCCGCAGCTCTGACGTCCCGGTGTGAGGCCGCGTCTACCTGCACCAGTGGGCCAACCAGCCATTACCTCAGCGGTAATCGCCCCCCAGTGCTCCTTCGCGGCATGGTGATGACCACAGCCCCCGGACCCGCGCACTCGGGTTCGGGGTGCTGAGCCGGAATCGCCGGTCGTTGGTTGTTTGTCGTTGACTGAGGAGAGTTCGCCATGTCGCAGTACGAGACCGCTGTCGCCCGTTACTTCGAGGCCTGGAATGCCGTCGACGCCGAGGCGCGGGGGAAGGCCGTCGCGGCCGCATGGAGTGAGGACGGGAGTTACACCGACCCGTTTTCCGACGTCAGGGGGCATGAGCAGCTGGCCGCCGTCATCGCGGGCGCCCGGGAGCAGTTCCCGGGGTTCGAGTTCCGGCAGACCGGGGTGGTCGACGGGCACCATGGGACCGCGCGCTTCACGTGGGAGCTGGTGTCGGTGGCCGACGGGGCGGCGCCGGTCGCCGGATCCGATGTGATCACGCTGGCCGAGGACGGCCGGATCCGGTCCGTCCTCGGCTTCCTCGACCGGGTGCCGGCTACGGCGTGAAGCCCTGCCTCAGGGCGGCGGCCGTCTCCGGGTCGGCGGGGAGGAAGGTCTCCAGGGCCAGTTCGGAGACGGTCACGTCCATGGGGGTGTTGAACGTGGCGATGGTCGAGATGAACGACAGGGTACGGCCGGCGTGTTCGATCACCATGGGCAGCGCGAAGGGCAGTCCGGAGCCGTTGTCCGCCGACATCTCGGCCGTACCTCCCTCGGGCAGCGGATAGGCGCTGACCTCGTCGTAGAGGGCGCGCAGCGGGGAGGACCGCAGCAGGGCCAGCTGCCGTTCCATCTGGTGCAGCAGATGGCCGCGCCACTCGCGGTAGTTGCGGATGCGGGGCGCCAGGCCCTGCGGGTGCATGGTGAGGCGCATGGCGTTCAGCGGGGGCGTGCGCAGGGCTTCCGCGACGCCCTCCATCAGCATCGTGATGCCGCTGTTGGCCGCCAGCACCCGGTAGGTGCCGTCCACGACCAGCGCGGGGAACGGCTCGTAGCTCTTCAGCAGCCGCTCCAGTCCCTCCCGCAGGCCGCCCATCGCCGGGTCGTCCAGCCGGCGCTCGGGGAAGCGCGGGGCGTAACCGGCCGCGATCAGGAGGGCGTTGCGCTCCCGTACGGGTACATCGAGGTGGTCCGCGAGGCGCAGGACCATCTCCTGGCTCGGCCGGGAGCGGCCGGTCTCGATGAAGCTGATGTGCCGGGCGGAGGAGTCGGCGCGCAGCGCCAGCTCCAGCTGGCTGATCCGCCGCCGGTCCCGCCATTCGCGCAGCAGCGCACCCACACCCACGCCCGTCTCCGGAGCAACCGCAACCCTCGTCATGGTCCGACCGTAACCCGTGCGTTCGAGCCGGTTATCCCAGATCGAACGCGTTGCGCAGCCCGAGCCGGTGGCGGAACTCGTCCTGCCGCTTGAACTCCTCCAGCTCGGGCGCACGGTAGAGAGGCGTGATCGTGCACCGCTCGGCGCCGGAGCCCGCCTCGTCCAGCAGGGCGTTGACCGCGGCGCGGGCCGAGGCGTTGGCGCCTTCCATGGTGGCCAGGTCGATGTCGACGGCGACGTAGTCCCCGGAGAGGAAGAGATTGGGGATGGCGGTCCGCGCGGCGGGGCGGTTGTACCAGGTGCCGGTGGGGTGGATGAACAACTGCTCGTCGTTGCTGGGGTGCGGACCGCCGAGCTCGACGGCCGGGTCCAGGAACCAGGAGTGCAGCTTCGCGTCGCTGAGGACCGTGCGCCCGGTGTCGTTCAGGCCCGCCTTCATCTGTGCCCAGACCTCGCGGGCGACCTCCTCGCGCGTGCACTGCTTGGCGGTCCTGCCGTAGAGGATGCCGGGCCTGTCCCATTCGGAGACGTCGACCGAGAGGCAGTCGGCCACGGTCCCGTCGCCGTAGTCGGCGCGGAAGTCGCGCCCGGACCAGTACTGGGCCTGGCTCACGGCGGTGATCGACCACGGGGAGTCGATGTGGTTGATGTGGCCATGGATGACCGGTGTGGGTTCGGTGAGGTAGAACTGGATGCCCGTCATCCAGTCGGTCTGCAGCCTGTCGCACCGTGCCAGTCGCGGATCCGCCGCCCGCACCTGGGCGTTCCAGGTGGTACGGGCGTGCTCGACCGGCATCGCGGAGACGAAGTGGTCGGCGGTCACCGAACGGCGTGCCCCGCCCGCGTCCTGCACCACGGCCTCGGCGATCCGGCCGCCTTCGAGCCGCAGGTCGCGTATGCCCCAGCCGGTCCGGAACTCCACGCCCAGCGAACGCAGATGGGTGGCCCAGGGGTCGATCCACGCCTCGTTGGTGGGGGCGTTGAGGACCCGGTCCGGTTCACCGTCGGCGCCCCGGCCCAGCGCGTTGAAGAGGAACGCCTCGATGCAGGTGGCGACGGTCCTGGTGCTGGCGACCTCGGCCTTCGTCGCGACGATGTTGCGGGTTATCCCGACGGCCAGCAGCTGCCGGTAGTTCGCCGACATGAGGGCGGCCTTGGTGAACTCGAACCACGGCACGCGCTCCCAGGTCTCCGTCCGCCGCCGGTCGCAGCTGGTGAACCAGACCAGCAGCCGCCCCGCGAAGTAGGCGATCTCATGGGCGGGCAGCCGCGAGAACGTCTCGAAGAGGGCCGTCATCATGCGCAGGAACACGTCCGGGGTGAGCACGGGCGGCGCCTTGCCGATGCTCGCGAACGGTATGCGTATGTCCTCGCGCCCGCCTGTACGGGCCAGCATCACCTCGCTCGACGCCACGAGGTTGTCGTGACAGCCGTCGGCGTTGCCGGGGAAGGGTATCCGGCGCAAGGTGTCGGGCAGGTTCCGGTAGAAACCGGGAATGAAGCGGAAGCCGTGCTCGCCGGGCAGCGGCTTGCGGCCGCCCTTCGCACTGCCCGGGACGTCCATGCTGCGCGCCTTGCCGCCGAGGGCGGACTTGCGCTCGTACACCGTCACCCGGAAACCGCGCTCGGCGAGTTCGTGCGCGGCCGTCAGCCCGGCGACGCCGCCGCCGAGGACGGCGACGGTCCGTCCGCCGGTGCGCCGGCGGGGCTGTGCGTGGGCCACGCCGCCGAGCGACGCCGTCGCGGCGACGGCGGTCGCGCCGCCCAGGAACCCTCTGCGTGTGCTGCCCGTAGGACCCACCATGGCCATAGCCCCTTACCGCCGGTAACGTGTCATGCCCGGCGCAGGAGCATAGGAGGGTCCCCCTCGCCCTGGAAGGCCGGTGCGGACTCATCCGTGACGTGGGCCGCACATTGGCGCGAAACCGCTGCCGCCCCATGGGACGCTTGCCTCACCGCTCGATCGCGTCGATCGCGACGGGACGAGAACGAGACGAAGACAAGACGAAGACAAGACGAAGACAAGACGAAGGGATGCGTGATGGCAGTCGAACCGCTCTCGCAGAACGACGTGGAGGAGCGCCTCCAGGAGCTGCCGGGCTGGAGCACGGACGGCGATCGGATCACGCGTACGTATTCCTTCGACGGGCACTTCCAGGCGGCGGCGATGGTGATCCACATCGCGCAGATCCAGGAGGAGCTGAATCACCACTCCGACCTGACCCTGGGTTACAACACGGTGTCCCTGGCCGTGAACACGCACAGCGTCGGTGGCAAGGTCACCGGTCTGGACGTGGAGCTGGCCCGCCGGGTCGAGGCGGTCGCGCCCGGGCACGGGGCGCGTTGACGCACGCCGGCCCCGGGACGGCGTGCGCGTCCCGGGGCCGGCGGTGGCGCTGATCAGCTCCAGTCGAACTCGGCCGGGTCCGGGCCCAGCCGGTTGCCGTTGTCGAGGCCGGAGATGGCCGCGAGGTCGTCGGCGTCCAGCTCGAAGCCGAAGACGTCGAAGTTCTCACGGATGCGGGACGGGGTCACCGACTTCGGGATGACCACGTTGCCCAGCTGGAGGTGCCAGCGCAGCACGACCTGCGCGGCCGTCCTGCCGTGCTTGGCGGCGATGCGGGCGAGCGTCGGGTCGTCGAGCAGGCCACGGCCCTGGCCCAGCGGGGACCAGGCCTCCGTGGCGATGCCGTGCCGCGCGTGGAAGGCGCGGAGCTCGGACTGCGCGAAGTAGGGATGCAGCTCGACCTGGTTGACCGCGGGGACGACCGGGGTCTCGGCGATCAGCCGCTCCAGCTGGGCGGGCTCGAAGTTCGAGACGCCGATGGCCTTCGCGCGACCGCTCTCGGCGATCTCCGCGAAGCTACGGAAGATCGTCAGGTAGTCGTCGCGCATGGCCCGCGGCCAGTGGATGAGATACAGGTCGACGTAGTCGAGGCCGAGCTTCTCCAGCGAGGCGTCGAACTCGCGCAGGACGTTCTCGCGCGTCCACGTCTCGGAGGAGCTGTTCCACAGCTTGGTGGTGACGAACAGCTCGTCCCGGGCGATGCCCGAGGCGGCGAGCGCCTTCCCTGTGCCCGTCTCGTTCTCGTAGATCGCGGCCGTGTCGATGCTGCGGTATCCCGCTTGGAGGGCGGCCGCGACGGCGGCGGTCGCCTCGTCGTCCGCGACCTGCCACACGCCGAAGCCGAGCTGCGGCATCTCGACGCCGTTGTTGAGGATGAGGGTGGGGATCTTGCTCACGAGCAACCGATCCTTACGTCCGTCGGGTAGTGCTTACTCCGGGCATTTTTCAGCTGATAACCGTATGTGGCCATGTATGCGGCCATACGGCGGCATGGGCGGCGGGAGGCGGACGGCGGATCAGGGGATTGGAGCCGGGAGGCGGGAGGCAGGAGGCAACAAGCGTCCGGGTCAATGGGCGTACAGCGCGTCCACCTCGGCGGCGTAGGCCTTCTCGATCGCCTTCCGCTTGAGCTTCAGTGTGGGCGTCAGCAGCCCCTGCTCCTCGGTGAACCGTCCGGCCAGGATGCGGAACGTACGTATCGACTCGGCCTGCGACACCAGGGTGTTGGCGGCCACCACAGCCCGTCTGATCTCGGCCTCGAGCTCCGGGTCGCGTACCAGTTCGGCCGGGGGTGGCATGGGCTTGTCATGCAGGGCGAGCCAGTGCGCCACCGCCTCATGGTCGAGGGTCACGAGCGCGGCGATGTACGGGCGGTCGTTGCCGACCGTGAGGCACTGGGCGACCAGCGGGTTGGCCCGTACCCGTTCCTCCAGGGCCTGCGGCGTGACGCTCTTGCCGCCGGACGTCACCAGGATCTCCTTCTTCCGTCCGGTGATCGTCAGATAGCCGTCCTCGTCCAGGGCGCCCAGGTCGCCCGTGGCCAGCCAGCCGTTGTGCAGTACGGCGTCCGTGGCGCGCCGGTCGCCCAGGTAACCGGCGAACACCTGGCCGCCGCTGAGCCATATCTCACCGTCGTCGGCGATGTGCACGCTCGTGCCCGGTACGGGCAGGCCTACGGTGCCGAAGCGGGTGCGCTCGGGCGGGTTGGCGACGGCGGCGCCGGTGGTCTCCGTCAGCCCGTACCCCTCGAACACGGTGATGCCCGCGCCGGCGAAGAACAGCCCCAGGCGCCGGTCCATCGCCGACCCGCCCGACATCGCGTGCCGCACCCGGCCGCCGAGCGCCTCGCGGATGCGCGCGTAGACGAGTTTGTCGAAGACCTGGTGCTGCACGCGCAGCGTCGTGCTGGGACCGGGGCCCGTCCCGAAGGCCCGCTCCTCCCGCGCCTGCGCGTACCGCACCGCGACGTCGACGGCCTTCTCGAACGGCCGGTCCCTGCCCTCCAGCTCCGCGGCGCGCCGGGCCGAGGCGAACAGGCCCTCGAAGACGTAGGGGACGGCCAGCAGGAACGTCGGGCGGAACGACTGCAGTGCGGGCAGCAGGGCGGAGGCGGAGAGCTGTGGCTGGTGGCCCAGCTTGACCCGGCCGCGCACCGCCGCGACCTGCACTATCCGGCCGAACACATGGGCGAGGGGAAGGAAGAGGAGGGTGGAGGCCTCGTCGCCGGGGCGGGAGCGGAAGACCTGTTCGTAGCGGCGCAGGACGTTGTCGGCCTCGGCCATGAAGTTGGCGTGGGTGAGCACACAGCCCCTGGGGCCGCCGGTGGTGCCGGAGGTGTAGAGGACGGTCGCCGGTGACTCCGGGGTGATCGCCATGCGGTGCCGGTGCACGACGTCGTCGGCGATGCGCGCCCCGGCCTCGGCGAGTTCGCCGAGCGCACCCGCGTCCAGCTGCCAGAGGCGGACGAGACGGGGCAGCCGGTCGATGACCGAGCCGATGGTCATCGCGTGGTCCTCGTGCTCCACCACGCAGGCCGACACGTCCGCGTCATGCAGCATCCGGAAGACCTGCTCGGTGGAGGAGGTCGGGTACAGCGGTACGGGCTGGGCGCCGATGCACCACAGCGCGAAGTCGAACAGCGTCCACTCGTAGCGCGTACGGGACATGATGGCGACCCGGTCGCCGAACCGGACGCCCTGCGCGATCAGGCCCTTGGCCAGCGCGAGCACCTCGTCCCGGAAGGCGCCGGCGGTCACGTCCTGCCACGGGCCGTCGCCGGTCCGGCGCGCGAGCGCCACTCTGCCGGGGTCGTCGGCGGCATGGTCGAACACGACGTCCGCCAGTCCTCCGACGTGGGGCGCCGTCACCAGGGAAGGGACGGTGAACTCGCGCAACCTCTCGCTCCTCGCGACGCTCCGCACAGCGCCGTGACCGTACCCGATCCCGTCCCGCCGCGAACCCCCTCGGCCGGGCTCATCTCGACTGATGGACGCGCTCCAGCCGGATCTGCACCGAATCTCTTCGATCCCTCACCAAGGTGTGCATGGAGTGGTCGTCGGTGGTCACCGGGACACGGGGGAGTGCAGCCGGTCGCCGGCGGCGAGGACCGCCTCCGCGAGCGCCTCCGCGAGCGCCTGCGCGCTGCCGCGCGCCGTGCCGCCCCGGGCGGTCCCGTTGCTGTACACCAGCACCACGTCGACGCCGCGGAGGTCGGGAGCCCGGCGCGGGCCGCGACGCGGACGAGCCCGGGCGGGATCATGTCCTCGGCATGGCCATCACACCCGGCCCGGCCCCGGCCGCCGCCACCAGGCCGTTGAGGCTGCCCCAAATGCCGGAGCCGCGCCGGTCGCGTCGGTCGCACCTGTAGCCCCGATCGCCACAGTCCCCGCAGCCCTCGGAGTGCCCGAGGCCTCCGCCACCCCGGCGTTCGCCGGAGGGAGGAAGAGCGCGAGCAGCGCGGTAACCGAAAGCGCGGCGGAGGAGGCCGCGTCACATGGGGCGCAGTATGACCTTCCCCTGGTTGGCGCGGGCTTCGATGATTTCGTGCGCCTTCGCGGCATCGTCCAGCGGCAGCTCGGCGTGCACACGCGGCCGTACCCTGCCGGAGGCGAACAGCTCCCACAGCTCCTGCCGCCACCGTTCCATCAGCTGCGGTTGCCCACGGGCTATGAGCGCCATCTGGAAGCCGATGGCGGATTTCGCGCCCACCAACAGGTCGTAGGCCTCGATGGTGCCGCCACCCGAGCTGTACGCCACCAGCCGGCCGCCCGGGGCCAGCGCGGCGATGGCGGGGGAGAGCAACTCGCCGCCGACGGCGTCCAGCACGATGTCCACCGGCTCGCCCCAGGACTCGTCCCTGTACATCACCACCTCGTCCGCCCCCAGCGACCGGACGAAGTCGGCCTTGGCCGCCGAGCTCACCGCTGCCACCACCCGGCCGGCCCCACGGGCCTTGGCGAGCTGCACGGCCAGATGGCCGGAGCCGCCGGCCGCTCCTGTCACCAGTACCGACTCACCCTCGGCCGGTCGCGCCGCCTCGTAGGCGCCCAGGGCGACCAGCCCGCACCGCACGAGCGCCACGGCGTCGGCGGCGCTCGCCTCCGCGGGGACCGGGGACGCCATGGCGGCGTGCAGGAGGGCGTAGTCCGCGTATCCGTCGCCGAAGCACAGCCCCGTCACGCGCTCACCGACCGCGAAGCCCGTCACATCCGGGCCGACCGCGACGATCTCGCCGGCCACCTCGCCCCCCAGGCTCGCGGGCAGCGGCAGCCTGCCCTCGCGGACCTTGCGTACCACCGGCAGGGTGACGCCGATCGCCTCCGTGCGCAGCAGGAGTTCGCCCGGGCCGGGGCTGGGCACGCCGGTCTCCTCGATGCGCAGGACTTCCGGACCGCCGTATTCGTAGTACCGGACGCGCCGCATGGACATACACCTCCACTGACAGAGTTCGTTGGGAGCCCCAACGTTGGTAACCCCTACGTTAGCGCGGACTTCATTGGGAAGTCCAATGAATTCTGGGTACGCTCGTCCCATGACAGGAGACAAGCGTCCGACCGCAGAACCTCCGACTGAAGAGCCTGCGGCCGAGTCCCCGGGCGCCCCCCCGGCCGCTTCCCCGGCCGACTCGCCCGATCCCGCGCTCACCCGCATCCGCGCGCTCCCCAGCTGGCTGCTCAACCGGGCCTCCGCCCGCGGCCGCCGCCTCGTCGCCGAGGCCTTCGGTGAGGACGGCATGCGCATGCAGCATCACGCCGTGCTGTCCGCCGTCGCCGACCTCGAGCCGGTCGCCCAGGCCGAGCTCGGCCGCACCACGGGATTCGACCCCAAGGACATGGTCGGCATCCTCAACGACCTTCAGGCCCGGGAGCTCGTCACCCGCGCCCCCGACCCCGCCGACCGCCGCAAGAACGCCATCAACCTCACGCCCGCGGGCCGCCGGAGGCTCGCGCGCCTGGCGAGACTGGGCGACGAGGCGAACGAAGCGCTGCTCGCCGCGCTCTCGCCCGCCGAGCGCGAGCTCTTCCTCGCCCTGCTCACTCGCGTGGTCGAGGACGACGACTGAACTTCCCGCGAAAGCCGGGGCGGCGACGCGCCGGATCTGGTGGGATGTCACCCGCAAGTGGGGCGAAAGTGGGCAGTCAGAGGCGTGGCGGCCGCCCGTCGGCCCCGACTGGCCGTACACAGGGCGTGGGGACGAAAAGAGACAAGACGAAAAGAGGCGAGGGCGAGCGGGCGCGGCAGGGCATGGCGGGGCGGGGAACGACAAGCCGGCAAGCCGGCAAGCCGACAAGCCGGGCCGGCTGAGCCAGGCGATAAGACGGGCCGCCGCAGGCAGCGGACAGGCGGTCAGGGCGGGCCGGACGAGCAGGTGGGACCCGGACGCGGTGTGCGGACCGGACGAGCAGGCGGGCCGGGCAAGCGCCCGGGACCGGACGAGCGCGCAAGCCGGCCGCTCAAGCAGGCTGCGCAAGCGCGCAGAACGGGTAAGTAGAACGGGCACATAGGACAGGCACGGCGCGGCAGGCACGGCGAAGCACGAAGCAGGACACGGCACGGCACGGCGAAGCAGGACACGGCACGGAACGGCACAGCACGGCGAAGCACGAAGCAGGACACGGCACGGAACGGAACGGCACAGGCAGGCAAGGCAAGGCAAGGAACAAGAAGAACGAGGCGAAACGGGGTGTCGCGTGAACCTGCAGCAGCTGCACTACACCTCCACCGCCGCCACGGGTCCGGACGGCTCGGGCTTCCGCTTCACCGCCGCGAGCCCCGAACTGCCCATCACCCTGCTGGGGGAGGCCGAGCAGGTGATCAGCTACGAACCGCCCTCCGACGCCCCCGACTGCCCCTCGCCCGAGGAACTCGCCGGGTTCCCCGTGGCGTTCAGCCACCACAGGCTCTCCGACGGCAGCCGCCTGTTGTGCCGCACCATTCGCACCGGCCCCGGCCGTGGCGGTCGCCACGGCAATTTCCACGCCCACGCCGTACGGCTGCCCGAGGGCGGCGGACTGCCCGGCGGCCTGCTGCCCATCGAGGCGTGGGAGTCCCCCTCCTGGGCCGACCGCAGCCCCAGTGGCGGCGCGCCCGAGCCGCTGGCCGCGCTCACGCCCGCCCGGCGCATCGACAAGAAGGGACTGTTCGACTTCGTCCACGCCCGCGCGGACCGCCTTGAGCCGTTTCTCGCGGACGTACGGACCTTCTTCCGTACCCCGGACGCCCCCCAGATCCTCGTCATCGAGCGGGACAGCACTCACACCGCGTACTGGATCGCCATCGCCAGCGCCGTCCTGCCGCGCGAACTCGCCGACCGCCTGACGTTCACCACCTACACCCGCCGCCCCATGCTGGCCCGGCAGCAGATCGTCGGCGCGCTTCCGGACGCCGACTTCGACTTCGCCTCCGCCGCGGCCCAGCGTCGCTACCGCGTCCACGACTGCACCGGCGGGTCCTCCAGCCCGGCCCGTGCCGACCGCGACCTCTGGGCGGCCGTCGCGGCCCGGATCTGGCTCGCCGGTCACCCGGCGCTGTTCGCCGAGGCGGCCCGCCGCAGCGGCCCCGGAACCGTGCGGGACGCGGGGGACGAGGCGGACCGCCTCGCCGCGCTCGCCGCACGCCAGGGCATCGCCCTCGACTCGAACGGTCGTACGGCGGCAGCCCGCTGGGCCCGCCAGCACGTGAACCGCGACGGCGTCGAGGCCCCTCTCGACGGCCGGCTGCTCGCCACGCTCGCCGCCGGCGGCACCGACCGCAGCCCTGAGGAGTGGACGGTGCTCGCGTCGCTCTCGGAGGAGTTCTCGGCGGCGACGTCGTCCCGTTCTTCCCTCGGCCCGCTCAGACGCGACCTGCGCGCGGAGCTGGACCGCGCAGCCGACACGCCCGGCACCCCGCTCGTCCGTTGCCTCACGCTTCTCCGCCTCGCCGAAGCGCTCAGAGTGGACCGCGGCACCGTCATGCCGGTGCTCACCGCCCGCCTCACCGCCGCGCTCCTGGACGAGGCATCCCCGGACCGCAAGGTCGTACGAGCGGCTCTCGACACGCACCCCGCGCTCCGCACCGCGGTGCTCGACGCCCTCGACCGCACCGCGGCGACGGAGGACCCGCGCCCCATCAGCCGCCTGCTCGCCGCCGAGCTCCCCGGTGCCGATCTCACCGGCCGCCCCCACCTGCGCGTGGCCGCCGCCATGGCCGACGACTCCGTACCGTTCGTCGACTACAGCTACGGCCACGGCTACGGATTCGGCTACGAGTACGACTACGGCAATGGTGACGACGTCGATCAGAACGTCGGTCGGGACGAGGACCTGAGCAGCGACCAGGTCTACGACCAGGACGACGACCAGGTCCATGACCGGGCCCACGGCCGTCCTTGCGGCCACGCCGCCCCCCAGAATCACGTTCAGGACAACGGCGCCCCCGGCCCCGCTGCACCCGGCTCGCCCGGCCCCGTCCCCGTCCCCGGCCACGACCGCGCCCTCGCCCCCGTCCGTGCCGGCGAAGGCGACCGTTACCGTGAGCGTGACCGTGACCGCTCCGCGCTTCTGCAGACGCTCATCAAGGCCGCGGACACCGAACACCAGGACGCACCGTCCGTTCTGCGCACCGCCTACCGGCTCGTCTGGGGCGATACGCCCCTGGAGACCGCTGAAGCCGTCAGCCTTCTCCAAGGGATCCCGGCGGCGTCGCACCAGGCGGCGGGCCTCGCCCAGGCGTTCGTCCGTGCCGCACTCGACAGCGCCCCCCACGACCCCGACGCCCCGGGCCTCGCGCAGAGCCTTCTGCAGAGCGTCCTGGTCAGCGGCGCCGACCTGAGCCCACGGCAGCGGGCCGCCCTGCTCCTCCTCGAACAGACCGGTGACCTCGAGTCCGGTGCGGCCCTGCCCGGTTACACGGCACGCGTGGTCGGCCTGCGCCGCCAGGCCGGCCCGCTGGAGACCGGCATCGAACAACGGCTCAGCGAGGCCCTCGCCCACCGGCTGCTGTGCATGGACCCGCCGCCTTCCCCCGGGGAGCTGCCCGACCTCATCCACTCCGGCGACCAGCACCTCTTGCGCGCGTACCACCGTCAAGCGCGCAGCGCTGCGGTGGCCGGACTGCTGCGCCGCACCCCCACGTACGCCGCCGTCTGCTTCGTCGCCTGGCACACCGCGCCCGGCGCCAGTGAGCTCTGGGACCAGATTCGTGCCGATCTGCTGGCCTCCGTGCTGCGGCCCGAGGTACGCCGGATGTCCACCGAGGACGTGGAGGAGATCCGGCACTGCCTGCGGCAGGTCGGCGGCCAGTGGGCCGAGACGTTCCACGAGTGGGACCGGTTCGGTGTGCTCGGCAGGCTCAGCGGCCGCTGGCGCGGCCGGCCCGGAGGCTGCAAGCACGGCCGCCCGTAGCCGCCCCGGCGGCTCACCCGCTCAGGCGAGGACGACGCGGTGCTCCCCGGCGTAGACGTTCATCGACGACCCGCGCAGAAAACCGATCAACGTCATGCCCGTCTCCACGGCCAGGTCGACGGCGAGCGACGACGGCGCCGACACGGCCGCCAGCACCGGGATCCCGGCCATGACGGCCTTCTGGGCCAGTTCGAACGACGCCCGCCCGGAGACCAGCAGCACGGCTCCGGACAGCGGCAGCAGCCCCTCCTGCAGCGCCCGGCCGACGAGCTTGTCGACCGCGTTGTGCCGGCCCACGTCCTCGCGCACGTCCAGCAGCTCGCCGCCCGGCGTGAACAGGGCCGCCCCGTGCAGGCCGCCCGTGCGGTCGAAGACGCGCTGTGCCTCGCGCAGCACGCCGGGAAGGGTGGCCAGGAGCTCCGGTTCGAGGCGCACGGCCGACGGGCCGTCGGAGACGGGCCAGCGGGCGGTGGTGCGTACCGCGTCCAGGCTCGCCTTGCCGCACAGGCCGCAGGAGGAGGTGGTGTAGACGTTGCGTTCGAGGGTGATGTCGGGAACAGGTACGCCGGGCGCCAGGCGCACGTCGACGACGTTGTACGTGTTCGAGCCCTCGTCGGTGGCGCCGGCGCAGTAGACGATGTTCGCCAGCTCCTCCGCGCTGCCCAGCACCCCCTCGCTGACCAGGAACCCGGCCGCGAGCGCGAAGTCGTCGCCCGGGGTGCGCATGGTGATGGCGAGCGGCTTGCCGTTCAGCCGGATCTCCAGCGGCTCCTCCGCCACGAGCGTGTCCGGGCGGGTGGTGACGGCCCCGTCCCGGATGCGGATGACGCGGCGTCGTTCGGTGACCCGTCCCATATCGATCAGTCCTGGTGGTCGGTGGGCTGGCGGTGGACGGTTCATTGTCGCGGTGGGTGCCGTACGCCCGGCCGGGTGGGTGCCGGTACGTGACGTGGGCCTCATCGGCGGCAGGCGCCTCACCTTCCGTACGCCCCATGGCTACCGTTCGGTAGGAAGCGCCCATTCCCCGCCCCGACCGTGCACCGAGAGCGGAGATCGATGATGGCACCCACCTTCACCCTCAAGCCCGGTACCGAATGGCCGACGGCCTGGCAGCGCTGCCGGGCCGTCGCTCCCGAGGCGTTCCGGGAGGACCGTGTCCTCAACCTCTGGAACGGCGCCTGGCAGGCCGACGGCCACCCGCTCCCCGCGACCACCCCCGTCGACGGCACCCCCATCGCCGGCCCGCCCCGCCTCGACGCGACCACCGCCCACCACGCCGTACGGGCCTCCCTGGACCAGCACCGCGCCTGGCTCGACGTGCCGCTCGCCGACCGCAAGGCGCGGGTCGGCGCTGCTCTGGACGCGCTCACCGAGCACCGCGAACTGCTCGCGCTGCTCCTGGTGTGGGAGATCGGCAAGCCGTGGCGGTCGGCTCAGGCCGACGTGGACCGGGCCGTCGACGGGGTGCGCTGGTACGTCGGGGAGATCGACCGCATGGCAGCGGGACGCGCTCCGCTGCCCGGTCCCGTCAGCAACATCGCCAGCTGGAACTACCCCATGAGCGTGCTCGTCCACGCCATGCTCATCCAGGCGCTGGCCGGCAACGCCGTCATCGCGAAGACGCCGACGGACGGCGGCCTGGCCTGTCTGACCCTGGCGAGCGCGCTCGCCGCCCGCGAAGGCCTGCCGGTCACCCTCGTCAGCGGCAGCGGGGGCGAACTGTCGGAGGCGCTGGTACGGGCTCCGGAGATCGGCTGCGTATCGTTCGTCGGCGGCCGCGACACCGGCGCGAGGGTCGCCACCGCGGTCGCGGACCTGGGCAAGCGCCACATCCTGGAACAGGAGGGCCTCAACACCTGGGGCATCTGGAACTTCACCGACTGGGACGCCTTCGCCCCGCAGATCCGCAAGACCTTCGACTACGCCAAGCAGCGCTGTACGGCCTACCCGCGCTTCGTCGTCGAGCGCGCCGCGTTCGCGGACTTCCTGGCCCATTACCTGCCTGCCGTGCGCGAGGTGACGCTGGGCCACCCGCTGGCCGTCTCCGACCCGGCCGGGCCGCTGCCCGAACTGGACTTCGGCCCGCTGATCAACGCCGCCAAGGCGAAGGAGCTGAACGACCAGGTGGCGGAGGCCGTCGACCGGGGCGCGATCCCCCTGCACCGCGGCGACCTGGCCGCGGGCTGCTTCCTGCCGGGCCAGGACACGAGCGCGTACGTCCCTCCCGTCACCCTCCTGAACCCGCCCTCGGCCTCGCCCCTGCACCACGCGGAGCCCTTCGGCCCGGTCGACACCATCGTGCTGGTCGACACCGAGGCCGAGCTGCTCGCCGCCATGAACGCCAGCAACGGCGCCCTCGTCGCCACCCTCTCCTGTGACGACGCGGCGACGTACGAGCGGCTGGCCCCGCAGATCCGTGCGTTCAAGATCGGCCACGGCAAGCCGCGCTCCCGGGGCGACCGCGAGGAGCTGTTCGGCGGCTTCGGGGCGTCGTGGCGGGGTGCCTTCGTGGGCGGTGAACTGCTGGTGCGGGCCGTGACGCGGGGACCGGCGGAGGACGAGCGGCTGCCGGGCAACTTCCCGCATTACCACCTGATGCCGTAGGCACCGCGGCCCAGCCGATGCCCTGCGGGTCCGGCCGCAGCGCGAAGCCCCGGCCGACCGCCTCGCGCACCGTACGCTCCACGGCCTGTTCCAGGAGCGTACGGTGCCACTCGAACGGCACGCGCCGCTCCGCGGGTGCCGGCCGCCGCACGTGCTCCCGCAGCGGCGGCAGGGGCCGCGGCGCCGCGGCGAAAGAGTGTCCTCATTGCCCCATAAATGGGCCTTATGCCTCGCGCGAATACCCCGGTGAAAGGCACTCCGAAACCTTGATAGAGTTATCCATGTCGCCGCGGGGAACACCCCGCCGAGACAAACACCTGGTCCGGGTGGCGGAATGGCAGACGCGCTAGCTTGAGGTGCTAGTGCCCTTTATCGGGCGTGGGGGTTCAAGTCCCCCCTCGGACACCAGCAGGAACCCCAGTTCATCTGGGGTTTTTCTGTTTTTCCGGGCCGGATTGGTCGTCCGCGTGACCGGTGCGTGACCAGCAGGATCCGAGCTTTCCGTGACCGGCGGCATGACCAACCATGAGACTCGCCGGCCGAGAATCCTGAATCAGGCCGCTACGCGCGCGAGCCCGATCCGGTTGCCGCTGGCCGTAGCCAGAGGGCGCCCATAATGAATCCCCCGCCCATGTGGGGCCTGGATCGTGTCCCCCCCGTGGCGCACACGGGCGGACCGCCTGCTCATCCGACCCGACAAAAGTGCAGCGTCTGCGCCGGTACCAGCGCCATCGACACTGCCGAGGCGGCCGGGCACCACGTGCACGCCGCCGAATACCGCAAGTCGTGGGCCGACCACCAGGCGCGCATGCCTCACAAGGGCGAGGAGCGACGGCGTCGGCACCGGGCGCCTCGTGGGGGGCCTGGGTGGACTGCCCGGGCCTTTTCAAAGGCGCGTTCCTCGGGTTCTTCGTCGTGGTCGCCTGCGGCGTCGTCGTCGGACTCGCCGTCCACGGAGGACCCGCCCGCTTCTAGACTCCTGCTTCTCTGCCGGTGTCACATCGCCACACCCTTCCCGGCAGAGGGGCAGGCACAACGCCCGGTCGGTCGCCGTGCCGCATCGGTAGCCGACCGGGTGCACCACCGCACGACGGCGCGGGGGTAGTCCCTGCGCCGACACAGCGAAGGAGACACGATGACCGTGATCCTTTCGAACAACGAGGACGGTAAGGACAAACTCCCGGGCGACCCCTATCCCGGCCCGCATCAGCCGCCCACTCCTGACGGCGGCCCCGGCGTTCCCAATCCGCCGAAGACATTCGAGGCTGTCAGCCGGTGACGGCCAACGCACGCCAGGAGCGCCCCAGCCGCACAGAGCTGGGGCGCGTCCTCATGTCCGATGGTGCCCTGTCGCCCGACTGGGCACCCGCATTCGCCGCCGTGCCCCGCTCCGCGTTCCTGCCCGACCTCATGTGGCCCTTCGATATGAGCACCGCCAAGAGCGTCGCTGTCAGCAAGGCGGACGATCCCGAAGCGTGGCAGCGGTACGCGGAGTCCGATGTGCCTGTCGTCACCCAGTGGGACGACGGCCAGCACACTGGCACCGAGCCGGGACACGTTCCCACCTCTTCCGCGTCCATGCCCAGTGTTGTGTTCCGCATGCTCCGGGATCTGGATGTATGCCCTGGAGACCGGGCGTTGGAAGTGGGTACCGGTACGGGCTGGAACGCCGCAATCCTGGCCCACCGTCTCGGCGCTCAGAACGTCGTCACGGTGGAAGTGGATGAAGCCGTGGCAGAGTCGGCGCGGGCGGCTCTCGAACAGTTCGGGCTTCCTGCCCAGGTCATCCACGGCGACGGCTTCCAGGGCTACCCCGACGGGGCACCTTACGACCGGATTATTGCCACCTGCGGTCTCCGGTCATTCCCGTTCGCGTGGGTGGAGCAGTGCCGACCCGGCGGGATGATCGTGGCCCCATGGGGGACGCACTACAGCAACGGTGATGCTGTGGCTCGGCTGGTAGTCGCCGACGACGGCGGCAGTGCCTCGGGCGCGTTTACGGGGCCGGTGGAGTTCATGAAGCTCCGGGCTCAGCGCCTTTCCCCAGTGGTGCACCGGGACTACGTCGCGGGAAGCGTGGCCGATGGCGAGGAGTCGTCGACAACTATCACGGAAGCCGAGTTGGTCGGAGATCGATTCAGCCCCCAGAGCTTCGCGCTGGGGCTCCGCGTGCGAGGGTGTCTGAACGTGATCGCTGACAAGCGCGACGGAGCCCGGCCTGTCTGGTTCTACGGGCTGACGGACCGCTCATGGGCGTGTGTCCAGTTCCGCGACCAGGACACGGCGCGCGTCTGGCAGTCAGGCCCCCGCCGCCTGTGGGATGAGGTGGAAGTGGCCTACCGGTGGTGGTTGGGCCGTGACAAGCCGGAGCACACGCGGTTCGGCCTCACAGTGACGCCGGAAGAACAACGGGCCTGGCTGGACGATCCCGCCGACTCCTGGGCTCTGTGATGCGACCCCGTCCACCTGCTTCATCGCAGGTGGACGGGGGTTGGCCACGTGACCAACGCGGACCAACAGTGGTCCGAAGCATCCAGAAACCCGCAAGACAGACCCGGTGGGATGGGGCCGCAGCTTGGCCCTTCAAACGGACATTTCCACACGTCAAAGACCAAAAGCACTGGTGCCCGAGAGGAGAGTTCAAATCCCCCTCGGACACCAGCAGGAACCCCAGCTCTCAGCTGGGGTTCTTTTGTTTTTCCGGGTCCGTGAGGAGCAGTTTCCCGCCTTTCCCCGTGAGGAGGCTGTCGGCCCGGTCCGAGTGGCCCGTTCCGCATTGCCCCATTGAGTCCCGGTCTTCGCGTGCCACACGATGAGGGAGGGCGGCGGTACCGTCCGCCGCCGTACAGGGGGGGAGACGCCGTGAACGACTACCGCGATGTCGTGGTCATAGGGGCCGGGCCCACCGGGCTGGCGCTGGCCATCGGGCTGCGGCAGTACGGGGTGGACGTCGCCGTCGTGGAGAAGGCGGACCGGGGGAAGCGGGAGGCGCGGGCCGGGATCGTGTGGCAGCGGGCGTTGGAGGTGCTGGCGGATCTGGGGTGTGCCGAGGAGGTCCTCGGGGAGGGGTTCCGGCTGCGGTGGACAGAGGTGTTCGCCGAGGGGCGGCGGGTCGGGGAGATGGCGTTCGGGTGCGGGGGAACGGCGTTTGCGCACCCGTTGTCGATCGAGCAGGACGCTGTGGAGCGGCTGCTCGGGGAGCGGCTGGCAGCGGTGGGCGGCGAGGTGGAGTGGTCCACCGAGGCCGTGGGGGTGCGGGCCGGGCACGACGGGGCCGAGGTCGATCTGCGGCAGGAGGACGGCAGCCCGAGGACCGTCCGCTGCGCGTGGGTCGTCGGGTGCGAGGGAGCCCGCAGCGTCCTGCGCAAGGGGCTCGGCATCCCCTTCGAGGGCGCACCGCGGCCGGACCTGCAGTGTCTTCAGCTCAATGCCGTGGCCGGCTGGAGGTACCCGTACGCTCCCGACCGCACCTACTTCTTCCTGGAGCGGGGCGCCTCGGTGGGCGCGTCACCCCGGCCCGGCGGGGGGCATCGTTTCTTCTGCTTCCTCACCGACCCCGACCCCACGCTCGTGCGGCCGCCCGGCGTCGAGGAGATGCGCGACCTGGTCGCCGGCGCCGCGCACGACCCGGGCCTGCGACTGACGCCCACCGAGCCGCCCTGGGCCAACCGGGCCCGCTTCCAGGACCGGGTCGCCGGTTCGCTGCGCCAGGGGCGGGCGCTGCTCGCGGGGGACAGCGCGCATCTGTGGGCGCCCATCGGCGGGCACGGGCTCAACACCGGGCTGCGCGGCGCGCACAACCTCGCCTGGAAGCTCGCGACGGCCGTGCACGGCTGGGCGGCCGACCCCTGTGCCCTGCTCGACACCTACGCCACGGAGCAGCGGCTCACGGCCATGAAGGTGATGAAGGCGATGCGGCACAACGTGCTGGAGCTGCCGCCCACCCCGCTCACACTCCTCGGGATGCGGGTGGCGGGGCCGCGGCTGATGGGAAGCCGGTGGTTCACCGAACGAATACGCACCATGCTCAGCGACCTGTCGATGCACCACAAGGAGAGCGCCCTGTCGCGGGAGGGCGCGGGGGAGCGGTTGCCGGACGGGCCCGTCACGGTGGCGGGGCGCCGGTGCAGGCTGCACGATCTGCTCTCCTACGACCGCTGGACGCTGCTGGTCGCCCCCGGCGCCGGGACGCGGCGCGGCGTGGACCTCGCCCGGCTGCACGCGGTCACCGGCGCGTACGCGCTGCCCGTCGAGGTCTTCCGGCCACGGCTGGACCCGGGGCAGGGGGAGCGGCGCCTGCCCGGCAGGGCGCTGGTGCTGGTGCGGCCGGACCGGCACACCGCCCTGAGCACCGACCGCGTCGAGGACCTGGAAACGTACATACAGCGGTGGTTCGTACGGAAGGGCTAATGTCAGGGAATAGGCGCCATTGATCCCCCACCCTTCATCCCGGACCATGAAGAGGGGTGAAGGTGAGGGTGGTGGCTCAGCCACCCTCGTTCCGCACGGGGGAGACATGGATGAGTGACTTCTGCCGGGACGTCGTGGTCGTCGGAGCCGGGCCCACGGGGCTCGCGCTGGCCATCGCGTTGCGCCAGTACGGTCTGGACGTGGTCGTCCTCGAGAAGGAGCCGAGCACCAAGCGGGAGGTGCGGGCCAGCGTCCTCTGGCAGCGGGCCCTGGAGATCCTGCGCGACCTCGGCTGCGCGGACAGGTTCCTGGACCAGGGGCTGACCCTGCGCCGGGCCGAGGTGTACGTCCGGGGACGCCGCGTCGGCGGCCATGAGACGGGCGTGTCCGGCACAGCCTTCCCCCAGCCGCTGGCCATCGAACAGATCGCCATCGAAAGCCTGTTGGTGGAGCGGCTGGGTGAGCTGGGGACCGAGGTGCGCTGGGACGCCGAGGCGGTCGCCCTCCGGATGGGAACCGGCGGCGCCGAGGTCGACGTGCGGGGCCCCGGCGACCGGGTGCAGACGATCGGCTGCCGCTGGGTCGTCGGCTGCGAGGGCGCGCACAGCCTCGTACGCAAGACGATGGACGTGCCGTTCGAGGGCGAGCGCCGCATCGACCTGCAGGCCGTACAGATCAACGCCAAGGCCGACTGGAAGTTCGACTGCGCCGACGACACCACCTACTTCTTCCTCGAGCGCCGCGTGTGCCTCATCGCCTCCCCGCGTCCGGGCGGCGGCTACCGCTTCTTCAGCTTCCTCGACGACCCCGACCCCCAGCGCGTGGCACCGCCGGACGTCGGCGAGATGCGCGAGCTCGTGGCCGGCGCCACGCACGACCCGGACGCCCGCCTGGTCCCGACGGTCCCGCCGTGGTACAACCGGGCCCGCTTCCACGACCGGATCGCCGGCTCGCTGCGCCGGGGGCCGGCCATGCTCGCCGGGGACAGCGCCCACATGTGGGCCCCGATCGGGGGGCGCGGCCTCAACACGGGGCTCCGGGGCGCGCACAACCTCGCCTGGAAGCTGGCCGCCGTCCACCACGGCTGGGCCGCCGACACCCTGCTCGACACCTACTCCGGTGAACAGCGCCACACCGCATACGAAGTGATGCGGCAGATGCGCCGCAACGTCATGGAACTGCCGCCCTCCGTGCTCACGCTGGCCGCGATGCGCGTGCTGGGCCCCGCACTGCTCGCCAGCGACCGGATCCACCGGCGCGGACGGTCCATCCTCAGCGAACTCCCCCGGCATCACCGCGAGAGCGAGCTGTCCACCGACGGGAGCGGGCGCGGCGGCCGCAGAGCACTGCGTGCCGGCGACCGGCTGCCCGACGTACCGGTCACACAGGGCGGCCGGGAGCGCAGGCTGCACGACCTGCTCTCCTACGGCCGCTGGACCCTGCTGGAGATCGCGGACCGCACCCCGTCTCCCGGTACCACCGAAGAGCTGCGCCGTGCGGTCGGCCGCTTCCCCGTCCCCGCCGAAGTGTTCCGCGTCCAGCGGGCACACTCCGGGGGCGGCAACGGGCCGCTGCCGGGCGGCACCCTGCTCCTGGCCCGGCCCGACGGCCACATCGGGCTGCGCGTGCGGACCGGCGACCACCAGGCGCTGGACGCCTACCTGGACCGGTGGTTCGTACGCAAGAGCTAGAGCTGGAGCCGGGGACAGTGGCCGGAGCGGGAGCATTCCTATGGAAGAGCCGGAGCCGGGGCGAAGAGCCGGCCGGTGCGTACGCCCCGGTCATTCCCCCGTGCGTATCATCAGCTGCGACGGGCCGTGGAAGACCAAGTCGTCCGCGTACCGCACCGGTTCCTCCGACAGGGCCAGCCGGGGCAGGCCCCGCAGCAGTTCGCCCAGGCCTGTCTCGGCCTCGGCGCGCGCCAGCGGGGCGCCGACGCAGTAGTGGATGCCCATCCCGAAGCCCGCGTGCCGGCGCGCGTCGCGGCGGATGTCCAGCCGGTCCGGGTCGTGGAAGTGCTCCGGGTCACGGCTGGCCGAGCCCAGCACCAGGGTGACCTTGTCGCCCCGCAGGATGCGCCGCCCGCCGACCTCGTCGTCCGCACGGGCCCACCGGCTGATCATCTGTACCGGCGAGTCGTAGCGCACCAGCTCCTCCACCGCGTCCCGCATCAGCTCCGGCCGCGCACGCACCAGGGCGAGCTGGCCGGGGTGGGCGAACAGGGCCAGCAGGCCCTTCGCCACAAGGTTCGTGGTCGTCTCGTGGCCCGCCGTGAGGAGGTGGATGCAGGTGCCGACCAGCGCGTCGTCCCCCAGCGGCAGCTGTTCCTCCGCGTGCAGCATGGCCGCGATCAGATCCGCCGCGTTGGGGCTGCGGCCCGCCCTGCGGCGGGCCAGCTCGGCACGGAAGTACGCCTCCAGCTCCCGCGCCGCCGCGTCCGCCACCCGGAACGCGTCGGGCCGCCGCGCCACGCGTGAGCTGGTGGCCTGCTGGAGATCCACGGCCTGCGCCCGGAACCACGGGCGGTCCTCCCGGGGCACGCCCAGCAGCTCGCTGATGACGAGGATCGGCAACGGAGCGGCGAAACGGTCGACCAGATCGGCGACGGGCGACCTGGCCAGTTCCGCGGTCAGCCCGGCCGCGAGCTCCCGGATGCGGGGGCGCAGCCCCTCCACGATGCGCGGCGTGAAGCTCTTGGCCACCAGCGCGCGCACCCGTGTGTGCTCCGGAGGGTCCATGAAGACCATCCAGTTGGCGGTGGTGCGCCGCAAGTGGGGGCACTCCTCGGGCAGCCGGGAGGGCAGGGCGCCGCGCCCGTAGTCCCGGCTGGTCAGGACCCGCGCCACATCGTCGTGGCGGAAGAGGTACCAGGCGCCGTCGGACCGGTGGACCGGGTCGCCCTCCCGGTAACGCCGGTAGAGAGGGTACGGATCCGGGAGGTCGACGTCCGCCGTCCGGAACGGGGGCAGGCCCTGCGGGCTCCGGCCGCTCACCGCGCACCCCGCACCATGTCCGCCCACGCGCCCGGGTCGGCGGGTGGTTCCGCACCGCACCAGGCGACGTGCCCGTCCGGGCGTACGAGCACGTACGGGCTGCCGTAGAGCTCAGCCACCGCACGGTGGCCCTCCAGACGCACCATCTCCAGCGGTACGCGCCGCCGTGCGAAGGCGTCCTGCGCCGCCTTCTCCGGCGCCTCGGAACCGTGCGCGTCGGTGAAGCACAGCAGCACGAAGGCCCGGCCGAAGAGATCGAGCGTCGATGTGCCCCGGCCGAGCCACGCGTGCGGTGCCCGCGCTCCGGGGACGGCCTTCGTCCGCCAGTCGCCCTCGCCCCGGTCCTCGATCGACGACGAGGTGTACCGGAACCCGAAGTGCACGTCGGGCGAGTCGAATTCGCGGTGGACTCCACCGCGCTCCATCCCGGCCGCCAGCTCCGCCCTGGCCCTGGCGCCCTCCGCCGAGTCCAGCAGGATCTCCGCGGGCAGTTCACGGCGCACCGTCCGCATCAGATGGACGTTGGCCTCCTCCAGGCTGCGCTCCGCCACCGGGCGGCGCTCGGCCCCGTAGGTGTCGAGCAGCCCCGGCCCCGCCCACCCGGCCAGCGCCCCGGCGAGTTTCCAGCCGAGGTCGGCCGCGTCCGCTATGCCGGTGTTCATGCCGAACCCCCCGGAGGGCGAGAGGGTGTGCGCGGCGTCCCCCGCGAGCAGCACCCGGCCGTCGCGGAAGCGGTCGGCGATGCGGTGCGTCAAGTACCAGACGTTCTCGGAGACGATCTCCACAGGGGTGTCGAACGCGAGGGCCGCACGCACCATGGTCAGGGCGTCCTGCCCGGTGGCGGCCTCCCCCTCCCGCACCCCCACCGTGAGCCGGTACAGCCCCTGTCCGTCCATCGAGCGCAGCGGGAACCGCAGCGCCGGCGGCCGGGTGAGGAAGTACACCAGGGCGTTGTGCGAGCCCAGCAGCGCACGCAGCCGGGGGGCGCGGAAGAGGATGTTGCGGAAGACCCGTGTGGCGTGGCGGCGCGGTGCCCCGATGCCGGCCGCCTTGCGTACGGGCGAGGAGGCGCCGTCGCAGGCGACCAGATAGCGCGCCCGGACGCTCAGGCGCCTCCCGCCGTCCGCCAGGTCGGTGAGCGTGGCCGTCACCCCCTCGTCGTCCTGGGTGAAGCCGTCCAGCCGGCACCGCAGGCGCAGCGGGCCGCCGGGGTGGACCCCCACCTCCCGCGCCAGCAGGGGCGCCAGCCAGTGCTGCGGGCACGGATGCTCCGGCTCGGGGGTGTACGCCGGCTCCGGCCGGTCGTCGGCCGTGCCGAAGCGCAGGCGGTGGATCTCGTGGCCGCCGACCGCCGTGACCCAGGCGATGTCCAGCGGGTGGTCGCCGGGCCAGCCGGCGGCGCGGATCCGGTCGGCGACGCCCCAGCGGCGGAACAACTCCATCGAGCGCGGGCCGACCGTGCCGACCTTGGGGTGCCCGATCGTTCCGTCCGAGGCCTCCACCTCGATGCAGGCGACGCCCCGGTACTTCAGGTCCAGGGCCAGCGCCATGCCGACGGGGCCCGCGCCCACGACCAGCACATCCGTGTCGAAGTTCCTCATGACTGTTCCCCCTTCCGGCGGAAGAAGTCGGCGTAGAAACCCATCATGTCGGCGACCTGTCCCGGCACCGGCCCGCACTTGTCCGCCGCGGCCGCCGCGTGCTCGAAGCGCAGCGCGAGCGAGCGCCGCGCCACATCGGGGCGGGGGGTGAACGCGGGCGCGGCGTCCAGCTCGAAGGTGGGGCCGGCCGTGCGGCCGCGCCGCCCCGACTCCATCGTGACGAGCAGCTCCGCCAGTGGGCGCATCATGCCGGTCATCACGTCGATCGAGGCGTTCATCAGCTTCGAGCGGCGCAGACTGCCGTCCGGGCTCTCCCCGAAGTGCTGCACCATCAGCTGCAGCATCAGGTGGTACGAGCGGTTGAACAGCCGTGCCACCGCCCGTGCCTCGGGGTCGGTGATCTGGTCCTTCGCCGCGTCGCCCGCGCCCAGCGTCGGATTGCGCAGCACCGGGTAGGCGGGGTTCCACGGCAGCAGCCTGCCGTGCGGCCCGGCGACCCGCTCGGTGGTCAGCAGCTCGCCGATCCGCAGGAAGCTCTGGAAGTGGGAGGTGTCCGAGGGCGCGGCGGGGCCCAGGACCGAGCCCTCGCCCTGCTCGCTGATGAAGTCCACGGCGAACAGCGCGCTGGAGAGGTCGTCGACCTCCAGCTGATAGTCGGGGTGGGTGTTGTTGACCGACTCGCGCATGAACACGTGGTGTTCCCCGCCGCCGCGCCCCTTCTCCACCAGGAACAGGTCCGGGACGCGCTGCAGCCCTGCACGGATGCCCGCGTACAGCTCGCTGACCGAGCCCCAGGAGAAGCCGAGCGGGTGGACCGCCTCCAGTCGGGGGCCGCCCTCGCGCCGCACCTCCGGTGTGAGGCCCGCCGGCTGCTCGATGGAGATGTACCGCTGCACGCTGCCGATGCTCAGCCCCTCCAGTGCGAAGTCCAGCGGCACCGGCAGCTCGCTGTTGAGCGTGGCGAAGTCGATCACCGGGACGTGGAACGGCTCGCCCATCGCCATGATGATGTTGTTGACCAGCAGGAAATGGATCATTTCCTCACGGGCCACGTCCAGCAGGACACCGCGGATCCCGTCGTCCAGCGTCGCCCCGCCCTGCCCGCACGCCAGTTCCAGCTGCTGCGCCGTCCACCGCCCCCGCCGTACGTACTCGCGTCCCGCGCCGTGGGTGGGCACCGAGAACGCCGCGTAGAGGTACTGCAGCATCACCGCAAGCTCCAGCGTGGCCGCCTGCTTCAGCGCGTTCCACAGCTCGCCCCGCGTGGCGATCGCGGGCTCCGTGCCGAGCACCGCGGGGGCGGTGACCGGCGGGCGCACCAGCGCCTGCTGGTTGCGCAGATAGGCCAGCAGCAGGCGGGCCTTGGGGTCGGAGAGGTCACGGGTCGGCGGCATGTAGTACGTCTTGGCCTTGTTGCGCGGGTCGCACATCTGCCACACCAGCTCCGCGTACGTCTCGACCTTGCAGCGGTCGGCGAGGCTGAAGACCTCGGAGCGCATGAACGAGGAGAAGTGCTCGTAGTAGGCGAAGATCTCCCGGTGCAGCAGAGCGAAGTCCACCTCCTCGCGGGGGACTTCGTCGAGGTGCCAGTCGTCGGGCAGGACCCGTACGGCCAGGGTGCCGGCCCCCGCCCAGTAGCCGAGCGCGTCCTCGTCGTCGTACGCCGCCCATGCCGAGCCCGGGCCGCCGGGGTCGGCGTGGGCCGGCTCCGGCGGGCAGCTGCCGGGGCCGGCCGAGAGCAGGACCCGGCAGGTGCCCGCCCGTTCGCCGCGCAGGGTGAGCAGCCCGCGCCCCTGTTCGTCGGTCTCGACGACGCACTCCTCGGCGTAGGCGTCACCGCCGCCGCGCACGCCCAGCACGACCGCGTCCCCGCAGCGGGCGGCCGGGCCGCCCGCGACGGCGTCCGCGGGCAGGGCGCGCGGGTTGTGGAACTGCCGGACGCGCACCGGTCCGGCGCTCGCCGGGCGGCCGCGCACGAAGGACCGCAGCGGCACGTGCACCGCGTGGTCGCGGCCCCGGGCGCGGTCGCGGTGGTGAACCACCACCAAGGCCTCGTCGCTCTGGATGTTGACCTCCCGCTCGGTGAGCAGCGTCATTCGTTCCCCCGCGGGTCCCGTGCCGGTCAGGCACAGCGCCTCGTCCCCGGCCGCCTCCCAGCCGGGCTCGGCGGGCACGGTGACGAGGCCCGCGGTGAGCCCGGCGGCCACCTCGCCGTACGAGCCGGCCGGTACGCGTGCCACGAGCCGGCCGGAACCGGCCGTCCGCAGCTCCAGGTCACCGGCGTCCAGCGGCGGGCCGAGCCGGTGCAGCGGCCCGGGGCCGGCCTCCCGCGCCCGGCGGGTGAGGGGCACGGCGGAGATCATGTCGAGCCCGGCGCGCCCGCGTGCCACGTCCACCGTGAGGTGGTGCAGCCCCCCGCCCGCCCCCGGGCGGGGGGCGAGCAGCCGGCCGGCCGGGTACGTGCGCATTTCGTGCGCGTACCAGGGGGCGATCGTGCCGCGCACCCGCCAGTGGCTGGGCGCGTCCGGGACGAGGGGCGAGGACATGTCGTCCAGTGCGAAGCGGACCACGAGGCCGTCCGCCCCGCCCTCCACCGCCTCGCGCAGCGCGCCGACCGCGGGGGAGAGGCGGGCGTCCGGCAGCCACGCCGGCCCGTCCTCCGCTCCACCGGGGCCGCCGGCCGCACCCTGGGCCGTGACCACGAACTGGTGCACGGCGCAGTAGCGCAGCTGCGGGGCCAGGACGTGATCGCCCACGTCGAGGATGTGCCCGAAGTCGACCCAGCGCGGCGGCTGGAGGCCGCCGACCGGGCCCGTGAGCATGTACCCGTCGTCGTGCGAGCGCCCCAGACGGCCGAAGCCGAACCGGCCGATCATCACAGCGGTGGTCCAGCGTGAGGCGGGGTCGAGGTCGAAGACGCGGGCGCGGTTGACGGTCGTGCGCAGGTAGTCGTTGTAGTGGCCCCAGACGTCGACGCTGCGGCCGACGACCGGGTCGGCGGTGTCCGGCGGCCCGTCCGTGACCTCCGCCGACACGATGCGGGCGTCCATCCAGAAGTGCCCGTTGCCGTCGAAGTTCCAGCCCTTTGCGGCGCTGAACTCCCCGCCCGGGCAGGGCCGTCCGGAGGCGTCGAAGCGCGGGCCGCGCCGCTGCAGGTAGTCGTGGTACTCGGCGGCGGGCCGGTCGGCCGGGAACGGCCCGTCGTCGGTCAGGGCCCGGTTCGCGGCCAGGTCGGCCAGCCCGCTGCGCGGGCCGGTCGGCAGCTTCGTCGTGGCGGTACCGGCGAAGTGCAGCCTGGGCAGGTCGAAGACGCTCATCACAGCGCTCCGGCGGGGTTGGGCCGGCCGGAGACGGCCGCGGGGCGGTGGGCCGGCTCGTAGCGCTCGACGGCCTCGACGGCCCGCAGCGCGGACTCGATCGCTCCCTCGATCCAGGCGGGCGCGGTCGAGCAGTGCTCGCCGGCGAAGAACAGCCGGTTCACCGGGCGGGCGGCCCGCAGGCGCTCCTGCTCGCACTCGGCGGCGTTCTTGCCCCAGCGCGTGGTGCAGCCGCCGCCGCTCCAGGGGGAGTCCCCCCAGGCCACGCTCACGGCGTCCAGCACCATGCCGGGCGTCATGAGTTCGGGGTGGACGACGCTGAGCTCGTCCAGGACGACGCGGTGCCGGCGGCGGGCCGACATCCGGCCCAGCCGGGCCGCCTCGTCGCCGATCGTGTAGCTCGCCAGCAGGGCCGCCCCCCGCCCCGGGTCGCCGTCGGCGGGCGGGTAGTACGTCTGCCGGATGCGCCCGCCGGTGAACGAGGCTCCGCCGCTGATGCCGCCCTCGCGCCAGAACGGCTCCCGGCAGTGCAGGGCCACCTTGGTGGCCGGGCAGTAGACCACGTCCCGCAGGACGGCCAGCTTGTCCTCGTCCAGGCCGCTGAGGCGCATGCGGCGCATGGCGGGGAAGGGGACGGTGCTGACGACGAAGTCCGAGCGCTTGACGACCGTGCGCCCGCCCGCCCGGACATGGACCAGGACGTGGTCGCCGCGCACGTCGATCCCGGTGACCCGGTGCTCCCGGGTCACCGGGCGGCGGAGCCGCTCGGCCAGCCGGTGCGTGAGCTGGTCCATGCCGCCGTGCAGCCGCAGCAGGTCGGGGCTGGTCTCGGCGAGGATGTCGTCGAGGAAGCCGTTGAGCCTGGCGCTGCAGCCGGCGCGCAGGCCCGGGTGCGCGGAGAACAGGGAGTGCAGGTCGACCCGGTCGCGGGCCGGCCCGCGCAGGTGCCCGGTCAGGTCGACGCGCGCCACCATGTCGAGCAGTTGGCGGCGCAGGTCCTCGCGGAGCGTCTCGCGCAGGTCCGGTGGGGCGATGGCGTCGACGATGGCCGTGAGCCACGCCCCGAAGACGACGGTGCCGTGGCCGTAGTGGTGGCCGGGCAGGTGTCGTTCCAGCTCGCGCCGGAAGTTCTCACGCAGCGGGCCGGCCGCCTCCCGGATGCGAATGAAGCCGTCCGCGGTCTGGAGGAATGCGTTCTCCTCCGACATCAGGGTGGTGAAGGCGCGGAGTTTTCCGTCGAGCCCGGTCCGCCGAATGTATTCCAGCGTGTGGTGGTGGTGCGTCGGAATGCGCATGGCGCCGAGTTCCACGGATGGTGCGCCGGGGCTGTCGCCGAACCGGTGGGTGTGGATGCGCCCCCCGATGCGGGTGTTGCCCTCCAGGACCTCGACGCGGTAGCCGAGCCGCTCCAGCTCGTACGCCGCCACGAGACCGGAAATCCCGGCTCCGATGACGGTGACCCGACGACTGCCCTGTTCGAATTTATTGGGCGTGTGAACATGCCAAATTT
Organism: Streptomyces sp. NPDC026206; assembly: GCF_040638465.1. Taxonomy (NCBI): domain Bacteria; kingdom Bacillati; phylum Actinomycetota; class Actinomycetes; order Kitasatosporales; family Streptomycetaceae; genus Streptomyces; species Streptomyces sp. NPDC026206. Next base: position 551,778 of record NZ_JBEZYL010000002.1, read on the forward strand.
GCGAGCTGCCGGACATTGAAGCTTCCCCCCGTACACCTGCATGTATTCCCCGTTTGAGCCTACATAGAGTTTTCATATACGTAGGCCCTGCACAATGATATTTCAGGACACCTTCAAGCCCGCATCCCTTTTCCGGGTGGCGACGACAAACGCGTAGACGTCATACGCATAAAAGCGGTCCGGGATCATCCGGATATACGGTGGGGCAATGCGCCGGATTCAAGACGGCCGCGCCTGGCGGTCGCCTCACAGGACGCGGTACTCCTCCGTGTCACCTACCCGTACTCCATCGGGAGTACGGAGAAGTCCGTACCCAAGTACGACGACGGAGGGGCCGGGGGCAGGCATCGTTGAAGGCATGGAGCACGAGGGGACCGACCACAGAACCGCACCGGACCACGGGGGCGGAGCCGACCGCGGAGGCCCGGCGTGAGCGCGCTCGTGGCATCAGTGCTGCTGTGCCTGGTGTCCGCAGTCTGCTACGCCGGGGCGGCCATCGTGCAGGAGCGCGTCGCCGCCACGAGCGCGGGCGGCGCGTACGCACCGCTGCGCCGGCCGGGGTGGTGGGCGGCGGTGGCGCTGACCGGCCTGGGCGCCGGACTGCACGTCGTCGCGCTGGCGTACGGGCCGCTGAGCCTGGTGCAGCCGCTGGGCGCGCTGACGATCGTCTTCGCCCTGCCGATGGCCGCGCTGTTCGTCCACCGGCCCGTCGGAGCGGCCGGCTGGCGCGGCGCGTTCCTCGCCACCGCTGGCCTGGCGGGTCTGCTGAGCCTGACGGGGCCGCCGGAGGCCGAGTCCATCGACGGCACGCAACGCCCGGTCCTCGCGGCCGTGGTACTGGCCGCCGTGGCCCTGCTGGCGCTCGCCGCGCGCTGGGTGCGCCGGCCCGTCGTACGCGGCGTGGTGCTGGCGACGGCGGCGGGCGCCGCCTTCGGAATGGGCTCGGTCTTCACCAAGGCCGTGGCCGAGGACTGGACGACCCGCGGCGCCGGCCCGGTGGTCCTTGCGCCGAGCCTGGGCATCATCGCACTGTTCGCCGCGGCCGGGATGCTGCTGTCGCAGGCCTCCTACCGGGGCGCCGGCCTCGCCGCCCCGCTGGCGACGCTGACCGTCGTCAACCCCGTGGTGGCGGCCGCCGTCGGCATCGTGGCGCTCGGCGAGGCGTTCCGCTACGGAGTGACGGGCGGTCTGCTGGCGGGAGCGGCGGGCGCGGTGGCCGCCGCCGGGGTCGTGGCGCTCACGATCCAGCACACGACCCGGACCCGGGTCCCGGAATTCGCCGTGCCGGTCCTGCGTGGGCCCGATGCGGTACGGGTCCCCGGGCCCGATGACGTAGAGGTACCTCTCCTGCCCGGCGCCCGGCAGCCCGGGCGTTGTCTGGTCTGCACCCCTTCGGGCCCGAAGTCCGACTGAGCCCGGCCCGAAGGGGCTCTCGCCGCCCGGCCCGAGGCGGCATGGCGTCCGCGGGGCATGACGGGTCACCATGGTGATCCGGCCGACCCCTCCTTCAGGAGCCACCGTGGACTTCGACGTCGTCGTGGAGATCCCGCAAGGCAGCCGCAACAAATACGAGATGGACCGCGCGTCGGGGCGTATCCGCCTCGACCGCATGCTGTTCACCTCGACCCGTTACCCGGCCGACTACGGCTACATCGACGGAACGCTCGGCGCCGACGGGGAGCCGCTGGACGCCCTCGTGCTGGCCGGCGACCCCACCTTCCCCGGCATCGTCATCCGGTGCCGCGCCATCGGCATGTTCCGCATGCGGGACGAACAGGGCGAGGACGACAAGGTGTTGTGCGTGCCCTCCGCGGACCCCCGGCACGAGCACGTGCGGGACCTCAGGCACGTGCCCGAGTTCGACCGGCTGGAGATCCAGCACTTCTTCGAGGTGTACAAGGAGCTCGAACCCGGCAAGTCCGCCGCCTCCGCCTGCTGGGCCGGCCGCGACGCCGCCGCGACCGAGATCGTCGCCTCCCGGGTGCGCGCCGAACGGGCGGGCGGGAGCGCCCGCTGGTGACGCGGTAGAGGCCGGCCGATGCGGTAGACAGGGGACATGGCCACGACCGGCCCGCGAGCCGGGCCCGCCCCCGCCGCCACGGGCACCGCACCCCCACCGCGCCGCGCCGCAACGCCGGCGGCCGTCGCCGTCGCCTACGCCGTGCTCCAACTGTGCTACGCCGTCGTGCACATGGACCTCGGCTGGGACGAGACCGTCTACCTCTCGCAGGTGGACCCCCGCACCCCCGCCGCCTTCTTCAGCGCGCCCCGCTCACGCGGCATCACCTTCCTCGTCGCGCCCCTCGTCGCCGTCACCTCCTCCCCGGCCGCCCTGCACGTGGCGCTGGCGCTGCTCTCCTCCGCGGCCCTGTACGCCGCGTTCAGGACGTGGGAGCCGCTGCTCGGCCGGGGCCGCGTCGCACTCGCCGCGCTGCTGTTCGCCGGACTGTGGATCACCGTCCTCAGCGGCCCCGAGATCATGCCCAACCTCTGGGTCGCGCTGGCCTCGGTCGCCGCCGTGGGCTGGTTCCTGCGCGCCCGCGCCGCCGGTCCCGGCCGCCGCGCCGCCCTCCTCGGCGTCACGGGCGCACTCGCCGCCACCATGCTCCTGCGCGCCCCCGACGCCGCCTGGCTCGCCCTGCCCCTGCTGGCCGCCTGCGCGGCCGTACGGCAGTGGCGGCGGCCCACCACCGTGGCGGCCGTGCTCGGCGGGCTCGCGCTGGGCGGTGCGCCATGGGTGGCCGAGGCGTACGTGCGATTCGGCGGCATCGGCCGGCGGCTGGCCGTATCCAGCGGAACCGAGGGCGGCATGGGCGAGAACCCGGGCGCCGGGCTGCGGGCCGCCTACCGCTCCCTCAACGGCCCCCAGCTGTGCCGCCCCTGTCACATCGCGGGACCCTCCGTGACCCACTCCCTGTGGTGGCTCCTGCTGCCCGCCCTGGCCGCCGCGGCCTGCGCGCTCGCCCTCACCGGCCGCCGCTGCCCCGGACAGGCGGCCGTCACCTGTCTGCCCGTGGCCTGCGCGCTCGCCCTCGCCGCGCCCTACCTGCTGCTGCTCGACTACTCCGCGCCGCGCTTCCTGCTCCCCGCCTACGCGCTGCTCGCCCCGCCGGTGGCCGGAGTGGCCTTCCGTGCGGCCGGGGCGGCCCGCGCGGGCCGCACGCGAACGGCCGTCACCGCGCTGCTGTGCGCCGTGCTGGCCGCCCATCTCGCCGTGCAGACCGAGGAGCTGAGGGTGAACACCGCCGACGCCCGCGACACCACCGTCCGCTACCGCCGGGCCGCCCGCGAGCTGCACCGCCTCGGGCTGGCGGCCCCCTGCCTCGTCACCGGACCGCGCGCCCAGCCCGTGGCCTACGAGGCGGGCTGCGCCTCCGCCCAGACCGCGGGCAACAACCGCTCGCACACCGCTGCCGACATCGTCCGCAAGGCCTCCCGCATCCCGACGGCACTTCTGTTCGACACCAACGACCCCTACCTGCCCTCCTATGCGCGCGAGTGGCATCCCCACCGCCTGCCGGGCACCGACTGGATCGCGTACCTCCCCTGACGGGCCGCGGCGTCAGGCCTGCCGCAGCAGCGCGGCCAGATGGCTGTCGACGTCGAGCTGTCCGCCCTCGCCGCCGGCCGGCACCAGCGCGTACGACCGTGCGAGGAAGGCGCGCAGCTCGGGGGTGTCGATCTGCACCATGGCCACCCCCTCCTGCGCGTGGAACTCCAGCACCGTGCGGTGCGGCCCGCAGGGCCACACCCGTACGTCGCCGCCGCCCGCCGAGCGCAGCAGTCCCCGGGCCAGCAGCTCGCGCGCGAAGGCCCATTCGACCTCGGCGCCGTCCAGCGAGGCCGCCGCGGGGAAGGCGATGCGCACGGCGAACGGGTCGGTGCGCTCGTACCGCAGATGCGCAGGGACCGTCCGGGACGGTGGGGCCGACGCGATGATCCGTGCCTGGACGGGCTGTTCGATGACAGTGGACAACGCCAGCTCCCTTGCGATTGTGTTCCGGGTGGTGCGCTTCCGTGCCGCGTGCGACGCCGCTCTACGACCGACTTCCACTTCTACGAAGGGTGAGACGGTCGATCGATCGCGGTAGTGCACATGAATCCAGCGTGAGCTGCGTCACTCGCCTTGAAAAAGAAGACATTTGCCTTCTTCGTCTACGAACTCAAAGGAATACGGCCAAGCTTGGGCGGAACCGGTTCAGTGCGGGACAGGCAGGACCGCCAGCACCTCCCAGCCTCCCCCGGCGACCGGGCCCGCAGTCAGGGAACCGCCGATCGCCTCCACGCGCCCGGCCACGCCGACGATGCGGTGCACGGACGCACCTTTTACTATCCGGATTCCATGGACGGCTCCGTCCGGGCTCCGCTAGCTTCCGCGCTCATGAAGTGTATGAAGCGTATGAAGCGCACGGGGCAAAAGAGGCACAAGGGAAACACAGGAACAGGGAAGAGGCTGCGCACCCTGCTCGCGCCGGCCTGCGGGGCCGCTCTCGCCGCGGCCGGGACCGCGCCGGCGCACTCCGTGCCGCAGCCCACGCCGCAGCGCTTGTCGTGGGAGGCGAAGGACAGCGCCACCGACGCCCGCTTCCGCGGGCTCGCGGCGGTGAGCCGCTCCACGGCGTGGGTGGCGGGCACGAAGGGCACGGTCCTGCTCACCCGGGACGGCGGCCGGGGCTGGCGCGACATCTCACCGCCCGGCGCGGGGGCGCTGGAGTTCCGGGACGTGGCGGCGTTCGACGCGCGGCACGCGGTCGTCCTGGCCATCGGCGAGGGCGAGGCCTCCCGGATCCTCCGCACGGACGACGGCGGCGCCACCTGGACCGAGACGTTCCGCAATGCCGATCCGAAGGCCTTCTACGACTGCGTGACCTTCTTCGACCGGCGCAACGGCATAGCGCTCGGCGACCCCGTCGACGGCAGGTTCCGCGTCCTCGCGACCGGGGACGGCGGCCGCAGCTGGCGGGTGCTGCCCTCCGGCGGCATGCCCGAAGCGCTGCCCGGCGAGGCGGCGTTCGCCGCGAGCGGCCAGTGCGTGGTGAGCTCCGGCCCGCGGGACGCGTGGATCGCCACCGGCGGCGGCGCCGCCTCCCGCGTGCTGCACTCCGCCGACCGGGGCCGCACCTGGACCGCCACCCGGGCGCCCCTGCCGGCCGACGACCCGGCGCGCGGCGTCTTCGCCCTCGCCTTCCGCGACCGTGACCACGGCCTGGCCGTCGGCGGCGACTACCGCGCCGGGCAGCCCTCGGAGCGGGCCGCCGCCGTCAGCGCCGACGGCGGCGCCACCTGGAGCACGGCCGTCCGCCCGCCCGCCGCCTACCGCTCCGGCGTCGCCTGGCTGCCCCACAGCCGCACCACGGCCCTCGCCGTCGGCCCGACCGGCAGCGAGGTCACCACCGACGGCGGCCGCACCTGGAACGGCTTCGGCACGGGCTCGTACGACACCGTCGACTGCGCGCCCGGGGGCGGCTGCTGGGCGGCAGGGGAGAAGGGGCGGATCGCCCGGCTGGCGGTGCGGTCAGGACGGTAGCTCCTGGCGGTACTGCTCCAGCGCCGGTGCGGTCTTCGTCGCGACGAACTCCGTGACGGTGTACTCGCACACCCCCGCCACGGTGAACGGGTCGCTCCGGGTGATCTCCTCGATCTTGGCCCGGTCGTCCCCGAGGGCGATGATGATCCCGCCGTCGCGCGGCACCTTGCGGCCGGAGGCGATGAAGACACCGGACGCGTAGTGCGCGTCCAGCCAGGCCACGTGTTCTTCGAGAGCGGCGTCGATCCGCTCGATCGGGGCGATGTAGGTCAGTTCCAGTACGAACATGATCGACAGGCTACGCCGCCGGCCGGCGGGCGGGGAGTCCCCCGTCCGGCGCGCCGCGCCCGTCCCGTAGCGTGGGCCCATCATGACTGACGCACCTTTCGCCCTGCCGCCCCACTGGCCCACGACGGAGGCGGAAGCGGCCGCCGTCCAGGACGAGTTGCGGGGCCGGGTGGTGCTGGACGAGCCGGGCCCGCCGCCCGGCGGGCCCCTGGTCGTCGTCGGTGTGGACGTCGCCTACGACGACGAGCGCGACGTCGTCGCGGCGGCCGCCGTCGCGCTGGACGCGGTCACCCTCGACGTCGTCGAGGAGGCCACGGCGACCGGCCGGGTCTCCTTCCCGTACGTGCCCGGCCTGCTCGCCTTCCGCGAGATCCCTACCGTGCTGGCCGCCCTGGACCGCCTCGCCGTCACCCCCGGCCTGATCGTCTGCGACGGCTACGGGCTCGCCCACCCGCGCCGCTTCGGCCTGGCCGCCCACCTCGGCGTGCTGACGGGCCTGCCCACCATCGGCGTCGCCAAGAACCCCTTCACCTTCCGCCACGACCCCCCCGGCCCCCACCGCGGCGACACCTCCCCGCTGCTGGACGGCGAGGAGGAGGTGGGCCGCGCCCTGCGCACCCAGGAAGACGTCAAACCGGTCTTCGTCTCGGTCGGCCACCGGGTGAGCCTGGGCCACGCGTGCGCCCACACCTTGCGGTTGTCCCCCCGCTACCGCCTCCCGGAGACCACGCGCGCGGCCGACTCGCTGTGCCGGCGCGCGCTGCGGGACGGCTGAGAGCCCGTGCGCCGCGAGGGGATTGCGCGCGTCCGGCGCGGGCAGCTTTCCCCGGGACGCGCCGCCGCGGCCGAAGGCGGCCGAGGCGGACCCGGCGGCGCGGCGACAGACGAGAGGCGGGCACACGATGCACGACGAACCGGGCCTGGAAGCGCGGGCGGGCAGCATCACGGCGTGGATCAGCTCGCCCACCGAGAAGGACATCGGAAAGTTCCTCTCCTGCTTCACCGAGGACGCGGTCGACGAGGACGTGACGACCGGGCGCGTGCTGCGCGGGCACACGGAGCTCGCCGAGGAGTTCAGCTCGTGGGTGGGTGCGGTGCCCGACTTCGTCAAGAAGGAGCGCAGCCGTCTGGTGAGCGGGGACCGGGCCTCGGTGGAGTGGGCCGTCAGCGGGACGCTGCGCCGCGCCCACGGAAAGCTGGACTTCCCCCAGGCCATGGGAAGGTCCTTCGCCTACTCGGGTGCCGCCGTCCTGGAGTTCGCCTCTGATGGCCGCATCCGCCTGGTACGGACCTACTGGGACCTGACCCGCCTGCTCAGCCAGCTCGGCCTGCTGTCGCCGGACGCGGTCGGCAGGACGACGGCCTGAGGCGGTCCGAGTCCATGCCGCTGCCCGTGCCGCTGCCCCTGCCGCCGCCTGTGCCATGGGCCGGTGTCGTGCCCCCGCTGTGTACTCCGCTCACCCCCGCCGGGGACGTCGACACCCACTCCCTCGCCGTACACGTCGAGCGCCTGCTCGCGGCCGGGGTGAGCGCCGTCTTCGCGCTCGGCACCAGCGGCGAGGGCGCCCACCTGAGCGATGCTCAGCGCCGCACCGTGCTGAGCCGCACCGTCGGGACCGTCGCCGGCCGGGTGCCCGTGCTGGCCGGCGTCATCGACATGACCACCGCGCGCGTCCTCGACCACGCCCACGCCGCCGCCGGGCTCGGCGCGGACGCACTCGTCGCCACCGCCCCCTTCTACACCGGCACCCACCCCGCCGAGGTCGCCGGCCACTACCGCCGCCTGCGGGCCGCCGTCGACCTGCCGCTGATCGCCTACGACATCCCCTCCGCCGTCCACACCAAGCTCACCGCGCCGACGCTCCTGGAACTCGCCTCGGACGGGACCCTGGCCGGCCTCAAGGACAGCAGCGGCGACCTCGGCGCCCTGCGCCGTCTGCTCGTCGCCCTGCGCGCCCGCGGACTCGACCGCACCTTCGCCGTGCTGACCGGCTCCGAACTGACCGTCGACGCGGCCCTGCTGGCCGGGGCGCACGGAGTGGTGCCGGGCCTGGGCAATGTGGACCCGGCCGGCTACGTACGGCTGTACGGGCACGCCCGCGCCGGCCGCTGGGCCGAGGCGGCCGCCGAACAGGACCGGCTCGCGGCGCTGTTCGCCCTGGTGGACGCGGGTGATACGGCCGGGATGAGCGGCAGCGCGGCCGCCCTGGGCGGCTTCAAGGCGGCGCTGCATCTGCTGGGCGTCATCGCCTGCCCCGCGACGGCGGCGCCGCAGCCGGCGTTGTCGGCGGAGGCGGTGGCGGAGGTACGGCGACTGCTGGCGGAGGCCGGGCTGCTGTAAGCCGGGGCGGAGCCCCAGTTACGGGAAGGGGCGGGATCGGGGAACATCTACCTCACCACCCCCCAGCTACCCGGAGGTACCCCATGTCCCGCAAGAAGGTGCGTGAATTCGCCCTCTCCCTCCCCGGCGCCGTCGAAGAGTTCCCCTGGGGCGACGGCGGCGTCGTCAAGGTCAACAAGAAGATCTTCGTCTTCCTCGGCGAGGAGGGAAACACCGAAGCTCCCGGCATCTCCGTCAAACTCAAGGACGAGGAGGCCCACGGCCACGCCCTCGCCGTCCCCGGCGCCGCCCCCACCGGCTACGGACTGGGCAGGTCCGGCTGGGTGACGATCCCTCTGGACGCGGACGGCGCGCCCGCCGCACTGCTGTGCGACTGGGTCGAGGAGAGCTACCGCACCATCGCCCCCAAGCGGCTCATCGCCGAACTCGACGCGGGCTGACGGACCGCAGGAGCAGGCAGGGGGCTTGTGGACGGTGGAACACGTTCTTAACATCGCGAGTGTTACAGCAGTTATGTCATAAGACGACGGACGTGGGGGCCGCATGGCAGGCGCAGGGAACGGTCCGCTCACCGGAGTGCGGGTGCTGGAGCTCGCGGGGATCGGGCCGGGCCCGTTCGCCGCGATGCTGCTCGGCGACCTCGGCGCCGACGTGGTCCGCGTCGACCGCCCCGGCGGCCCGGGGCTGCACATCGACCCCGCGTACGACGTCACCAACCGCAACAAGCGCTCGGTCATGGTCGACCTCAAGGCACAGGACGGCCCGGCCACCGTGCTCGGCCTGGCCGCCCGGGCCGACATCCTGATCGAGGGCTACCGCCCCGGCGTCGCCGAGCGCCTCGGCGTCGGCCCCCGCGAGGCCCTCGCCCGCAACCCCGCGCTCGTCTACGGACGGATGACCGGCTGGGGGCAGGACGGCCCCCTCGCCCCCACCGCCGGGCACGACATCGGCTACATCGCCGTCACCGGCGCCCTCGGCATGACCGGCCCCGCCGACGGCCCGCCCTGCGCCCCGGCCAACCTCCTCGGCGACTACGCCGGCGGCTCCCTCTACCTCGTCATCGGCGTCCTCGCCGCCCTCCAGCACGCCCGCAGCTCCGGCACCGGCCAGGTCGTCGACGCCGCCATCGTCGACGGCACCGCCCACCTCACCGCGATGCTGCACGGCATGATGGCGGCCGGCGGCTGGCAGGACCGGCGCGCGGCCAACCTCCTCGACGGGGGCGCACCCTTCTACGGCACCTACGAGACCTCCGACGGCGGCCACATGGCGGTCGGCGCCCTGGAGCCCCGCTTCTACGCCGAGTTCACCAGGCTGCTCGGCATCGGGGAGACCGCGCCGGCCCGGCACGACCCCGCCCGCTGGGGCGAGCTGCGCACCGTCATCGCCGGGCGCTTCCGGCAACGTACCCGCGCCGAGTGGACCGAGGTGTTCGAGGGCTCGGACGCGTGCGTGGCGCCGGTGCTGTCACTGCGTGAGGCCCCCGGGCATCCGCACCTCGCCGCGCGCGGCACCTTCACCGATCACGACGGCGTCACCCAGCCCGCCCCCGCCCCGCGCTTCTCCGCCACTCCCGCCTCGCTGTGCCGCCCGCCCGCGCGGCCCGGCGCGGACACCGCCGAGGTGGCGCGCGACTGGGGCGTCCCCGGACTCGTACAGGCAGCGCCCCGGAAAGGCAGCGAGAACTCATGAAGCGTCAGGTCTTCACCGCCGACCACGAAGCCTTCCGCGCGACCGTCCGCACCTTCCTGGACAAGGAGGTGACCCCCCACCACGAGCGCTGGGAGAAGGACGGCATCGTCTCCCGGGAGGCCTGGCTGGCGGCCGGCCGCCAGGGGCTGCTCGGGCTCGCGGTGCCCGAGGAGTACGGCGGCGGGGGCAACGCGGACTTCCGCTACAGCGCCGTGCTCACCGAGGAGTTCACCCGCGCCGGGGCCTCCGGGCTCGCGGTCGGGCTGCACAACGACATCATCGGCCCGTACCTGACCTCGCTCGCCACCGACGAGCAGAAGCGCCGGTGGCTGCCCGGCTTCTGCACCGGTGAGACGATCACCGCCATCGCCATGACCGAGCCCGGCGCGGGCTCCGACCTGCAGGGCATCCGCACCGCCGCCGAGGACCGCGGCGACCACTGGCTGCTCAACGGCTCCAAGACCTTCATCTCCAACGGCATCCTCGCCGATCTGGTCGTCGTCGTGGCGAGGACGACGCCGCAGGGCGGAGCCAAGGGGCTGAGCCTGCTCGTGGTGGAGCGGGGCACGCCGGGCTTCGAGCGCGGCCGCAACCTCGACAAGGTCGGGCAGAAGGCCCAGGACACCGCGGAGTTGTTCTTCGACGACGTACGCGTCCCCAAGGAGAACCTCCTGGGCGAGCGCGACGGTGCGTTCGTCCATCTGATGAACAACCTCCCCCAGGAGCGGCTGAGCATCGCCGTCGCCGCGATCGCCGGGGCGGAGTACCTGCTGGAGATCACCACGCGGTACGTCAAGGAGCGCGAGGCCTTCGGCCGGCCACTGGCCGGGCTCCAGCACGTCCGCTTCGAGATCGCCGAGATGGCCACCGAGTGCGCCGTCACCCGTGCCTTCCTCGACCGCTGCATCACCGACCACGACCGGGGCGAGCTCGACGCCGTGCACGCCTCGATGGCCAAGTGGTGGGCGACCGAGCTGCAGAAGCGCGTCGCCGACCGGTGCCTGCAACTGCACGGTGGATACGGCTACATGAGCGAATACCGGGTCGCCAAAGCCTTCACCGACGGCCGGATCCAGACGATCTACGGTGGCACGACCGAGATCATGAAGGAGATCATCGGCCGCTCCCTGCTGTCCTGACCCCGCCCTCTCAGACCTCGGAAAGGCTTTCGACCTTGAGCACCGAAGCGTACGTATACGACGCGATCCGCACCCCGCGCGGGCGCGGCAAGGCCAATGGCGCACTGCACGGCACCAAGCCCATCGACCTCGTCGTCGGCCTCATCCACGAACTCCGGCGGCGCTTCCCGGACCTGGACCCGGCCGCGATCGACGACATCGTCCTCGGCGTCGTCAGCCCCGTCGGGGACCAGGGCTCCGACATCGCCCGCATCGCCGCCATCGCCGCGGGGCTGCCCGACACCGTGGCGGGCGTCCAGGAGAACCGGTTCTGCGCGTCGGGCCTGGAGGCCGTCAACCTCGCGGCGGCCAAGGTCCGCTCCGGCTGGGAGGACCTCGTCCTCGCCGGTGGCGTGGAGTCGATGTCCCGGGTGCCGATGGCCTCCGACGGGGGCGCCTGGTTCGCCGACCCGATGACGAACTCCGACGTCAACTTCGTGCCCCAGGGCATCGGCGCCGACCTGATCGCCACGCTGGAGGGGTTCTCCCGGCTCGGCGTCGACACCTTCGCCGCCCGCTCGCAGGAACTGGCCGCGGCCGCGTGGAAGGACGGCCGCTTCGACCGCTCCGTCGTGCCCGTACGCGACCGCAACGGCCTCGTCGTCCTCGACCGCGACGAGCACATCCGCCCCGGCACCACCGCCGAGACGCTCGCTGCCCTCAAGCCCTCCTTCGCTGCCATCGGTGAGCAGGGCGGCTTCGACGCCGTGGCGCTGCAGCAGTACCACTGGGTCGAGAAGATCGACCACGTCCACCACGCCGGCAACTCCTCCGGCATCGTCGACGGCGCCGCCCTCGTCGCCATCGGCAACCGCGAGGTCGGCGAGCGCCACGGGATGCGCCCCCGGGCCCGCGTCGTCGCCGGCGCCGTCTCCGGCTCCGACCCCACGATCATGCTCACCGGGCCGGCCCCCGCCACGCGCAAGGCGCTCGCCAAGGCCGGGCTGGGCATCGGTGACATCGACGTGATCGAGATCAACGAGGCCTTCGCGGCCGTGGTGCTGCGCTTCGCCAAGGACATGGGGATCGGGTTGGACCGGATCAACGTCAACGGCGGGGCGATCGCGATGGGGCACCCGCTGGGGGCGACCGGGGCGATGCTGCTCGGGACGGTCGTCGACGAGCTGGAGCGGCGGGACGGCCGGTACGGGCTGGTCACGCTGTGCGTGGGGGGTGGCATGGGGGTCGCCACGATCGTCGAGCGCGTGTAGTTGTTCCCCTCCCCGCCCAACCCTTATGGAGAGCAGCAGATGAGCAAGCCCACCACCATCCGCTACGAGCGCGGCGACGACGGTGTCGTCACCCTCGTCCTCGACGACCCCCGGCAGTCCGCCAACACCATGAACGACGCCTTCAAGGCGTCCCTCACCGCGGTCGCCGACCGATTGGAGGAGGAGCGTCGAGCAGATCCGGAGTCCGTGCGCGGCATCATCGTCACCTCCGCCAAGAAGACGTTCTTCGCGGGCGGTGACCTGCGCGAGCTGATCGCCGCCACTCCCGCCGACGCCGAACGCGTCTTTGAAGCGGGTATGACGGTCAAGCGTGACCTGCGCCGCATCGAGACCCTCGGCGTGCCCGTGGTGGCGGCCATCAACGGCGCGGCACTCGGCGGCGGTTACGAGATCGCCCTGGCCTGTCACCACCGGGTGGCCCTGGACGCGCCCGGCTCGAAGATCGGCCTGCCCGAGGTGACCCTCGGCCTGCTGCCCGGAGGCGGTGGCGTCACCCGCAGCGTACGGCTCCTCGGCATCGCGGACGCGCTGCTGAAGGTGCTGCTGCAGGGCACCCAGTACGACCCCCGCCGTGCCCTGGAGGCCGGGCTCGTGCACGAGGTGGCGGCCGATGCCCACGAGCTGACCGCCAAGGCCCGCGCGTTCATCGACGCGCACCCGAGCTCTCAGCAGCCGTGGGACGCCAAGGGGTACCGGATTCCCGGCGGCACCCCGGCGAGCCCGCGCTTCGCCGCCGACCTGCCGGCCTTCCCGGCCACGCTGAAGAAGCGGACCGGCGGCGCCCCCTACCCGGCGCCCCGCAACATCCTGGCGGCCGCCGTCGAGGGCTCCCAGGTCGACTTCGAGACCGCGCAGGTCATCGAGGCCCGCTACTTCACGGAGCTGGTCACGGGGCAGACCGCCAAGAACATGATCCAGGCGTTCTTCTTCGACCTGCAGGCCGTCAACTCCGGCGCCAACCGCCCCCAGGGCATCGAGCCCCGCACCGTGCGCAAGGTCGCGGTCCTCGGCGCGGGCATGATGGGCGCGGGCATCGCCTACTCCTGCGCGCGGGCCGGCATCGAGGTCGTCCTCAAGGACGTCTCGGTGGAGAGCGCCCGCAAGGGCAAGGCCTACTCCGCGGGCCTGCTCGCCAAGGCGCTGGCCAAGGGCCGTACGACGGAGAAGAAGCGCGACGAGCTCCTCGCCCGCATCACTGCGACCGCCGACGTCGCCGACCTGGCGGGCTGTGACGCCGTCATCGAGGCCGTCTTCGAGGACCCGGCGCTCAAGCGCAAGGTCTTCCAGGAGGTCCAGCACGTCGTCGAGCCCGACGCGCTGCTGTGCTCCAACACCTCCACCCTGCCCATCACGCAGCTGGCCGAGGGTGTCGAGCGGGCGTCCGGCTTCGTCGGGCTGCACTTCTTCTCTCCCGTCGACAAGATGCCGCTGGTGGAGATCATCAAGGGGGAGCGGACGGGCGACGAGGCCCTGGCCCGCGCCTTCGACCTGGTCCGGCAGCTGCGCAAGACCCCCGTCGTGGTCAACGACTCGCGCGGCTTCTTCACCTCGCGCGTCATCGGCCGGTTCATCAACGAGGGCGTGGCGATGATCGGCGAGGGCGTCCCCGCCGCCTCCGTCGAGCAGGCCGCCGCCCAGGCCGGCTACCCCGCCAAGGTGCTCTCCCTGATGGACGAGCTGACCCTCACCCTGCCGCGCAGGATCCGCGAGGAGAGCAGGCGCGCGGTGGAGGCGGCCGGCGGCACCTGGGAGCCGCACCCGGCCGACGCGGTCATCGACCGCATGGTGGACGAGTTCGGGCGGACGGGCCGCAGCGGCGGGGCCGGCTTCTACGAGTACACGGACGGCAGGCGGGCCGGCCTCTGGCCGGGGCTGGCCGAGCAGTTCGGCCGGGCGGACGCCGAGATTCCGTTCATCGACATGCAGGAGCGGATGCTCTTCTCGGAGGCGCTGGACACGGTCCGCTGCCTGGAGGAGGGGGTACTGACCTCGGTCGCCGACGCCAACATCGGCTCGGTCCTCGGCATCGGCTTCCCCGGCTGGACCGGCGGTGTGCTGCAGTACATCAACGGCTACGAGGGCGGCCTGCCCGGCTTCGTGGCGCGGGCCCGCGAGCTCCAGGCGGCGTACGGCGACCGGTTCGCGCCGCCCGCGCTGCTGCTGGACAAGGCGGAGAAGGGCGAGACCTTCACCGACTGATCCCGGACGGCCCCGGCGTGCGGGGGCCCGGCCCTCAGCCCCCGTACGTCGCCCTCAGCTCCTCCTTGAGCGACCGCTGGAACGCGGTCACCAGCGCCTGCACCACCAGCGGCTGCATGTGGGCCGACAGCGACTTCATCGCCTCGACCTCCGCCGGGTCGCTCTCCTGCTCCCGGTAGGGCCCCCACACCTCGTCGTGGAACAGGCGCGTCAGCTCCCGGGCCGTCGAACGGGCGTGCTCCAGCAGGACCGCCCGGGCCGCCAGGATCGTCTCCAGCGCGATCGGTACGTCCAGCAGCTGCACCCCCAGCCCCAGCAGGCCCGGGTCCACCCGGAAGGCGTCGGACGTTTCGGCGGCCGCGCCGCGCTCCAGGACGTTCATCGCGGCGAGCCGGTCGATGTCCTCCTCGGTCAAGGACCGGCCGGCCCGCCGCTCCAGCTGTGCGCGCGTGGCGACTTCGGCCTCGTCGGGGGTCCAGGAGGCCACCAGAGCGCGGTGAATGGCCAGGTCGTGCGCGCTCAGGTCGTCCGGGAGGCGCCGTACGTAGCGCTCGATGGCGGCCAGCGTCAGGCCCTGGTGCTGCAGTTCCTCGATCAGGGCCAGCCGCGAGAGGTGGTCCGGCCCGTAGCGGCCCACCCGGCGCGGGCCGATCTCCGGCGGGGGCAGCAGGCCCCGGGTGCCGTAGAAGCGCACCGTGCGGACGGTGACCCCGGCACGGGCGGCCAACTCGTCGACGGTGAGGTGGGTCACCTCGGTGTCCTCGGCGCCTGTGGCCATCGGCGGTGCCTCGCTCTCTGTCACGCCCTTCGGGCCCAACAGTATTGCTGTGCCACCACTGCTGTGCCACCACTGCTGTGAAACCTCGCGAACGGTCCGCGGACACACGGCAGGGCCCGTCGCCGGGTGCGACGGGCCCTGCCGTACGACCGGTCAGTGCCGGTGGGAGCGCTGTGCGTCCTCGATCTTCTTCCACGACTTGGGCTCGGCGGCCTTGCCCGTGAGGGACTTGCTCGCCTTGGCGCCCGTCGCGGCCTTGCCGATGCCGTCCTTGGCGGCGACGGCCGCGCTCGGCTTGGAGTCCGTGAACAGCCAGGTGTCGAAGAGCTTCTGCAGCGGCTTGCCGGAGCTCTTCTCGGCGAACTTCACGAAGTCCTGCACCGAGCCGTTGCCGAACTTGTTCTCGGTCTGCCAGCCCTTGAGGATCGCGAAGAAGGCCTTGTCACCGACCTTGTTGCGCAGGGCCTGCAGGGCGATCGCGCCCCGGTTGTAGACGGCGTTGTGGAACTGGTTGTCCGCGCCCGGGTCGCCCGGCTTGACCTTCCAGAACGCGTTGTCCGCCGGGATACCCGTGTAGATGTAGTCGGCGAGCTCCTGGGCGGTGCCCTCGCCCTCCTTCTCCGACCACAGCCACTGTGCGTACGTGGCGAAGCCCTCGTTGACCCAGATGTCCCGCCAGTCCTTCACCGAGACGTTGTCGCCGAACCACTGGTGGGCGAGCTCGTGCACGATCAGGGAGACGTTCGAGCCGTTCGAGAAGCTGGAGGGGCTGTAGTACGGCCGGGTCTGGGTCTCCAGGGCGTAACCGGTCTTGACGTTGGCCACGTATCCGCCGATGGCGTTGAACGGGTACGGGCCGAAGACGCCGCTCGCCCAGTCGATGACCTCGGCGGAGCGCTCGACGCTGGCCTTGGCCGAGGAGAGGTTGTCGCCGAGGTCCTTGCTGTACGCGTTGAGGACCGGCAGGCCGGTCGACGACTTGCCGGTGATGATGTCGAACTTGCCTATGGCCAGCGTCGTCAGGTAGCTGGCCTGCGGCTTGGTCGAACGCCAGTTGTAGCGCGTCCAGCCCAGCTTCGAGGTCTGCGACTTCAGCTCGCCGTTGCTGACCGTCTGCAGACCGTCCGGCACGGAGACCGAGATGTCGTAGGTCGCCTTGTCGCGCGGGTGGTCGTTGCTGGGGAACCACCAGGCGGCGGCCTCGGGCTCGTTGGCCACCACCGCACCGTCCGGCGTGCGCTGCCAGGCCGAGTAGCCGCCGATCTTCACTGTCGAGGGCACGCCGCTGTAGCGGACGACCACGGTGATCTCCTTGCCCTGCTCCAGGGCGGAGGACGGCGTGATCTCCAGCTCGTGGTCGCCGGACTTGGCGAATGTGGCCTTGTTGCCGTTGACCAGCACCTCGCTGACGTCCAGCGCGAAGTCCAGGTTGAAGCGGGACAGGGCCTGGGTGGTGGTGGCGCTCAGCGTCGCCGTGCCCTCCAGCTTGTCTGTCTTCGGCTGGTACTTCAGCCGCAGGTCGTAGTGGGAGACGTCGTAGCCGCCGTTCCCGGAAGCCGGGTAGTAGGAGTCCCCGGCACCCGGGGCACCCGGCGTGGCGTCGGCAGCCGATGCCGGGATCGCCAGCATCAGGAAGGCGGCGGCCGCGCTCGGAACGATGAGTCTGTGACGCACGAGTCACTCCAACTCGTAGGGGGCGAACGATCAATCGCAGCCTATGTACTCATCACCGTCATGGCCATGTCCATGGTGCGTCCCGACATGTGATCGACATATGCCTGCCATCAATGGGCTCCCGGCCACCCCTGGACCACCGCCGGCCCCTTCCTGCCCAGGAGTTGACCGCGCTACCGTCCGGCAGTGCCCATACGCGCGGGAAACACCCGCATACCCTGGACAAAGCCCGTACTGGCGGCCCTGGCCGCCCTGATGGCCGTGCTTCTCACGGCGCCGGGCGCCGCCCACGCGGCCCCCGTCCCGGACGGCGTGAAAGCGCCGGGCGAGAGCAGACCCGTCTACTCCTACGACCACGCCATCCGTGAGTCCGTATGGGTGGACACCCGCGTCGACGGTGACGGCGACGGCCGCACCGACCGCGTCGCCGTCGACATCATCCGGCCCCGGGAAGCCGCCGAGCAGGGCCGCAAGGTGCCCGTCATCATGGACGCCAGCCCGTACTACTCCTGCTGCGGGCGCGGCAACGAGAGCCAGAAGAAGACCTACGACGCACAGGGGAACCTCGTTCAATTCCCCTTGTACTACGACAATTTCTTCGTGCCGCGCGGCTATGCCGTCGTCCTCGTCGACCTCGCCGGCACCAACCGCTCCGACGGCTGCGTCGACATCGGCGGCCGCTCCGACATCCAGTCCGCCAAAGCCGTCGTCGACTGGCTGGGCGGCCGCGCCCGCGGCTATGCCTCCCGCACCGGCCGCAAGGGTGTCACCGCCGGCTGGACCACCGGCGACGTCGGCATGATCGGTAAGAGCTACGACGGCACCGTCGCCAACGGCGTCGCCGCCACCGGCGTCAAGGGCCTGAAGACCATCGTCCCCATCGGCGCCATCAGCTCCTGGTACGACTACTACTTCGCCCAGGGCGCCGCACTCTTCGGCAGCGGACCCGACGGCCTAGCCGACGGCGTCGAGAGCCCGGAGGCCCGCGGCCGCTGCCAGGCCGTACAGCGCCGGCTCGTCGAAGGAGCACCCCGCAACGGCGACTGGACGGCCCTGTGGAGCGAGCGCGACTACGTCAAGGACGCGGACAAGGTCCGCGCCAGCGTCCTGGCCGTCCACGGCATGCAGGACCTCAACGTCCGCACCAAGCACTTCGGCCAGTGGTGGGACGCACTCGCCGAGCAGGGCGTGGAGCGCAAGGTCTGGCTCTCCCAGACCGGGCACGTCGACCCGTTCGACTTCCGTCGTGACGCCTGGGTGCGCACCCTGCACCGCTGGTTCGACCACTACCTCCTCGGCTACGACAACGGCATCGAGCGCGAACCGATGGCCGACATCGAACGCGCACCCGACCAGTGGTCCACCGACCGCCTCTGGCCGCCGCGCGCCGCACGGCCCACTACGCTGCGCCCGGCCGCCGGCCCGCTGCCCGGCGTCGGCACGCTGGGCACCGAACCCGCCCCGGACGGCGCGACACAGGCCTTCACCGACGACCCCAGGCTGAACGAGAGCGACTGGGCGGCCCGCATCGACGAACCGACACCGTCCAAAGCAGGCTTCACCACCCTCCCGCTGGCACAGGACCTGCGACTGTCCGGCTCGTCGACGGTGCGCCTGACGGTCACCCCGTCCACCACCTCCGCCCATCTGTCGGCCGTCCTCGTCGACCTCGGGCCGGCCGAGATCCGCGACTACACCGCGCGGGGCGAGGGCATCCTCACCCTCGCCGACCGCACGTGCTGGGGCAACGGCACCACCACCGACACCGGTTGCTTCAAACGGACCGAGGCGGACAAGGAGAAGGTCGGCCACACCGTCTTCAGCCGGGGCTGGGCCGACCTCGGCCACTACGCGAACCTCGCCCACGGCGGCCCGCTGACGCCCGGCAGGCCCTACACCGTCACCCTCGACCTGGCCGCCACCGACCACATCGTCCCGGCGGGCCACCGCCTGGCCCTGATCGTCGCCGGCACGGACGCGAACCTGGTCGAACCGGCCTCCACGACCCCGCGTCTGACGGTGGACCTGCGCCGCACCTCGGCGAGCCTCCCGCTCGTCGGCGGGCCCCAGGCCTTCGCCCGCGCCACCGGGGGCGGCCGCTCGCCCGGCCGTACGGACACCCCGCCGCACGGCCTGCGCCCGCCGGCCCCGCTGCACCTTCCCTGAGCGGTGTGGGGCTCCCCCTCCGGGCGGGAGCCCCACGGGCCCTCCTCGGCCCCCTCAGCCCTCCGCCAGGTCCGCGGCCTCCAGCGCACAGCCCCAGGAGACCGTGATGCCCGCCCCGCCGTGGCCGTAGTTGTGCACCACCCGCGTACCGCACGGCAGCCGCTCGGCCTCCAGCCGGACGCGCGGGCGCGCCGGGCGCAGCCCCACGCGGTGCGCGAGGACGCGGGCCTGGCCGAGCCGGGGAAAGACGCGCGAGCAGCGGCCGATGATCGCCTGGGCCGTGCAGGGCGACGGCGTACGGTCCCACACGTGTTCGCCCGCGGTGCCGCCGAGGACGACTCCGTAGGGCTGCGGCAGCACGTACAGCGGGTCCGCCCTGCCGTCGGTGACGACCGTGAACCACTCGTCGATCCCCGGATCCTCGACCACGACCAGCTGGCCCCGCACCGGGTGGACCGAGGGATCGGGAACCAGGTGGCGGGCGCCGAGCCCCGCGCAGTTGACGACCAGCCGGGCCGCCCGGGCCGGCTGGGAGAGCGAGGAGACCGGGCGCACGACGACCGAGCCGCCCGCCGCCGCCAGCCGGCGCTGCAGATAGGCCAGGTGCGTCGCCATGTCCAGCAGGGGAACGCAGGCATGCACCCCACGGTCGTAGCCGCGCGGTAACCGGTCCGCCTGCACCGCCCGCAGCCCCGGCACCCCGGCCGCCCACGCCCCCAGCTCCGCCGGTGCGAGCCCCGCGTGCGTACCACCGACCAGGCGCACGCCGGTCTCCGCGGGACGCCCGGCCAGCCCCGTCATGACCGCCAGCGAGCGCAGCGCCCAGCGGCCGACCGCCTCCCGGGGCTCTATCCGATAGGGCCACCACAGCCCTCCGGCCAACGCGGACGTGGTCTCCGAGGGCGGCGAACACGTCCACACCTCGACCTCGCGACCCCGCTCCGCCAACACGATCGCGCTGGTCAGCCCGGCGACCCCGGCACCGATCACGATCACATCGCTTGCCATGCGCCGACGGTACAGGCGAAAACACCGCCGCCGGGCTCGAAGCGGCACACCGGTGGGAACACCGCGTGCACGGTGGTGGAGTACGCGACGTTCGCGCCGGCGCCGGCGAGCCGCGTGGGCGCCGCGCCGGGCGGTGACGGACACGAAGTTCACCGGGGACGCATGGACTTCGTGATCGACGGCATACCCCTGCTGCTCCGCCTCGCCGGCGCCGGCGCGGTCCACCCGCTCGACGCGGGGCCACCGCCCGCCCGCCCCCACCCCGCAGGTGCGGCCGCTGCTGGCCGGAGGGCGGGCGCCGGCTGACCGGGCTCGGCACGACCGCCGGCGAGGCCCGCGTGGAGGTGGCGTCGCTGTGCCGGGTGTGGGTGACCGGCTGGGTGGGGGGGATGTCTGCGGTGCGGCTGCGCCCGCGGTGCAGGGGGGCCCGCGTGGAGGCGGTGTCGCTGTGCCGGGTGTGGGTGACCGGCTGGGCGGCGGTGCGTCTGCGGTGCGGCTGCGCCCGTGCTGCCGGGGTGCCGCGTGGAGGCGGTGTCGCCGTGCCCGGTGTGGGTGACCGGCTACGCGGCGGGACGCCTGCGGCGCTCCCGCTCCCGCGCGCTCTTCGACGACAGGCCGCCGCGGGCGCGCACCGGATACCGCTCGGCGCACCCCGGCTTCCGTCGTGGCCCGCACCTACGGTGAGGCGCTGGTCACGCGGGTGCCCGCCGGAAGAAATCCGGTTCGGTCCGGCACGGCCCAGCGGCTACAGTCGTGGTCTCATGAGTGCCACCCTCGTCGCCAAGGACCTCGCCGCCGGACACGGCGACCGTACGCTCTTCTCCGGGCTCGACCTCGTCGTCGCGCCCGGCGAGGTCATCGGTCTCGTCGGAGCCAACGGCGCCGGGAAGTCCACTCTGCTGCGCCTGCTCGCCGGTCTCGCCACACCCGACGAGGGCACCCTGCGGCTCAGCCCGCCGACCGCGACCGTCGGCCATCTGCCGCAGGAGCCCGAGCGGCGGGACGGCGAGAGCGTACGGGCCTTCCTCGCCCGCCGCACCGGGGTCACCGCCGCCCAGGCCGCCCTCGACGCCGCCACCCAGGGGCTCGTCGACGGCACACCCGGCGCCGACGACGCCTACGCCGTCGCCCTCGAACGCTGGCTCGACCTCGGCGGCGCCGACCTCGACGAGCGCGCCGAGGAGGTCGTCGGCTCCCTCGGCCTCACCGTCGGCCTGGACCGGCCCATGACCGCCCTCTCCGGCGGCCAGGCCGCACGCGCCGGCCTCGCCTCGCTGCTGCTCAGCCGCTACGACGTCTTCCTCCTCGACGAGCCCACCAACGACCTCGACCTGGACGGCCTGGAGCGGCTGGAGGGCTTCGTCACCGGGCTCCGCGCCGGAACGGTCCTGGTCAGCCACGACCGGGAGTTCCTCGCCCGCACGGTCGACAAGGTCCTCGAACTCGACCTCGCCCAGCAGCAGATCAACCTCTTCGGCGGCGGCTACGGCGCCTACCTGGAGGAGCGGGAGACCGCGCGCCGGCACGCCCGCGAGGCGTACGAGGAGTACGCCGACACCCGCGCCTCGCTGGAGTCCCGCGCCCGCACCCAGCGCAACTGGATGGAGAAGGGCGTCCGCAACGCCCGCCGCAAGGCCACCGACAACGACAAGATCGGCCGCAAGCTGCGTGCCGAGTCGACCGAGAAGCAGGCGGCCAAGGCCCGCCAGACCGAACGCCTGATCGAGCGGCTGGACGTCGTCGACGAGCCCCGCAAGGAGTGGGAGCTGCGGATGGAGATCGCCGCCGCGCCCCGCTCGGGCGCGGTTGTGGCGACCCTGCGCGGCGCGGTGGCCCGGCGCGGCCCCTTCACCCTCGGCCCCGTCGACCTGCAGATCGACTGGGCCGACCGGGTCGCCGTCACGGGCGCCAACGGCTCGGGCAAGTCCACGCTCCTCGCCGCCCTGCTGGGTCGCCTGCCGCTGGACGGGGGCAGCGCCGCGCTGGGGCCGGGCGTGGTCGTGGGCGAGGTGGACCAGGCGCGGGCGCTGTTCTTCGGCAGCGAGGCGCTGCTGGACGCCTTCGCTGCGGCGGTCCCGGAGCTGGCACCGGCGGACGTCCGCACGCTGCTGGCGAAGTTCGGCCTCAAGGCCGCGCACGTGCTGCGCCCGGCTGCGACCCTCTCCCCGGGCGAGCGCACCCGTGCCGCGCTCGCCCTCCTGCAGGCCCGGGGCGTCAACCTGCTCGTCCTCGACGAGCCCACGAACCACCTCGACCTGCCGGCGATCGAGCAGCTGGAGTCGGCGCTCGCCTCGTACGAGGGGACGCTGCTGCTGGTCACGCACGACCGCCGCATGCTCGACGCCGTGGCGACGACGCGCCGCCTTGAGGTGGCCGAAGGCCGCGTGACGGAGCGCTGACGGACGGGCTGCAATGGCAGCCCGTCCGGCGTTCGAGGACAAGAAACGGGAAGGGGCGGGGTGGGGAAAATCCCACCCGGCTACCGGCTACCGGCCCTTCGGGCCGCCCAGCAGACCGGCGCGGCGCAAGGCGTCCGCCATGGCGTCGTTGGCGGGAGCCGCCGCTTCGCGGTTGTCCGCCCGGCGGGGGCGGGGAGTGCCGCCCCGGCGGGGAGCGCCACCGCGCTCACGCGGCGCGGCCGCCGCCTTGGCCGCCGCCTCGTCCTCCAGCCGCAGCGTCAACGAAACCCGCTTACGCGGAATATCGACGTCCATCACCTTCACCCGCACGATGTCACCCGGCTTCACGACATCCCGCGGATCCTTGACGAACGTCTTCGACATCGCCGACACATGCACCAGACCGTCCTGATGGACGCCGATGTCCACAAAGGCGCCGAAGGCCGCGACGTTGGTGACGACGCCCTCCAGCAGCATCCCCGGCGCCAGGTCGCCGATCTTCTCGACGCCCTCCTTGAACGTCGCCGTCCTGAACGCGGGCCGTGGGTCCCGGCCGGGCTTCTCCAGCTCGCGCAGGATGTCCGTGACCGTGGGCAGGCCGAAGGAGTCGTCGACGAAGTCGCCGGGCCGCAGCGAGCGCAGCGTCGCCGTGTCGCCGATGAGGGAGCCGACCGCGCCGCCCGTGGCCCTGGCCATGGCGCGGACCACGGGGTACGCCTCGGGGTGCACGCTGGACGCGTCGAGCGGGTCGTCGCCGCGGATGCGGAGGAAGCCGGCGCACTGCTCGTACGCCTTGGGGCCGAGCCGCGCCACGTCCTTGAGGGCCTTCCTGGACCGGAAGGGACCGTTCGCGTCACGGTGGGTGACGATGTTGTCGGCGAGGCCCGCGCCGATGCCGGAGACGCGGGAGAGCAGGGGCGCGGAGGCGGTGTTGACGTCGACGCCGACGCCGTTGACACAGTCCTCCACGACCGCGTCCAGCGACCGGGACAGCTTCACCTCGGACAGGTCGTGCTGGTACTGGCCGACGCCGATCGACTTGGGATCGATCTTGACGAGCTCGGCGAGCGGGTCCTGCAGGCGCCGCGCGATGGACACCGCGCCGCGCAGCGACACGTCGAGCTCCGGCAGCTCCTGCGAGGCGAAGGCCGAGGCGGAGTAGACCGAGGCACCGGCCTCGGAGACCATCACCTTGGTGAGCCTCAGCTCGGGATGACGGGAGATCAGGTCCGCCGCCAGCTTGTCGGTCTCGCGGGAGGCCGTGCCGTTGCCGATGGCGACGAGCTCCACGCCGTGCTCGCGGGCGAGCCGGGCCAGCGTGGCGAGGGAGGCGTCCCACTTGTTCTGCGGGACGTGCGGGTAGATGGTCTCGGTGGCGGCCACCTTGCCGGTGGCGTCCACCACGGCGACCTTCACACCCGTACGGAAACCGGGGTCGAGCCCCATCGTGGCGCGCGTGCCGGCGGGCGCGGCGAGCAGCAGATCGCGCAGGTTGGCGGCGAAGACACGGACCGCCTCGTCCTCGGCGGCCTGCCGCAGCCGCAGCCGCAGGTCGATGCCGAGGTGGACCAGGACGCGGGTGCGCCAGGCCCAGCGGACGGTGTCGCCCAGCCACTTGTCCGCCGGGCGGCGGTGCTTCCAGGGTTCCGCGATGCCGAAGCGGCGGGCGATCATCTGCTCGTACGAGCTCGGGCCCACGGCGGCCTCGTCCGGTGCCTCCGGCTCCAGGGCGAGGTCGAGGACCTCCTCCTTCTCGCCCCGCAGTATCGCCAGCACCCGGTGCGAGGGCAGCTCGGTGAAGGGCTCGGTGAAGTCGAAGTAGTCGGCGAACTTCGCGCCCGCCTCCTCCTTGCCCTCGCGCACCTTCGCGACCATGCGCCCGCGCGACCACATGCGCTCGCGCAGCTCGCCGATGAGGTCCGCGTCCTCACCGATCCGCTCGGTGAGGACGGCCCGGGCGCCCTCCAGCGCGGCGGCCGCGTCCGCGACGCCCTTGTCCGCGTCCACGAAGGCCGCCGCGGCGGCCGACGGCTCGACGCCGGGGTCGGCGAGCAGCGCGTCGGCCAGCGGCTCCAGCCCGGCCTCCCGCGCGATCTGCGCCTTCGTGCGCCGCTTGGGCTTGAAGGGCAGGTAGATGTCCTCCAGCCGGGCCTTGGAGTCTGCGGCGCGGATCCGCGCCTCCAGCGCCTCGTCCAGCTTGCCCTGCGAGCGCACGGACTCCAGGACGGCCGTGCGCCGCTCCTCCAGCTCCCGCAGATACCGCAGCCGCTCCTCCAGGGCGCGCAGCTGCACGTCGTCGAGCGCCCCGGTCGCCTCCTTGCGGTACCGCGCGACGAACGGCACGGTCGAGCCGCCGTCGAGCAATTCGACGGCCGCCCGCACCTGCCGTTCCCGTACGCCGAGCTCCTCGGCGATCCTGCCTTCGACCGACGTCGACGTCGTCACGATCACGCTCTGCCTTCTTCCGGGATCATTCGAGCCGCGATCTGCATTGTGGCAGGTACCACCGACAGTGACGGCCTTCTACCCCCGCAGGTCCGCCGGGAAGCCGCCGGCTTCCACGATGGCCGTGGTGAACGCCGTCAGCAGCTCGGTGAGGCGCTCGACGCCGGCCGCGCCCAGGTGCTCGTAGGGCGCCGCGTCCAGGACGTCCGTCTCGTCCTCCAGCTCCTCGCGCAGCGTGATGCCGGCCTCCGTCAACGTGCCGTCCGGGCCGAGCAGTCCGCGCTCCACCAGCCGCTCCCTGCCCGCGGTCAGCTCCTCCTCGCTCCACCCCCGCGTGGTGAGCAGCCACTTCACGGACATGCCGCGCCCGGTGACGGAATGGCTGACGAGCGCCTCCACGGGGTCCAGCCCGGTCCGGCTGAGCGCGATGAGGTGCCCGTCGCCGCGGTGCTCGCGCAGCAGCGTCGCCGCGTGCCACAGGGCGAGGTGCGGGGCGTTCGGCACGGGCAGGTCGGCGTGGGCGGCGTAGAGCGGGCGGACGGGGCGCTCGCAGGCCTCCGTGGCGCGCAGCGCCAGCTCGGCGGCCTCGGCCATCTCCTTGGAGGCCACGGCCTCGCCGAGCAGCCGTCGCAGCGTGGCGTCGGCGGCGCGCAGCCGCGCGTCGAGGACCTGCTGCGGCGAGGCGGTGTCCCAGACGTGCGGGACGTGCCGCGCCACCATCTCGTACTTGAAGCTGTGGAACGTCGCCGTGACGGTGCCCGCACCGACCCGGCCGAGGGCCGCGGCCCGGGCGGCGAGGTAGACGGCGTTGTGGTTCTCTATGCCGAGCCCGGCCATCTCGCGGGCGGAGTCGGGGGAGAAGTAGACGACGGAGTGCAGGGGATTGGCGACGTTGTGGCAGCGGCGTCCGGCGCGCGCGGGCAGAGAGCTCATGTCCCGTACGTTACCGACTGGTTGGTACGGACGGGAAGGCGGGTCGTGATGGCAGGAAAGGTGGGGAGCTCGTCATTGCAGCCATCGCCCGGCCGCCGCCAGCATGGAGGGCATGACCTCCCGCCGCACCGTGCTGATCGTCCTCTACGAAGGGGTGCAGAGCCTCGATGTCACCGGCCCGCTCGAGGTCTTCCACAGCGCCGCCGTCCTGACCGGCGACCCCGGCACCTACCGGGTGCGTACCGCGACCGTCGACGGCGGGCCGGTCCGCACCGGCAGCGGACTGCGCCTCGCCCCGGACGGCGCCCTCGGCGACTGCGCCCCGGCGGACATCGTCCTGGTGCCCGGCGGCCACTGCATGGGCGACGTGGACCCCCGGCTGCTGGACTGGCTGCGCAGCAGCGGCACCCGCGCCGGGCGGCTGGTCTCCGTGTGCACGGGCGCGTTCCTGCTCGCCGCGGCGGGGCTGCTCGACGACCGCCGCGCCACCACGCACTGGGCGTACTGCGAGGACTTCGCACAGCGGTTCCCTGCCGTGCGGCTGGACCCCGAGCCCGTCTTCGTCCGCGACGGCGGCATCGCCACCTCGGCCGGCGTCACCGCCGGCATCGACCTCGCGCTCGCCCTGGTCGAGGAGGACCTGGGGCGTCGGACCGCGCTCAGCATCGCCCGCTACCTGGTGGTCTTCCTGCGCCGCCCGGGCAATCAGCGGCAGTTCAGCATCCAGCTCGCCGCCCAGACCGCCGGCCGGCCGCCGCTGCGCGACGTCCAGCACTGGATCGCCGAACACCCGGACGCCGACCTGAGCGTGGAGTCACTCGCATCCCGCGCCAACCTCTCGCCCCGTCACTTCGCGCGGGCCTTCCAGGCGGAGGTGGGCATGCCGCCCGGCCGCTATGTGGAGGGCGTGCGCCTGGAGGCCGCCCGCCGGCTGCTGGAGGACACCGTGCAGGGCGTCGGGGAGGTCTCCCGCGCGTGCGGCTACGGCACACCCGAGGCCATGCGACGCGCCTTCGTCCGCGCCCTGGGCACGGCACCCGCCGAGTACCGGCGCCGCTTCCGTCCCCTGTCGCCTTCCCTGTCCACGACGTCCACGACCACCTCCCTGTCCACGACCACCTCATGAGACGAGGACCGCGCATGAAGACCGCCATCCTGCTCTTTCCCGGCTTCACCACCCTCGACGCCGTCGGCCCCTTCGAGACACTCGCCCGCCTGTCCGGCGCCGAGACGTCCTTCGTCGCCGAGCGGCCCGGCCCCGTACCCAACGACAACGGCCGGCTCACGCTCGTGGCGGAGGCCTCGCTGGACGACGTGCCGCGCCCGGACATCGTCGTCGTGCCGGGCGGCCCCACGGGCAACCTTCCCCTGAAGCCCGGACCCGTGCGGGACTGGCTGAAGGCGGCGGACGAGACGTCCACGTGGACGACGTCCGTGTGCACCGGCTCCCTGATCCTGGGCGCCGCCGGGCTGCTGGAGGGCCGCCGGGCCACGTCGCACTGGCTGTACCTGGACGACCTCGCCGGTTACGGTGCCGACACGACGGGGGAGCGGGTCGTCACCGACGGCAAGTACGTCACGGCCGCCGGGGTCTCCTCCGGCATCGACATGGGGCTCACGCTCGTGGGCCGCATCGAGGGCGACCGGGCCGCCCAGTCCGTACAGCTGATGATCGAGTACGACCCGCAGCCGCCGTACGACGCGGGCTCGCCGGAGAAGGCCCCCGCCGACCTCGTCGCCGAATGGCGCGAGATCCGGGGCAAGGCCTGAAAGGACGGCAGGAACTAACGGGAACCGGCGGGCCGGACCGTCCACGCGAAGCGCGGCTGCCTGCGCTCCAGGAACGCGGTGACCCCCTCCGTGGTGTCCCCGCTCCCGCGCGCCTGCTCCGCCCAGTGCGCAAGGCGCTCCGGCCCCGCCGGCCCGGCCGCGAACTCCTTCGCCGCCGCCTGCGTCAGCTGCGACCGTGAGGCCAGAGTCCGGGCGAACTCCGCGACCCGCTTCTCCAGCGCCTCCTGGGGCCACACCTCGTCCACCAGCCCCGTGCGCAGGGCCCGCTGGGCGTCGATCAGTTCGGCGGAGAAGAGCAGGTACTTGGCCGTCGCCGGACCCACCAGGTCCACCAGCCGCCGGGTGGAGGAGGCCGGGTAGACGATGCCCAGCCTGGCGGGGGTGACCCCGAAGGAGGCGCCCTCCGCCGCGAACCGCAGGTCGCAGGCGGTGGCGAGCTGGCAGCCGCCGCCCACGCAGTAGCCGCGGACGGCGGCGATCGTGGGCTTGGGGAACGCGGCCAGGGCCTCCTCGGCCGCGACCGCCAGGTCCCTGGAGCCCACGCCGTCGTCGGCGCTCAGCGAGGAGATGTCCGCGCCCGCGCAGAAGGTGCCGCCCTCGCCGGTCAGCACCAGCACCCGGACGTCCGGATCGTCCGCACACCGCTCCAGAAGGCCGGGCAGCGCGCGCCACATGTCCGTGGTCATGGCATTGCGCTTGGCGGGGTTGGCGATGCGGACGGTGGCGGTGGCGTCGGCGACGTCCAGATGCAGTGCGGGGTCCATGCGCCGGATGCTAGCCGGGACGCCCCCGCCCCTGACCGGCCCGCCGCTCTGATCATCCCGTCACCTCATCGTTCATTGAAGGGTGAATGGGGGAGCCAGGAACAGTCGTCGAGGCGGCCACGGCACACGTATGCGATCAAAACCCGTCGATAAAGGCTGACTTCTGTTCAGCTCGCCGCGCGGACCTGGAGATTCCCAACACTCGACCTGTGCGGTCGGGCCACGGCGAGGGGTTGGTATCGGACATGGAGATCCTCGGGGGCGTACCGCCCGAGCCCGGCCGGGCGCACCCGCCGCGAAAGCCGGCCGAGTACGACGGGACCTGGCGCTACACCGCACCCGCGCTCGACTGCTCGGTGCCCCGGGCCAGACACGCGGTCCGCGAGCTGATCCGGCGCCGGCACGTACCGCTGCGCGAGGACCTGCTGCACGGACTGCTGCTCATCGTCTCCGAGCTGGTCACCAACGCCGTCCGGCACGCGGCGCTGCTCTCCCCCGAGGTGGCCGTCGAGGTCTCCATCGGCCCCGAGTGGGTGCGGGTGGCCGTCGAGGACAACCACCCCTACCGCCCCAAGGCGCTCGAGGTGTACCCCGAGGAGGAGCCGCGCACCGGCGGCCGGGGCCTGCTGCTCGTGCAGGCCACCGTGGAGGAGGTGGGCGGCCGGTGCGCCGTCGAGCACACCGCGAGTGGCGGCAAGGTGGTCTGGGCCGCCCTGCCGCTGCGCCCGTGCGCTGCCGCTACCAGCCCGCTGCGTCCCCGGTGACCTCGCGGATCGCCGGGCGCGCGGCGTCCAGCACCGTCATGAACCAGGCGGAGAACGTGCCCTTCTCCCGCAGCTCGTCGAGCTCGGCCGGGGTGACGAACGCCGTCTGGGCGATCTCCGCCGGATCCGGGTCGGGCTCGGCGCGCACGGTACCGACGAAGAGGTGGTTGTACTCCTGCTCGACCAGACCCGAGGCCGGGTCGGGGTGGTTGTAGCGCACGGTCCCGGCCTCGCGCATCAGCGCGGGGGCCAGGCCCAGCTCCTCGCCGGTGCGCCGGGCGGCGGCGACGAAGGGCGGCTCGTCCGGGTAGGGGTGGCCGCAGCAGGTGTTCGACCAGACGCCGGGGGAGTGGTACTTCCCCAGGGCCCGGCGCTGCAGCAGCAGCCGGCCGCTGTCGTCGAAGAGGAAGACCGAGAAGGCGCGATGCAGCCGGCCGGGCGCCACATGGGCGGAGAGCTTCTCGGCGGTGCCGGTGGTCCTGCCGTCCTCGTCGACCAGCTCCAGCATGATCGGTTCAGCGGCGTCGGCGGAGGCGGGAACCGCGGTGGCGTCGGTGGAGCGGCCCGTGGCTGATGTGATCGGCATTGACCATCCTCATTGTCTGTCTTCGACCCCCAAGTCTGCCGTACGAGATGCCCGGGGCGGTGACGGATGAGTCCTGGCCGCCCACCGGGGCGCCGGGCCGCCGGCCGGGTCAGTGGCAGAGCCGGGCCTCGTGCTCCGCGTGCCCGCTGGGCTCCAGCTGGAAGGTGCAGTGCTCGACGGCGAAGTGCTCGCCGAGGCAGCCCTGCAGGTCATGCAGTATCTTCCCGTGTCCGGCCGAGTCCAGCGCGGCCGGATCCACCACCACGTGCGCGGACAGCACCGGCATCCCCGATGTGATCGTCCACACATGCAGGTCGTGCAGATCCTCCACGCCCGGCAGGGCCATGATGTGCGCCCGCACGTCGTCCATGTCGACGTTCTTCGGCGCCGCCTCCAGCAGGACGTCCAGCGCCTCCCGCAACAGCTTCACGGTGCGCGGCACGATCATCAGGCCGATGAGCAGGGAGGCGATCGGGTCGGCCTGCGTCCAGCCCGTCAGCATGATCACCAGAGCCGCGAGGACCACGGCGAACGAGCCGAGCGCGTCCGAGAGGACCTCCAGGAACGCCCCGCGCACATTGAGGCTCTCCTTCTGACCGCGCATCAGCAGGGCCAGCGAGATCAGGTTGGCGACCACACCCACCAGGCCGAAGATCACGGTCGTGCCGCCGGGCACGTCGGCGGGGTCGCGCAGCCGCTCGACGGCCTCGAAGAGGATGAAGCCGCCCACACCCAGCAGCAGCAGACAGTTCAGCAGCGCCGCAAGGATCTCGGCGCGGGCGTAGCCGAACGTGCGCCGGCTGCTCGGCGGCCGGTTCGCGAAGTGGATCGCCACCAGCGCCATCGACACCCCCACCGCGTCCGTCGCCATGTGCCCGGCGTCCGCGAGCAGCGCCAGCGAACCGGTCAGCGCGCTGCCGGCGATCTCGGCGACCAGCACCGTGAGGGTGATGCCCAGCGCGATCCGCAGCCGCCCCTTGTAGGCGGCGGCCGCGGTGCCGCTCGTGCCGGGCGGGGGTCCCCCGTGCGAGTGGCCGTGGTCGTGCCCCGCTCCCATGAATGCCGCCTCCGAAGATCTCCGGGAACGGCCGACGGGCGCCGGCCGAGCCCCAGTGAACTACGGGCGGGGGGCAGCGGGCAACGCGGCACTGAACACCGTTGTCATTGCCTCTGACCTGCGGAGATGCCCACGGGTGCTGATCAGTGCAGACGGGCCTGCGGGTGGTGCAGGCACCACCCTTCCCAGGCCGAAGTGACCATGCTCAGCAGGTCGTGCCGCGCGCTCCAGCCGAGCTCCTTCGCGATCAGCTCGCCGGACGCCACGACACGCGCTGGATCACCCGGACGGCGTGGCCCGGTCTCGGCCGTCAGTCCGGTCCGGCCGGTGACCTCGCCGATCAGGTCGGCCATCTCCCGCACCGACACGCCCCGCCCGGTGCCCACGTTCAGCGTCAGGTCGCCCGCCCCCGGCCGCCCGGCGAGCCGGCGGGCGGCCGCCAGGTGCGCCGTGGCCAGGTCCTCGATGTGGATGTAGTCACGGACGCAGGTGCCGTCGGGAGTGTCGTAGTCGGTACCGAAGATCCGGGGGCGCTCCCCGCGGGTGATGCGGTCGAACATCATCGGAATGATGTTGAAGACGCCGGTGTCGGCCAGTTCCGGCCGGGCCGCGCCCGCCACGTTGAAGTAGCGCAGACACGCCGTCGAGATGCCGTGCGCGGCCCCCGCCGCCCGTACGAGCCACTCGCCCGCCAGCTTCGTCTCACCGTAGGGGTTGATCGGCAGGCAAGGCGTCTCCTCGGTGACGAGGTCGACGTCGGGCATGCCGTAGACGGCGGCGGAGGACGAGAACACGAAGCTGCGGACCCCGGCGGCCACGACCGCCTCCAGCAGCACCGTCAGGCCGTG
Source organism: Streptomyces sp. NPDC026206 (assembly GCF_040638465.1). NCBI lineage: Bacteria > Bacillati > Actinomycetota > Actinomycetes > Kitasatosporales > Streptomycetaceae > Streptomyces > Streptomyces sp. NPDC026206. Next base: position 583,448 of record NZ_JBEZYL010000002.1, read on the forward strand.
CACGTTCTCGCGGTAGTAGAGCAGCGGCTTCTCCACCGACTCCCCGACCTGCTTCTTCGCCGCCAGGTGCACCACACCCCGCACGTCCAGCTCCGCGAACGCGCGGTCCAGCACCTCGCGGTCCAGCACCGAGCCCAGCACCAGCGGGACATCCGCGGGCAGCCGGGCGGACACACCGGAGGAGAGGTCGTCCAGCACGGCCACCCGCTCCCCGGCCTCCGTCATCGCCCGCGCCACGTGCGCCCCGATGTACCCCGCTCCGCCTGTGATCAGCCACGTCATGACGGCACCCTATTCCAGCCGGCCGACGCGAGACGTGCTGTGCCCGGGCGGGAACCGCCAGGGCCGCCCGGTCGTCCTGTCAGTGCCGGGACGCCCGGGTGCACGTGCGGTGAACGGCGGCTTCCGGTGATCCGATAGCCTCTGCCGACGTGCCGCACGCCGCCCCTGACCGGGGCCCGGCGCGCCGCGCCCGCTGCCCGGCCACGTCGCGGACCCGGGGCGGCCACGCCAGCTTCCAAGGAGTGAGTTCGTCTGTCGACCGCCATCCTCACCGGCACGCCGCCCGCCGGCTCCTCCCTCGAGGACGACCTGCGGTCCCTGGGCTTCGACGTCCGCACGGCCCCTGACGCCGCCGGCGCCGCCACGGCGCTCGCGGCCGTCCCCGCCGCCGAGCGGGTCGCGCTCGTCGACCACCGCTTCGTGGGTCACCTCCACGCCCTGCGGCTCGCCCTGACCGACCCCCGCTTCCCCGCCGCCGCCGTCACCGGCGCGCTCACCGCGCAGCCGGAGGCCCGAGCGGCGCTGACGCGCGCGCTGGCGGCCACCGCGGCCGGCGAGAGGGGTGCGGGGGACCTGCCGGACGCCCTCGGCGCCCGGCTGGAGGCCGAGGGCGTCGCCGTACACCGCCCCGACCTGGGCGTCCTGGTGGCCGCCGTGCCCGAGGACGCGGACGCCCGCGCCAAGACGCTGGCCGGGACCGCCGCCGTCGACGACGAGGCCGTGCGGCTGCGCAGCGCCGTGAAGTCCCGCGACGGGTTCTTCACCACCTTCTGCATCAGCCCGTACTCCCGCTACCTCGCCCGCTGGTGCGCCCGCCGTGGCCTCACCCCCAATCAGGTGACCACCGCCTCGCTGCTGACCGCGCTGATCGCGGCCGGCTGCGCGGCGACCGGCACGCGCCCCGGATATGTCGCCGCGGGCGTCCTGCTGATCGCGTCGTTCGTGCTCGACTGCACCGACGGCCAGCTCGCCCGCTACTCCCTTCAGTACTCCACGCTCGGCGCCTGGCTCGACGCGACGTTCGACCGCGCCAAGGAGTACGCCTACTACGCGGGCCTCGCGCTCGGCGCGGCCAGGGGCGGGGACGACGTATGGGCCCTCGCGCTCGGCGCGATGATCCTGCAGACCTGCCGGCACGTGGTCGACTTCTCCTTCAACGAGGCCAACCACGACGCCACCGCCAACACCAGCCCCACCGCCGCCCTCTCCGACAAGCTCGACAGCGTCGGCTGGACGGTCTGGGTGCGGCGCATGATCGTGCTGCCCATCGGCGAGCGCTGGGCGCTGATCGCGGTCCTCACCGCGCTCACCACCCCCCGCGTCGTCTTCGTCGTGCTGCTGATCGGCTGCGCCTTCGCCGCCTGCTACACCACCGCCGGCCGCGTGCTGCGCTCGCTGACCCGCAAGGCCAGGAGGACCGACCGGGCCGCCCGGGCGCTGGCGGACCTCACCGACTCGGTCTGGCTCACCGTGGAACCGGCCCGCAAGAGGCCCGGCCGGACGTACAGCGCGCCGCTGTGGGCGGCGGTGGCCGCCGCCCTGCTGCTGGTCGGCCCGCTGCTCTTCGGCTACGGCGGCACCTGGCGGGCGGTCGGGGAAGCGACGGCGTACGCCGGCCTCGCGGCCATCGCCGTCTCCCACTCCCTCAAGGGCCCCCTCGACTGGCTGGTGCCGCCCGTCTTCCGGGGGGCCGAGTACGGGATCATCCTGGGCCTGGCGGCCCGGTCGGATGCCCCGGGCGCCCTGCCCGCGGCTTTCGGCCTGGTGGCCGCGGTCGCCTACCATCACTACGACACGGTGTACCGCATCCGTGGCGGCAGCGGCGCCCCGCCGCACTGGCTGGTGCGGGCGACCGGCGGGCACGAGGGGCGGGTCGTGGCGGTCACGGCCGCCGCCGCCCTCTGGCACGGCCGGGGCTTCACCATCGCGCTGACGGTCCTCGCGGCCGCCATCACGCTCCTGGTGCTCAGCGAGAGCATCCGGTTCTGGGTGTCCGCCGGGGCGCCCGCAGTACACGACGAAACAGGAGAACCCGCATGATCGGCCTCGTGCTGGCAGCCGGCGCCGGACGGCGTCTGCGTCCCTACACCGACACCCTGCCCAAGGCCCTGGTGCCGGTCGGCCCCGAGGGTGCGGAGGAGTCGCTCACCGTTCTCGACCTGACCCTCGGCAACTTCGCCGAGGTCGGCCTGACCGAGGTCGCGATCGTCGTCGGCTACCGCAAGGAGGCCGTGTACGCGCGCAAGGAGGCGCTGGAGGCCAAGTACGGCCTCAAGCTCATCCTGATCGACAACGACAAGGCCGAGGAGTGGAACAACGCCTACTCCCTGTGGTGCGCGCGTGACGTCCTGGGCCGCGGCGTGATCCTCGCCAACGGCGACACCGTCCACCCGGTCTCCGTCGAGAAGACGCTGCTCGCCGCCCGTGGCGACGGCCAGAAGATCATCCTCGCCCTCGACACGGTGAAGAAGCTCGCCGACGAGGAGATGAAGGTCGTCGTGGACGGCGACAAGGGCGTTCAGAAGATCACCAAGCTGATGGAGCCGTCCGACGCCACCGGCGAGTACATCGGTGTCACCCTCATCGAGGCCGACGCCGCCGCCGAGCTGGCCGACGCCCTCAAGGTCACCTTCGAGCGCAACCCCGACCTCTACTACGAGGACGGCTACCAGGAGCTCGTCCACCGCGGCTTCACGATCGACACGGCCCCCATCGGCGACGTGAAGTGGGTCGAGATCGACAACCACGACGACCTCGCCAAGGGCCGGGAGATCGCGTGCCAGTACTGACGAGGCTCATCCCCTCGCCGGTCGTCGTCGACATCCGTGCCGGTGCGCTGAACGATCTGGCCTGCGTCCTCGCCGACCAGCGGATCTCCAGCTCCGGCAAGCTCGCCATCGCCATCAGCGGCGGCTCCGGGGCGGCGCTGCGCGAGCGGCTCGCCCCGGCGCTGCCCGGCGCCTCCTGGTACGAGGTCGGCGGCGGTACCCTCGACGACGCGATCAGGCTCGGCGACCGCATGAAGAAGGGGCACTACGACGCGGTCGTGGGCCTCGGCGGCGGCAAGATCATCGACTGCGCGAAGTACGCGGCGGCGCGGATCGGCCTGCCGCTGGTCGCCGTCGCCACCAACCTCTCGCACGACGGTCTCTGCTCGCCGGTCGCCACCCTCGACAACGACGCGGGCCGCGGCTCGTACGGCGTGCCGAACCCCATCGCCGTCGTCATCGACCTCGACGTCATCCGCGAGGCGCCGGTGCGCTACGTGCGCTCCGGCATCGGCGACGCGGTCTCCAACATCTCCGCCGTCGCCGACTGGGAGCTCGCCCACCGCGAGCGCGGCGAGAAGATCGACGGGCTGGCCGCCGCCATGGCCCGCCAGGCCGGCGAGGCCGTGCTCCGCCACCCCGGCGGCGTCGGCGACGACGGCTTCCTGCAAGTGCTGGCCGAGGGGCTGGTGATGACCGGCATCTCGATGTCCGTCGCCGGTGACAGCCGCCCCGCCTCCGGCGCCTGCCACGAGATCAACCACGCTTTCGACATCCTCTTCCCCAAGCGCGCCGCCAGCCATGGCGAGCAATGCGGCCTCGGGGCCGCCTTCGCGATGCACCTGCGCGGTGCCCGCGAGGAGTCCGCGCTGATGGTCGAGGTGCTGCGGCGGCACGGCCTGCCCGTGCTGCCCGGCGAGATCGGCTTCACCGACGACGAGTTCGTGCAGGTGGTGGAGTACGCGCCGCAGACCCGCCCGGGGCGGTACACGATCCTGGAGCACCTCGACCTCTCCACCCACCAGATCAGGGACGCCTACGCCGACTATGCACAAACCGTCAGTCGCTGAACTCCGCCCGGTCGTCCACCCCGAGGGTGTCAAGGACCGGCGCAGCGGTGAGCACTGGGCCGGCCGCCTCTACATGCGAGAGATCTCGCTGCGTTGCGACCGGTACCTGGTGAACACCCGGATCACCCCCAACCAGCTCACCTACCTGATGGTCGTCGCGGGCGTCCTGGCGGGCGCGGCACTTCTCGTGCCGGGCCTGGCCGGGGCCCTCGCCGGCGCCGTCCTCATCCAGATCTACCTGCTGCTCGACTGCGTCGACGGAGAGATCGCCCGCTGGCGCAAGCAGACCTCGATCACGGGCGTCTACCTCGACCGGATCGGCCACTACCTCTCCGAGGCGGCCCTCCTGGTCGGCTTCGGCGTCCGGGCCGCGGACATCTTCCACAAGGAAGGCGCCGCCACCCACTGGGAGTGGGCGTTCCTCGGCACCCTGGCCGCCCTCGGCGCCATCCTGATCAAGGCCGAGACCGACCTCGTCGACGTCGCACGCGCCCGCAGCGGCCTGGCGGCCGTCAAGGACGAGGCGGCCGTGCCCCGCTCCTCCGGCCTGGCGCTGGCCCGCAGGGCCGCCGCCGCGCTGAAGTTCCACCGGCTCGTCGGCGGTGTCGAGGCGTCGCTGTTCATCCTGGCCGTGGCGGTCGCCGACATGGTGGGGGGCGACCTGTTCTTCACCCGTCTCGGCGTGGCCGTCCTCGCGGGCATCGCCATCGTCCAGACGCTGCTGCACCTCGTGTCCATCCTCGCCTCCAGCAGGCTGCGATGAGCGCCGCCGCCGCGCGGGTGGGCGCGGTCGTCCTGACCATGGGCAACCGCCCCGACGAGCTGCGCGCGCTGCTGGAGTCCGTCGCCAAGCAGACCGGCGACCCCATCGAGGCCGTGGTCGTCGGCAACGGCTCGCCGCTGCCCGAGCTGAACGTGCCCGGGCTGGCCGTGCGGACCGTCGAGCTGCCCGAGAACGTGGGCATCCCGGCGGGCCGCAACGTGGGCATCGAGGCGTTCGGCCCGGCCGGCCGGGACGTCGACATCCTGCTCTTCCTCGACGACGACGGGCTGCTGCCGAACCAGGACACGGCCCAGCTGTGCCGGGAGGCGTTCGCCGCGGACCCGAAGCTCGGCATCATCAGCTTCCGGATCGCCGACCCCGACACCGGGGTCACCCAGCGTCGCCACGTGCCGCGCCTGCGCGCCGCCGACCCGATGCGCTCCTCGCGCGTGACCACCTTCCTCGGCGGTGCCAATGCCGCCCGGACGAGGGTCTTCGCCGAGGTCGGCGGGCTGCCGGACGAGTTCTTCTACGCGCACGAGGAGACCGACCTCGCCTGGCGGGCGCTCGACGCGGGCTGGATGATCGACTACCGGTCGGACATGGTGCTGCACCACCCGACCACGGCCCCCAGCCGGCACGCCGTCTACCACCGCATGGTGGCCCGCAACCGGGTCTGGCTGGCGCGCCGGAACCTTCCGGCACCGCTGGTCCCCGTCTATGTGGGGGTGTGGCTGCTGCTGACCCTGGCCCGGCGCCCGTCGCCCGCCGCGCTGCGCGCGTGGCTCGGCGGATTCCGGGAGGGGTGGGCGACGCCCTGCGGTCCACGGCGGCCCATGAAGTGGCGTACCGTTTGGCGCCTGACCCGACTGGGTCGCCCTCCCGTGATCTGAGAAGCTCGTGTCCGAGTGCACCGGGCGCGATCCGGGGCTCCGCCCCGGCAGCGCATCTTGAGGACGAAAGTGTCAACTGTGAGCGAGACAACGCACGACAGTGCGGTCGCCATGAGTGCCCCGCCATCACCCGACGACGGCCTGCCCGCCGCCGAGCTGGCCCGCAAGTACGGCCTCGCGGTGAGCGGTGCCCGGCCGAGCCTGCCGGACTACGTGCGGCAGCTGTGGGACCGGCGGCACTTCATCGTCGCCTTCTCCCGGGCGAAGATGACGGCCCAGTACAGCCAGGCCAAGCTGGGCCAGGTCTGGCAGGTGGCCACCCCCCTGCTGAACGCCTCGGTGTACTTCCTGATCTTCGGTCTGCTGATGCAGCAGGGCAGGGACATGGGGATCCGTACCTACATCCCCTTCCTGGTCACGGGAATCTTCGTCTTCACCTTCACCCAGAGCTCGGCGATGGCGGGGGTGCGCTCCATCGCCGGCAACCTGGGGCTGGTGCGCGCCCTGCACTTCCCGCGGGCCGCGCTGCCGATCTCCTTCGCGCTGCAGCAGCTCCAGCAGCTCCTGCTCTCGATGTGCGTGCTGTTCCTCTTCCTGCTCGGCTTCGGGCACATGCCCGCGCTGTCCTGGGTGCTGATCGTCCCGGTGCTGGTGCTGCAGTTCCTCTTCAACACCGGCCTGGCGATGATCCTCGCCCGCGCGGGCAGCAAGACCCCCGACCTGGCGCAGCTGCTGCCGTTCATCACGCGCACGTGGATGTACGCGTCCGGTGTGATGTACAGCCTGAGCGCGGCGCTGGCGAAGACCCACGCGCCGGGCTGGGTCGTCGACGTCCTGGCCGCCAACCCGGCCGCCGTCTACATCGACCTCATGCGCTGGTCGCTGATCGACGACCGCAGCCACATCCACCTGCCGTCGCACGTCTGGGCGCTGGCGGTCGGCTGGGCGCTGCTGGTGGGCATCGGCGGCTTCGTGTACTTCTGGAAGGCTGAGGAGAAGTACGGCCGTGGCTGATCAGAACACCGCTTCCCAGGCGTCCGGGCCCGCGCCCACCGTGATCGCGGACGACGTCCACATCGTCTACCGCGTCTACGGCGGCAACACCGGCCGCGGCAGCGCGACCGCCGCCCTGAACCGGATCATCAAGCGCAAGCCGGGTGCGGGTGTGCGCGAGGTGCACGCCGTCAAGGGTGTGAGCTTCACCGCGTACCGGGGCCAGGCCATCGGCCTGATCGGTTCCAACGGCTCCGGCAAGTCCACCCTGCTCAAGGCGGTCGCCGGGCTGCTGCCCACCGAACGGGGCAGGATCTACACCGATGGGCAGCCCTCGCTGCTGGGTGTCAACGCGGCCATGATGAACGACCTCACGGGCGAGCGGAACGTGATGCTCGGGGGCCTGGCCATGGGCATGTCGCGGGAGCAGATCCGCGAGCGTTACCAGGGCATCGTCGACTTCTCCGGCATCAACGAGAAGGGCGACTTCATCACGCTGCCCATGCGGACGTACTCCTCCGGCATGGCGGCGCGGCTGCGCTTCTCCATCGCGGCGGCCAAGGACCACGACGTCCTGATGATTGACGAGGCGCTGGCCACCGGCGACCGGTCCTTCCAGAAGCGTTCCGAGGAGCGCATCCGCGAGCTGCGCAAGGAGGCCGGCACGGTCTTCCTGGTCAGCCACAACAACAGGTCGATCCGGGACACCTGCGACCGGGTGCTGTGGCTGGAGCGCGGGGAGCTGCTGATGGACGGGCCGACCGACGAGGTGGTCCGGGCCTATGAGAAGGAGACGGCCCGGTAACGGATCCGCGCCCCGTGCGTTCCCGGTCGCACCCCGGGAATCGCCGGTCGCACAAGGCCCCCGCAGGCGTGTGCCGACGGGGGCCTTGACCGTTCCGTGACGATCAACTCGCTTATTGTCAGGGCTGATTCGGGCCCCGCGTGGCATTGTATGGATCAAGCACATACCCCGGCGATCGTCGGACACTTGTGCGGCGTACGCTGTAGCGTGCTCTTTTGCTGCTGTTTGTGGTGGGGCATGGCGATACCCGCGCATCCCCACCGCCGAGGGTGTGCGGGGAGGCCCCGGGAGGAGCCCAGGGGACGGCCCCACCCTGCGGCGTGTCCGAAATAGGATGTTCTGGGTCGGCAGTGTAGAACGGGAGATGTGACGGCAATGGCTGCATTGGCCGTATTGGCCAGGGGCTCTCTCCAGATCAGAGACGCGTACGCCGTCCCCGGTCCGGGCAGCCCACGGTGACCGCGGGGACGGACGCGCACGCGCGCGCCGTGCTCGACAAGGCCGCGCACGAGAACTTCCCCGTGGCGCCCTTCTTCGTGCCACGCGCCTGGCGTGCCGACCTCATGGCGGTCTACGGCTATGCCCGCCTCGTCGACGACATCGGCGACGGCGATCTCGCCCCCGGCGGCCGCGACGCCGAGCTGCTGGGCCTGGACCGCGAGCAAAGTGACGACCGTCTCACCATGCTCGACGCCTTCGAGGCCGACCTCCGGCGCGTCTTCGACACCACCGGCACGGGCCCCCGCCACCCGCTGCTGCTCCGCCTCCGTCCGACCGTCCGCCGGTGCGGTCTGACCCCCGAGCCCTTCCTCGGGCTGATCGAGGCCAACCGCCAGGACCAGCGGGTGCGCCGCTACGGAACGTACGACGAGCTGCTCGCCTACTGCGAGCTGTCCGCCAACCCCGTCGGCCGCCTCGTCCTCGGCATCACCGGCACAGCGACCCCCGAGCGGATCCGCCGCTCGGACATGATCTGCACCGCGTTGCAGATCATCGAACACCTACAGGACGTCGCCGAGGATCTCCGACGCGACCGCGTCTACCTCCCCGCCGAGGACATGAACCGCTTCCGCGTCGCGGAGTCCGACCTCGCTCTTGCGACCAGCGGCGCGTCGGTGCGTGCGCTGGTCGCATACGAGGCCGAACGCGCCGGGCACCTGCTGAATGAAGGCACCCCACTCGTGGGTAGCGTCCACGGCAGGCTGAAGCTGTTGCTCGCGGGGTTCGTGGGCGGGGGGAGGGCCGCGCTCAGAGCGGTCGCCGCCGCGGGCCACGACGTTCTCCCCGGACCGCCCAAGCCCACCAAGCTCAGCCTGCTGCGCGAGGTGGGGGCGACACTGCGAAGAGAGGGGTGAGCGGGACCGTGAACGGAACGCCACACGCGTCCGCACCGGTACTCGCCGCGTACAGCTACTGCGAGGCCGTCACCGGACAGCAGGCCGGCAACTTCAGCTACGGCATCAGGCTGCTGCCCGCGGCCAAGCGACGGGCCATGTCGGCCCTGTACGCCTTCTCGCGGCGCGTGGACGACATCGGTGACGGCCCCCTGGACGCCGAGTCCAAGCGGCTCCGGCTCGAGGAGGCCCGTACGACGCTCGACCGGATCAGAGAGGGCGCCATCGACGAGGACGACACCGACCCGGTGGCCGTCGCGCTCGCGCACGCCGTGCGCCGCTTTCCCATTCCCATCGGCGGGCTCGACGAACTGATCGACGGCGTCCAGATGGATGTACGGGGCGAGACCTACGAGACGTGGGACGACCTCGCCGCGTACTGCCGCTGTGTCGCGGGCGCCATCGGACGGCTCTCCCTCGGCGTGTTCGGCACCGTGCCCGGTGCACGGGACACCGCGCGCGCTGCGGAGTACGCCGACACCCTCGGCCTCGCCCTGCAGCTCACCAACATCCTGCGCGACGTCCGCGAGGACGCGGCCAACGGCCGCACCTACCTGCCCTCCGAGGACCTCGCGAAGTTCGGCTGCTCCGCCGGCTTCCACTCCGTGCGGCCCCCGGCCGGCGCCGACTTCACCGGGCTGATCCACTTCGAGGTGCGCCGCGCCCGGGCCCTGTTCGCCGAGGGCATGCGGCTGCTGCCCATGCTCGACCGGCGCAGCGGCGCCTGCGTCGCCGCCATGTCCGGCATCTACCGCCGGCTGCTGGACCGCATCGCCGAGGAGCCGGCGGCCGTGCTGCGCGGCAGGGTCTCCCTGCCCGGGCGTGAGAAGGCCTTCGTCGCCGTGCGCGGGCTGTCCGGGTACGACGCGCGCAGCGTCCACCGGCAGACCGTCAGAGGGCGCGCCTGATGGCCCCCGCACCCGCAGGCACGAACCGCTGCCCCACCGGCAAGCGGTGCGCAACCCTCCACCCGGTCCAGGCGTCCCTGACAACAGCCGAGGGGGTGGGCGCATGACAGCACGCACGACGACCCGGCCCGACCGGCTCCGCACAGACGAGGCAGGCCGCCCCGAGGGGGCGGCCGCGGTAGTGATCGGGGGCGGGCTCGCCGGCATCACGGCGGCGCTCGAGCTCGCCGACGCCGGACTGCGGGTCACCCTCGTCGAGGGCCGGCCCCGGCTGGGCGGGCTCGCCTTCTCCTTCAACCGGGGCGAGCTGACCATCGACAACGGCCAGCACGTCTACCTGCGCTGCTGCACCGCCTACCAGTGGTTCCTCGACCGGGTCGACGCCCTGCACCTGGCCCCGCTGCAGGACCGGCTCGACGTGCCCGTCCTGGACGTCGGCCACCCCTCGGGCCGTCCCCGCCTCGGCCGGCTGCGCCGCACCGCGCTGCCCGTGCCGCTGCACCTCGCGGCGAGCCTCGCCACCTACCCGCACCTCTCGCTAGCCGAGCGCGCGGGCGTCGGACGGGCCGCGCTGGCCCTGCGCGGCCTGGACCCGCTGGACCCGGCGCTGGACGGCGTCGACTTCGCCACCTGGCTGCGCCGCCGGGGCCAGTCGGCCCGTACGGTCGAGGCGCTGTGGGACCTCGTCGGCGTGGCCACCCTCAACGCCACCGCCGACCGGTCCTCGCTGGGCCTGGCCGCCATGGTCTTCAAGACCGGGCTGCTCTCCGAGCCCGGTGCCGCCGACATCGGCTGGGCGCACGTACCGCTGGGCGAGCTGCACGACACCCGGGCCCGGGCCGCCCTCGACGCGGCCGGGGTACGGATCGCCCTGCGCACCCGGGCGAGCCGGATCTCCCGGGGCGCGGGCGGCGGCTGGCACGTGGACACCGAGGCCGGGCCCTCCGCCGCCGAGCGGCTCGACGCCGGCATCGTCGTGCTCGCCGTGCCGCAGCGCGAGACCCATGCCCTGCTGCCCGAGGGTGCCCTGGAGGACCCGGACCGGCTGCTGGGCATCGGCACCGCGCCCATTCTCAACCTGCACGTCGTCTACGACCGCAAGGTCATGCGGCAGCCGTTCCTCACGGCCCTCGGCAGTCCCGTGCAGTGGGTCTTCGACCGCACCGACTCCTCCGGGCTGGCCGCTCTCGACGGCGCCGGCCAGTACCTGGCCGTGTCCCAGTCGGCCGCGCAGGACGACATCGACCGGCCCGTCGCCGAGCTGCGCGAGCGCTACCTCCCCGAGCTGGAGCGGCTGCTGCCCGCGGCCCGGGGCGCGGTCGTCCGCGACTTCTTCGTCACCCGGGAGCGCACGGCGACGTTCGCCCCCACCCCGGGCGTCGGCCGGCTGCGGCCGCACGCCCCCACGAACGCGCCCGGCCTCTACCTGGCCGGTGCGTGGACCGCCACCGGCTGGCCCGCGACCATGGAGAGCGCGGTGCGGAGCGGCCTGAACGCCGCGGGCGCGGCACTCTCCGAGCTCGGCCGGCCGCACCGGGACCCCTTGTGGGAGGCGGCGGTATGAACCAGCGAGCCATCAAGGCGCGCGTTCCCGCAACGGGGCGCGCGTGAGCACGACCACCAGAGGAGAGACCGTGACATCGGCGATCCCAGCTGTCGACACCGCAGGCGTCAGTGCCCTGCTGGAGCGCGGACGGACGCTTGCCACGCCGGTGCTGCGTGCCGCCGTCAACCGGCTCGCGGCACCCATGGACACCGTCGCCGCCTACCACTTCGGCTGGATCGACGCCGAAGGACGGCCGGCGCACGGTGACGGGGGCAAGGCCGTCCGGCCCGCCCTCGCCCTGCTCTCGGCCGAGGCCGCCGGCGCCGCCCCCGAGGTGGGCATCCCCGGCGCCGTCGCCGTGGAGCTCGTGCACAACTTCTCGCTGCTGCACGACGACCTGATGGACGGCGACGAGCAGCGCCGCCACCGCGACACCGTGTGGAAGGCGCACGGCCCCGCACAGGCCATCCTGGTCGGCGACGCGCTCTTCGCCCTCGCGAACGAGGTGCTGCTGGAGCTGGGCACCGTCGAGGCGGGCCGGGCGACCCGCCGGCTGACCACGGCCACCCGCAAGCTCATCGACGGCCAGGCCCAGGACATCTCCTACGAGCACCGCGAGCGCGTCACCGTTGCCGAGTGCCTGGAGATGGAGGGCAACAAGACCGGCGCGCTGCTGGCCTGCGCGGTCTCCATCGGCGCGGTCCTCGGCGGCGCCGACGACCGTACGGCCGACACCCTGGAGGCCTACGGCTACCACCTCGGCCTCGCCTTCCAGGCCGTCGACGACCTGCTCGGCATCTGGGGCGACCCGGAGACCACCGGCAAGCAGACCTGGAGCGACCTGCGGCAGCGCAAGAAGTCCCTCCCGGTGGTCGCCGCCCTCGCGGCCGGCGGCCCCGCCTCCGAGCGGCTCGCCGCGCTGCTGGCCGCCGACGCCAAGCTCACCGACGCCCAGGCGGCCGACTTCGACGAGGCCGAGTTCGCCGCCCGGGCGGCGCTCATCGAGGAGGCGGGCGGCCGGGAGTGGACCTCCCAGGAGGCCCGCCGCCAGCACGCCACCGCCGTCGAGGCCCTCAGCGGAGTCGACATGCCCGCGGAGGTGCGGGCACAGCTGGTCGCACTCGCGGACTTCGTCGTCGTGCGGAAGAGTTGATCGCCATTAGCCCGATCTAGCCAATTCGCGGTCGCCGGCCGGTGTCAATTGTGCGGCACCGGCCGACGGAAGCCCCCAGTACGGCAGTCACAGCAGTACGGCAGAGAAGAAACTCACTGCATTAGGGGAAGCCATGACAGCGACGACCGACGGCACCGGGGCCTTGCCGCCCCGTGCAGCCGGGGCCGGCCACAGCACAACCGTTTTGCCTCCGACCGCAGCGGCCACCGGGTCGCCGAAGGTGTACGAAGCCGCGCGGCGGGCCACCACCCGGGCCGTCGAGCACCTCCTGTCGCGCCAGGACGCCGAGGGATGGTGGAAGGGCGACCTGGAGACCAACGTCACCATGGACGCCGAGGACCTGCTGCTCCGCCAGTTCCTCGGCATCCAGGACGGGCGGACCACCGCGGCGGCCGCCCGCTTCATCCGCTCCCGGCAGCGCCCCGACGGCAGCTGGGCCACCTTCCACGACGGCCCCCCGGAACTGTCCGCCACCATCGAGGCCTATGTCGCCCTGCGGCTCGCCGGGGACGCCCCCGACGCCGCGCACATGGCCGCCGCCTCCGCCTGGGTCCGCGAGCAGGGCGGCATCGCCGCCGCCCGCGTCTTCACCCGCATCTGGCTGGCGCTCTTCGGCTGGTGGCGCTGGGAGGACCTCCCCGAAGTCCCGCCGGAGATCATGTTCCTGCCGAAGCAGGTCCCCCTCAACATCTACGACTTCGGCTGCTGGGCCCGGCAGACCATCGTGCCGCTCACCATCGTCTCCGCGCTGCGGCCCGTACGGCCCGCGCCCTTCGCCCTGGACGAGCTGCACGCCGACCCGCGCCGGCCCGCACCGCCGCGCCCGCTCGCCCCGGCCACCAGCTGGGACGGCCTCTTCCAGCGCCTGGACAAGGTGCTGCACCTCTACCACCGCTTCCCCATCCGCCCGCTGCGCCGGGCGGCACTGGACGCGGCGGCGCGCTGGATCATCGAGCGCCAGGAGAACGACGGCTGCTGGGGCGGCATCCAGCCGCCCGCCGTCTACTCCGTCATCGCCCTGCACCTCCTCGGCTACGACCTGGACCACCCCGTACTGCGGGCCGGGCTGCAGTCGCTGGACCGCTTCGCCGTGTGGCGCAAGGACGGCCCGGACGGCCAACCGGTCCGGATGATCGAGGCCTGCCAGTCACCGGTCTGGGACACCTGCCTGGCCACCGTCGCACTCGCCGACGCGGGCGTGCCCGCCGATCACCCGGCGCTCGTCAAGGCCGCCGACTGGATGCTGGACGAGCAGATCCTGCGCTCCGGGGACTGGGCGGTGCAACGGCCCGCACTGGCCCCGGGCGGCTGGGCGTTCGAGTTCCACAACGACAACTACCCGGACATCGACGACACCGCCGAGGTCGTCCTCGCGCTCAAGCGCGTGCGCCACCCCGAGCCCCAGCGGGTCGAGGAGGCCGTGCGCCGGGCCGCCCGCTGGACCGTGGGCATGCAGTCCGGAAACGGCGCGTGGGGTGCCTTCGACGCCGACAACACCAGCCCGTTCCCCAACCGGCTGCCGTTCTGCGACTTCGGCGAGGTCGTCGACCCGCCGTCCGCCGACGTCACCGCGCACGTCGTCGAGATGCTCGCGGTCCTCGGCAAGCAGCACCACCCGCGCACCCGCCGCGGCATCGAGTGGCTGCTGGCCGAGCAGGAGGAGTGCGGCGCCTGGTTCGGCCGCTGGGGCGTCAACTACATCTACGGCACCGGTTCGGTACTTCCCGCCCTGACGGCCGCCGGGCTGCCCCCCGCCCACCCGGCGATCCGCCGGGCCGTGACCTGGCTGCGCGGCGTGCAGAACGAGGACGGCGGCTGGGGGGAGGACCTGCGCTCGTACCGGGACCCCGCATGGACCGGGCGCGGCGCCTCCACCGCCTCGCAGACCGCCTGGGCGCTGCTGGCCCTGCTGGCGGCGGGGGAGCGGGACAGCGAGGCCGTCGAGCGGGGCGTGCACTGGCTGGCCCGCACCCAGGGCGAGGACGGCTCCTGGGACGAGCCGTACTTCACCGGCACCGGCTTCCCCTGGGACTTCTCCATCAACTACCACCTGTACCGCCAGGTGTTCCCCCTCACCGCGCTCGGCCGGTACCTGCACGGCGAGCCCTTCGCCCCCGAACGGCTGGGGGTCTGATGACACCCGGCACGGGCACCCCCGCCCCCGCACCGCTGCTGGTCGCCTGCGCGCTCGGCATCGAGCGCCTGGCCCTGCGCAGCGGTCTCGGCGGCGCCGCCGGGCCCGTGACCGTGTTGCGCACCGGCATGGGGCCGCAGGCGGCGGAACGGGCGGTGGCCCAGGCCCTGGGCGACGGCACGGTACGCGCCGACGCGGCCGTGATCGCCACCGGCTTCTGCGCCGGTCTGGCCCCCGGGATGCACCCCGGCGACCTGGTCGTCGCCGACGAGACGCGCGACGGTACGGGGCGCACGGAGTGCACCGGCGTCGATCTGCTCGCCAAGGAGCTGGCGCGGGTCGTGCACCGGCGCGTCATTCACACCGGGCCGCTCGTCGGGTCCGACCACGTCGTGCGCGGCGCGGAGCGCGCAGCCCTGCACGCCGCGGGCGCACTGGCCGTGGACATGGAGTCCGCCGCCACGCTTCGAAGCGCCGTTCGAGCGGGCGCACGCCCTGTTGCGGCCGTAAGAGTGGTCGTGGACGCTCCAGAACATGAACTCGTACGAATCGGGACCTTGCGGGGTGGAATATCGGCTTTCCGCGTGCTCCGCACCGTCCTTCCGGCTTTTTTCGAATGGCACCGTTCTTTGCTGCTCCCCAGGAGGTGAGCTAGATGGCCATGCCGCTCCGTCAGACCATCAGGGTCGGGACGTACCTTTTTGAACAGAAGCTCCGGAAGCGGGAGAAGTTCCCGCTGATCGTCGAACTCGAACCGCTCTTCGCCTGCAATCTCAAGTGCGAGGGCTGCGGGAAGATCCAGCATCCGGCAGGGGTGCTCAAGCAGCGCATGCCTGTGGCCCAGGCGGTCGGAGCGGTGCTGGAATCCGGCGCTCCGATGGTCTCGATCGCCGGCGGCGAGCCCTTGATGCACCCGCAGATCGATGAGATCGTACGCCAATTGGTGGCCCGGAAGAAGTACGTCTTCCTCTGCACTAATGCCATGCTCATGCGAAAGAAGATGGAGAAGTTCACACCTTCACCGTATTTCGCATTCGCGGTGCACATCGACGGGCTGCGCGAGCGGCACGACGAGTCCGTTGCGAAGGAAGGTGTATTCGACGAAGCGGTGGAGGCCATCAAGGAGGCCAAACGGCGCGGCTTCCGGGTCACCACCAACTCGACGTTCTTCAACACCGACACCCCGCAGACCATCATCGAGGTGCTGAATTACCTCAATGACGACCTGCGGGTGGACGAGATGATGATCTCGCCCGCCTACGCCTACGAGAAGGCCCCCGACCAGGAGCACTTCCTGGGCGTCGAGCAGACCCGGGAGCTGTTCAGGAAGGCGTTCGCCGGCGGCAACCGGCGCCGGTGGCGGCTCAACCACAGCCCGCTCTTCCTCGACTTCCTCGAAGGCAAGGCGGACTTCCCCTGCACGGCCTGGGCCATCCCCAACTACTCCCTCTTCGGCTGGCAGCGCCCCTGCTACCTGATGAGCGACGGCTACGTCCCCACGTACCGGGAGCTGATCGAGGAGACCGACTGGGAGAAGTACGGGCGCGGCAAGGACCCGCGGTGCGCCAACTGCATGGCCCACTGCGGCTACGAACCCACGGCCGTCCTGGCCACCATGGGTTCGCTGAAGGAGTCGCTGCGCGCGGCCCGCGAGACCGTCTCCGGCAACCGGGGCTGACGGCCGTGGCCACGACGGGGCAGGTCTCCCTCGGGCTCCCCGGTGTACCGGCCCGGCCGCTGGCGGTGCGCCGTCCCTCACGGCGCATCCAGGTGGGGTCGGTGCCGGTCGGCGGGGACGCGCCGGTGTCGGTGCAGTCGATGACGACGACGGTCACGGCCGACGTCGGCGCGACGCTGCAGCAGATCGCCGAACTGACGGCGGCCGGCTGCCAGATCGTCCGGGTGGCGTGCCCCTCGCAGGACGATGCCGACGCGCTGCCGGTCATCGCCAGGAAGTCGCAGATCCCGGTGATCGCGGACATCCACTTCCAGCCGAAGTACGTCTTCGCCGCCATCGACGCCGGCTGCGCGGCCGTCCGGGTCAATCCGGGCAACATCCGGCAGTTCGACGACAAGGTCAAGGAGATCGCCAAGGCGGCCTCCGAGGCCGGCACGCCGATCCGCATCGGTGTCAACGCCGGCTCCCTGGACCGCCGACTGCTGGAGAAGTACGGCAAGGCCACCCCCGAGGCGCTCGTGGAGTCGGCGCTGTGGGAGTGCTCCCTGTTCGAGGAGCACGGCTTCCGCGACATCAAGATCTCGGTCAAGCACAACGACCCGGTCGTCATGGTGAACGCCTACCGCCGGCTCGCGGCCCAGTGCGACTACCCGCTGCACCTCGGCGTCACGGAGGCGGGACCGGCCTTCCAGGGCACCATCAAGTCCGCCGTCGCCTTCGGCGCGCTGCTGGCCGAGGGCATCGGCGACACCATCCGCGTCTCGCTGTCGGCCCCGCCGGTCGAGGAGATCAAGGTCGGCATCCAGATCCTGGAGTCGCTGGGCCTGCGCCGGCGCCGCCTGGAGATCGTCTCCTGCCCCTCCTGCGGCCGCGCCCAGGTCGACGTCTACAAGCTGGCCGAGGAGGTCACGGCGGGCCTGGAGGGCATGGAGGTGCCGCTGCGCGTGGCGGTGATGGGCTGTGTCGTCAACGGCCCCGGCGAGGCCCGCGAGGCCGACCTGGGCGTGGCGTCCGGCAACGGCAAGGGCCAGATCTTCGTCAAGGGCGAGGTCATCAGGACCGTTCCCGAGTCGAAGATCGTGGAGACCCTCATCGACGAAGCGATAAAGCTCGCCGAGCAGATGGAGGCGGAGGGCGCCCTCTCCGGGACGCCCGCCGTCACCGTGCTCTGACCGGCGGAGTCCGACATTGAAGCCTGCGATCAGGCTGACAGAGGAGGAGGGGGCCGGCGTGTCGTTGCTGGAGAACATCCGCAGTCCGCGGGACCTGAAGGCACTGGACGGCGAGGAGCTGACCGACCTCGCCGAGGAGATCCGCCATTTCCTGGTCCACGCCGTGGCCAGGACCGGCGGCCACCTCGGCCCGAACCTCGGCGTGGTGGAGCTGACCATCGCCCTGCACCGCGCCTTCGACTCGCCCGCGGACCGCATCCTGTGGGACACCGGCCATCAGTCGTACGTCCACAAACTGCTCACCGGACGCCAGGACTTCTCCAAGCTGCGCGGCAAGGGCGGCCTGTCCGGCTACCCCTCGCGCGAGGAGTCCGAACACGACGTCATCGAGAACAGCCACGCCTCCACCGTGCTCGGCTGGGCGGACGGCCTCGCCAAGGCCAACCAGGTGCTCGGGCGCTGGAACCGCCACGTCGTCGCCGTCATCGGCGACGGCGCCCTGACCGGCGGCATGGCCTGGGAGGCGCTCAACAACATCGCCGTCGCCAAGGACCGCCGGCTGATCGTCGTCGTCAACGACAACGAGCGCAGCTACGCGCCCACCATCGGCGGCCTCGCCAACCACCTCACCACCCTGCGCACCACCGACGGCTACGAGCGCGCCCTGTCCTGGGGCAAGGACGCGGTCCAGCGCGTGCCGCTGGTCGGCGGGCCCCTGTACGAGTCGCTGCACGGCGCGAAGAAGGGCTTCAAGGACGCCTTCGCCCCGCAGGGCATGTTCGAGGACCTGGGGCTCAAGTACCTCGGCCCGATAGACGGGCACGACATCGCCGCCGTGGAGTCGGCGCTGCGCAGGGCCAAGCGCTTCCACGGGCCCGTCCTCGTGCACTGCCGGACCGAGAAGGGCCGCGGCTACCGGCCCGCCCTGGAGGACGAGGCGGACCGCTTCCACACAGTCGGCGTGATGAACCCCCTCACCTGCGAGCCGCTGACCCCGGCCGGCGGGCAGTCGTGGACCTCGGTGTTCGGCGACGAGATGTTCAGGATCGGCGCCGAGCGGCCGGACGTGGTCGCCATCACGGCGGCGATGCTGCACCCCGTGGGCCTGACGAAGTTCGCCGCGGCCTACCCCGACCGGATCTGGGACGTCGGCATCGCCGAGCAGCACGGCGCCGTCTCGGCGGCCGGACTGGCGACGGGCGGCCTGCACCCGGTCTTCGCGGTCTACGCCACCTTCCTCAACCGCGCCTTCGACCAGGTCCTGATGGACGTGGCCCTGCACAAGTGCGGCGTCACCTTCGTCCTGGACCGTGCGGGCGTCACCGGAACGGACGGCGCCTCGCACAACGGCATGTGGGACATGTCGGTCCTCCAGGTCGTCCCCGGCCTGCGCATCGCCGCCCCGCGCGACGCCGACCAGCTCCGCGCCCAGCTGCGCGAGGCCGTCGACGTCGACGACGCCCCGACCGTCGTGCGCTTCCCGAAGGAGAACGTGGGCCGCAGCATCCCCGCTCTCGGCCGCGTCGGCGGCATGGACGTACTCGCCCGGCCCGAGGACGAGGCCGCCGCCGCGGACGTGCTGCTCGTCGCCGTCGGTGCCATGGCACCGGTGGTGCTGGACGCCGCCGAGCTGCTCGAAGCACGCGGCACCACCTGCACCGTCGTGGACCCCCGCTGGGTCAAGCCCGTCGACGGGGCGCTGCCCGCCCTCGCCGCACAGCACCGCCTGGTCGCGGTCGTCGAGGACAACAGCCGCACCGGCGGCGTCGGCGCGGCCGTGGCGCAGGCGCTGCGCGACGCCGGCGTCGACCTGCCCGTGCGGACCTTCGGTATCCCCGAGCAGTTCCTCCCGCACGCCAAACGGGCCGAGGTGCTGGCGGACCTGGGGCTCACCCCCGCCGAGATCGCCGGACGCATCAGCGCGGCGCTGGTCCGCAAGGAGGCCGGACAGACCCGCAAGGAGGCCGCCCTGGTCGGTAAGGAGAGCGACAGCGCATGACGGCCGACGGCACCAAGGGATTCGACCTGGCCCGGCTGCTGGCCGGGCGCGGCGGCGAACGCTACGACCTGCACGCCCGGCACCTCAACCACCAACTGCCGCGCATGCTGCGCACCATCGGCTTCGACAAGATCTACGAGCGCGCCGAGGGCGCCTATTTCTGGGACTCCGACGGGCAGGACTACCTCGACATGCTCGCGGGCTTCGGGGTGATGGGCGTCGGCCGTCACCACCCGGTCGTCCGCAAGGCGCTGCACGACGTCCTCGACGCCTCCCTCGCCGACCTGACCCGCTTCGACTGCCCGCCGCTGCCCGGCCTGCTCGCCGAGAAGCTGCTGTCCTACGCCCCGCACCTGGACCGGGTGTTCTTCGGCAACAGCGGCACCGAGGCGGTCGAGACGGCGCTGAAGTTCGCCCGGTACGCCACGGGCAGGCCGCGCGTGCTGTACTGCTCCCACGCCTTCCACGGGCTCACCGCCGGTTCGCTGTCCGTCAACGGCGAGGACGGCTTCCGGGACGGCTTCGCGCCGCTGCTGCCGGACACCGAGGTCCCGATGGGTGACCTGGAGGCGCTGGAGCGGGAGCTCGGCCGCGGCGACGTGGCCGCCCTGGTCATCGAGCCGGTCCAGGGCAAGGGCGTTCAGATGCCGCCGCCCGGCTACCTGCTCGCGGCACAGGAACTGCTGCACCGCCACAGGGCGCTGCTCATCGCGGACGAGGTGCAGACCGGCATCGGGCGGACGGGCGAGTTCTTCGCCTACCAGCACGAGCGCGGGGTCGAACCCGACCTGGTGTGCGTGGCCAAGGCGCTCTCCGGCGGCTACGTCCCCGTGGGCGCGACGCTCGGCAAGGACTGGATCTTCAAGAAGATCTACTCCTCCATGGACCGGGTGCTGGTCCACTCGGCCAGCTTCGGCTCCAACGCCCAGGCCATGGCCGCCGGCCTCGCGGTGCTCGCCGTCATGGAGGACGAGCGGATCGTGGCCAACGCCCGGGACACCGGCGAGCTGCTGCGGTCCCGGCTGGCGGCGCTGGTCGGCACGTACGAGCTGCTGCACGAGGTGCGCGGCCGCGGGCTGATGATCGGGATCGAGTTCGGCAAGCCCAAGTCGCTGGGTCTGCGCAGCCGCTGGGCGATGCTGCAGGCGGCACGCAAGGGCCTGTTCGCGCAGATGGTCGTGGTGCCGCTGCTGCAGAAGCACCGCATTCTCACCCAGGTCTCGGGGGACCACCTGGAGGTCATCAAGCTGATCCCGCCGTTGATCATCGGTGAGCGGGAGGTGGACCGGTTCGTGACGGCCTTCACGGCGGTCATGGACGACGCCCACGGTGGCGGCACCCTGATGTGGGACTTCGGCCGGACGCTGGTCAAGCAGGCGGTGGGCGGGCGCTGACACAGCCGCCGGGGGGCCGCGTCCGCGGCCCCACCGCCCTTACCGCTCACCGCCCGTTCAGCCGGTGAGCAGCCGCTCCCGCAGCCGCTCGCGCGTCGCGGTGGCCAGCCCCAGCCCCTCGGCGAGGTAGCCCTCGCTCGTGCCCCAGGTCTCCGCGATGGCGGCGAACGCCGCGGCCAGGTACGCCGCGCGCGCCTCGAACAGCGGTGAGAGCAGCTCACTGACCTCGGGCGACCCGTCGGCGTCCGTACCGTCGCCGCGCCGCACCCGGTAGCGGCGGTGCGGCGCGTTGGACTCCAGGTAATCGGCCTCGATGGCCTCGGGGGGTACCCCGAGGGCGAGCAGCGTCACCGCGATCGACAGCCCCGCCCGGTCCTTGCCGGCGGCGCAGTGCATCAGCGCCGGCACGCTGTCGTCGGCGAGGGTGTGCAGCACCCGGCTGTGCTCGGCGGTACGAGTGATGATCATCGTGCGGTACGAATCGGCCATGCGGCCCGCCGCCCGGCCCTGCCCCAGGACGGACCGCAGGGTGTCCAGGCCGCCGTCGCGGACCATCCGCCAGAACTCGCTGCCCTCGGCCGGGTCCGACAGCGGGATGTTCACGTTCCGCACCCCGGTGAGCGTGACGTCCGGGCCCTCCAGCGCGATGTCCGCGGCGTTGCGGAAGTCGAAGACGGTGTGCAGGCCGAGTGAGCCGAGGAAGTCCGCGTCCGTCTGTGTCGCGTGGGCGAGGTGACCGCTGCGGAAGAGGACGCCGGGCCGTACGCGGCGCCCGCCGGCGGCCGGCAGGCCGCCCAGGTCACGGAAGTTGCGTACTCCCGCCAGCTCGGGCTCGGTCGACGGGACGTGCGGCGTCTGTGTCACGTGCGCTCCTCGGGTCTCGGCTGCCGGCGCGATCGTATTCCGGCAGACGCAACTTTGCCGGGGTGGGATACATCACGGCACGTCAACCCCTGGTTACGGTGGCGTAGGTCACTCCGTAAGGTGAAAGATGTGCTGACGTGGCAGACGATTCGAATTCATTCAGCAAGAGCGCGATCGGGTCGTACGCAGCCGTCGGGGACAGCTTCACCGAGGGCGTCGGCGATCCAGGTCCCGACGGCACCTTCATCGGCTGGGCCGACCGACTGGCCGTACTCCTCTCCGACCAGCAGGCGGAGCACTCCTTCAGGTACGCCAACCTCGCCGTCCGCGGACGGCTCCTGGACCAGATCGTCGAGGAGCAGGTGCCCCGGGCCGTCGAACTCGGGCCGGATCTCGTCACCTTCTGTGCCGGTGGCAATGACATCCTGCGGCCGGGAAGCGACCCGGACGACGTGGCCGAGCGCTATGAGGCGGCCGTGATCCGCCTCAAGGACTCCGTCGGCTCGGTGCTGCTGTGCACCGGCTTCGACACCCGCGGCATGCCGGTACTGCGGCACCTGCGGGGCAAGATCGCGACCTACACCGCCCATGTGCGCTCCATCGCCGACCGCCACGACTGCCCGGTCCTCGACCTGTGGTCGCTGCGCTCGGTGCAGGACCGACGGGCCTGGAGCGAGGACCGGCTGCACCTCTCGCCGGACGGGCACACCCGCGTGGCGCTGCGCGCCGCACAGGTCCTGGGCCTTCAGGTGCCGGCCGACCCCGACCAGGAGTGGCCGGAAGAGGGGCAGCGATCGCCCGCCGAGGTGCGCCGGGACAACATCAACTGGGCCCGCGAGCACCTGGTGCCGTGGATCGGGCGCCGGTTGCGCGGCGAGTCCTCCGGCGACAACGTGGAGCCCAAGCGGCCGGACCTGCTGCCGCTGTAGCGCGCCGGCCCGTTTCAGTGGGGGAGCCGCCTGTGCGGCAGATCGGCCCAGACGACACGGCCCCGGCCGGTGTCGTCGGGCCGGACCCCCCAGGCCTGGGACAGCGCGCCGACCAGCAGCAGTCCGCGCCCGCTCTCCTCGTCCGTCCCGCTGCACCGCGCTCTGGGCTCCGTCGGGGTGTGCCCCTGGTCGGCGACCTCTATGCGCAGGGCCGCCGCGCTGATCCGCAGCTGACAGCTGACCTTCTCGCTGTCCGTGTGCCGCACGGCGTTGGTGAACAGCTCCGACACCACCAACTGGGCGTCGTTGCAGGCCACTTCGTCTATCCCCCACTCCCGCAGCCGCGCGAGAACTCGTTTTCGCGCCTCCGCCACCGAGGCGTTGAGGGCCGGGAAGTGAAAGGCGTCCTGCAGGCGGCCGGCGAGGTAGCTGCCGCAGAACCCGAGCGAGGGTGCGTCATGGGAGGGGAGCACTCCGCAACTATGTGCGATAGAGCTCATCTGTGGCAAGGTTCAATCTGCAAATTACAGAATCGCAAGGACAGTCTGTCCGGTCGACAGACTGCGTGGCACACTGCTGGCATATGACGGCAGTTGGAGGGGGTGGACATGGCGGACACGCGGCCTGCGGGTGCTCCCACGGTCCTGAGAGTCGTGCTCGGCAAGCGGCTCCAGGACCTCCGCGAGAAGGCCGGGATCTCCTACGAGGAGGCGGGCCGCGCACTGGACGTCACGCACGCCACCGTCCGCAGAATGGAGAAGGCCGAGGTCGGGCTGAAGATCCCGTATGTGGAGAAGCTCCTCCGCGTCTACGGCGTCCTCGATCCGGCTGAGGTCGAAGGCTTTCTCGCCCTCACCCGCGAGGCCAACCGCCCCGGCTGGTGGCACCGCTTCCGCGACGTACTCCCCGAGTGGTTCAGCGCGTTCGTGAGCCTGGAGGGAGAGGCCAACCTCATCCGGGCCTACGAACCGCACTACGTCCCCGGCCTGTTGCAGACCGAGGACTACACCCGCGCCGTCCTGCGCGCCGGGATGCCGCACGCCCGCGAGGCCGACGTCGAGCGCGCCGTCACCGTCCGCCGGCAGCGCCAGAGCCTGCTCACCCGGGACCGGGCGCCCCTGCTGTGGGTGGTCATGGACGAGACCGTGCTGCGCCGGCCCATCGGCGGGACGGACGTGATGCGAGCCCAGGTGGACCGGCTCATCGAGGCCACCGACATGCCCAACGTGCGGCTGCAGTTCATGCCGTTCGCCGCCGGGCCGCACCCGGCGATGTACGGCCCCTTCCACATCTTCCGGTTCCCCATCCAGGAGCTGCCGGACATCGCGTACGCCGAAAACCTCGTCGGAGCCTCGTACTTCGACCAGCGCGACGACGTCTCGTCCTTCCTGGAGGCCCTGGACCGGATGTGCGCGCAGGCCGCGCCGGCACACACCACCAAGGCAATCCTGGGTGGCATTCGTAAGGAGATCTGAACCATGGATCTGGATCACATATACAACGGCATGCCCGCGAGGGACCTCGGCACCGAGGGCTGGAGCAAGCCGTGGAGCGGCGGCAACGGCGGCAGCTGCGTCGAGGTCATGCGGCTGGTGGACGGCCGGGTGGCCCTGCGCCAGTCCACCGACCCCGAGGGACCCGCCCTGATCTACTCGCGCCACGAGATGGAGACCTTCATCCGGGGCGCGAAGGCCGGCGAGGCCGACTTCCTGCTGGCCGGGCCGAGCGTGAGCGCGGACTAGCCGCGACGACCAGCGACATCTGCATGCGTACCGAAGGGAACACGGCGTGATCGAGCAGGGCATGCCCGGCATGGGCACGGGCGGGCAGGGCTTTTCGGCCGAGGAGATCGACACCAGCAGGCCGCACCCGGCCCGCATGTACGACTACTACCTCGACGGCTGGGACAACTACGAGGTCGACCGCGCGGCCGCCGAGCGCGTCATCGAGGTCCACCCCCAGGTCCGCCTCTCCGCCCGCGCCAACCGCGCCTTCCTGCGGCGGGCCGTACGGGAGGCGGTGCACGGCGGCATCCGTCAGATCCTCGACATCGGCACCGGCATACCCACCTCCCCCAACACCCACGAGGTGGCCCGGGAGGCCGCCCCCGGCGTACGCGTCGCCTACGTCGACAACGACCCGATCGTGGCGACGCACGCCGGGGCGAAGCTGACGGACGCGGGCGGCACGGGATTCGCCCTCGCGGACGTCAGGGACCCCGAATCGATCCTCCGGAACCCGGTCGTCCGTGAACTCCTCGACTTCACCGAGCCGGTGGCCCTGCTGCTGGTCGCCGTCATGCACTTCGTCAAGGACGAGGAGGACCCGGCGGGCATCATCGCCACCCTCGGCGACGCCCTGCCCGCCGGCAGCCTGCTCATCCTCTCCCACGCCACCGAGGAGCCCTACGAGGAGTACGCCGCGGGCCGCACGGACCACAAGGCCCGGGACGGGGTGCTGGACGTCTACAAGAACGCCACCGCGGCCCTGAACCTGCGCGGCCGCGCGGCCATCGAGCCGCTCTTCGGCCCGTTCGAGCTCCTCGAGCCCGGGCTGGTCCGGGTGCCGCTGTGGCGCCCGGACGGCCCGGTGCCCGGTGCCGAGGAGCTGAGCAACACCATCTTCTACGGCGGTGCGGGACGCAAGGGCTGAGCGGCCGGCGGGCCCTCAACTCCCCGGGCGCGCCGGGATGTCACAGCTGTCCTTGAACCCCTGGCTGGCCAGCCCCAGCGCCGAGTTGATGCGCGAGCGGAGGTTCTCCACCGCCACCATCGCCGTCAGCTCGACGAGGGCGGCCTCGCCGAGCTGCCGGCGCAGCCGCTCCACCAGGTCGTCCTCGACGACCGGCGGAGTGGCGGTCATCGCCTCGGAGTACTCAAGGACGTCCCGCTCCAGCGGTGTGTAGACGTCGCTGTCCCGCCAGCGCGGCACGTCGTGCAGCTTCTCGTGCGACGCACCGCGCCGCCGGCTCTCCCAGTACCCGAAGTCCATGCACCAGGAGCAGCCGATGGCCGCGGCCGACGCCATGACGGCGAGGTCCTTCAGACCGGGGTCGAGCTTGTTCCAGCGGGCCAGCGACATCTCGAAGCGGGAGTCGGTGATCAGCACCCGGCGGTTGTGCGCCAGCGCCATCAGCGGGTCGAGGACCTTGCCGTAGGAGCGCCTGCTGTACCAGGCGGCGAGGCGGGTCAGCAGGGTGCGGGGCTGGTCGAGCGGGATGCGGGCCATGGCCGGTGCCTCCATCAGGAGCGGAGCGGTTACTTTCGACCGTACGACGGACCGCCCCGGCGAGAATGTGACACCGCTCCCGAAAAATCTCTGGAGCCGCAGGTCACAAGCGCTCCGAGGGCGTAGGTCGGAGGTGATGTCAGTGGGCCGTCCTAGGGTGGCCGCATGGACGGTGACATGGACGGGGAGCTCTTCCCCCGGCCCCCGGTGGAGATCGCCCCGGGCGCGGTGCACATCCCCGGCCGGCTGGACACCGCCGCCCAGCGCCGCCTGCTGGAGGCCTGCCGGGAGTGGGCGAAGCCACCCGCCGGCCTGCGGACCACACGGATGCCGAACGGCGGCGAGATGTCGGTGCGGACGGTCTGCCTGGGCTGGCACTGGTTCCCCTACGGCTACGCCCGCACCGTCGTCGACGGCGACGGTGCGGCGGTCAAGCCGTTCCCGCCCTGGCTGGGGGAGCTGGCCCGGGAGGCGGTCGCGTCGGCCTATGGGGCGCAAGCGGGAGCCGGCGGGGAGCCGTACGACATCGCGCTCGTCAACTACTACGACGCCACCGCGAAGATGGGCATGCACCGCGACAGCGACGAGAAGTCCGGCGCCCCGGTCGTCTCGCTGAGTCTCGGTGACACCTGCGTCTTCCGGTTCGGCAATACGAGCAGCCGCAACCGCCCCTGGACGGACGTCGAGCTGCGCAGCGGTGACCTCTTCGTCTTCGGGGGCCCGTCGCGGTCGGCCTATCACGGGGTTCCACGGACCCTGCCGGGCACCGCCCCGCCCGGACTGGGGCTGGAGGGACGGTTGAACATCACGTTGCGGGTGAGTGGGCTGTGACTGACCTGACCGGATAATGGGGGTGACCTGCTTCTCCCGTGGCCCGGTCGGCACGGGGGTGCCCCGCACTGCCCTGGAGACGCCGTGACCGGCTTCCGCCCGAACCGTTCACCTCTCGACTCGCTGCGCCCGGCCGCGTTCGGCGCGGATCCGGCGGGGGAGCGGATGGCGCGCATCAGGCGGTCGCCGAACTTCTCCGGCGGTGTTTTCGTCAACCCCGAGGGCGCCCGGCACGTGCCGTCCGCCTCCATGCTGAGGTTCCTGCCGACCTACTTCCGCAAGGAGGAGCGCCTGCGCAGGGCCCCCGCCCATGCCGTCCCGGTCCACCCCACCACCGTCGCGGAGCTGGCCACGCCCGCCGCGTCGGGGCTGCGGCTGACCTGGATGGGCCACTCCAGCGTGCTGGCCGAGATCGACGGCGCACGGGTCCTGTTCGACCCGGTGTGGTCCCAGCGCTGCTCGCCGTTCGCCTTCGCCGGCCCCCGGCGACTGCACCCCGTGCCGGTGCCCCTGGCCGAGACCGGCCGGCTGGACGCGGTGATCATCTCCCACGACCACTACGACCACCTGGACATGGCGACGGTACGGGCGCTGACCCGAACCGCGACGGCCTTCGTCGTCCCGCTCGGTGTCGGCGCCCACCTGGAGCACTGGGGCGTGCCGGCGGACCGCATCACCGAGCTCGACTGGCACGAGTCGGCCGACGTGGCCGGGCTCACTCTGACCGCCACCCCGGCCCGGCACTTCTGCGGCCGGGCGCTGCGCAACACCCAGCACACGCTGTGGGCCTCCTGGGTGGTCGCCGGTCCGGAGCACCGGATCTTCCACAGCGGCGACACCGGTTACTTCCCCGGGTTCCGCGACATCGGTGCGCAGTACGGGCCGTTCGACGCCACGATGGTGCAGATCGGCGCGTACAGCGAGTTCTGGCGCGACATCCACATGACGCCCGAGGAGGGCATGCGCGCCCATCTGGACCTCCAGGGCGGCGAGCCCACGGCCGGGGTCATGCTGCCCATCCACTGGGGCACGTTCAACCTCGCCCCGCACCCCTGGGAGGAGCCCGCCGAGGGCACGGTCACCGCGGCCCGGCGGGAGGGGGCGCGGATCGCCGTGCCACGGCCCGGGCAGCCCTTCGAGCCGGGCGCCGGGCTGCCGTGCGACCCGTGGTGGCGGGCGGTCGCGGCCCGACCGGCGGCCGGAGCGGTCCCGTCCGGGGCTGTCACCGCGGCCGCGGGCACGGAGAGTGCCGGTACCGGGGCCGCTCCGGCCGCCCACGCGGCCGCTGCCACCGCTGCCACCGATGCCGAATCCGTCCTGCAGGCCTAGCAGCGCGGGGTTGGCGGGGGACCGGTCGGGGTCGGTCAACAACGTTCGAATGAATGGCTTTTTTACGCACATTCGTGCGCGTCGCTCTTGTCATGCAAGCGGACGTCCCGCTTCAATGCGTGACGACGGTTAGGAAAGCTTCCTAACGCATTGATGGACGACCGGGAACGGAGTTCCGCATGCCCGCGCGCACCTCGACGCAGACGAAGACGCCCATGAGGAAGAGGACGACCACGCGGGTCCTCCTCACGGGAATGGCGGTGGCCCTGCCCTTCTCCCTCGCCCTCGGAGGAGTGGGCCAGGCCGCGCCGGCGAAGCCCGCCGGTGGGGACGTCCCGGCCGCCGCCGCGTTCGCGACCGGCCTGGACGACCCGCACAAGAAGGACATCGCCATGCAGGTGGTCTCCAGCGCGGAGAACTCCTCGCTCGACTGGCGCGGCCAGTTCAAGTACATCGAGGACATAGACGACGGCCGTGGCTACACCGCCGGCATCATCGGCTTCTGCTCGGGCACCGGCGACATGCTCGACCTCGTCGAGCTCTACACCAAGCACAAGCCCGGCAACCCGCTCGCCAAGTACCTTCCCGCCCTGCGCAAGGTCAACGGCAGCGACTCGCACGCCGGCCTGGGCAAGCCCTTCGAGGACGCCTGGCGCAAGGCCGCCCAGGACAAGGCCTTCCAGGACGCCCAGGAATCCGAGCGCGACCGCGTCTACTTCAACCCCTCCGTCAAACAGGCGAAGCAGGACGGCCTGCGCGCGCTCGGCCAGTTCATCTACTACGACGCGATCGTCATGCACGGCCCCGGCACCGACAAGTACAGCTTCAGCGGCATCCGTAAGACCGCCCTGTCGAAGGCGAAGTCCCCCGCGCAGGGCGGCGACGAGAAGACGTACCTCAACGCCTTCCTCGACGCCCGCAAGAAGGCCATGCAGAGCGAGAAGGCCCACGAGGACACCAGCCGCGTCGACACCGCCCAGCGCGTGTTCCTCAACAACGGCAACTTCGACTTCCAGCCGCCGCTGAAGTGGAAGGTCTACGGCGAGCCCTTCCAGATCGACCAGTAGCGGGCCGGTCCACCGGCACCACCCGCCCGCGGGCTCCCGCACGAGGAGCCCGCGGGCGGGGCGTCAGTGCCCCATGTCGCAGCAGGAGTCGCGGCGCAGCTGCCGCCCGACGTCCAGCCAGTCCCCGTGCGCGCGCCCATGGCGCATCGCCGGGCTCCCGGCACGCTCGTAGGAGCCGACGAGCTCGCTCTGCCGGTACTCGACCCCACCGCGCAGCACCGACGTCGTCCGTACGAGCGTGTCGAAGTCGGTGAAGGGGTCGCCGTCGATCACGGTGGCGTCGGCGAGCTTGCCGACCTCCAGCGTTCCCAGATCCCGCTCCGCGCCGAACGCCCTCGCGGGCAGCACCGTCGCGGTGCGCAACGCCTGCGCTGCCGACAGGCCGTGCTGGTGCAGGGCCCGCAGCCCCATGTGCAGGGAGAGGCCGACCGGCACCAGCGGGGCGTCCGTGCCCAGGGCGACGATGCCACCGCCCGCCAGCACCCGGCGGTAGACCTCCATCTCGCGGCGCAGCGTGGTCAGCTGGTCGGCGGTGGGCGCCTTGGCGGCCGTCTGCTGGACGAGCGCGACGTCCCAGGGCGGCATCAGCGCGGTGACGCGGGGGTCCTCGGCGAGGGCGGGGTCGGCGCCCAGCAGGGGCACGGAGGTGAAGATCGTGGCGATCAAGTGGAAGCCGGTGGCGGTGTAGATCTCCGCCACATCCTGGTACGCCCGCCCGGTCGCCGTCGTGGCGTGCCCGAACTCCAGCCGCTGGGTGGCCTGCAGATGTGTCGTCAGGTCCTGCCCCAGCTGAACGCCCGGCGAGCACAGATGGCTGCCGGCGCGCACCTTGAGCCGCTCGTGGGCAAAACGGGCCGCCTCCTCCATCACCCAGCCTGGCGCGCGCACGTACGTCTTGACGAAGTCCCAGTCCAGGGCCTCAGCGCGGGCCAGCGACCGGCGCAGCCCCTCCCGGGTGCGGTGCGCGCGTCCCATGCTGTACGCGACGCGCCCACCGTCGAGGAGCTCTCCACTGGTCAGCAGCCTCGGCCCGGCGAGGGCGCCCGCCGACACGGCCTCGCGGATGCGGGCCTGCTCGTAGGCGAACCCGCCCAGGGAGACCGCCGTGGTGATGCCGTAGGCCAGCTGCAGGGCCGTCTGCCGGCCCCCGTAGGTGGTCTGCCACGGATGCGTGTGGGCGTCCCAGAGGCCGGGGATCAGCGTCCGGTTCGAGGCGTCGACCGCGCGCCGGGCGGCCCGCCGCGCCCGGTGCGGCTCGACGGCGGCGATACGGCCGTCCCGCACCACGACGTCGACGTCCTCACGTACCGCCGTCCCCGTGCCGTCCCAGAACCGGCCCGCGTGCACGACGGTGTCGGCGGGGGCCGGGCGGCGGTAGTCGAGCGCGACCGGGACGGTGCGGGTGGTGCCGTCCGCCGTGTCCAGCAGCCGCAGCCGCCCGGCGGAGAGGTAGAGGAGCTTGCGCCCGTCGGCGGACCAGGACGGGTGGTCGGCGGCCTCGTCCGTCAGCCGCCGCGGCTCGCCCTCGGGCGTCCCGTCGGCCCGTACGGGCACCAGCCACAGCGCGGACTCGCTGATCACGGCCATGGTGCGGCCGTCCGGTGACCAGACGGGCCCGGAGTCGTAGCGGTCGGAGACCGAGGCGTGCGGGGCGATCGCGTGCAGGCGCGCGGTGCCGTCGGCCGTGTCGACGACCCGGATGAGGTTGTAGCCCTCACGGAAGCGCTGATTGAGACGGTTGCGGTCGCAGAAAGCGACGAAGCGCCCGTCCGGCGACCAGCTCGGTCTCCCCGGCAGCCCGCCCGCGCCCAGCGGCGCCGCCAGCACCCGCTCCGTGCCGGCCGCCAGATCGCGCACGACGAGGTTCCCGGACAGGTCCAGGCAGGCCAGCCGGGCGCCGTCCGGTGACAGCGCGGGCTGTACGCGCCCTCCGTCCGCCAGCACGCTCTCCTCGCCCGAGGCCAGGTCGTGGCGCCGGACGGCGAGCAGCCCGTCGCGGTCGTCGGCGTAGAGCAGCGCCTGCCCGTCCCGCGACCAGGACGGCGCGAGCAGATAGCGGGTGGGATCGGCCTTCACCACCTGCCGAGGCGCCCGGCCGCCGGAGACGTCCGCGATCCAGAGGGAGTTGAGCGCGGCGAAGGCCACCCGGCGCGCGTCCGGGGACAGCGCGGGCAGGTGCACGGCACGTACGCGCCGCACGCCGCCCCCCGCGGCGAAGTCGTACTGCTTGACCTGGTAGCGGGGCCGGTCGACCGGCAGCTTCGCCGTGAAGGGGATCGCGACCGAGGCCACGGCCCGGGCGGCGGCGGGCGGGGTCGGTGCCGGGGCCGCCGAGGGATGGGGGAAGGAGTCGGCGCCGGACGTCTGCGGGACCCCGGACACCTCCGGCTGGACGATCCGGAATTCTCCGCTCACCGTCAGCAGCAGCTCGTCGCGGGACACCCACCGCGGCGGCACGGGCTCCACGTCCCCGTCGACCGGTACCGGGGCCCCGTCCACGACGAGGCTGCAGGAGGCGGCGGGCGCGGCCGTCGTGCGCAGATACGCCAGTCGCCCGCCCGGCGAGACGGCCGGCGTCATGACCTGTGCGGCGGAGGTCTCGGTGTGCTCGGTCCGCACCGGCCCGCGCCCGTCGGCCGGCACGGAGACGACCGTACGTGCCTCCAGCGCCGCCCCCACCACGCGCCCCCGCACGAACAGCAGCCGCCCGCCGTCCGGCGACCACACCGGGTCGAAGTCCTCCCACGCCCCGTCCTGCCCCGGTCCCTCCTGCCCGGACACCCCCGTGACCTGCGTCAGCCCACCGGTTCGTACATCCACCACCCACAGCCGGTACGGGCTCCCCGCCACCGGATCACCCCCGCGCTCCGAAGCGAAGGCGATCCGCGTCCCGTCCGGCGACCACGCCGGCCCCCGGTCGTCCCACGGCCCGTCCGTCAGCTGCCGCAACCCCGAGCCATCGGTCCGCAGCGTCCAGATATGAAAACCGCCACCCCGGTACGCACACACCGCGAGCCACGCGCCATCCGGCGAATGGACGGGCCGGGTGGGTTCGAGATCCGCCGGAGTGATCGCCACGGCGTCCCCGCCCTTGCGGGGAACCGACCACAGAACGTTCTGCACCTCCGCGATCAGCCGGTCACCGGCAGGCGAGAGGGAAGCGGCCCCATTGGTCGCCCCGGAAAACGAGAGCACGGTACGCCCCGAGCCCCCCACCGGGGACGCCACCGCGTCCACCACCGGGAGAGCTACGGCCGCACCGGCCACGGCGGCGGTCCCGGCCGCCGCCGTCTGCAGAAATCTGCGCCGGGAGATCCGGGAGATGCTGGTGTTCAACTGTCCTCCTGTGTCAAGGGAGTTATGCGAGGTGGCAGCTAAAATCCAAAAGGCGATCGTTGCACGCCCCACAGGCCGGTGGTCAACACCCCATCAAGTAGGAAAAAAGGGGATCGGCGGCCTGGTCAGGGGGGTGATTTCGCGTGCGGTTCTGCGGGTGGCAGGGCGCGATGGCGAGCGTGCGGACGGGCGGGCGGGACTGGTGCGTGGCCGGTGCGCGAGCCGTATGTGGTTGGTGCGCGAGCCGGCTCTGAATTCTTCATCCGAACGGGTCGCGGGGGGCGAGGGGGCTGAGGGGGAGGAGCCCCGGGTCCTGGCGTGACGTGCTGGGCTGCTCACGCTGCGTAGCCGCCGACGTCGCCGCTCGACCGTGATCCACCGGCCGGAAAGCCGTGCGCGACCACCTCGCGAAGTGCGGTATTCTTCTCGTGCGCGGTCGGCAAGGGCGAAAGTCCGAGCCGGACAAGCACCGGGACGTGGCGCAGTTTGGTAGCGCACTTGACTGGGGGTCAAGGGGTCGTGGGTTCAAATCCCGCCGTCCCGACTTGCATTTCCGCAGGTCAGAGGCCGTTTCCGATAATCGGGAACGGCCTTTACCGTTGGGCGAATTGGTCCCCATGTGGCCCCGGTGACCGCTCGCCGACACGTTTTCCCAGGTGAGAGCGGCTAGGGCACCTTGGCTCGGGTCAAATGGCGCTGATCACGAGTGAATTGGCTGGTGTGAGCCGGGGCGTGTCCGGCGCGGGGGCTGTGGAATTCCTGCAATCACCGTCGAATCCGACCTTGCGGTGCTGCGCAGGACTGTGCGGGGCCGGCACCCTCGCGGGTGGCCGCGACCCTGGTGATGGGCAAGCCGCAGGCTCGGAGGCCGGTGCGACGCGGATTCACCCGCGACATCTCCGCCGACTCGTGGGATGCGGGCGCGGTCCGGACCATGGCAGTGTGGACGGGAATCGGGTTTTCGGCGGGGCCGAGCCGGTCGACGCGCTCGAGGTGGCGCCGACGGCGCGGACGGCGGTGGCGTGGCTGCCGCCGCCGGAGCTCTGGCCGGCGATTCAGGCCATCCGCTGGGAGCACGATCCTCAGGTACGGCGGTGGCCCCCGCATGTGAATCTGCTGTTCGGCTTCGTACCGGAGCGGGAGTTCGCGCGGGCTGTGCCGCTGCTCTGCGCCGGGGCGGCGGAGAGCGCGGCGTTCACGGCGCGGCTGACCGGTGTGCGGTACTTCCGGCACCGGGATTACGCGACGGTGTGGCTCGATCCGGCCGCGGCAGACCGGGCACCGTGGGCCCGTCTCCACCGGGCGCTGGGGTTGCGGTTCCCGCTCTGCCGCGGGCGTGGCGGGCAATTCACCCCGCATCTGTCCCTCGGCCGCACGCAGGAACCGCGGCGTCTGGCCGCCGAGTGCGCCGCCCGGCTCGGTGCACTGTCGGCCGTGGTCGAGGAAGTGGTCCTGCTCTCCCGGCGCGGCGAGGAGCCGATGCGGCCCCGGGCCGTGATCACGCTGAGCACGGGCGAGGTCCGCCGACAGCTGGAATAGGAGATCGGCTGCTCGGGCAGGCGCGGCGGCCAGGCCCGCCGGCCCGACGCCTCGACCAGTGCCAGCTCCCGCGGGCCGGTCGGCCGCCATAAGGTCAGGGTGCCGCCGGTCGTGCTCGTACTCATTCCCGCCGACCGGCTTCCATCTCGTCAGGCGCCCCGCCATAGGCAATCGCCGACGCCCACAGCCAGCGGGTTTCCTCTCCGGATGCGCTAATCTCTGATCATGAAATTCGGTACCTGGCAGCGCCACGACGGATGGCCGGCTGGTAAGCCCGCTGCGCCGTCGACGCGAGCCGAGGTCGCCATCTCACGCCATGGGACCGTTCGGCGCGGGTGGCTCATCGTGGCCCGGAGGCCATGAAGTCGCTGCCGTAAGCGCCGCACCTGACGTGCGTCGCGGTCGTCGGTGATGCCTTCGGCGTCACCGGAAGTGCCCGCTCCCAGCTCCGCTGCGCCACCTGAGCATCCAGGACCCTCTCCATGGCGGCCAATCGCGCATTTGTCATGAGCAGGATCGGTGTGCCCGAAGGAACGCAGGCGCGTTTCGTAGGCGGGTTCCGGAGACACATCCCGTACTCGGTCCCGCCCCACCCATGGACTGTTCAAAAGAAAGGAAGAAGCCATGAACACGCTGCCCGGAATCGAGGTGGGCAGGGTCGTCGGCGCTTGGCAGCTGGTGTCATTCACAGCCACCGACGAGAGCGGGGAGGTCGCTCACCCGCTGGGGACCGAAGCCCGCGGCATGCTCATCTATACGCCCGGCGGTCACGTGTCGGCCCAGATAGCCGGTCCGGACGGCTACATCGGCTACGCCGGCACCTATCAGTGGCTTGGGAATCGCGTCGTGCACCGCTCCGTGGTCGGTACTCCCGGCGAGTTCAGCGGGGCCGAGCTGCCCCGCACGGCGCGCTGGGAAGCGGGCTTGCTCAGCCTTGCCACGCTCCCCGCCCACGGCTACCCGGTTCTGACCGCGACCTGGCGGCGGGCCACCCCGGCACCTGACGCCCCGGCCCCGGGCGCTGGTGAGCAGAGATGATTCCGCAACCGGCCGATATGCCACCCGGTGGCGCAGTCTTCCTCTTTCCCGGGCAGGGGCTCTCCCCCCATGGCGCTCTGGCGAGCTTCTACGACGACCAGCACGGAGTTGCTCCCTCGGCGAGGGCCGAGGCCGACCGGGTCCTCCATGAGATCGACAAAGTGGCGGTGTCACGTGGATACGGGCCGGTCCGTGATGTGCTGCTGGCCGAGGGCTCTCCGGCCGACCGGCTCCCGTACGGGACGTCGCAGCTGGCCCATTTCGCTGCCTCCGTCGCCCTGGCCCATGCCTTCGCCTCCACCGGAATCAGCCCCGATCTGATCGTGGGCCACAGCCTCGGCGAATTCTCGGCCTTCGTGACGGCCGGGGCGTTCACCGTCGCCGAAGGAGCCGATCTCGTATGCGCACTGAATGACGCCTACCGTCCGGTCATAGGCCAGGGCGCCATGGTCCTGGTCCTGGCCGGGGAAAGCGGCACCCGGGCCATGCTCGCCGCAACGGGCCGCGACGACCTGGCCATAGCCTGTATCAACTCCCCGAGAGAGACGATCGTCAGCGGCCCCGCTGCCGCCCTGGCCGCACTGCGTGCCTGCGGCAGCGCGCGGCGGTTGTTCGAACTGGACCTCCCCTACGCAGCCCACCACCCCGGCCTCCAGGAAGTCCACGGCCGCTTCCTCGACCTCGCCAAGGACATACGTCAAAAACCGCTCCGCGCAGCCGTGCACTCTCCCGTACAGCGCCGCGCCTACAGCAATGCCGACGATTTCGTCCGGGCCATCGCCGACTGCATTACCCAACCGGTCTACTTCGCCGAGGCGGTAGAGAGCATCGCGTCCGCCGACCAGCAGCTGTTCATCGAGCTCGGAGCCGGTGACACCCTCAGCCGCTGCGTACGCGCCACCATGCGCGGTGCCCACACCATCGCCCCCCTCGTACCCCCGAAGAAGCGGTAGACGCCGCCGGGCGGTGCGGGTAGCGGCAGTCCGGCGGCGCCGGCCAGCATGGGGCGCGAGGGGGCGGCTGCTGAGGGCCTTCGAGGGGCCGACGGGTCGTCAGGTCGCCGCGGGCGTGGTGCCGGGGCGGGAAGCGGGGGTGGGGGGTTGGTAGCCCAGTCGGGTCAGGGCGCGCCGGGCGAGGTCGGTGATGCCCTGGGCGTTGAGGAACTCCAGGGTGGGGATCTCGCAATCGAGGCAGCGTCGGGCTGCCACCACCGCTTCTGCGGCCATGAGCGAGTCCAGGCCCAGTTGATCGAGGCGCCGCGTGCGGTCCAGCTGGTCGGGAGCGGTCTGCAGGATGCCGGCAAGGATCTGGGTGATGGCGTCGGAGGTGAGGGCGAGAGCCGCCTCCGGCGTCGCGGTGGCCAGCTGCCGGCGCAACTGGTCCGGTCCTGCGTCGTGCGAGCCGTGTGCCGGGATCAGGCCGGCGTGCCGTGGGGCGTCCACAGCGGGCATCATGCTGCGGATGCGTGTCCAGTCGATGCGGCCCACGGCGGCGACACAGACGTTCTGCGCCACAAGGTTCTGCAGGGCCGCGCATGCCTCCGTCGGGGTCAGGGATTCCAGCCCGAGGCGGGCGAGGACGTCGGTGATGTTGTTGCGGGCCGCGTAGCCGACCTCGCTGACCGCTCCCCATGCCACGGCGCAAGCCGGGTGTCCGGCGCGGCGCCGGGCGCGGGCCTGCGCCTGGAGGAAGAGGTTGGCCGCGACGTATCCGGACTGGTAGGCATTGCCGAACCAGGCGCTCGCCGAGGAGCAGGCGACGAAGAATTCCAGAGGCCGGTCCCGGGTGAGTGAGTCGAGGAGCATGCCGCCGAGCATCTTGGGGGCAAGGGCGGCGCGCAGGCGGTCGTCGGACAGCTCGGCGAGTGGGGCGTCGTCCAGGGTCATAGCGGCATGGATGACGCCGCCCAGCTCCCGCCCGGTGACGTCGATCGCCGAGAGTACCCGACGGAGATCGGCCGCCTCGGTGACGTCGGCCGCGTAGGCGGTGGCATGCGCGCCGCGCCCTTCCAAGGAGTCGATCAGTTCGGCCGAGCCCGGTGTGCCGGGGCCGCGACGGCCGAGCAGGGCGAGATGGCGGGCGCCATGCTCGACGAGCCGCCGAGCGACGGCTGCACCCAGGCCACTGAGACCTCCGGTGATCAGGTACGTGGCGTCCGGGGACAGTCGCAGAGCGGGGTGGGCCCTCTCGACGGCGGGCGGCTCGTCGAAGGTGAGGACGACCTTGCCCAGGTGGCGTGAACGCTGCAGGCAGTTCAGGGCTTCCGAGATTCTGGTGGCGGGCAGGGCCAGATGCATCAGTGGCCGGTACTGACCGGTGCTGATCCGCTGCGATGTCTGGTGGAAGCAGTCCGCGGCGTGGCGCAGCCGACCCGAAATGAGCTGGTGGGCATCGACGCCGAAGAAGGCGATGTTGTTCTTGAAAGGCCTCAGCGACAGTGGGGTGGACGCGTAGATGTCGCGTTTACCGAGTTCCAGGAACCGGCCGCCGGGACGGA
Organism: Streptomyces sp. NPDC026206; assembly: GCF_040638465.1. Classification (NCBI taxonomy): domain Bacteria; kingdom Bacillati; phylum Actinomycetota; class Actinomycetes; order Kitasatosporales; family Streptomycetaceae; genus Streptomyces; species Streptomyces sp. NPDC026206. The sequence goes on from NZ_JBEZYL010000002.1 coordinate 621,079, forward strand.
GCAGTTCCAGGCTGCGGCTGATGGCCTCTCCGGCCAGGGAGTTGAGTACGACATCGACGCCACGGCCGCCGGTGAGCCGAAGGACCTGCTCGGCGAAGCCGAGGCCGCGTGAATCCAGTACGTGAGCGACTCCCAGCATGCGCAGCACGTCACGTTTGCCGGGTGTGCCCGCGGTGGCGATCACCGTGGCGCCCCGGGCCTGGGCGTACTGCACGGCGGCCATGCCGATCCCGCCGGCGGCGCCGTGGATCAGAACAGTGTCGTCGGCGGTCAGGCGGGCGAGGTGTTCCAGACTGTGGTGAACGGTGAAGAAGACCACGGGCAATGTGGCGGCCTCGGTGAAGGACATCCCTTCGGGCATGGGGGCGGTCAGCCGGGCATGGGCCGTCACGTGGGAGCTCAGGCTGTTCGGTGCCAGGGCGTAGACGCGGTCGCCGGGCGCGAAACCGGTGGCTTCGGCGCCGACGGCAGTGACCACGCCGGAGCATTCCAGGCCCAGCGCCGGTCCGCCGGGCGTTGGCGTCTCGGCGTCCGGTGGCAGCATGCCGGCGGCCAGCATGACGTCGCGATAGTTCAGCGCGGCTGCTCGTACCGCGATGACGATTTCGTCAGGAGCAGGTGCGGCCTGGGGCATCGGTACCCAGTCGAGCCGCGGATTCAGGCCGGGGTCGCGCAGCTGAAGGGTGTAGGGCGTGCGCTGTGGATCGGCGGCGGCCTCGGTGGCGTGCCGGCGGGGCACCGTCCGGGGGACGAAACGGCCGGCACGGGTGAGGACGATCTCGTCCTCGTCGCTGGGGGCGAGGAGCTCCCGTGCGAGGCGGCGGGCATCGTGCCCGGCCTCGGGGCCGCGGTCGAGGGAGATCCGCCGGACGGTCAGGCCGGGCTGCTCGTTGCCGAGGGTGCGGGCGGCGCCCCACAGCGCGGCGTCCTCCGGTACGAGGGCCTGCTCGGGAGCGGGGAGTGCCCCACTGGGACGGGTGATGAGCCACAGTCGGGGCGTCACCTCGCCCGGCAGCTGGGCGCAGGCACCGGCAACGGTCCGCAGGGCGGCCATCCGCCGTACTGCCTGTTCGACGGTGGCGTTCTCGCTGTGATCGCCCAAGGGGGCCGTGCCAAGGATCATGACGACGTGCAGGTCCTTGCCGCCGGTGCCCAGCAGCGTGGTCCAGTGACTCGGCCCGCAGTCGAACGCGGTGGTGCGTACCGTGTGGCCACCGGCAGCGGTCAGCGAGGCCTCCAGGGCGGTGGTCAGCTCACCTCCCGGTTCCTCGGAGGAGATGACCCAGTGTGCGGCGTCGGCGTTCGGCGGAGCGGGCACGGAGCGCGAGGGACGGGGCGCCCGGCTTGCCGCGATCACCGAGTATTCGAGGTCGGCCGGTGCGCGGTCGTGGCCCAGCTGCGCGACCTCGTCGAATCCGCACTCGCGTAGCAGCGGGGGCCAAGCGGTGGCCGGGAGCACAGGGGATGCGGTGCGCAGCGGGCTGTCGGCGAAGGTCCAGAAGCTGTCCAGGGTGCCGAAGCACAGGGAGAGAACGCTCGGATCGTGGGTTTCGAACGCGAGGAGTTGTCCGCCGTCGGCGAGCAGCCGGGTGACGTGGCCGAGCGTCCGCCGCAGGTCGGTCGTGGCGTGCAGGACGTTGGTGGCGACCACGAGGTCGTACGAGCCCTCGGGGAACCCTTGGCCGGCCGGGTCGCGCTCCAGGTCCAGGCACCGGTAGTCGACGAAGTCGAAGGCGGCGAAGCGGGACTGGGCGCGGGGGAAGAATCCCGCGGACACGTCGGTGAAGGTGTAGACCGTCCGCTCCGGCGGCAGTTCGGGCAGCAGCATCGCCGTACTGCCGCCGGTGCCGGCGCCCACTTCCAGCACACGCAGAGGCCGGTCGGCCGGCCATGCCCGGACCGCCTCGCGCACGAGGGCGCGCAGCAGGCGGTTGTGAAAGCCCGTCTGGTGAGCGGCGCCGTAGAAATGCTCGATCAGGTGCCGGTCGGGTGCGTCGAACAGCAACTCCAGTGGGTCCCGCCGGCCGCACAGGACGTCGCCCAGATGCAGGCCGCACCGGCCGAACAACGCGGTCTCGACCGCCAGGCCGGGGTAGTCCCGCGCCACGGCACGGAAGAGTTCCATCGGCTGGAGCTCGCCGGTCGGGCGCCAGCGGGCGGGACGGCCCGGGGCGGCGTCGCAGACCTGTTGCACCAGGTGATGCTCGGCCGCCACGCCGAGAAACAGATCGGCCAAGCGGTCGTACTTGGCCAGCATCCCTGCCGCGACCAAGTCATCCGTGGTGAAGTCGGCCGCACCGGCCAGCAATTGGGTGAACGACCGGGTGATCAGGTGTGCGCAGCACTCTCGCAGGCGACGAAGTCCTTCGTCGTACCGGTTGTCGTGCCAGGTGGCCTGGAGGGAGTCCCGGTAGGGCGTGCATGCGTCCACCAGCGCCGCCGGGGCGGGCAGGGGCCGGGCGGTCGCCGGGTCGTCGGCGACGGGGGCGGCCCGCAGGACGTCCACCAGGTGCTGGATCGGCTCGGTCGGAGCGAGGCCGACGAACCTGCGCAAACGGCAACCCGTCACTTCCAGGGCGACCCGGCCGTCCCCGTCGGTGACAGTGATGTCCCAGCACACGTCGTTGACGCTGTTTTCCCGGGAACGCAGATGGATCAACCCGGTGGGCGCAGGTCGGCGCCACATCCGTACGGCGTCGACCGCGACGGGCAGGAAGGGCTGGTATTCACCCTCGACGGTGGCGAGGGGACCACCGGCCTGCAAGGCGCCGTCCAGCAGGGTCGGGTGGACCTGATAGCCGTCGTCCGGCTGGGTCAGGGCGTAGGAGGCGAGCACCTCGTCGCTGCTCATGTGCAGTTCGGTGAGTACCTGGAAAGCCGGGCCGTATCCGAGGCCGGCACGCTCGGCCCGGGCGTAGTGCCGGGCCGTGTCCAGACGTCGTTCGAGGCGGGCCCGTACGGTGGACGGGTCGATCGCTGGCGGCGCTTCGCGCAGCAGGCGCCGGACCTGGCCGCGCGCGTGTGATTGCCAGGCGGCATCGGCACCGGTACGGCTGGTGATCTCGACCGACTGATCCCCTTCGGACAGGGACAGCTGCAGGTACACGTCCATGGCCGGGTCGTCCCAGGGCAGGTCCAGGGCACGGGAGATGTACAGGTGCCTGACCTCCACGGGGGCGTCCTCGGCGCTCCGCCCGGCAGCGAGGGCCATCTCCAGGTAGGCGGCGGCCGGCATCACCACGGAGCCGCCGACCCGGTGGTCGGCCAGCCACGGGAGGCGGGCGGGGTCCACCGGGCCCGACCACGCCCGTTGCCTGGCCGCCGCCGGGGAGCCCAGCAGAGGGTGCTGTGCCGGCGCCATCTCGCCCAGCGGGCGCAGCCACCACTGGGGATCACCGTTCCAGAGCCGTTCGCGCTGCCAGGGATAGGAGGGCAGATCGACCACCCGTCCCGGACGGGGGAAGAACGCCTCCCAGTCGGCGCGGACACCTGCGGCCAGCAGGTGCGCGACCGCCGTCTCGACGGCGGCTGGGCCCGGAACGCCGCGTGCGCAGGTACCGAGAGTGACCACAGGCCGTTCGGCTGCCTTGGCGCCCTTGCGCAGATAAGGCCGGAGCACCGGGTGCGGCCCGATCTCGACGAAGGTGTCGTATCCCTCGTCAAGCAGCGCCTGGACGGCTGGTGCGAAGAGCACCGGCTGCCTGACGTTGCGCCACCAGTACCCGGCACCAAGGTCCTCGCCGCCGAGCAGACCGCCCGTGACGGTGGACGCGAACGGAACGCGGGTGGGCGAGGGGCACAGCCGGGCCAGCGCGGCGCGAAGGTCCTCCTCGACGGGGTCCATGGCACAGCTGTGGAAGGCATAGTCCAGGTCGAGCATGCGGAAGAAGACCCCGCGCGCTTCCAGATCGGCTCCGAGCGCTTGCAGCGCCTGCTGCGGGCCGCACACCGTCACGTCCTGCGCACTGTTGACGGCTGCCAGTTCCAGGCGTCCGGAGTACGCGGCCAGTTCCTTGAGCGCCTCGTCCTGGGCCAGGCCGACCGCGGCCATCCGGCCCTGACCGGCCGTGGCCGCTTGCGTCCGGCTGCGCTCTGCCACCACCCGGGCCGCGGCCGGAAGGTCCAGCGCGCCCGCCGCGTATGCGGCAGCGATCTCTCCCACGCTGTGTCCGACCACGGCGGCCGGTCGGATACCACGCGTCTTCAGCAGCTCGACCAGGCCGACCTGGAAGGCGAAGAGCAGCGGCTGGGCGATTTCCGTCGCCAGCAGCCGACTGTTGTCCGGGGACGATGCGAGAACTTCGAGGACGGACCACCCCAGATGCGGCTCGAGCGCCGCGTCGGCCTGCTCGACCGCGACGCGGAACGCGGGCTCGTCCTCCAGCAGGTCCGCCCCCATACCGGCCCATTGCGAACCGTTGCCCGAGAACGCGAACACCGCCTTCCCCTCGTCCACCCCTTCCGCAACGGCCGCGCCTGCCGGTAGCGGGTGGACCTCCTGCGCGACGGCACGCAGGGCCTCGGCCGCCCGGGCAGGGGTGTCGGCCAGTACGACAGCGCGGTGAAGGTGCCGGCCGCGCCGCCGTGCAGTGGTGTGGGCCAGGTCGTAGAAGCCTTCCGGTGTCAGACCGTCGAGGCGCGCCACCATCCGTGAGGCGCCTTCGACCAGCGCCTCCGGCGTGCGAGCCGAGACCACCACCGGCAGGGCCGCAGGCCGGGATGTGTCACCTGACCTGCCCCCGTCGCTTCGCCCGGACTCGGCCGGCCCACCGGGCATCTCAGCGTTCGGGGCGGAGGCGAGCACCACATGGGCGTTGGCACCGCCGAAGCCGAAGGAATTCACTCCGGCCACCAACCGTCCGCTCTCCTGCAAGGGGCAGGGGTGCAGAGCGGGCCGCAGCTGCCAGCGGTCGAAGTCGATGTCCGGGTTCAGCGGTTCGGCGTGCAGCGTGCGGGGTACCTTGCGGTGCCTGAGCACCAGCAAGGCCTTGAACAGGCCCGCCATGCCGGACGCCGCTTCCAGATGCCCGGTATTGCTCTTCACCGAGCCGACGAGCAGCGGACCGGTGGTGCGATGGATACCCAACGCCCGGCCGATCGCTTCGCACTCGACAGGGTCACCCACCGGTGTACCCGTGCCGTGCGCCTCCAGGTAGCAGATCTCGTTGGGCTTCACCTTCGCGCGGGCGTACACCTCGCTCAGCAGCCTTGCCTGAGTTTCTGAACTCGGCAGGGCGAGTCCTGCCGTGTGTCCGTCGCTGTTGGCTCCCGTGGCCAGGATCACGCCGTGGATGCGATCCCCGTCGGCCAGCGCATCGGACAGGCGCTTGAGCAGCACCACTCCGCCGCCCTCCGCCCGCACATATCCGTCGGCCTGTGCGGAGAAGGTGCGGCAGCGGCCGGTCGGGGAAAGCATGGACGCCGCCGAGAAGCCGGTGAAGCCGAACGGGCTGAGCAGCACGTTGACGCCGCCTGCCAGAGCGGCCCGCGCATGCCCCGCGCGCAACGACTCACACGCCCGGTGCACCGCGGTCAAAGCCGACGAACAGGCAGTGTCGACCGCGATGCTCTCACCATGCCAGTCGAACAGATGGGAGATGCGGTTGGCCGCGCCCGTAGCAGCAAGGCCTGCCATGGTGTAGGCGTTGGGGGCAGCGGCGCCCAGCGTCTGCAGGTCGGCGTAGTCGTGACTGGACAGTCCGATGAACACCGCCGTGTCCGAGCCGGCTGTCGCCCGGGCATCGATCCCCGCATCATCGAGAGCTTCGACTGCCATTTCCAGCAGCAGCCGGTGCTGCGGGTCGATCCTTGCCGCCTCCCGCGGCGAGGTCCCGGTGAAGTAACCCGTGTCGAAACCGGCAATGTCCCCCAGGAAGCCGCCCGCTGCGGTGTAGCTCCGCAGGTTCCTGCGCTGCCGGGTGTCGACGAAACGTGAGGCATCGAAGCGGTCTGCCGGGACCTCGGTGACAAGGTCACGTTCCTGGTCCAGAGCCGACCACAGGCCCTCGATGCTCTCGATATCTCCAGGCAGGCGGCAGGCCGCCCCAACGATCGCCACGTCGTGGTCGCCCAGGGCCGCAGGCTCTCGGGTCACAGGTTCTCCATTTGCTGGTTCCGCTGCGGACCCCATGACGAACTCCATGGCAGCCGGGCGGACAGGGGCTGGTCGGGCCGGGCGGAAGAAGAGGTAAGGGGCCGCCCAAAGTGCCCCACGGCGGCGTGGGTATCGAGTCGGCAGGCGGCCTGGCGCCCCTTTAGGGTGAATGAACCGCCATTTCGGGTGAATTCGCCGTGTAGGGCATTCATGGGCCGGACCGGCTCCCTCAGGCTCAGGTCGGTCAAGGCTGCGGCCGTGCCGCAAGGGCGTCGCGTCCGGAGTCAAGGCCCGGAGTCAAGGCCCGGAGCCGGATCGCCGCCAGAAGACCGGCCACCCACAGGGGTGAACGGCGGAACATCCTCCGCTCAGTGTCTGCGTAGGGTCCGGAGGAGCCTGTCCGTCAGGTTTCCCCGGCGCTGCGGTATCCGAGCGTCAGTCCGACTCCCGTGCCCCCAAGAGAGGTTGACGATGTGCGGTTCAGCGGCCGATATCCCGGTGACCAGCGGCGACCTGACGAGCCGTGACTGGTGGCGGCCCTGTTCGGTGCAGACGGTCGGCGAGATCCCGCCGGAAAGTCATGCCCTCGCACCGTTCATGACCCGCCTGCTGGCATCGTTCGAGGATCAAGGACACGTCGTACGCGATCGGTCGTACGGCGACGTCGACCTCATGTTCATGTACGCGCACGTGCCTGACGGCCAGGCACCTCTGCGGGACCGGATCCCCGAGCAGTGCCCTCCGCTCAGCGTGACACTTCGGCAGGCGAACGGCCTGCGGCGCAATCCCGCACATGTCGTCGCGGTGGTCGAGATTCCTGAGTCACTCAGTGAACTCCCCCACAGGGACGTCGTCGAGACTGCCAGGACCCTGATGGGACGGGTCGGGGCAGCCAAGGCGCTCTTCGTCACCCGGGGCCCGGCGCCGGGCCGAGTTCGGGAAGTCACCTTCTGCAACATGGAGGGTGGTCATCCCACCGAGAAGGAGAACCTCGCCGACCGCCTGCGGGACCGATTGGTCACCGCCGCATGCGCGTGCCAGGTGGCAGACCGTTACGACATCACCACCGATGCCCTCACCGCAGCAGCCTGGAAAGCCAGCCCCACCCCGGAGCGGCTCGCCGACGCGGGCCGTCGCATGGGGCAACTGGGCCTGCTGTCCGCACCGCTGCGGATCGCGGACTACGTCTCCCCGCAACTCGCCGACATGTACGAGGTCTACATGGGCTGGAAGGGGTTCAGCGAAGGCATGCTGTTCGCCTTCGACCCGGACCTGCAGGCCCTGGTTGTCACGGCGTCAGGAAGCTGGGACGTCGACAAGCGTGCGCTCAACCGGGATCAGGTCGTAGTGGTCGACCACCGGCTCCGGGAGGGCCGCCTGCGCGTCCTTGCACCGGAGGGCACCCTGCCCATGCAGCCGTCGGTGGAGACATGGGAGGTCTGCGCGCTGATGGAGGAGGCTCCCACCGTCCGTGTCCGCAAGGCTCACGACGGACAGTGGGTTCTCGACCCGGACGGGGAGCGGGAGGTTCCCCTCATCCGGGGCGGCATCCACGCGCACGTCGGCGTCTCGTCCGCCAACGAGGCGGCAGTGGAAACAGTCCAGCCCGACCGTGAGCGATTTCCTTACGGGTTCGGCTGCGGAACCGACCTCACCGTGGACCTGGCGCGCAATACGATCCGTCGCTCCAGCGCGGTCAACAACACGGACGACCCCCGACTCTACGTCCGCTGGCCGCTCCTCTATCACGGAGAAATGGCAGTCGAACTGTGGAAGCCAGGAATCCCTGCCGAACCGTTCCGCGGACTGCTCGGCCTGTTCGGAACCGACATCCGCTTCACACCCGATCATGTGGAACAACCGCTGTGACCGTGGTCACCACCCATGACAACAAGGGGATCGTTCATGGCCAAATACACCCTGCGGAACAAAACCGTACTGATCACCGGTGCCGCCGGTGGCATCGGAGCGGCCAGCGCACGGGCGCTGCACGCCCGTGGCGCGAACACCGTCCTGGTAGGCCGCAACCTGGAATCCATCGAGGCCCTGGCGCGGGACATGGGCGGCGACCGCCTCCTTTCCATGAGCGCTGACGTCACCGACCGAACGGCCCTCGAGGACGCCGTGGCCCGCACCGTCGACCGGTTCGGCGCACTCGACGTCGTCTTCGCCAACGCGGGAATCGCCCCTGCCCCGCCGGCCACGATCGCCACCATCGACCCCGACGCCTTCGAGCGCATCGTGGAGGTCGACCTGCTCGGGGTCTGGCGTACGGTCCGTGCCGCCCTGCCGCAGATCATCGCCTCCCGTGGACATGTCCTGGTCACTTCCTCCACCTACGCCTTCGTCAACGGTGCCGTCAACGCGCCATACGCCGCTGCCAAGGCGGCAGTCGAGCAGTTCGCCCGGGCCCTGCGCGTCGAACTGCGCATTCATCACGCGACTGCCGGTGTCCTGTACCCCGGATGGGTCGACACCGCGATGGTCCGCAACGTTTTCGACGGTGACGACATCCTGACCAGGATGCGCGAGGTCGCCTTTCCTGCCTCGCTGGCTCAGACCATCGCTCCGAAAGCCGTCGCCGGCCGAGTCGTCACCGGCATCGAGCGCCGCTCAGCGAGGATCACCGTTCCCCGACGCTGGCAGCCGATCTCGGCCCTGAGCGGCATCATCAACCCCCTCACTGACGCCTGGCTCCTCCGCCACCGCCCGTTCCTGGCGCTCCTGAGGGAACTCGAAACCGCGACCACACGATGAACGGTGCCGCGCACGCCAAGAGCGTTCTCCCCGCTCAGCCCTTCCCGGCCGATGCGGTGAGCATGATCTCCCTGACTCGGTCGAGGTACTTCGGCACACCCGTCGCGGCCTCCGGGGTGTCCGGCATGTTGACCACCAGGTCGGCCCGGTCGGGGAACCAGTTGAACCACAGCGACACGCCGCTGGCGTTGTCCGGGCCGGTCAGGACGGTCGCGTCCGCGCGCAGGTAGTCACGGGAGCCCGGCGCGGTCCGTCCGTCCACATAGGACGCCATGGGCGGGATGGTGGGGGCGTCGCCGCCTTCGAGGAGCAGTTCGAGCGCTCGGTGCAGAGGCACGTCGTATCCCGCGCGGGCGCTCTGGAAGCCTTGCTGTGCGGCGGCGATCGCGCCGGCGAGAGTCGGCGGGGCGGGCAGCCGGAACAGCAAGGGCACGAGGTTGACCAGCCAGCCGTGCACGTGGAGCAGCCGGGGGTAGGCCCTGGTCGACACGGCGGTGAGCACTCGGTAGACGTCGTTGCCGGTGAACTCCCACTGCGCGAGAGCCAGCGCGGCGAAGGCACCCGCGCCGAACCCGCCGCCGTGCCGGCCGCAATAGGCGCGGAACGCGCGTGCCTGGGCACCTGTGAGCACCGGGTACTGGAGTCGCGTGCCGGTCAGCAGCTTGTTGGCGTCCTTGCCCAGCTCGACCGGGAAGCCGGGGAAGCCGCCATCCCCCGCAGCCAGGAACTGCGACCATGCGGCGAGCTCCGGCGCGGCTGCCGTCAGCGACGCGGAACGCTCCAGCTCGCGGCGGTTGTAGTCCAGGTAGCCGGGTGCCGGTGCCAGGTCGACTGAGGCGCCGCCGCAGGCCGCGTGGTACCGGGCGCGGATCTCGTCGAACAGCAGCGCCAGGGAGTGCCCGTCGGTATAGGCGTGGTCGATCGCGAAGTACACAGTGGACGCCGTGTCCCGTCGGATCACTCCGGCCAGCAAACCCGGCCGGCTCGCTGTGGTCTGCTCATCGATCCGCCGGTGCAGGTAGGCGCGCAGGTCACCCGCGCTCGTGAGGCCGCCCACGCGCACCGGACGCACCGTGAGGGAATCAGCTGGCAGGCGGAACCCGGTCAGGTTCTCGGTCTCCGGCTCGTACCAGGTGTGAAATGCCTCGTGTCGACGCGCAAGCCCTTGCCACGCGTCGGTGAGCGCGTCGAGATCGGCCCGGCCCGCCAGGTCGAACACCATGGCCACCCAGGGCGACTGCCGTCGTCCGGCGGCGCGGTGGGCGGCCGCCAACCGCAAGTGCGCCCGCTGGAAGTGCGACGCGGGCACGTGATGCGGTACGGGTGCCCGGTCGGTGGTCAGCCTGAACTCGACCACTTCACCCGGCTCGGGTTGCCAGTCAAGGATCTGGGTCATACGCACGGCAGGGTCTCCTCCTCCATCGGGTGGCCGACTAGGCGGGCGTGGGCACAGCTTCGGCCCGGTGGCCGTCCGTGGCACGGGCGGCGGCGTGCGCGGTGGCCAGCACGAAGCGTCCGACGTTCGTGCGCGCCACGGCCGTGTCGGGGAAGCGTGTCGACAAGTGCACGCCGCGCTCGCTCCTGGTCAGCCATACGTACACCTCGGCCGGTCCGTGGATTCGGCTGCGCAGCATCATGTCTTCCTGCTGGGGCGGGGTGCCCTCCACTCGGCGCACATCGAGATAGGACACGACGAACCGGGGGCGGATCTCCCTGCGCAGCAGCTGTCTGATGTGTGGCAGCGAATTGCCCGGCCCGGGTCTGCGACGGCGCAGTTCGGCGGCGGCGAGGGCGACGGTGTCGGCGAAGGCCGACCCGGGGGCCGTCGGGATCCGAACCGGGTGCAGGCCGACGAACCAGCCCGGCGCCGCTCGCCACTGGTCGGGCCGGGCGTCGGCCAGGCTCACCACGGACAGGTGCCGCCCACCCGCGACCTTCGCCGCGGCGAGCGCGAGGCAGGCGAGCAGTCCTGCGGCGGTAGTGCCGCCGCCTGCGTGTGACGCGGCGGCGAACCTGGTGGTCGCCGGTCCGTCGAGAAGCCAACGGTAGGCGCTGCACTGCGCGAGCGGCACCGCGGACGTGCCGAGCGGCAGGGGGAAAGCGGGTGTCATACCGTGGGCGTTGCCGAGCAGAGTCCGCCAGTGGTCCGCGTGCTCAGGCCCCATCGGCAGCCGGTCGACCAGGCTCCGTTCCTCGGCCCCGAAGTCCAGGAAGGTCCGCCTGGGCATGTCCTCGGCACGGCCTGCCAGGAGGCCGCGGATCTGCCCCGGGATCATGGCGAGCGTGTAGCCGTCCACGATGCCGTGATCCGCCCCCGCGAAAACCGTCACCCCGTCTGCGCCCTCGACCGTCGCGAAGACCAGCTGTGGCCACCCCAGTGGGCCGGCGCCGCGGTCGAAGAATGCCTCGATCTGTCGTCGGACCGAGGCACCGTCGGCGAAGACGCCGATGTCCTCCCGTCGCAGCGTGACCGCGCTCGCGGGGAGCGTACGGCGCACGCAGCGTTCGTGGGTCGGCACCAGCCTGCTGCGCAGGTGCTCGTGTCCGCGCAGCCAGGCCGAGAACGCGGAGCCGACCTGGTGCCGGCTGACCCGGCCCGCGCCGAACGACACACCGACCCACGCCGGGTCCACATGCCGCGGTCCCCGCGCGGCCGCGGCACGCACGTGATGCTCGTGGACGAGCGCGGGCGCTCGTGGGTCGTCTGCCCAGGCCGAGGCCGAAGCGGTCGGTGTCCAGAACACCAGCCGGCCGGCGGGAACCGTGCTGTCACCCAATTCTGTGAACTGCATTGTCTCACCGACCGGACAAAGCGCGACGCCGGCCTCGAATCACAACCACGATGTTCCCCCTATGACGCCTCGGTGCAACTTGCCGAAGCTATCCGGTCGCGATGAAAGAAAGATGAAACAGAGATGTGTCTGCTGGTCACGCAGGCCGGGGCGGCGTCACGGGAAACGACTCTCTTGTTGCTCTTTGAATGCGCTGCTAGCGTCGGCTCCCGTCATTTATTCCGCACTGCGCCGATTCGTCGGGCGCGCCGATGGAGGGTCAATTCATGAACGCACGAGCAGACACCGAATCCTCCCGGGTCGTGGGCGAGGCAAAACCGTCCATGGACTACGCCGCGCTGCGTCGTGACCCGGAATACGCCGAGTTGAACCGCGCGCTGCTCGACTTGGTCCCGGTCGGCTCCGGGCCGGCCGTCCTCGACCTGGGGTGCGGGGACGGAGCCGTCAGCGAGCAACTGCTGCTGCGCGACCCGGCCATGTCCCTGGTCGGCGTCGATCCCGAACCGGCCCTGCTCGACGCGGCACGGGCCCGTCTGGGTGACCGGGCCCGTTTCGTCGTGGGCGACGCGTCCTCCGTCTCCCGGTTGTTCCCACCGGACGCCTTCGACACCGTCGTGCTGGCCAACTGCGTTCATCTCGTCCCGGACCTCGACGAGGCGCTCGACGCGATCGGGCAGGTTCTCGCAGGTGCTGGACGCCTGGTGTTCAACTCGGCCTTCTACTCGGGCGCGGAGACTGCAGCCGACGTGCCGTTGTACGCCGAGTTGGTCGGCACGGCCCGCCGCGTCGCCCGGATGCGCGGGCTCCCACTGTCCCGGTCGGCCGCCGGCCGGCCCTCGGGGCTGCGCAGGAGTGCCGGGGACTATCAGGCTGCCCTCGACGCGGGTGGTTTCACCGGCGTGGTCACCACCGAGCGGGTGTTCACCCTCGGCCCGCGCTTTCTCGCAGCATTGTGCTCGACCCCGATGTTCGCCGCCGCCGCGTTACCCGGGATCGACCGGAATGTCGCTGCGGAACTGCTCGCCGAGACAATGGAGAAACAATACGAGCGCGCCCCGTTCACGATCACGCGGCGCTGCGTGTACTTCTCCGCGATCCGGCCATGAAAACATCACGAAAGGAATGCCTCATGACCGAGGTGCTGAACGTCGTCACCCAGGCCATAATCGGTATCCGGCCGGACCTGGGCGAATCCCGAACGGCAATCACCCGTGACTCCGCCCTGTTCTACGCCGCTGATCCCGACCAGCCGGTGCTGGGACTCGATTCCATGGAGGCCCTTGAGCTGATCGCCGTGCTGGAGCAGGAATTCGGGGTCGAGCTGGCGGACACCGGTATCAGGATCGCTGACCTCGGCACGGTCGGAGACGTGGTGGACGCGATGTCGGGGACGCTGTGATGTCCCAGGTGGCGCGCAACCGCGTGCTGGTGACCGGCATCGGCGTCGAGTCGTGCGCGGGCTCCACACCGGAGGAGTTATGGGACGCCCTGTCCGCAGGACGGCCCGCGATCTCGGCGCTGGAACTTGAGCAACCGCTGCCATGCCAGGTCGGTGGCGTGGTCAATGGTTTCAACCCCCGGGAGCACATGTCCGCCCAGCAGGTCCGCCGTACCTCACGCTTTCAGCAGTTGTTGTTCGCCGCAGCGATGAAGGCACGGGCGGACGCCGGGCTGCGCATGGCGCCGGGGGCGCTGTACGTCGGCACCGGCGGCGGTGGGCTCGACGAAGCCGCGCGACTGGTGACCACTCTGCGCCAGAGCGGGTGGTCGCGGATGAATCGGCTCGGCCTGCTCCGTCTGTTGCCCAACCAGGCTGCCGGGCTCGTCGCCCAGGAACTGAGCATCACAGGCCCGGTGCTCACCGTCTCGACCGCCTGCGCGTCCTCGACGGACGCCATCGGAGCCGGAATGCGCGCGGTGCGTGACGGCATCGCCGACGTGGTCCTCGTCGGCGGCGTGGAGAGCTGGCTGGACCTGCCGTGCCTGGCAGCGTTCTGCTTGCTGGACGCGCTCTCCCAGCGGCCTGCCGCGGAGGCGGTGAGCGCGTCCCGGCCGTTCGACCGCGACCGCGACGGCATGGTGCCGGCCGAAGGCGCCGCCGTGCTGGTGCTGGAGTCCGAGCGATCCGCGCTGCGCCGCGGCGCGACCGTGCACGGCGAGGTGCTCGGCGCCGCGTCCAGCTGCGACGCCCACCACCCCATGGCTCCCCGGGCGGACGGCGCGGTAGCGGCCAGGACGATCGAGCTGGCCTGCGCCGACGCCGGCCTCGACACCACTGCCGTGGACTTGGTCAGCGCGCACGGAACATCGACACCGCTCAACGACCGGGCTGAAACTGCCGCCATCAAGCTCGCGTTCGGCACTCACGCGCGGCATGTGGCGATCACGGCGCCCAAATCGGTCATCGGCCACGCCTGCGGCGCATGCGGGGCGTTGGAGAGCGTGGGTGTGCTGCTCGCCATCCGCGAGAAGTACGTACCGCCCACCGCGAACCTGGACAACCCCGACCCCGACTGCGACTTGGACTACACCCCGGTGGTGGGCCGGCCCGCCCCGATCAACGTCGCCATCAAGCAGAACTTCGGGTTCGGCGGCCAGAACTCGGCGGTTGTGTTCGGCGCCGCGTGAGAGCAGCGAGCGGTCCGAGCGGGGGCTCAGTGGCGTCGATATCGAGTGGGTGCGGCGTCGCCGGGCCCGGTCGGCTGCCGGGGGGTGCGGCGTGCCCGGTAGGTGCGGGCGAGGTGGTCCTGGAGGCGGGCGTGGCGGAACTGGTAGACCGCGCCGGCCTGGCGGAGCACGCCCCGCCGGTAGGCGTCCTCGAGGAAGGTGACGACGGACCAGGGCAGCCGGCCGGTCAGCGGCAGCCAGATCCGGGAGAAGACCACCCACTGGCCCCAGGCGGTCAGGCCGAGCGCGTAGCCCAGGGCGCCGCCGAGCCCGCTGATGACGCCGAGCTTGAGCGCGGCCTGGAGGTCCCAGACGAGCGGGCCCAGGAGCGCCGACAGGGGCGGGATCATCACCCCGGGTCCGAATCCGGCCAGGAGCCCGAAGGCAGGGGCCCAGACGAGGAGTTGGGCGGTGGCCGTCCGGCGGTTCGTGCGCAGCAGGCTGACCGGATTGACGGCGGACCGGATGTCGAGAGGCGCTTCGAAGAAGGTCAGGAGACCGAAGGTGGGGCCGGCTCCCAGCGCGAACACAAGCCCGAAGAACAAGCCGTCGTTGAGGCCGAGGCGCAGGGTGACCGAGAGGCCGGCAGGCAAGAGGACGCCTTTGAGCACTCCGTGTTCGAAGCCGAAGCCGAAGCCGAAGACGAGTCCGCACAGTAATCCGATCACGAGCCGGTGGGCGGTTCTCCGCCCGGCCTTTCCGGCTCTGCCGAAGACCTTCATGCGCACGCCGGATGGCGCCACCGCCGTGTTCTTGGCCGCGACCATGAACCAGTACGTGATCCCGAATATGAGCCCGGAGAGGAGCCCTGTCGACAACGCTTCCGCGAGCTGGAATGCGAGGGGGTTGTCGAAAAGGGTGCCGACGACAC
The DNA here is from genome assembly GCF_040638465.1 of Streptomyces sp. NPDC026206. NCBI lineage: Bacteria > Bacillati > Actinomycetota > Actinomycetes > Kitasatosporales > Streptomycetaceae > Streptomyces > Streptomyces sp. NPDC026206. The sequence continues at coordinate 636,260 of NZ_JBEZYL010000002.1, forward strand.
AGTCGACGAGCCCGATGGTCAGACAGATCATCAACGCGGTCACCAGTGCGCGCGTCGGGCGGCGCAGCCCTGAACCGAGTCGCCACCATTCCAGGTTGGGGGTGTCGAGCCGGGTCAGGTGGTGGGCGAGGTAGCCGAGCCAGTACTGGGCGCGTTCCGGGTCGAAGTCGCGGCGCGGCCTGCTGACCGGGTGGTGCTCCGGCCGAAGGCGATAGGCGGCGGCGGTGAAGTTGTCGAGGAGGTGGTCCTCCAACTCCCCGGGGCCGCCGAATCGCCGGGTGTCCAGGAGCGTGGCCGGGTCGCGGTCGGGGGCGTCGCTGTAGACGGCGCGGGCGAGCGTGACCATCAGCGGGGTGGTCAGCACCGCAGCGAGGTCGGCACCGCCCCGGCTGCGCGGCTGCTCGCGCAGCTCGTTCAGCACGGGGTCCCACGCGGTCGTCGCCAAGTCGCCGCCGTGGGCCTTGCGCGTGCTGCGCGGCAGGTAGTCGGCCAGGTCGTCCAGGGTGAGATCCGTCAGATCCACCGCGGCAGCGGAAGTGAGCACGTCGGTCTCCGCCACTGCGGCGGCGTACTCGGACGGACGGCTCGTCAGCAGCAGGGGCAGGGTGGTGGCATTGAGCGCTTCCAGCGCCGGGCGGTGCAGTCCGCCGGCGATCTCGTCGAAGCCGTCCAGCACGGGGAGCACCCGGCCGGTCTCGACCAGGGCGGCGGCCAGGCTCGGCCCGCCGGGTGCCGGGGAGGCAAGGCCGGGGTGATCGCGGGTCAGTTGTGCGGTCAGCCAGTCCCGGAACGTGATGGCGGTGGGATCCCACGCGGCGATACTGAAGATCACCGGTACGGCCTCGGTGCGGGCCCTCGACTTCAAGTAGTCCAGGACGAACCGCATGGTGAGGATCGTCTTCCCGGAACCGGGCCGGCCCAGCACCACCAGCCGCCCGGAGGGGATCCGCCGGTACACGCCCACGATCTCGTCCAGTTGCCCGCTGAGGTCCAGCGGGCCGTGCGTGCCTCCGGCGGGCAGACGCCGAATGTTGGCCCAGTGGTCGGTCAGCTCTTCGGGAACCGCCCGCCAGCGCACCGGCAGCGGGTACGGATCGTGCACCTGCCGCTGCTCCTCCTCGCGCTGCCAGCGGGCAGCCACCGCGTGGGCGAGTTGCTCGGCGACGTCGGCCAGGGTTTCGTGCAGCACCGAAGCCGGCTGCCCGGTGACCGGTTCGATGTGGCCGGCCGAGTCCTCGGGCTGGATCTCGTGCCCGGTCCGGCGGACGGCGGCCCCCAGCAGTTCCTCGCGTTCCGCCGGTCTCAGCCCGAGCGCATCAGCCAATAGCCGGACCGTGGTCACCCTGGGGTCGGCACGCTCGCCGGTCTCCAACCCGCGGATGGTTCGCACGCCCACTCCGGCGCGCGCTGCCAGGGTCTCCTGAGTCATTCCCGCGTTGTGCCGCAGCCGCCGTAACAGCGCGCTGAACTCACTGGCCACAGGTCACGGCCTCCCCCTCGGACATGTTGTTTCCCCAGGTGAGGGACTCTAGCGTGGCCACCGGCCGGATACGGCCGGTCTCCTGGCCTGTCCCTTGTCCGGCGCCGGGGCCAGGGTCGACGGCATTCGCTGCAGGAAGCAGCCCAGAGCCCGGGGAGCCACGATGCCGATCACCGCAACCACCGGCCAGCCGACCGTCACCACGCTCAGGCACCAGGAGCGCGAGATGCTCTACGCGGTCGGCTGTGGCCTGAGAGACGACGAGATCGCCGCCGCCCTCGCCATCCCCGAGGACGCCGTGGCCGGACACCTCGCACGGATCCTCGTCAAACTCGGGCTGCGTGACCGGGCCGCCGCCATCGTCCACGCCTTCGACTGCGGTCTGGTCGCCCCCGGCCGCGGTCCCCGCAGGCAGGCGACAAGCCCGGTGCCACAGGCTGCCACCCGGCACGTGCCCGAACCGCGGTTACGGATCTCGGTGCTCGGACCACTGCGGGCGTGGCGCGACGGACAGCCCCTGGACCTGGGGCATCTGCGCCAGCAAGCCGTACTGACAGTGCTGGCGCTGTGCCTGGGCCGGACGGTCAGCCGGCAGGAACTGCTGGATGGAGTGTGGGGGGAGGAGCCGCCGAACACGAACGTGGTGCCGGTGTACATCTACCGGCTGCGCAAGATCCTGCATGTGGGAGGCAGCCCGGACTCGGTGATAGAGCGCGACCGGTGCGGCTACCGGCTGCTCTCCGGCGCGGTCACCGTGGACGTGGCGCGCGTGGAGGAACTGGTCACCGCAGCCGGCACGGCCGAGCGGGCGGGCGACCTGACCGAGGCGGTCCGTGCCTGCTCCCAGGCGCTGGACCTGTTCCGTGGAGAGCCCCTGGCCGGCCAGCCGGGGCCGTTCGCCGAGCTGGAGCGGCTGCGGCTCACCGAGCGCAGGATCGTCCTCGTGCAGCGGAAGCTCGACTGGCAGCTGCGGCTGGGCCGGCACTGCGAAGCGATCGCCGAGCTGTCGGCCTTGACCATGGCGCAGCCCCTGAACGAACCGGTCGCCGCGATGCTGATGCGTGCGCTGTACCTCAGCGGCCGGCAGGCCGACGCATTGACCGTGTTCGACCGCACCCGCCGCCGCCTGGCCGACGACCTGGGTGTCTCTCCGGGCCGGATGCTGCGGCGGACGCACCAGATGATTCTGCGCGGAGACGAAGCCTGCCTCGACCTCACCGGTACCGCGCAGTGACCGGACCGACGCGGCGTACGCCCAGCGAGGAGCTGCTGCTGGCGAGGATCTCGGCGGCGGCCGGCCGCGAGCACCTCGGCAGGCGGCGTGCCACCTACGCAGGGACCGCGCATACGGCACACAGGAAGGCCCTGGGGGCCCGGGGGATCCGCGGTCTGCTGGCCTTCGTCCGGTACGACAGGCCTTCCGCGACGAAGGTGCGCGATGACGCGCGATTGGACCTGTACGAGCACGGAATGACGGTTGCCGTGCAGGGGCGGATCCACGTCGTCCGCTACGACACCACCTCCGTATTCCGGACGAACACCTTGCACCCGCACGACTCAGCCCGCGCCGGCACCGCCTGCACGCTCACCGACGTCGACGGGGAACGAGTCGTGCTGCGCGGCAGGCCGGAGCCCGGCGGCGACGCGACGGAATGGCGGTCCGAGATCCAGCGGGGCGTCATCCGCGCCCAACTGCCCCGGGCGCTTGCCGCACTTGACATGGGTGAGTGCCTGGCCTTCGGCGATATTCGGCTGACCAGGGAGAAGGTCTGGTGTGGCGAGGTTTGCGCGCGGTGGCCGCAGGTCCGGCACATCCGGATCCGGAAGGGAGCCATCAAGCTCAACATCGACGGGACGTGGCACGGGCTGGGCTCCAGGGTGTCCGAGATCCCGAACCTCTTCATCCTCCGCGCGCTCGTCGAGCGCCTCGGGCCGGACGGCGTGCGCTGACCTCCGGGAGCCCGGGGCGGGGCGGAGCCGGCGAGCTGTTTCACCGTGAAGTCAACGGCCGTGGCCAAAGTCCAGGTCCCCGCTCATCCGGCGGTTGTGAACGGCACCACCGGGTGGCCCTGGGCGCGTCTACCCGGACTTGGCCCGCTGGCCGTCAAGCGGGTCCGGAATTTCACGCAGGCGCACGGAGAGAGCGGCGATGTCGTCGTCGAGGTCTCCGCTGCTGTAGAGGAGGAGGTCGTGGTGGAGCCCGTCGAGCAGCTCGCGGGGGTGCACCGGGGTTTGCCGCCGCATCCAGTCCGCCAGGGGGAAGAACTCCCCGTTGCGGTCGCGGGCCTCCGTGACGCCGTCGGTATAGAGGAGCAACTGGTCGCCGCGGGCGAAGTCGAAGGTGTCGATGCTGTAGTGATCGCCGATCAGGTCCGCGAGGTTGAGAAGCGGCGAGGGAGCGGTGGGATGCAGGACGCGTAGCCCCTCCCGGCTGAGGAGCAGCGGTGGCGGATGCCCGCAGTTGAGGATTCTGACGAGGCCGTTCTCGTACGGGAGCTCGACGAGAACGGCGGTCGTGAAGCGCTCCATCAGGTCCTCAGGGGAGAACGCGGCGTTGTAACGGGTGCTGCTGGCCTCCAGGCGGCGTGCGATGCCGCCCAGACCGGGCTCGTCGTAGGCCGCCTCCCGGAAGGAGTTGACCACGGCTGCGGCCGCTCCCACCGCCGGCAGCCCCTTGCCCCGCACATCGCCGATGAGCAACCGGACCCCGAACCGCGTGTCGGCCACCTCGTAGAAGTCGCCACCGATACGGGCCTCCTTGGCGGCCGCGAGATACAGCGCCTCGATCTCGATGCCCCCGAAGCAGCGCGGCATCGGGCTCAGGACCACTTTCTGCGCCGCGTCGGCGACGAGCCGGACCTGGAAGAGGGCCTGCTCGCGCTGGAGCCGGACGTGACTTCCGTACGCGGCCGCCACGGTGACCGCGACGATGCCCGCCACCGTGTACCACGCCCCGAGGCCGGGGAACACGAGGCTGAGGCCGATCATGAGCAGAAAGCAGACCGTCCCCAGCAGCACGGTGGGAAGCACGGGCCACATGGCGGCCGCCAGAGCGGGGGCCGCGGGCAGGATGCGACTGAAGGCCATGTCCGGGGGCGTGGAGTACGCCAGGGCGGCGATGACCACGGTCAGGATCACCGGGGACAGCAGAACAAGGGACCACCGGCGGTGAGGACGGCGGAGCCGCGACTGTCCAGGCTTGACCATGACACATATCTTATCCGGGCAACATGGACATACATCCCTTTTTGGTCGGGGTGCCACCCCCTTGTTCCGAACATTTGTTCCCCAAAGGGCGAGACGTCATCTCGAACGCGGGTGCGATAACAGGTTCCGGGAGCGGGTCGGCGGAACGCGAGCCCTGTTACTGTCGCGCCATGTCCAAGGTCGAGATAGATGTGGTGACCGCCGAGTTCTACGGCGCCTTTGACAATCGGAGTGGCAAGGCTGCCGACGTGGCCCGGATCCGTCGGCTGGTTCTTCCGGGTGGCGTGATCGTCATGAGTGGCCCGGGGTTCACGGTCTACACGGTGGAGGAGTTCATCGAGCCTCGCCGGCGGCTGCTGGCCGACGGCCGGCTGGTCGAGTTCTCCGAGTGGGAGACCTCCGAACGGACCGAGATCGCGGGCGATATCGCGTCGCGGTTCGGCGAGTACCGCAAGTCCGGGATCCTGGACGGTGAGCCGTTCGAGGGAGGCGGGACCAAGACCTTCCAGTTCGTCCGCACCCCAGAGGGCTGGCGGATCGCGGCATTCGCCTGGCACGACCGGCCCTGACCGCAGGAGCGGTCGCTGCGGTGATGCCGGCTCGGCTTGATGCGGTGCGTCGAGCCGGCTCGGCCCAGCCGTGTCGTCAGCGGGCAGTTCACGGCCCCGGCCCCGACGGGGTCGGGGCCGGGGCCGGACTCATCGCTACGACCGGCGCGGTACCGGGATCACATAGCGGCCGAAGAGCAGCTCCCTCAGGACGTCGTCGCCGCCCTCGACGATCGAGACGTAGCGGATGTCCCGCAGCAGCTTCCCGATGGGCATCTCGTCGGTGTATCCGAGCCCGCCGAACATCTCGGAGCCGACGCCGGCTATGTCCCAGCCGGTCTGGCCGCAGAACACCTTGGCGGTCAGCGCCGCCTTCAGTGTGCCCTGCCGGGCGAACACGGCGGCCGCGTCGGGACCTTCCATGATTTTGTCGTAGTCACGGGCCGCCCTGAGGCAGTGGCTCTTCATGACGTCGATCTGCATCTCCATCTGCCCGAGCTTCTGAGCGAACACCGGGCTGTCGAGCAGGGTGCCGTCCCGGAACGGCTTGCTCTTGGCGTAGGTCATGCAGTGGTCACGGATCCGGCGAGCGATCCCGATCGCGGTCGCCGCGATCAGGATCCGGCTGGCGTTGAGGCCGATCTCCAGCAGCCGGAGCCCGGAACCCTCCAGCCGGTTGGCGGCGGGCACCCGGCAGTTGTCCAGCTTCACCTGGTAGGTGTGCGAGGCCCGCAGGCCGTTGACGTCCCACCGCTTGACGATCTCGACTCCAGGCGTGTCCCGCGGCACCAGAACGGCGTGGTGCGTTTCCGGATCGTCCGCCGCCCTGGCGATGACGACCAGGAAGTCCGCGAAATCGGTATTGGTGGAGAAGAACTTCTCTCCCGTGACGACCAGTTCGTTCCCGTCCCGGGCGACCACCGTCTCGATCTTGTTGAGTTCACTGCCCGCGGTACGCTCGCTGCCCAGGGCGGCGCAGAAGGATCCGTTGGCCGCCATGGGTGCCAGGTAGCGGGCCTTCAGTTCGTCGGATCCGTAGAGCTGCACCATGCTGGTGCCCAGGACCGAGATGAACAGCGTGAAGGCCACACCGGCGTCACCGTAGGCGATCTCGTTGACGATCTCGACGCTGTCCTCGAGGCCGATCCCACGGCCGCCGAACTCCTCGGGCAGCCACCAGTTCGCGAGTCCGGTCTCGCGGAACTTGCCGTAAAGCTCCAGGGGCTTCTCCGACAATGTGTCCAACTGTGGGTCACCGGCGACGAGTTCGTTCTTGACGAACTGTCGGACGGTCTTCAGGTCTTCGGGTTTCATTGTCCCACCACTCACTCGAAAGCACGCTGGATGAGGTTCTCGACGTCCATGGCGTCGATCTCGTCATCCACCTCGTCCGCTATCAGGTCCTCGTCGTTGTCCTGCGGTTCCGCGTCGAGCGCGTCCTCGGGGAACAGCAGCTCCCGCAGGCGTCCCGCCAGTGCCGCCGGGGTCGGGTAGTTGAAGATCACCGTCGCGGGGATCTGCACCCCCGTGTCCTTCTTGACCTCGTTGCGGAACTCCACTCCGCTCAGGGAGTCGAAGCCGATCTCCTTGAAGGACAGCTCGGCGTCGATGTCGTCGGCGGACGGGTAGCCCAGCACCGTCGCCGCGGTGGTGAGCAGCAGTTCCACCAGTTCGTTCAGCTGCTCGTCGACGTCCAGCCCCGCCAGGCGCTGGACGAGTGCCGGCTCGGCCGGTTCCCCGGCAGGCTTGCGCCGCGGCTCGACCATGCCGCGCAGCAGCGCGGGCACGGTTGCCAGTTCCCGCAACGCGGCCTTGTCGAGCACGGTGGGCACCGCCAGCGCCGCATCCAGCGCGAGCGCCGCGTCGAACAGTGCGGTCCCCTTCCCGGCGGCCAGCGGCACCATGCCGTTGCGCCGGAACCGCGCCAGGTCGGCCTGGCCGAGCTCGCCCGCCATACCGAGTTCCCACGGGCCCCACGCCAGCGAGATCGCCGGCAGTCCGGCGGCCTTGCGGTGCGCGGCCAGGGCGTCGAGGAAGGTGTTGGCGGCGGCGTAGTTCGCCTGGCCGGCAGTGCCGATCGCCCCGGCGACGGACGAGTACAGGACGAACGCCGACAGACCCAGCTCCTCGGTCAGTTCATGCAGGTGCCAGGCGGCGTCGACCTTCGGCCGGAGCACCCGGTCCAGCTGGTCGGCCGTCAGCTTCTCCGCGGCACCGTCGTCGAGCACACCCGCCAGGTGGACGACCGCGGTCAGCGGCGCCTCCGCCGGGATCCCGGCGATCCGCTCGGCCAGCGCGGCACGGTCGGCCACATCGCAGACGGCCTGGGTGACCTCGGCGCCGAGCGCGGTCAGTTCCGCGGCCAGCTCGGTCGCACCGGGCGCCGCCGTGCCCCGCCGGCTGAGCATCAGCAGGTGCCGCACCCCGTGCTCGGTCACCAGGTGCCGGGCGAACAGCGCGCCGAGCGCGCCCGTCGCTCCGGTGAGCAGCACCGTGCCCCGCGGGTCCCACTCCGGTCGTCCGGCCTGCGCCGGCGGTGCCGCGACCAGGCGCGGCACATACGCCACGCCCCGGCGGATCGCCACCTGCGGCTCGCCGGACAGATCCAGTGCGGTCAGCGCACGCTCGGATGCCTCGTGCCCGTCCGTGTCCACCAGGATGAACCGGTCAGGGTGTTCCGCCTGGACCGACCGCACCAGGCCCCAGACCGGGGCGCCGGACAGGTCGGGGGACTCGTCCTGGGCAACCGCCACCGCCTGGCGCGTCACGATCACCCGTCGGGTCTGGCGCTCGTCCTGCAGCCACTCCTGCACCAGGCCGAGCACCTCGTGGGCCGTGGCCCGGGCGGACGCGGGGACGTCCCCCGATCCGTCCGCGGCCACCCGCGTGAACTCCAGCTCCGGCGCCGGCCGGCCTGCGCCGGCGGGCTCGGGCAGCGGCGCCCAGTCCACCACGAACAGGGAGTCGGCCGCAGCGCCACCGGTCAGCTGCTCGACGGAGGCCGGCATCAGCGCCAGCGACTCGACGGACAACACCGGTGTGCCGCTGGGGCCGGTGATCCGCAGCGACACCTCATGGGTGTCCTTGCGCGCCACCCGGACCCGCAGTTCCCTGCCGGCCGGTGCCTGGAGCGACACCCCCGACCAGGAGTACGGCAGCAGCGTCCGGTCCGAGTCGGCCAGCAGCGACAGCATCGGGTGCAGGGCCGCGTCGAACAACGCCGGGTGGAGGATGAAACCGTCCGCGGCGCGCGGCACGTCGTCGGGCAGCCGTATCTCGCCGTAGACCTCGTTGTCCAGGCGCCACATGGCACGCAGCCCCTGGAAGGCCCGCCCGTACGCATAGCCGCGGCCGACGAGCTCCGGATAGAAGTCCGCCAGCTCCACCGGTGTGGCTCCCTCCGGGGGCCATACCTCGCAGGCGGCCGCGTCCGGCACCGCCGGGGTGGCGGCGGAGAGTGTGCCGGTCGCGTGCTGCGTCCAGGACGTCGCTCCCGCGGCTGCCGCACGGGAGTAGACGCCGATCTCACGCCGCCCCGAGTCATCGGCCGCGCCGCTGACGATCTGCAGCTGGACCGTGTCGTCGGCCAGGGTCAGCGGCGCCTGCAGGGTCAGTTCCTCGACACTCCCGCAGCCGGCGCCGTCCATGGCGTGCAGCGCCATCTCCAGGAAGGCCGCGCCCGGGAACACCGTGTTGCCGAAGATCGCGTGGTCGGCCAGCCAGGGATCGTCGGCCGGCGAGACCTGGCCGCTGAGCACCAGCTGGTCACCGACGGCGAGGTCGGTGGCGGCGGCGAGGAACGGGTGCTCGATCGCGGCGAGTCCCGCGCTGGTGAGATCGCCCCGTGCGGGGACCGGCTCCGCCCAGTACCGCTGCCGGTCGAAGGCATAGGTGGGCAGATCGACATGGTGCCCGGTGACGCCCAGGGTGGCCAGGTAGCCCCGCCAGTCGACCGGCACGCCCGCGACGTGCAGGCGCGCCAGTGCCTCGGCGACCGAACGCGCTTCGGACCGGCCCTTGCGGACCAGCGGGACCGCCGGCAGCTCCGGTGCGGTCCCGGCCAGGGTTTCCCGGGCCATGGCGGTCAGCACCCCGTCCGGACCGACCTCGACCAGGACATCGGCCCCGGCCGCGACCGTGGCGCGCACGCCGTCGGCGAAGCGCACCGCCTCGCGGACATGGCGCACCCAGTACTCCGGCTGCTGCAGCTCACCGTCTTCGGCCAGGCGGCCGGTCACGTTGGAGACGATCGCGATGCGCGGCGCCGCGTACGACACCGACCGCGCCACCTCCCGGAACTCCGCCAGCATCGGCTCCATCAGGGGCGAGTGGAACGCGTGCGAGACCCGCAGCCGTGTGGTCTTGCGGCCCTCGGCGGCGAACGCCGACTCGACCTCGGCGAGCACCTCCTCGGCGCCGGAGATCACCGTGGCGGTGGGGCCGTTCACCGCGGCGATCGAGGCGGATCCCTCGTAGCCCTTCAGCGCGGCGGCGACCGCCTCCTCGGCGGCCTGGACGGCCACCATCATCCCGCCCCCGGGCAGCGCCTGCATCAGGCGGCCCCGGGCGGCGACCAGCCGGGCCGCGTCGGCGAGCGAGAACACGCCCGCCACCTGCGCGGCGGCCAGTTCGCCGATCGAGTGCCCCATCAGGACCGAGGGGGCGACCCCCAGCGACTCCAGCAGCCGGAACGCCGCCACCTCGAAGGCGAAGAGCGCGGGCTGCGTCATCGCCGTCTCGTCGAGCAGCCGCGCCTGCTCCGAGCCCGGCTCGGCCGCCACCACACTGTCGAGCGGGTGTGCCAGCAGCGGATCGAGCTCGGTGCAGACCTCGCGCCACGCCCGGGCGAACACCGGGAAAGCGGCGATGAGGTCACGGCTCATGCCGAGCCGCTGGCTGCCCTGGCCGGAGAACAGGACGCCGACGTTCGGCGCGACCGCCGCACTGCCCGTGACCAGGCCCGGCGCCCGGCCGCCCGTCGCCAGCGCGTCCAGCGCGGACAGCAACTCCGCCCGCCCGGAACCCAGCAGCACCGCGCGGTGCTCCAGGTCCGTCCGGTCCGTGGCGAGGGAGAACGCCACATCGGCCACGCGCGGTGCCGGTTCGGCGGATACCGCCGTCCGCAGCCGCTCGGCCTGGCCCGTCAGCGCGTGGGCGCTGCGCGCCGACACCAGCCACGGCACGACACCCGCCGGCTCCTGTTCACCGGCCCGGTCCCGGGGCTCGTCGAGGTCGCCCTGCTCGATGATCACGTGCGCGTTGGTCCCGCTGATGCCGAAGGACGAGACACCGGCCCGCCGCGGCCGTTCGGCCTCCGGCCAGGCCTGCTCCTCGGTCAGCAGCTCCACGGCACCCGACGACCAGTCGATGTGGTGGGACGGCCGGTCGGCATGGAGCGTCCGGGGCAGGACACCGTGCCGCATGGCCATGATCATCTTGATCACGCCCGCGACACCGGCCGCCGCCTGGGTGTGGCCGATGTTCGACTTCAGCGACCCCAGCCACAGCGGACGCTCACGGTCCTCCCCATAGGTGGCCAGCAGTGCCTGGGCCTCGATGGGATCGCCCAGGCTGGTGCCGGTGCCGTGTGCCTCGACTGCGTCGACGTCCGCCGTGGACAGGCCCGCGGACGCCAGCGCCTGCCGGATCACCCGCTCCTGCGACGGGCCGTTGGGCGCGGTGAGCCCATTGGACTCGCCGTCCTGGTTGACCGCCGAACCGCGCAGCACCGCCAGCACCCGGTGACCGTTGCGCCGGGCGTCGGAGAGCCGTTCCAGCACCAGCACGCCCACGCCCTCGGACCAGCCGGTGCCGTCGGCCGCGTCGGAGAACGCCTTGCACCGGCCGTCGGCGGCCAGCCCGCCCTGCCGGGCGAACTCGATGAACATGCCGGGCGTCGACATCACCGTCACACCGCCCGCCAGGGCCAGGGAGCAGTCACCCGAACGCAGGGACTTGGCCGCCAGGTCCAGCGCCACCAACGACGACGAGCACGCCGTGTCGACGGTCACCGCGGGCCCTTCGAGGCCCAGGGTGTAGGCGATCCGGCCGGACACCACGCTGGAGGCGCTGCCGGTCAGGGCGTAGCCGCCGAGGTTCTCGGGCACGTCGTGCAGGCGCGGCAGGTAGTCCTGGCTCATGGCGCCCATGAAGACCGCCGTCCGGCTGCGGCGCAGCGCGGCCGGATCCTGACCGGCCCGTTCCAGCGCCTCCCAGGCCACCTCCAGCACCAGCCGCTGCTGCGGGTCCATCGCCAGCGCCTCGCGGGGGCTGATGCGGAAGAAGCCGGCGTCGAAGTCCCCGGCACCGGCCAGGAAGCCGCCCCGGCGCGGGAAGTCCGCGCCGGACTCCAGGCGCCAGCCACGGTCCTGCGGGAAGCCCGTGATCGCGTCCGCGCCCTCGGAGACCAGCCGCCACAGGTCCTCCGGCGAGGTCACCCCACCGGGGAACCGGCAGCTCATGCCGACGATCGCGATCGGGTCACCGGTGACCACGGCGGCCGCCTCGTCCGGGCGCCGGTCCGTACCGGGTCCGGCCAGCTCCGCACGCAGGTGCTGGACGAGCGCGTTGGGGGTGGGGTAGTCGAACAGCAGCGAGGTCGGCAGCCGCAGTCCCGCCGCGGTGCCCAGCCGGCTGCTCAGCTCCACCGCCGTCACCGAGTCGAAGCCGAGCTCCTTGAACGTGCTGTCGGCTTCCACCAGCCTCGGGTCGGCGAGCCCGAGCACGGCCGCCGTGTGGGAGCGGACCAGCCTCCACAGCTCCTGGTCGGACAGCCGGGCGGACTCCGCCGCCGGGGCCGCCGCGGAATCCGCGGGCGCGGCGTCGGCCGACGGCAGGGCGCGCGGCTCCCCGCGCTCCCCGGTGACCCAGAACCTCTCCCGCTGGAAGGCGTAGGTGGGCAGCTCCACACGGCGGGAGCCCTCCAGGAGCGGCCGCCAGTCCACGGCGACGCCCTGGGTGTACAGCTCGGCCATGGACAGCAGCAGCCGGCGGGGTTCGTCCTCCCGCCTGCGCAGCGTGCCCTGGACCAGCGCGGTGTCCACGGTGTCGGAAATGGCCATGGTCAGCGTCGGGTGCGGGCTGAGCTCCAGGAACAGCGTGTGGCCCGCGTCGGCCAGCGCCTGGACGGTCTCGTGGAGCCGCACCGTCTGCCGCAGGTTGCGGTACCAGTACTCGGCGTCCAGCTCCCTGACGTCCACCCGGCCACCGGTGACCGTGGAGTAGAAGGCGATGCCGCTGTCGGTGGTCGCGACGCCGTCGGCGACCCGCAGCATCTCGTCCCGGATCGCTTCCACCTGTGCGGAGTGGGAGGCGTAGTCGATCGGTACGATCTTGGCGCGGATGCCGCGCTCCCGGCACCGGGCCACCGCCGCGTGCACCGCGTCGACCTCCCCGGCGACCACGACCGAGTTGGGGCCGTTCACCACGGCGACCGAAACCCCGTCGTGGTCCACCTCCTCGGCGGGCATCGCCAGCGAGGCCATCGCGCCACGGCCGGAGAGCCCGGAGTTGATGGCCAGGCTGCGGCTGACCACCAGCCGCAGCCCGTCGGGCAGGGAGACGATGCCCGCCGCGCACGCGGCCGCGATCTCGCCCTGCGAATGCCCCACGACGGCATCCGGCACCAGGCCGACCGAGCGCCATACCTCGGCCAGGGACACCATCACCGCGAACAGCGCGGGCTGCACCACGTCCACGCGCTCCAGCGCGGCCTCGTCATCGAGGACATCCCGCAGCGACCAGTCCACCAGGTCGTCCAGCAGCCGCTCGCACTCCGCCATCCGGGCGGCGAACACCGGGGAGGAGTCCCACAGGCCACGGGCCATGCCGACCCACTGGGAGCCCTGGCCCGGGAACACCCACACCGCACCGGGCCGAGCGGTCACGGAACCGGTCACCACGTGCGCCGACGGTTCTCCCGCCGACAGCGCCGACAGGCCGGCCAGCAGCTCGGCGCGGTCCGCGGCCACCACGACCGCCCTGTGCTTCAGCGCCGACCGGGTGGTCACCGCGGAGTGGCCGACATCCGCCGGGCGCAGCCCGGGACGGGACTCCACCCAGTCCTTCAGCCGCCCGGCCTGGGCGCGCAGCGCCGCCGCGGACCTGGCCGAGACCACCACCGGTACGGGGCCGGAGAGCTCGGGTCCGGCAACCTCCGCCGGTGCGGCGGTGTGGGCGCCGACCACCAGGTGGCAGTTGGTGCCGCCGACGCCGAACGAGCTGACGCCGGCGAGCCGGCGGCCCTCGGGCCACGGACCGGTGGCGTCGTTCACCCGGAGCTTCCACTGCTCCATGGGGATCGACGGGTGCGGCTCGGCGAAGTTGAGGCTGGCGGGGAGAGCCCCGTGCTTCATCGCCAGCGCGACCTTGATCAGCCCGATGACACCCGCGGCGGCGTCGAGGTGGCCGATGTTCGTCTTGACCGACCCGACGAGCAGCGGCTGCCCGGCCTCGCGGCCGGAGCCGAACACCGCGCCGAGCGCGCCGGCCTCGACCGGGTCGCCCGCCTTCGTTCCGGTGCCGTGCAGCTCGACGTACCGCACGTCACCGGGTTCGACCCCGGCCCGGGCGTACGCCTCCCGCAGCAGGGCCTGCTGTGCGTCGCTGTCGGGCACGGTCAGGGCCTGGCCGTCGCCGTCGTGGTTCACCGCCCCGCCGAGCAGCACACAGTAGACGGGGTCGCCGTCGGCGACCGCGTCCGACAGCCGCTTGAGGACGACCACTCCGGCGCCCTCGCCCCGGACGAAGCCATTGGCCCGCTCGTCGAAGGTGTAGCTGCGGCAGTCCGGGGACAGCGCGCCCGCCCGTGCGAAGGCGACCGTGCTCTCCGGCACCAGGTTCAGGTGCACACCGCCGGCCAGGGCCACCCGGGCGCCGCCGGAGAGCAGGCTCTCGCACGCCATGTGCACGGCGACCAGCGACGAGGACTGCGCGGTGTCCACCGTGACGCTCGGCCCGTGGAGGCCGAGTTGGTGGGAGACCCGGTTGGCGATCACGCCCCGGCTCAGCCCGGCCAGCGAGTGGTGGGACACCGCGTCCAGGCCGTGGCGGTGGACGAGCGAGGCGTAGTCGTCGCCCGTGGCGCCCAGGAAGACCGCGGTGGAGCTGCCGCGCAGGTTCTCCGGTGCGGTACGGGCGTCCTCCAGCGCCTCCCAGCTCAGTTCGAGGGCCAGGCGCTGGCGCGGGTCCATGGCCACGGCCTCGCGCGGGGAGATGCCGAAGAACCCGGCATCGAAGTCGGCGACGCGGTCGAGGAAGCCTCCCCGGCGGAACTGTGCCAGCTCCGGGATGTCGTACCCGCGGTCCGCGGGCGCATCGGTGATCGCGTCGGTACCGTCGCTCAACAGCCGCCAGAAGGCAGCTGGGTTGTCGGCCCCCGGGACCCGGCACGACATCCCGATTACGGCAACAGCACGCTCGTTCATCGGAGTCCTCCGGCCATCGGGCCCTCGCCCGGCCTCATTCACCTGCATAACTTTCAGACCTTCCCAACCCGCAAAAAGTAAGCTTCGAATGCAGGATCACCGAGGCTCACGAACAGAAACAGCTCTTACAGAAAGGTTCTTACAGAGTCGACTTCAACGGATCGCGTACCGTCGCCAAAGAATCCGGGCGGCGATGCACGCCGCCGGGGTGTGCCCGACGGCGCATGCGTCGCGGGCACACCGGAACCGCATGGACTAACCTGCGGTCCGGCCGACGTTGCGGCGCTGCCAGTCCTTGGCGAGCGACCGCATGATCGGCGGGTACACGAGCCAATACCGGAACGGCTTGATCCCGGCCATGTACGCCTTCCCGAACAGGCCATTGGGCTTCACCAGCACGGCCATCTCGGCGTGGTGGCCGCCGGCTCCGTCCGAGACCCAGCCCATGTGCATCACCGCGTGACAGGTGCGGTTGGCCAGCTCGGCCGCCCACTCGTCGTCCGTCAGATACAGCGAGGTGAACACGCCGAAATCGGGTCCACGCGGCCCGGTACGGAGATCTTCGGGCACTCGGTCCCGCAGCGACGCCACCCGGGAGTCCAGGCCTCCGTCGGTTTTGTCCAAGCCGAACAGCGCCCCGAGCTTCCAGCGAATTGCGAACAACGCATCCGCTATGACGGAGCCCTTCGATCTGGAATCGTCCGAGTAGATCTCCACAAAGCGACCGAATTCATCGGGACCGCCGGGTGTGGGCAACGCCCACACGTCCTCGAGCACAAAGTCACCCACCAACTCGTGGATGCGCCACGGCCGAGCGGTGTGTGCGGTGTTCGGTAACCTCATCTGCGGTCCCTTCGCCTCTGGTCAACGACCCGGAAACGGGTTATGCGACACAGCTGCCAGCGCGGGCTGTGCCCCCTGGTGGCAATCTACGCCTCGACAACTTCCGTCTGCCGCTTGGGTATCACCAGTCCGGCGACCGCTCCGACGAGTGCCAGTGCCGCGGCCGTGGCGATCGCCGCACTGAACCCGTCGCTGAACTGTTTCGCCGATCCATAGCCGCCGACAGTGGCGAAAACCGATACCGAAACCGCGATACCGAAGACGCCGCCGAGCTGACGCATGGTGGTGGACGTCCCCGACGCCGCACCGACGGCCGCCGGCGGAACGGAGGAGAACACCGTCGCCATCACCGCCGGAACCGCCAGCGCGATGCCGGCGCCGCTGATCACGAACGGAGCAACCATTTCCACGTAGGTCATGTCCGGGGTCGCAATGAGTGCGATCCAGCCGGACGCGATCGCCTGCAGGAGCAATCCCGCCACCACCAGCGGACGTTCACCGAAGCGGGTCACCAGCCGCCCCGCGATCGGAGAGCCGATGAAGACCGCCACGGTCCACGGCGCGAGCCGGAGACCGGTGGCAAGGGCATCGTAATGCAGGGCGGTCTGCAGGAACTGTGCGAAGAAAAACACACCGGACATCGCACAGCCGAACAGCAGGAACATCGCCGAGTTACCGGCCGAGAACGCCCGCGACCCGAAGAACCGAATGGGCAACAACGGCTCGGGCGTGCGCAGTTCCCACCATACGAATCCGGCCACCGCGGCCGCGCCCATCACAAACCCGCCGACCACCTCGACACTGGACCAGCCCGCCTCGTTGCCGCGCACGAAACCCCACACCAGCCCGAACGCCGCCACGGTGGCCAGCACCACACCGCCGATATCGAAGCGGCGTGCGTCACCGGTGCTCTCGGTGAGCCGGGTGAGGATCAACGGAAGCAGCACCATCCCGACCGGGATGTTGATCCAGAAGATCCACTGCCAGGCCACATTCTGAACGACGACGCCTCCGACGATCGGCCCGACCAGCGTCGCCAGGCCTGTCACCGCCCCGAACACGCCCAGGGCCTTCGGCCGCTCCTGCGGACCGAACGCAGCACCCAGCAGTGCCTGCGCGACCGCCATCACGCCCGCTCCGCCGACACCCTGAGCAACGCGCGCGGCGATGAGCCAGCCGATGCCGGGAGCGAGCGCACACGCCACCGAACCCACAGTGAACACCACGAGCCCCATGGCGAATACGCGCCTGCGGCCGTACCGGTCGCCCAGCGCCGTACCCGCCATCAGCAGCACCGCGAAGGCCAGGGTATAGGCGTTGACGGTCCATTCCAGTTCCTCGACGGACGCGTTCAGATCGAGCCGGATCGCCGGCAGCGCCGTCATCACCACCATCGAATCCAGAGCGGTCATCAATGCTGCCAGCGAGGTCAGCACCAGTACCCACCGCTGCTTAGAAGTCATTTCTGATGTTTCCCATACTTCCCGATAGCTGATTCGTTGGTCGCGGGGCGCTGCTGTGGGCCCGGGGACCACCCGGTGAGGCAATCTGCTGGTCTTTCCTAGCTGTTGACCAGCTCCGCCTTCCGCACCCGCGGCCGGAACACGAGGCGGGCACCGGTGTCCGGCACGAGAACGATGCCGCGTCCATGCAGCTCGGCCGGCCGCGGGTTGGCCCGGTGGAGCTCGCAGGTCATCAGCACCTCGCGGAGGACCGCCTTGAGCTCGACCATCGCGATGCGATCGCCGAGACAGCGGGTGGCACCGCCGCCGAAGGGGATCCAGGTGTGATTTCCGGGGTTGACGCCCAGGAAGCGCTCGGGCCGGAACACATGCGGTTCCGGGTAGCGGGACGGGTCATGGTTCACCAGATAGGCGTTGGCCCACAAGCGCGCACCGGGCTCGTAGCGGACGCCGCCGATCTCGATCGGTTTCACCACTTCGCGGGTGATGATGTGGGTGAGCGGCGGCCGCATCCGCAGCACCTCATTGATGACCGCGGTGAGGTAGGTGTCTTCCGTGCCCTCCTCCAGCTCGGCGATCAGCCGGTCGCGCACCTCGTGTTCGAGGCTCAAGAACTCAAGAGCCCAGCTGACGGTCGCCGCGACCGTCTCGGTGCCCGCGAGGAAGATGGTCATCATCTCGTCGCGCATCTCCGAGGCACTGAGCAGCGAGCCGTCCTCGTGGGTGATGCCGAGCATCAGAGAGAGCATGTCGTCGCCGAGTTCGCCGGCATCCATCCGCTCCTTGACGGCCTCGGCGAGCAGCGCGTCGGCGCGCT
Source organism: Streptomyces sp. NPDC026206 (assembly GCF_040638465.1). Lineage (NCBI taxonomy): Bacteria > Bacillati > Actinomycetota > Actinomycetes > Kitasatosporales > Streptomycetaceae > Streptomyces > Streptomyces sp. NPDC026206. The sequence goes on from NZ_JBEZYL010000002.1 coordinate 654,043, forward strand.
TGCGGTGCTCGATGAAGTGGCCCAGGCCCACCGGCGGGATGGCCGCGAGCGCACGCACCACACCGGGCCGCATCCGGTGCGGCATGAGGATGCCCGCCGGGCGGCGGTTGACCCGCATCATCTTCATGAGCACTTCGAACAGCTCGTTCCAGCGCGACGGAACCACCGGCCCGAAGATCACCTCGCGGATGACTTCCATCGTGAAGATATGGGCCCGCGGGTGCACCCAGAGGGCCTGCTCACGCGGCCAGGCGGCGATATCCCGCTGGATCCGGGCGTTGATCGACGCCTCGATGCGCTTCAGCGACGTCCCCTTGAAGCTCGGCATCAGTTGCTTGCGCCGAACCTTGTGCTCGTCCTCGTCGAGCCATGCCAGCCCGGTCTGGCCGGTGAACTTCTCGATGGCGTGGTTGCTGTTCCCGGTGTGGATGACATCGCGAGGCGCCATGAACATCGCCCGCACCTCGTCCGGATCCGAGAGCATGTAGAGCCGGGAGTTGGGCATGATGCTCACCTTGTACCGGCTGCCGTACCGATTGCGGCACCAGTCGGCGAATTTCGTCGGGCGCTTCCGGAGAATCGCCAGCTGCACCGGTGTGGGGATCTTCGGCCCCGTCAGCGCCGTTTCGGGGATGACGGTCCGCGCGGGCTCGGCGCCGTGGCCGACCGGGCACCGGGCGGCTTCCGCAGACGCCGTGTCCCCGGTGGCACCGCCCGCGCCGTGCGGCGAACCGTGAGTCATGTCGTGCGCTTCCATTTCACTCTCCGTGATCGGTGGTTGGCATGGGTGTCCGCCCTTGCGGCGGATCCGCTCGCGGAATCCGGCCGGTCATGTGAGCCGCGCCGGTACTTCCTCGCGCCGGGCATCCGCGCCGGCCACCGCCGGAGGCCGGTCCGCTTTGATCGCGAACAGCGCGAGGCCGGTGGCGAGGCCGCAAACCGCCATGAGCAGGAAGACGCTGCGGAAGGATGCGGCGTCCGGACGAACAGCGACGAAGGCCGCGGTCACCGCGACACCGATGGCGATCCCGACCTGCCGGCACATCCACGCCATGGCGGTGCCGGTGGCGAAGCGCTCGGTCGGCAGTGCCGTCGTGGTCGCCATGGACCAGGCCGGCATGACAAGGCCGACAGCCAGCCCGCCGATGGCCATTCCCGGGAGAAAACCGGTCACGTAATCCGAGCTGTCGTCCAGCATGACCGCCCACCACAGACCCGAGGCCGCGAAGACGACACCACCGATCAGCCCGGTCACACGGACACCGAACCGGGCCGTGAGCATGGTGCCCGACGCGGCGAGAGCCGTCGCCATCACCGGCCCCGGCAGGAATTCCAGCGCGGCGCGCACCACCGAGTGGCCCCACACCTCCGTCAGGAACAGCGTGGTACCGGTCATCGTGACGCCGAACCCGACGTTGAACAACAGCGTGGCGAGATTGCCGAGCGCCACGGAACGTATCCGCAAAAGGGCGGGCTCGATGACGGGAGCGGGATGGCGGAATGCGCGACGCACGATGAACGCGATGCCGAGAATGCCCAGGGCGATCAGGCTGAGCACGCGGAGACCACCCCACCCCCAGGTGGGGCCCTGCACGATTGCGGCGACGACCACCGCGATGGTGGCCGCGAGCACCAGGGCGCCGAGCACATCCTGCGCCGAACGCCGGTCCTCACGGACCTCCGGCACCGTTTTCCAGCCGAGGTATGTCGCTACCGCCCCGATCGGAATGTTGATGATGAACACCCAGCGCCAGTCGAACTGCACGCACACCGCGCCGATCAGCGGCGCGAAGACGGCGCCGACACCGGACATCGACGTCCACAACGCGATCGCGGTGCGGCGCTTTTCCGGCGGGAAGAGGGCGAGCAGCAGACCGAGGGACGTCGGCATCATCAATGCTCCGCCGGCGCCCTCCAGGACCCGTGCCGCTATGAGCGCGCCGAGCGTAGGAGCGGCGGCGCAGGCCAGCGACGCCACGGTGAACAGCACCAGGCCGATCATGAACACCCGCTTGCGCCCGGCCTGGTCCGCCCATCGGCCGCTGGGTATCAGGAATGCGGCGAGCGTAATCGCGTAGGCATTCAGCACCCAGGACAGAGAGGTCAGGCTCGACGACGGAAACGAGCGCTCGAAGTCGGGTATCGCGATATTGACGATGACGGCGTCGAGGCCGGCGAGGAAGACACCGACGAGGACAACCGCAACGGCAATGCCTCGTTGAGAGAGGGAACGGCTCATGCCTGGAGCCACCTTTCGATGACGTCCGCGGTCTCCGTGGCCGCGGACTCGACCAGGGCCAGGTGGTCGGCGGCGATCTCGACCTGGTCGTCGCACACCTCCCAGACGGGCCAGTCGGCCGGACCGTCTCCGCCGAGCGCCACGGTCGCCCGGACCAGCAGGGTCGGGGTGTCGATCCGGGCGTGACGCCGGTCGCGGGCCAGGCGACTGTAGATGCCCATGCCGAGCCAGTTGGCGTCGTCGATCACCATGGCGCGCTGCTCGTTCTCGAACATCGCGGTGGTCACCGCGGAGAACGCCCGGTCGATCGCCGCGTCCTGCTCGGGCGTGGGGGTATCGATCAGGACAACGCCTGCCGCGGCATTGCCCGCGGCCTCGAGCGCGGCGGCCAGGGAGTGCGCGATGAGACCACCGGCCGAATAGCCGGCCAGAACGAAGGGAGCGTCGCCGACGGCCCGGAGTATCGAGCCCGCCATGGCCTCGATCGCCGCTTCCCAGGATCCCGGCACCGGATCGGTGCCGCGAAATCCCGGGAGCGAACAGGCGAAGACGTCCCGCACCCCGTCGTAGCGAGCGGCGAACCGCATGAACTGATGCGGACCGGAGCCGACCACGTACATGAAGGACGGTACGCAGACGAGCTTCGGCAACCCTGGCCCCGAGGCGAGCTGCACAACGTATCCGTCGTCGCCCTCCAGCTCGGCGGACGACGCGAAGGAGGGCCGGAACCGCGATGCCTCACCGAGCCACTGCCACGCGTCCGTCATCGTCCCTTCCGCGTAGGCCTGGCCGAGCAGCGCGGCGAGTGTTCCGTGGCCGTTGCGGCCCACGGACGCGATGGCGTCATGGCGAGGCGCCGGCAATCCGTCCCCGAGCATCTCGAAGAGCATCTTCGCGGCCGCCGCCGAAGTCGGGTGGTCGAAAATGAAGGTGGTCGGCAACCGCAACCCGGTGGTCCGAGTCAACCGGTTGCGCAACTCGACCGCCCCCAGGGAATCCAGTCCCAGCTCCTGGAAAGCCCGGTCCGGATCGACCGCCGCAGGGGAGGCATGCCCCAGCACGGCCGCCACCTGCCCCCGCACCAGCTGGAGGACAACCTGATCCCGCTCTTCCTCCGCCACCGCGGCCAGCCGCTGTGCCAGCGACCCACCCGCCGATTCCGTCCGCCGCGCCGGTTCCCGCACCAACCCGCGCAACAGCGCCGGCAGCATCCCGGCCCGTGCCTGCGCCCGCAGTGCGGCCGGCTCCAGCCCGACCGGCACCAGCAGCGCCGCATCCAACCCCAGCGCCTGATCGAACAGCTTGAGTCCGAGCTCGGCCGACAGCGGTGCGACACCCATCCGCTCCATGCGCGCGCGATCGGCCGCACCGAACTCACCGGTCATCCCGGTCGCATCGGCCCACACACCCCACGCCAGCGAACTGACCGGCAGCCCTTCGGCGCGCCGTTGTGTCGCGAGCGCATCGAGGGCCGCATTGGCGGCGGCGTAGTTGCCCTGCCCCGGATTGCCGAACAGCGTCGCCGCCGAGGAGAACAGCACGAACGCCGACAGGTTCATCCCGGCGGTGAGCTCGTGCAAGTGCCACGCTGCATCGACCTTGGGACGCATCACCCGCTCGACCTGCTCAGCGGTCAGCGACTCGACGACACCATCGTCGAGCACACCCGCCGCATGCACGACCGCCGTGAGCGGCCGGTCCAAGGTGTCGAGGACTGCGGAAAGCCGGGTGTGATCGGTGACATCGCACGCGGCCACCTGAACCTTGGCACCAAGGGCCTCGAGCTCCGCGACCAAGTCCTGCACACCGTCGGCGGCAGGGCCACGACGGCTCACCAGCACCAGATGCTTCGCACCATGCCGCTCGGCCAGGTGGCGGGCGAACAGCCCGCCCAGACCACCCGTACCACCAGTGATCAGCACAGCGCCGTCCGGATCCAGCGTGCGGGTCGACGGCTCCGCCGACGCACGCGTCAGCCGCGGCGCCAGCAACCGCCCCTTGCGCACGGCGATCTGCGGCTCGTCGAGATCGAGCAGCGCGCCCCACTCCGGCTCGTCGCCGTTGTCGAGGTCGACGAGCAGGAAGCGGCCCGGGTGCTCGGACTGGGCAGTGTGCACAAGACCCCACACCGCCGCCTGCGTCACGTCCGACGTCTCGTCGTCCACGGCGACCGCATTGCGGGTCACCACCGTCAGCACCGTCCCGGTCAGCGCCTCGCTCGCCAGCCACCGCTGGATCAGCTCCAGCGCCTGCCAGGCAGTCGCCCGCGCAGACTCCGCCGGATCACCGGCCCCGGCCGGGGCCGCGACAACAACCGCATCCGGGACCGCAGCACCCTCAGCGAGCGCCTTCTCCAGCGCGTCCAGATCCGCGAGCCGCTCACCCGAAGCGGCCGGCTCACCGAGGGACACCGGCTCACCGAGGAACACCACCCGCGCCGGCTTCGAGGGCCCGGCCGCGACGGAGACCCAGTCGAGCTGGAACAGCGAACTCTGCCCGCTCCGGCTCGCAGCCTCCAGCTCCGCCTGCTCCACCGGACGGAACGCGAGCTCGCTCACGCTCACCACCGGTTCGCCGGTCTCACCGACCACATCGATCCGGACCGCGGAGTCACCGGCCGGGCAGATCCGTGCTCGCACTCGCGAGAGTCCCGTCTGCCCGAGCCGTACTCCCGACCAGGAGTACGGGAGGTCCACGGACGATCCCGGGTCCTTGTCCAGCATTCCGCCGTGGAGGGCGGCGTCGAACAGCGCCGGATGGACACCGAATCCGTCGGCTCCGGCGTCGTCGGGCAACGCCACCTCGGCGTAGACCTCGTCACCGGAGCGCCATGCGGCCCGTACGCCCTGGAACAGCGGCCCGTGGTCCAGGCCGAGGTCGGCCAGCCGCGCATGGAGATCCTCGACGTCGACCGGTTCGGCGCCGGCCGGCGGCCACTGCACCGGGAGCGGCGCCGACGGCTCCGCGTCCCCGGCCGCCAGCCAGCCGCGGGCGTGACGCGTCACCTCCTGCAGCGCTTCCTCACCACCGGTTTCCGGGCGCGAGTAGATGGCCACCTCGCGGCGGCCGTCGGCACCGGCCTGGCCGACGGTGACCTGAACCTGAACCGCGACACCGTCCTCCAGCAGGAGCGGCGCATCCCGCACCAGTTCGTCGAGCACGGGACTGGCGACCTGCCGACCCGCAGTGAGTGCCAGCTCGACGAGTGCGGTGCCCGGTACGACGATGTTGCCCAGGAGAACGTGCTCGGCGACCCAGGGCTGGGTCTCGGTGGACAGGCGGCCCGTGAACACCCATTCGTCCCGGTCCCCGATGTGGACGGCACCGGCCAGAATCGGGTGCTCGACCCGGCCCAGCCCGGCCGCGGTCGCGTCTGCGGTGCCGGTGTTGGGCGCCAGCCAGTACCGCTCGTGCTGGAAGGCGTAGGTGGGTAGCGCGACGTGCTCGGCGCCGGTGCCGGCGTAGTAGGCCGGCCAGTCCACGCCGACTCCGGCGAGGTGGGCCTGGCCGAGGAACCCGGCGAAGGTCTCGGCTTCGGGGCGCCGGGCGCGCAGCGCCGATGCGAAGACCGTGCCGTCCTCGTCGTCCAGGCACTGCCGGGCCATGGCGGTCAGTACCGCGTCCGGTCCCAGTTCCAGGTAGCGGCGAACGCCCAGGCCGTAGAGGGTCTGTATGCCGTCGGCGAAGCGCACGGCCTGCCGTACGTGCCGCACCCAGTACTCCGGGTCCGTCACCTCCGACGATGCCAGTTTGCCGGTGACGTTGGAGACGATGGGGATCTGTGGTTCGTTGAAGTGAAGGCCGGCTGCTACCTGGCGGAACTCTTCCAGCATGGGTTCCATGCGGGGGGAGTGGAAGGCGTGGGAGACCCGCAGTCGTGTGGTTTTGACGTCCTTCCACTGCGGCAGCCATTCCTCCGCGGCCTGCGTGTCACCGGAGACGACGACCGCGCGGGGTCCGTTGACGGCAGCGATTTCCAA